>CABUIE010000005.1 GCA_902491565.1 uncultured Collinsella sp.
CATCTTGAACACCTTTCGCTCTTAACTAGGTGTCCAATTCATCATACCCACTCCAGTGCCCTCGGGCGATGGTACTTATATCAAGCGTGACTACGGCCTTTCCATTGCCGATTTTTACACCAAGGTCTGGTGGCCCGATCTGCAAAAGCTCGCGCAAAAATATGGCATTCGCTATACCGGCGTGATGATCGAAAACTACGAGGACGCGGTCAACCAGACCGAGCCCGCGCGACAGGCCGATACCACGCAGTTCCGCTATTTTGGCGGCATGCTGCTTCAGATGGGCGGCGAGCTGGGCTTTCACGGCTACAACCATCAGCCGCTTGCGCTCTGGGACACCGACTACGGCACGTTGTACGACTACAAGACGTGGAAGAACAAGGAAACGCTTGTCGCATCGCTCAACGAGCTTATCGCTTTCCAGGACGAGGTGCTGCCCAACGCGCACGGCTCGGTCTACGTGCCGCCGTCGAATATCCTTTCGGCCCGAGCGCGCAAGCTTATCGGCACCGACGTTCCGCGCATTAAGACCATCGCCAGTACGTATTTTGAGGATGGCACCGACCTGCCGTACGTGCAGGAGTTTGGCGTGGCGAGCGATGGCATTGTGGAGCAGCCGCGCATTGTCTCGGGCGGTATGGTCGGCGATTCCTATATGCGCCTGGCTGCCGTATCCGAGCTCAACATGCACTACGTAAGCACGCACTTTATGCACCCGGACGACCTTTTGGACCCCGATCGCGGCGCTACGGAGGGCTGGGAGGTCTACAAGGGCGGCCTGACCGACTACCTGGACTGGCTTACCAAGTTTGCGCCCGGCCTGCGTCGCCAGACCGGCTCGGAATGCTCGGGCGCCATCCAGCGCTTTTCGTCGGTGACGGTGGGCATGGATACCAGCGCGGATGCCTGGACGCTCAGTCTGGGCAATTTTCACGACGAGGCGTGGCTCATGTTCCGCGCCAATAATGGCGAGCCAGGTGCGGTGACGGGTGGCGAACTAACGCACCTTACGGGCAATCTGTATCTGCTCAAGGCAAATGATAAGACCCTGACGATCGAGCGCAAGGAGGGTGGCGACAGATGAGAATCTGCTTGGTACTCGAGGGTTGCTACCCCTATGTGCACGGCGGCGTATCTACCTGGATGCATGGCTATATCCAGGCCATGCCCGAGCACGAGTTCGTGCTGTGGGTGATTGGCGCGCATGCTGCCGACCGCGGCAAATTTGTCTACGAGCTGCCCAGCAACGTGGTCGAGGTGCACGAGGTGTTCCTGGACGATGCCCTGCGGCTTTCGGGCGAGCAGCACGAAGCCAGTTTTAACGACCGTGAGCGCGAGGCGCTACGCCGTCTGGTGTCGCTCTCCAATCCGGACTGGGACGTGTTATTCGATATCTTCCACCGCCGTCGCGTGCATCCGCTCTCGTTTTTGCAGAGCCGCACGTTTATGGATATCTTTCGCGATGTGTGCCTGGCCGAGTATCCCTACACGCCCTTTGCCGATGCATTCCACACCATGCGCTCCATGTTGCTGCCCGTGCTCTACCTGTTGGGCAGCGAGGTGCCGGTGGCCGATGTGTACCATGCCATCTCGACCGGCTACGGTGGCCTGCTCGCCTGCCTGGGCTCAAGCGTTCACCATGCGCCGGTGCTGCTGACCGAGCATGGCATCTATACCCGCGAGCGCGAGGAAGAGATCATTCGCGCCGATTGGGTGGTGCCGTCGTTTAAGGACCGCTGGATTCGCTTTTTCTACCTGCTTTCGGAGGAGATCTACCGTCGCGCCTTTCGCGTGACGAGCCTGTTTCACAACGCCCGCAAGACGCAGATTGATATGGGCTGCGATGCGGACAAATGCCTGGTCATCCCCAACGGCATCCAGTTCGATCGCTTTAAGGATATTCCCTTAAAGCCCGATGACGGCTGGGTGGACATTGGCGCGGTGGTGCGCCTGGCGCCCATCAAGGATGTCAAGACCATGATTTATGCCTTCTTTGAGCTGCACGAGCGCCTGCCCAAGGTGCGCCTGCACATCATGGGTGGCGTGGACGACGAGGAGTACGGCGCCGAGTGCCACGCGCTGGTCGAAACCCTGGGCGTGCGCGACCTGATCTTTACCGGCCGCGTCAACGTGGTCGAGTACATGGAAAAGCTCGACTTTACCATTTTGACGAGCATCTCCGAGGGCCAGCCGCTCAGCGTGCTGGAGTCGCTTGCAGCGCGCCGTCCCTGCGTGACGACTGAGGTGGGCTGCTGTCGCGAGCTTCTCGAAGGCGCCCCGGGCGACGACTTTGGCGTGGCGGGTTTTGTGACGCCGCCAATGCATCGCAAGGGCTTGGCCGATGCCATGGAACGCATGTGCACAAGCCGCGCTCGTCGCATTGAGATGGGGGAGCGCGGCCAGCGTCGCGTTGCCACGTACTTCTTGCACGAGCAGATGCTCGCCAACTATCGCGCGCTGTACGACGAGACGGCGCGTGCGTTTAACCTGCCCAGAGAGGGGGAGTAGCCGGTGGCCGGAATCGGTTTTGAGCTCAAGCGCCTGTTTAGGCGTAAGGGTCTGTTTGCCACGATGCGCGCTTACGGCTACGCCGGCATTGTGTGCACGGGCCCCATGCTGTTGGGCGTGCTGCTCCAGGTGGGTATCTTGGTGCTGTGCGGTCTGTGGGGCGTGGGCCGAGCCAACCAGGACTTGCTGGTGTGCATGGTGACCTATACGCTGCTGGCGTCGCTCACGCTCACGAGTTTTTTCTCTATGCCGGTCACGCGCTTTTTGGCCGACATGCTCTTTGCCGAGCGCGAGGATGAGATCCTGCCTTCGTTTTGGGGGTCTAATGCCATCATGCTCGTTGCGGGCACCGTGCTCTACGGCGTCTTTTTGCTGTTCTCGGGCGCCACGCTGCTGCAGGGACTGCTGTGCCTGTGGCTGTTTAACATTATGATCGTCAACTGGAACGGCATGAGTTACCTCACGGCCATCAAGGATTACCGCGGCATCCTTTGCAGCTTTGCGGCCGCCATTGGCGTGGCGTGCCTGTGCGCCCTGGCCGCGCTGGCGCTGGGACTGCCGCCGGTCGAGGGCCTGTTGGCGTCAATTGCTCTGGGCTACGGCGTCATGCTCGCCTGGGACGTGGTACTGCTGTACCGGTATTTTCCTCAGAGCGACCGCAGCCCCTGGCCCTTTTTGCAGTGGCTCGATCAGTTTATGCCGCTGGCGCTCACGGGTCTGTTAACCAATCTGGGACTCTTTGCGCACCTGGTGATTATTTGGGCCGGTCCCATTGGCGTGCAGGTCAAGGGCTTGTTTTATGGCGCGCCCTACTACGATGTGCCGGCGCTCATCGCGTTTTTGACGATCCTGGTCACGACCGTCAACTTTGTGGTCTCGGTCGAGGTCAATTTCTATCCGCGCTATCGCGACTACTACAGCCTGTTCAACGACGGCGGCGTGGTGGGCGACATTGTGGTGGCAGAGGAGGGGATGCTCTCCACGCTCAACAGCGAACTGCGCTTTTGCGCGCTCAAACAGTTGTTTGTGACCGCGGCGGTCATCTCGCTCGAGACCACGGTGCTCTCGGCCCTGCCGCTGGGCTTTAACAACCTGATGCATGGGTATTTTCGCACGCTGTGCGTGGGCTATGGCCTGTATGCCGTGGGCAATACGGTGATGCTCATCTTGCTTTACTTTACCGACTACAAGGGGGCCGTGTTGGCCTCGGGGTTGTTTGCCGGTGTGGCCGGGCTGGCGACTGCCGTGTCGTTGCTTTTGCCGCAGCAGTTTTACGGCTTTGGCTTTTTGTTGGGTGCGGCGGTGTTTTTTATCGTGGCGCTGCTGCGGCTCGATACCTATACCGCCAACTTGCCGTATCGTATCCTGAGCCAGCAGCCCATTGTGGCGACCGACAAGACGGGCTGGTTTACCGAACTTGGCCGGGTGCTCGACCGTGTTGAGCAATGCTACGAGGACAAGCGCGCGGGCGGTGAGCCGCGCAGTGCGTTTGAACGTATGGTGGTTCGCCTGTATCAAAAACATTGGGGAGGTTCTGATGATCGATAAGTTGATGTCTCGCCGCTGCCTGATCGAGGCGGCTGCCGGCGCGCTGTTGCTTTCGGGCTGTTCGTCTCAGGACGAATCCTCGACTAAAAAGGTCAAAAAGCAGGACAAGATTAAAAAGGCTGAGGCCTCGAATAAGGCCAAACACCTGCGCGACAAGGACGAGCTCTACGGGGTCTACGACGACTCGGGCATTGTGACCATGTACCTGACGGTCTCGCGCGGCAACAGCTCCGAGAACACCGACCACAGCTGGGCCGAGATCAACACGTACTCGGTGTATGACTATGCCGACATGGGCGTGACGCGCTATCAGGTTATGGGCCTGTTGCAGCCGGGCGACGAAGAGGGCCCGGAGGCCGGCGAGGTTGGCTATGGCGAGGAAGCGCCCAATGCTACCGTGCAGGTGCGCGGCCAGACGTCGAGCATGAACTCGCAAAAGAATTACAAGGTGGAGCTCAAAAAGGGCAAGGGCAGCTGGCGCCAACAGCGCGCGATTGCGCTCAACAAGCACATGGGCGAGGGTATGCGTTTTCGCAACAAGATGGCCTACGATCTTATCCGCGGGATTCCCCAGATGATGGGCCTGCGCACGCAGTTTGTGCATCTGTGGGTGTGCGATCAGACCGAAAAGTCCAACGACACCTTTGAGGACTACGGCCTGTTTACGCAGGTGGAGCAGCTCAACAAAACGGCACTTAAGGCACATGGCTTGGATAAGAACGGACACCTGTACAAGGTGAACAACTTCGATTTCCATCGCTACGAGGACACCATTAAGCTTGCCGATGATCCCGACTACAATCAGGCAAACTTTGAGGGCATGCTCGAGATTAAGGGCGATACGGACCACACCAAGCTCATCGAGATGCTCGATGCGCTCAACGACGAATCGCAAAAGATCGATAACGTGCTCGACACCTACTTTGATACCGAGAATTTGGTCTATTGGCTTGCGTTTCAGATTCTGACCGGCAACTGCGATACGCAGAACCGTAACTGCTATCTGTACAGCCCGCTCAACTCAAATACCTGGTTCTTTTTAGATTGGGACAACGATGGCATGCTGCGTAAGCTGGAGCTTTCTCTTACCGGGTTTTCGGACTACGCGAGCTGGGAGCGCGGCGCAAGCAACTACTGGGGCAACGCACTGTTCAATCGTGCGCTGCGTAGCAAGTCGTTCCGCAGCGAACTCGACCGTGCCGTCAAGGACTTGCGCTCGTATTTGACCGAGGAACGTCTGGCCAAGATGATCAAGCACTACCGCGAGGTGACTGAATCCCTGGTCTTTGCTTCGCCCGATATCGACAATCTGCCTGTCACCAAGGACCAATACGAGCAGATCGTCGCGGCGATTCCCTCCGAGATCGAGGAGAACTACAAGAGCTTTCGCGAGAGTTTTAAAAAGCCCATGCCGTTCTACATCGGCGTGCCGCAGATCGATAACGGTAAACTGCGCATTAACTGGGATGCGTCCTACGACTTTGAGGCGCGCGACATTCGCTACACCGTAGAGCTTGCGCGCGACTATGCCATAAGCGACGTGGTCTTTAAGGCCGAGGACGTGCTGCTTCCCGAGGTGACCTGCGATGCACCCGATGCCGGTCAGTATTTTGCACGCGTGCGCGCCACCAACTCCGACGGCTATACGCAAGATGCGTTTGACTATTACGTTACCGACGATGGTAAACAGTACGGCATGAAGTGTTTTTACGTACAAGACGACGGTAAGGTCGTGGAGGACACGTATGAGGAGGGCTAGCGCGCTGCTTGAGCGCTTGGCGGCTCCGCCTGTGCGTGCCACGCAGGAGCGTTACCGCCATGAGCTCAAATATCTCATTAACGAGGGCGAGCACGCCGCGCTTGCCTGTCGCATGGCGCCGGTTTTTAAACTGGACAAGCATGCGCGGGCGGGCGGTTACACCATTCGCAGCCTGTATTTTGACGACTACTGCAACTCGGCCTACGAGGAAAAAGACGCCGGCATTCTCATGCGCAAAAAGTATCGCGTGCGCATCTATAACGGCAGCGACAAGGTGATTAAGCTTGAGCGCAAAAAGAAGTACGGCAGCTGGATCTACAAGGAGGACGCGCCGCTTACGCGCGGCGAGTTTGAGCAGATTTTGGCTGGCGACTACGGCTTTTTGCTGAGGAGCACCTATCCGCTCTGTCGCGAGTTCTACATCGAGTGCATCTGCAACATGATGCGGCCGCGGACCATCGTGGACTACGAGCGCGAGCCGTGGGTGATGGATGAGGGCACCGTGCGCATTACGTTTGACATGAACGTGCGTGCCGCGGTGGGAAGCTTCGATATCTTTGACGCGACGCTGCCCGCGTTGCCGGTCCTGGAGCCCGGCAAGCTGGTGATGGAGGTCAAGTTTACGGAGTTTTGCCCGCAGCTGGTGCGCGATATGGTGCCGCCGGGCGCGGCCGAACTCACGGCGGTCTCTAAGTACTGCCTGTGTTATGACAAGACCGCCTACCTGCGCGGATTTAATTACTGGGAATCGGATTTTGGGAACCGAGGGGATATTTAGACCATGAGCACCAGGGACTTTTTTAAGAACTCCGTACTGGAGGCGTTTGGTCAGGTCGACCCTGCCAAGATCGGACTGTCGCTGCTCGTGGCGCTGGTCATGGGCATTTTGATCTACCACGTGTACAAGCGTTTCTTTACGGGCGTGGTGTACTCGCGCAGCTTTGCCGTGACGCTCGTGGGCATGTGCGTGCTTACCTGCATGGTGACGCTCGCTATCTCGACCAACGTGGTCATCTCGCTCGGTATGGTGGGCGCTTTGTCGATCGTGCGTTACCGTACGGCGGTCAAGGACCCGCTCGACCTGTTGTATCTGTTCTGGGCCATTACCACGGGCATTACAGCGGGCGCCGGCATGTACGCGCTCGTGGGGCTGACGGCGGTGGTCATCGTGGCGATGATCGCCGGCTTTGCGAGCCACCAGGACAAGTCGCGCGTGTACATGATGGTCATTCACTACACGGGCCAGACCACCGGCGACGATATCGTGCGTGCATTTGGGCGCACCAAGTTCACCGTTAAGTCCAAGACTATGCGCGGCGACAAAGTCGAGATGGCCGTGGAGGTATTCTCGGACGGCGTGGACATGCCCTATGCCGACGCGATTCGCACGCTCGATGGCGTTGAGGACCTGACCCTCATCCAGTACAACGGCGAGTATCATGGATAACTATGTTCCGGCGTTCTAACGAACGCCGGACCGCTCGACGCTGCGCGGGCATCTGCCGGGCGATCTGCCGCTCAAACCGTCGCTCGCGTACATGAAGTACGCTTCGCTCCTCTTTCGCGGCACCTCGCCACGGCAGCTGCCCGCTCGCTGACGTTTGCTCGACCTGGGTGATATTGATTTATCCGAAGCGGCGTCACGGGTATCATGGTGAAAGCGATTTCAATGACAGGGGTGCTCGTGGTAAAGATGAAAGATGTGGCCGAGTTGGCTGGCGTTTCGAGCGCCGCGGTCTCGCGCTACCTCAACGGTGGATATATCTCGGCGGACAAGGCCGAGCGCATTAAGCAGGCGATTGAGCTGACCGGATACGTGCGATCTAGTCAGGCTCGCGCGCTGCGCACCGGTTCCACCAAGCTCATCGGCGTCATCGTGCCTAAGATTAACTCGGAATCCGTGAGCCGCATTACCGCCGGTATTGGCCAGGTGCTCGGTCGCCGTGGCTACCAGATGCTGCTCGCGAATACTGATAACGTGGCCGAGCGTGAGCTCGAGTATCTCGACCTGTTCCAGAACCACCCGGTCGATGGCATCGTGCTCGTGGCGACCATGATCACCGACGAACATCGTGCGGCCATTGCGTCTTGCCGTGTGCCCATTGTGCTGATCGGTCAAAACGTCGAGGGCGCGGCTTGCGTCTACCATGACGATTACGAGGCCGCCTTTGAGCTGGGCCAGGCGCTCGCGAAGCATGTTGAGGGCAAGATTGCCTATATCGGTGTTACCGAGGAAGACCGTGCCGCCGGTTACGACCGTCGTCGTGGTTTTGAAGCGGGCTTACGCGCCGCGGGTGTTGCGCTCGATCCCGAGCTGATTCGCCGCGGGTCCTTTACCCTCGATTCCGGCTATCGTGCGTCGCGCGAGCTGCTGGGCGAAGTGCCCGATGTTTCGTTTATCGCCTGCGCGACCGACACCATGGCGGCGGGCGCCTTGCGCGCGCTTGACGAGGTGCGCGGTATGGGCGAGGGCGTGCACCGCGTGAGCGGTTTTGGCGACAACGCATTTTTGAGCGCGCTGACGGGCGGCATTCCCACCGTGCATTACGGCTACCTGACCAGCGGCGTCGAGGCGACCAATATGCTGCTCGACGCACTCGATGGCGAGGAGGGGGAGAGCGGTCTCAAGACGCTCAAACTTGGGCATCAGCTCATGAATGTCTAGGCCTTGGACGCGTCTGCCTGCCTTTGAGCCCCTGTTTTTTGTCCTAAAACTACCTTTTGCCGGCTTTTTCCTACCGTTCACCCTACTGTGAAAACGATTGCAGACATATGAAACTGAAAACGATTACAGTATAAGTGTCAAAGATGGCCGGGTGCAGATGCGCCCGTTGGAGGAAAGGGAAGTCATGGACTACCGCAAATCAGCCCAAGAGGTGCTCGACAACATCGGTGGCGCCGGCAACGTTGTTTCGGCCGCACACTGTGCCACGCGTCTGCGCCTTGTGATTGCCGATAACGCCAAGGTCGACAAGGAGGCCCTCGAGAATATCGACGGCGCCAAGGGCGTCTTTGAGGCCCAGGGCCAGCTCCAGATTATTTTTGGCACTGGCACCGTCAACAAGGTCTACGACGAGTTCATTGCGCTCAGCGGCGTCGAGGCTGCCACCAAGGCCGAGGTCAAGGAGGCAGCGGCGCAGCAGCAGAACATCTTTATGCGTGCCATTAAGGTGCTCGGCGACGTCTTTGTCCCCATCATCCCCGCCATCGTGGCCTCGGGCCTGCTGCTGGGCATTATGAGCGCCCTCAACTTTATGGCCTCCAACGGCTTTATCGCGCTCGACACCAATAACTTTATTTATAAGATTGCCGACCTGGTCTCGGGCACGTCTTTTGGCATTCTGCAGATCCTGATCGGTTACTCCGCCGCTAAGGCCTTTGGCGCCAACCCGTACCTGGGTGCCGTCGTCGGCGGTGCGTTTATCAACTCCTCGCTGCAGAGCGCCTACACGGTTGCCTCCGAGAGCGTGCAGACCATGGTCACCGTCATCCCCGGCGTGTACAGCTTTGAGTGGGTCGGCTATCAGGGTCATGTGATCCCCATCGTCATCGCTTGTGCCATTCTCGCCTTCCTCGAGAAGCGCCTGCACAAGATCGTTCCCGAGATGTTCGATCTCTTTGTGACTCCGCTCGTCTCGGTGTTCGTGACCGTGCTCGTGACCCTCGTTGCCGTCGGCCCCATCTTCGTCTGGGCTGAGAACGCCATCCTCGGTCTGATCCAGGCCCTGCTGACCCTGCCCTTCGGCATCGGTTCCTTTATCGTCGGCTTGTTCTATGCCCCCACGGTCGTTACCGGTATCCACCAGATGTACACCGCCATCGATCTGGGCCAGCTTGCCCAGTACGGCGTGACCTATTGGCTGCCCATCGCCAGTGCCGCCAACATCGCCCAGGGCGGTGCCGCGCTCGCCGTTGCCTTTAAGACCCGCGATGCCAAGATCAAGGGTCTGGCGCTTCCTTCGGCCCTGTCCGCCTTCATGGGTATTACCGAGCCCGCCATCTTTGGTGTTAACCTGCGCTTCTTTAAGCCCTTCGTCGCCGGCTGCATCGGCGGCGGTTGCGGTGCCCTGGTCTGCGCGCTCACTTCGCTGGCTGCCTCCGGCACGGGCGTTACCGGTATCTTCGGTATCCTGCTGTGCCTGGCCCAGCCCGTGCAGTACGCGATCATGTTTGCGGTCGCCGCGCTGGTTTCCTTTGCTATCTCATTTGTCCTGTACAAGGACGAGCCCAAGGCTTCCGAGCAGGCCTAAGAGCTTTTGATTGAGGGGATGCCCGCGGGTTGTATGCTCGCGGGCGTTTCCCGTATCTGGTGCCGATCTCTTGTGCCTTGTAACTTTCGATCCGTTAGGACTTTGATATGTCTAATGCACTTGGTCGCGACCTTGCAAAGCTGGTCGCCGCTGTTGACGCCGCCGCCTCTGAGTGCGGTCATGGCGCGTATGGCCAACGCTTCCATATTATGCCGCCGGCGGGTTGGCTCAACGACCCCAACGGTCTTTGCCAGGCGGGTGGCGTGTTCCATGCCTATTTTCAGTATGCGCCGTTTGATGTCGAGGGCGGCGTTAAGGCCTGGGGCCATGCGACGAGTCGCGATCTTATGACGTGGGACTACGTTGGCGCCCCGCTGCTGCCCGACGAGCCGTTCGATTGCCACGGCGTGTATTCGGGCTCCGCGCTTGCCGAGGACGGTCGCATTCGCGTACTTTATACGGGCAACGTTAAGCTTTCCGATTCGGACGGGACGTACGACTACGTCAATACCGGCCGCCGCGCCGATACTGTTTATGTCGAGAGCGTTGATGGCCTTGCCGGTCGGGAGTTCAGCCAAAAGCGCGTGGTGCTGGCTTCCGAGGAATATCCCGAGGATTTGACCTGCCACGTGCGTGACCCCAAGGTGTGGCGCGATGATGATGGGCGTTACCACATGGTGCTGGGCGCGCGTCGTCGCGTGGACGGGCCGCATGTCGATAGTCGATTTTGCGTCATGCACGGCGAGGGTGCCGGGCGCGATGTGGGCGAGATCCTGGTGTATGGCTCGGCCGATATGCTGAGTTGGGAGCTCGAGAGCCGCGTGTCTACGCCCGAGCGTTTTGGCTTTATGTGGGAGTGCCCGGGATACCTTGAGCTCGAGGCGGATGGCGGTGTACCGGCAAGGTTTCTGTCTTTCTCTCCCCAGGGGCTCGAGGGCGGTCGTTGGAACCGCGGCAACGTATACGCTGCTGGCTACATGCCTGTAACGGGCGACATCACCGGTGGTGACGGTGCCTATGAACTGGGCGAATTCCGCCTGTGGGACGCTGGTTTTGACTTCTATGCTCCGCAGGAGTTCACGGCCGAGGACGGTCGCCATATTCTAATCGGCTGGATGGGCATGCCCGATGAGCCGACCTATGGCAACGCGCCTACCGTGGCGTGCGGCTGGCAGCACTGCATGACGGTGCCGCGTGAGCTTACAGCCGGTGCCGGCGGCGTAGTGCTGCAGCAGCCGGCGCGCGAGATCGAGCGCCATTATGCCTCGGTTCGTGTGGGGGCGGGCTCGTTGGAGGTTGACGGCGATACCTGCTTTGACGTTGTTATTGACGGTGTCGACGACGCGTTTACCGCGACCGTTGATGGCGAGCTGAAGCTGGCGTTTGTGCCCGCCAATGGCGAGCTGCCCGCGCGCTTTGAGATGCGATTTACCGATGAGGGTCGCGCTTCTGCCGGCTGCGGTCGTACCGTGCGCTGGGAGCCCGTCGACGAGGTTCGTAACGTGCGCATTGTTGGCGATGCCTCTTCGGTCGAGGTGTTTGTGAACGATGGCGCGCTCGTGTTCTCGACGCGCATCTATCCCGAGGCCTATGGCGTGACCGTTGACGCTCCGGGTGCGTGCGTGACCTATCACACGCTCATCATCTAGGTGATTCGTCGCATATCGGCGCTATACTGCAGCCGTTGCCCACGATGCGGGGAACACCCGCATCGTGGGTTTTTGTTTATGAAGGGACGGTGCCGTGTGGATGTACAGCACCTAGAAGAGGCCTGGGCTGCAAGGGCCGGCGCGCGTGAGGCGCGTCTTGTTGCTGCCTCGCATGTGCCGGCGGCTCTGTCGCTGCTGGGTATTGTGCGCCCCGGCGACCGTTTGGTAGCGTTTGCGGATGACTTTACCGAAGCGTTTGCACGCGGCTTTGATGGCTGCGATGTTGCGCTGGTGGGCTCGCCGTCCGCCGAGGCGTTTGCCGCCGCGTCTGAGGATTTTGATGCTTCGTTTGATGCCGAGGTGCCGCACCTGTGGTGGTTCGTCAACTCCATCGGCGGGTTTGGTCTGCGTGTGCCCGATCTGCGCGCTCTGGGCCGCGCTGCTCGTGAGGCCCACGCGCTGTTTGTGGTGGATAACACGGTGGCGTCGGCTTTTGGCTGCGATTCGCTGCGGCTGGGTGCCGCGCTGTCGCTCGAGGCGCTCGATCGTGTATGCGCCGGTGATGCTCCGCGCAAGTTGGTTGCCGTATCGGCCGCGCGCTCGCAGCTCAAGCGCCATCGCGTGGATGCCGCGGCTGAGTGCGCGCATGCCCTGCTCGAGGGCTGTGGCTTGGCCAAGCTTGATATGCCTGCTGACGATATGCCTGCTGACGAGGCCGGTGTGCTGGAGCGCGGGTTCGACTCGCTCGACGCTCGCATGCAGGCTCACTTTGACCGCGCACGTGCGCTGGCCGAGTATCTGGCCGCCAACGAGATGGTGTACAACGTGCGCTATCCCGGGCTGAGCTCGCATCCCGACCATGAGGTTGCAACGGGAATTCTCGAGCATGGTTTTGGCCCGGCAGTTGAATTTCACCTTATCGAGCGTAGCGCGGGAGAGCTGTTCAACGCTTTGCCGGGGGAGTTTCGCACATCGCCTGCCGGCGGCCCAACAACACGCCTCTCTGCCCCGCGCGGCAAACAGGGGAGTACCATCCGCCTCTTTGCCGGCACCGACAACCCACTGGTTGTAGCGTCAACCCTAGACAACGCCCTTCGCAACTAGCTAAATCATCCTCGACTCCATAAGTTGCGGTGAAATATGGATTGATTTACGGCTTTAACAGCATAAACAGTCCCTATTTCACCGCAACTTATGAGAAGGGGTTGTGTAGCTAAAAAGCCCCGTCCCAAATTAGCTACTTTGGTTGATGCTGGCGATGAGGTCGTTAGCTTTGGTGGCGATGACGTTGTTGATGTCGGTCTGCAGCTCCTCGTAGACCGCTATGGCTCGCTCGCCGGCGGGGGTGAGGGTGGATCCGCGGGCGCCGTCGCGCTCGATGAGCTTGCAGCCCAGCTGACCTTCGGCCTCGTTCACGATGCGCCAGGCCTTGGAATACGCCATGCCCATGCTCTTGGCAGCACGGTTGAGCGAGTGCTCGCGGGCGATACCCTGCAGCAGCAAGACACAGCCGTGGCCGAACACGCCCGGCAGATCCTTGTCGCACGACTGAATGACCAACTTTGCCGTCGTCTTGTACTCCATGCGCTCCACGTCTCTCCGCTAAAGTGTTTGCTGGGTAAACGCAAAGCCTGCGTCAAACCCTCGTGTGCTCTTCTTAAATCATGCATTGTAGCAGTCAAAGTGCGTTAAGATACTTCCCCAGTATTGGGCGCCCAAGGTTGGGCTGGGTCCTACGAGGCCTGCAGCCGACCGGTCGCATGGAAAAAGGAGAAACATGGCTACGTTCTTTCCCGGTGAGTCCCACACGTTTTCGGAGTATCTGCTGGTCCCTGGTTACTCGTCCTCGCAGTGCATCCCCAACAACGTCTCTCTTAAGACGCCGCTAACCCGCTTTAAGCGCGGTGAGAAGCCGGCAATCACCCTGAACATCCCCATGGTTTCCGCCATCATGCAGTCCGTCTCGGGCGTCGATATGGGTGTCGCGCTCGCTACCGAGGGTGGCCTGTCCTTCATTTACGGTTCCCAGAGCGCCGAGTCCGAAGCCGCTATGGTCAAGGCCGTCAAGGATCACAAGGCCGGCTTCGTTCAGTCCGATTCCACGCTGACCCCCGACATGACCATGGAGCAGGTCATCGAGCTCAAGGAGAAGACCGGTCACTCCACCATGCCGGTTACCGACGATGGCACTCCCAAGGGTAAGCTCCTGGGCATCGTCACCAGCCGTGACTATCGCCCCAGTCGCGATGACCACCAGACGAAGGTCTCTGAGTTCATGACTCCGCGTGAGCAGCTCATCGTGGGCGACAAGAACATCAGCCTCAAGGTTGCCAACGACGTGATCTGGGACAACAAGCTCAACGCCCTGCCCATCGTCGACGACAACGATCACCTGATGGGCATCGTTTTCCGTAAGGACTACGACAGCCACAAGACCAACCCCAACGAGCTGCTCGACGGCGACAAGCGCTACATGGTCGGCGCCGGTATCAACACCCGCGACTATGCCGAGCGCGTGCCGCTGCTCATCGAGGCCGGTGCCGATGTCCTGTGCATCGACTCCTCCGAGGGCTTCAGCGAGTGGCAGAAGCGCACCATCGAGTGGATCCGCGCCAACTACGGCGAGGACGTCAAGGTCGGTGCCGGTAACGTTGTCGACGCCGAGGGCTTCCGCTTCCTGGCCGACTGCGGTGCCGACTTCATCAAGGTCGGTATCGGCGGCGGTTCCATCTGCATCACCCGCGAGACCAAGGGTATCGGCCGTGGCCAGGCCACCGCGCTGATCGATGTCTGCCGTGCTCGCGACGAGTACTACGAGGAGACCGGCGTCTACGTGCCCGTGTGCTCCGACGGCGGCATCGTCTACGACTACCACATGACGCTCGCCCTTGCCATGGGCGCCGACTTTATGATGCTGGGCCGCTACTTCGCCCGCTTTGACGAGAGCCCGACCGAGCGCGTCAACGTGAACGGTCAGTACATGAAGGAGTATTGGGGCGAGGGTTCTGCGCGTGCCCGCAACTGGCAGCGCTACGACCTGGGCGGCGCCGCGAAGCTCAGCTTCGTCGAGGGCGTCGACTCCTACGTTCCCTACGCCGGTTCCCTCAAGGACGGCGTGGGCGGAACGCTCTACAAGGTCAAGTCCACGATGTGCAACTGCGGTGCCCTCTCGATCCCCGAGCTCCAGGAAAAGGCACGCCTGACCCTGGTAAGCTCTACCTCCATCGTCGAAGGCGGCGCCCACGACGTAGTGGTCAAGGACTCCCAGCAGAGCGTCAGCTACCGCTAAACGGCTTTCCCAAGCACCGCACCTTGCCGTTCAAACCGTCGCTCTCGTACCAAAGTACGCGTCGCTCCTCTTTCATGGCAATTTGCGGCACTTGGAAAACCCTTTCGTGCTAGAACGAGTTTCAAACAAAGGTTGATTCCCAACCACGTTATTTAGATAAAGCGAGATGCATGCAAGTCGCAGGCATCTCGCTTGTCGTATTTGCTATCATCAGTCAAGTTAACCTTAGGGTCGGTCGGCTTGGCTTTGTTTGCTACAAGTTCCGCACGCAAAGAAGAGCACTTAATGTGCTCTTCGTCTTGCGCAGGACTGTCCGCAGTAGCGAATAAAGCTAAGCCGACCGACCCCAGCTAAGATTAAAGGAGCTGATATGTGCGATTGCACAGATCATAAGGACGAGATTCCTGCCTACGACGCGCAGGCCATTGAGTTCCGGTGGATGAAGGCCTGGGAGGACTCCAACCTCTTTGCCGTCGACACCGACGACAGCAAGCCCAAAAAGTACGTGCTCGAGATGTTCCCGTATCCGTCGGGCGACCTGCATATGGGCCACGCGCGCAACTATACCATCGGTGATGCCATGGCCCGTCAGGCCCGCATGCGCGGCTTTGACGTGCTGCATCCCATCGGCTTTGACGCCTTTGGCCTGCCCGCCGAGAACGCCGCCATCAAGCACAACACGCAGGCTGCCGCCTGGACGTATAAGAACATGGACCAGGCGCTTGCCACGATGAAGCGCATGGGCTTCTCCTACGATCTGGATCGCATGGTCAAGACCTGCAGCCCCGACTACTACCGCTGGGGTCAGTGGATCTTTGAGAAGATGTGGGAAAAGGGCCTGGTCTATCGCAAGAAGAACCCGGTCAACTGGTGCCCCACCTGCAAGACCGTTCTGGCTAACGAGCAGGTTACCGAGGGCAAGTGCTGGCGCTGTGGCACCGAGCCCGAGAAGCGCGACCTTGAGCAGTGGTACTACAAGATTACCGAGTACTCTCAGGAGCTGCTCGACGACTTGGAGAAGCTCCCCGGCTGGCCCGAGCGCGTCAAGCAGATGCAGGCCAACTGGATCGGTCGCTCCGAGGGCGCCGAGGTCGACTTTACCCTGTGCGACCAGGATGGCGAGCCCATCGAGGGCGACGAGGGCAAGATCACCGTCTTTACCACGCGTGCCGATACCCTTTTTGGCGTTTCCTTCTTTGTCCTGGCTCCCGAGTACGCCGGCCTGCACGAGCTCGTCGAGGGCACGGAGTACGAGGAGGCCGTCACCAAGATCGTCGAGGACTCCAAGCATATCTCTGCCGTCGAGCGTGCCCAGGGCACCCTCGAGAAGCACGGTGCCTTCACGGGCCGCTATGTGGTAAACCCCGTCAACGGCGAGAAGGTCCCCGTGTGGGTTGCCGATTATGTCGTTGCCGACTACGGTACCGGTGCCGTCATGGCCGTTCCCTGTAGCGACCAGCGCGACTTTGAGTTTGCCCGTAAGTACGACCTGCCGATCGTGCCGATCATCCTAGACGATGACGATCGCGCTGCCGTCGAGGCCAGCGGCGAGACCATCGATACCTTCCATGCCGAGACCGTCGACTGGGATTGCGCTCACGCTGCCGAGGGCACGCTCGTCCAGTCCGGCAAGTACACCGGCATGCGCGGCGGTAAGCACTCCGAGGGCGAGGCTGCAATCGTGGCCGACCTCGAGGCCATGGGCTGTGGTCGTCGCAAGGTCGAGTTCCGTCTGCGCGACTGGCTCATTTCCCGTCAGCGCTATTGGGGCAACCCCATCCCGGCCATCCACTGCGAGCACTGCGGCATCGTGCCCGTGCCCGAGGATCAGCTGCCGGTGACGCTGCCCGAGAACCTGGACCTGGGCGCAGGCGAGACCCTCGCCGAGTGCAAGGAGTTCTACGAGACCACCTGCCCGGTCTGCGGTCGCCCGGCCAAGCGCGAGACCGATACCATGGACACCTTCACCTGCTCCAGCTGGTATTACCTGCGCTATACCGACCCGCACAACACCGAGCTGCCCTTCTCCAAGGAAGCCGCCGACCGTTGGATGCCCGTCGATAACTACATCGGTGGCATCGAGCATGCCATTCTGCACCTGCTCTACAGTCGCTTCTTTACCAAGGCGTTGCGCGATCTTGGTCTGCTGAGCGTGGACGAGCCCTTTACCAACCTGCTGTGCCAGGGCATGGTCAAGGACGAGAACGGCGACACCATGTCCAAGTCCAAGGGCAATGTCGTGCCCCCGAGCTCAGTCATCGAGCCCTACGGCGCCGACACCATGCGTTTGGCGATCCTGTTTATCGCTCCGCCCGAGAAGGACTTCGACTGGGATCCCAAGGCCGTTGAGGGCGCCAACCGCTTCATCAAGCGCGCCTGGCGTATCGTTTGGCAGCTCGTCCAGTCCGGCGACGCCAACGTGGCCTTTGACAAGTCCGCGCTCGACGATGTCGCGATGAAACTCTATCGCGAGCGTCACCGCACCATCGCCAAGTGCACCGAGGACTTCGATCGCGGCCAGTTCAACACCGCGATCTCGGCCGTCATGGAGCTCGTCAACGCGGCGAGCGCCTATCTCAACGCCACCGAGGGTACCGCCCGCGACAAGGCGCTGTGCTACGGCGTGGCTAAGGATATCGTGAGCGTCCTTGCCCCCATCTGTCCGTTCTGGGCCGACGAGCTGTGGCACGAGGCACTCGGCTGCGAGGGTAACGCCTACACCGCCGCCTGGCCCGAGTTCGACCTGGCCGAGTCCGTTGAGGACACGGTGCAGATCGTGGTCCAGGTGCTCGGCAAGGTCCGCGGCCGCGTCGACGTTGCCCGCGATGCCTCCAATGAGGATATGCAGGCTGCCGCCGAGGCCGCCGTCGCCAAGTGGCTCGAGGGCAAGACGGTCGTCAAGGCCATCTGCGTGCCCGGCAAGCTGGTCAACCTGGTGGTCAAGTAAGCGCTGCGCGCATAGCTGACATGCAATAAACGAGGGGCGATCCGATTGGGTCGTCCCTCGTTTTGCATGTACCTGCCTAGGTGTCTTCGGTCAATTGTCCTATTCTTATGGAGAAGCTGTGCGCACGCTGACCTGCAGATTCGTACTGTGCTTGCACGTTTCTGCAGCTATTGGTATAGTTTGCTTGCAAATGAAGTTGTAATTGAAAGAAGTGGGGTTTCGGCCCCGCTTCTTTTTTGTATGGATGGAGGTGCCGCAATGGTCAAGACCAAGACCGAGCAGGCGATCATCGACGCGCTCGAGGCCGTTGCTCCCCAGCACGATGTCGACATCGTCGACGTCGAGCTCGTGGGTGCCACCAAGGCCCCCTGCGTGCGCGTGCGTATCGAGGGTGCCGAGGGTCAGAGCCTGTCGCTCAACGACGTCACGGCCAACACTAAGTGGGTCGGCGATGTGATTGAGGAGCTCGACCCCATCTCTTCGAGCTATACGCTCGAGGTGTCGAGCCCGGGCATGGCGCGCCCGCTGCGCCGCCCGTGCGACTTTGCCCGCTTTGTGGGCGAGAACTGCGAGCTCACCTCCACCGCCACCGAGGCCCGTCGCAAGTACGCCGGCAAGATTGCCGCTGCCACCGAGACGAACGTGACCCTCGAGCTCGAGGACGGCGAGTCCGTCACCCTCGATTTCTCTGATGTTAAAAAGTGCAAGTTGAAGCCCACCTATGACTTCAAGCCCGCGAAGGAAGGAAAGTAAGATGGCAGCATCCGACATGATGTCCGCCCTGATGGAGCTTTGCCAGGAGAAGCACATCGACCAGCTCTACCTGATCGACCGCCTGGAGCAGTCGCTCGCCAAGAGCTATGCCGAGATCCTGCATCTTGAGTGGGGCGCCAAGGTGACCATCGATCGCACCACCGGCAAGATCTACGTCTACCGTCTGGAGCCGATCGACGATTCCATGGACGAGGAGGGCAACTTCACCGAGTTCGAGGAGATCGACGTTACCCCCAAGAACACGAGCCGCATCGCCGCTCAGCACGCCAAGGCCGAGATCAACGCCATCGTGCGCAACTCCGCCCGCGAGCAGATCTACGAGGAGTTCTCCGGCCGTATCGGTGACCTCATCAGCGGTACCGTGCTGCAGTCCACGCCCGACTTCACGATCGTCAAGATCCGCGATGGCGTCGAGGCCGAGCTGCCGCATTTTGACCAGCGTCGTTACGAGAACGAGCGCAACGAGCGTCCGATGGGCGAGCGCTATCTGCACAACCAGCACATCAAGGCCGTGATCATCGACGTTCGCGATCCCAACTCCACCCTGCAGCCGGTTCGCGGCGAGCACAGTCGTCCGCCGATTGTCATCTCCCGCACTCACCCCGAGCTCATGCGTCGTCTGTTTGAGCAGGAGGTGCCCGAGATCTATGAGGGCACCGTCCAGATCAAGTCGATCGCCCGCGAGCCCGGCCAGCGCTCCAAGGTCGCCGTCCACTCGCTCGACGATCGCCTGGATCCCGTTGGCGCCTGCGTCGGCCCCAAGGGCAGCCGTGTTCGCGCTGTCGTGGGCGAGCTCCGTGGCGAGCGCGTCGACGTCATCCTGTGGGATGCCGATCCGGCCGTCTACGTCGCCAACGCCCTGTCGCCCGCCAAGGTCACCCGCGTCCTCATCGACGAGGAGAAGGCCTACGCCGGCGTGATCGTGCCCGACGACCAGCTTTCGCTCGCCATCGGCAAGGAGGGTCAGAACGCCCGCCTCGCCGCTCGCCTGACCGGCTGGCACATCGACATCAAGTCCGAGACCCTTGCCGCCGACATCCTCAAGAACGTTCCCGTTCACGAGGAGCCCGCCGCCGACCTGATCGGTGACGAGGAGGACGAGGACGTCCGTCGCTGCGAGTACGTGTCCGAGGACGGCATCCAGTGCCGCAACCAGGCCCGTCCGGGCTCCCGTTTCTGCGGTGTTCACGACACCGACGCCTTCGATGATGCGGAGGACCTGATCTAGCGCGCGGTCGCGTCGGGCGGGTCCCGGCGCATCTCCCACGCTCGTTCAGTCTCTAGGCACCCAAGGTGCCAGAAAGGGTAGGTGAAGTCATATGGCAAAAGTCCGTGTGTCCACCCTGGCCAAAGAGTTCGGCATGACCTCCAAGGAACTGATGGGTCATCTCGCCGAAATGAAGATTCCCGCTAAGTCCGCTTCCTCCGCCCTGGAGGATGCCTACGTCGCCATGGTCCGCAAGCAGCTCGCCTCGGTGATCGAGGCCCGCGCCCAGGAAGTAGAGGCCGCCAAGCAGGCCGAGGAGGAGGCAGCCGCCGCCGAGGAGGCAGCGCGCGCTGCCGAGGCCGAGCGCGAGCGCATCGCCGCCGAGAAGGCACGCGAGGAGGAGCGCCGCCAGTTCGCCGCCGCCCAGGCTGCCGAGGAGGCCGCCCGTGCCGAGGCCGAGGCCAAGAAGAAGGCCGAGCAGGAGCGCCTTGCCCGCGAGAAGGAGGAGGCTGCCCGCGAGGCCCAGCGCCGCGCCGTCCCCGCTTCCGACTCCGGTTCGCGCTTCCGTTCGCTGCTTGACCAGATCGCCGCACAGGAGACTGTGCTCAAGGAGAAGAAGGACGCCGAGGACAAGGCCAAGGCCGAGCGCGCCGCCGAGCGCGGTAACCGTCGTGGCGGCAACAACGACCGCCGCGGTGGCCGTCGTAACGATCGTAACGCATCCGACAACAACTCCGAGCGCAACGCCTCCGAGAGCCGTTCGCACAGCCATCGCACCAACGCCAGCAACAACGTCGCTGCCGGCATGGACTTCCCCAACCCCGATAAGCAGGGTAAGGGCAAGAAGCGTAAGGGCGGTCACAACAACGAAGAGGACCACTACAGCCGTATGGCTCGCGAGGCCGAGGAGTACAGCCGCGAGAAGGTGCTCGAGGAGGCTCGTGCCGCCGTCGAGGAGGCCTCTCGCGAGTCCACCGGTCGCCGCAAGAAGCGCAAGGAGAAGCGCGAGCGCGAGGCTGCCAAGGCTCAGGAGGAGCGCAAGATAGAGGAGGCGCTGGCCCAGGGCGTGAACCCCGAGGACCTCGACGCCATCAAGGTCTCCCAGGGCGTTACCGTCCAGGAGCTCGCCGAGGCGCTCGACGTTCCCGCCAACGACATCATCAAGCGCCTGTTTCTGCTGGGTACGCCGCTCACCATGACGCAGTCCATGTCCGACGACCTTGTCGAGCTCGTTGCCGACGACCTGGGCCGTCAGATTAAGATCATCACCCCCGAGGAGGAGAACACCTTCTCGTTCTACGACGATCCCGCCGACCTTAAGCCGCGCGCCCCGGTCGTCACCGTCATGGGCCACGTCGACCACGGCAAGACGTCGCTGCTCGACGCCATCCGTCACACCGGCGTTGCTGCCGGCGAGGCGGGCGGCATTACGCAGGCCATCGGCGCTTCGCAGGTCATGATCAACGACCGCAAGATCACCTTCATCGATACCCCGGGCCACGCCACCTTTACGGCCATGCGTGCCCGCGGCGCCAAGATGACCGACATCGTCATCCTGATCGTGGCTGCCGACGACGGCGTCATGCCTCAGACCATCGAGTCGATCAACCACGCCAAGGCCGCCGGCGTACCCATCGTCGTCGCCGTCAACAAGATCGATAAGCCGGGCGCTAACCCCGACCGCGTGCGCCAGGAGCTCACCGAGTACGGCATCATCCCCGAGGAGTGGGGCGGACAGAACATGTTCGTCAACATCTCGGCCAAGCAGAAGATCGGTATCGACGACCTGCTCGAGACCGTGCTGCTCCAGGCCGACGTGCTCGAGCTCAAGGCCAACCCCGACACCTTTGCCTCCGGTAACGTCCTCGAGGCTAAGCTCGACAAGGGCCGCGGTTCGGTCGCTACCGTGCTGGTGACCCGCGGTACCCTGCACGTGGGCGATACGCTGGTCGCCGGCCTTACCTACGGCCGCGTCCGCGCCATGCTCGATCCCAAGGGCAACGCCGTCACCGAGGCCGGTCCCTCCGACGCCGTCGAGATCCTGGGTCTGCAATCCGTGCCCAACGCCGGCGACGAGTTCCGCGTGTTCGAGGACGAGCGCGAGGCACGCGCCCTGGCCGACGAGCGTTCGCTGAAGGCCCGTATCGAGGAGCAGAGCCGCGTGAAGCACGTCACGCTCGAGAACCTCTTCGAGACCATCGCCGACGCTGAGGTCAAGGAGCTCAACCTGATCATCAAGGCCGACGTCCAGGGTTCCATCGAGGCTCTTCAGGACTCGCTCGACAAGATGGATCAGTCCGAGGTCCGCATCAACACGATCCACTCCGCTGTCGGCGCCATCAACGAGACCGACGTCGTCCTGGCCGACGCCTCCAACGCCATCATCATCGGCTTTGGCGTCCGTCCCGACGGTAAGGCTCGCTCCGCCGCCGAGCGCGAGGGCGTCGAGATCCGTTGCTACGACGTCATCTACAAGTGCCTCGAGGAGCTCGACGCCGCCCGTATCGGCATGCTCAAGCCCACCGAGGTCGAGGTCGCCACGGGTACCGCGACCGTCCTGGACACCTTCAAGGTGCCCAAAGTCGGTATCGCCGCCGGTGTCCGCGTCGAGGAGGGCGAGATCGCCGCGACCGATTCCGTGCGTCTGGTGCGTGACGGCATCGTGGTCTTCAACGGCAAGATCGCCTCGATGCGCCACTACAAGGACGAGGCCAAGAGCCTCAAGAGCGGTTCCGAGGGCGGTATTGGCCTGGAGAACTTCCAGGACATCAAGCCCGGTGACCAGATCGAGGGTTACCGTATCGACCAGGTTGCCCGTACCGAGTAGGGGGTAGCGCTATGAAGCAAACGCAGGCAACCCGCCGACTGGGCGAGCAGCTTCGCGAGAAGCTCGGTTATATCCTGCTCTTTGAGGTTTCCGATCCGCGTCTCGACCTGGTTACTTTGACCGCGGTCGAAGTCGCGGTGGACCGTTCGTTCGCGCGCGTGTACGTGTCGTGCGATGCGAGCCGCTACGACGAGGTCATGGAGGCGCTCGCTAGCGCTAAGGGCCGTATTCGCAGCCTGTTGGCTCGCTCGCTCGATTGGCGTGTTACGCCCGAGCTCGATTTTCGCATCGATCGCTCGACCGATGAGGCCGAGCGCATCACGCGTGCGCTGGAAAACGTTCCCGCCACGCTTGCGATCGAAAAGGACGAGGACGGCTATCCGATAGCGGATGCCGCCCAGGAGGCAGCTTTAGATGACTAATTCCGCCGACCTCGCCTCGTGCGAGTCTGCAGATATTCAGCGACGCATCCTCGAGCTCATTGAGGGTGCGTCCTCCATTGCGATTTCGGGACATACTTCTCCCGATGGCGACGCCTTGGGCTCCGTATTGGGTCTGGGCCTTTCGCTCATGAAGTTTTTCCCCAACAAGGACATTGCGCTGCTGCTGGCAGACGATGACCCGGTTCCGCGTATCTACCGCTTTATGGAAGGCTCCGATCGCCTGGTGCCGGCATCTGCGTACGCCGGCAATCCTGACCTGTTCATCTCGGTGGACGTACCGGTCGTCGAGCGCCTCAATAATTCTGCCGAGGTGCTTCGTCGCTCCAAGCATGTGGTGTGCTTCGATCATCATCCGGCGCGCGAGGAGTTTGCCGAGCTCAGTCTGAGGCGCGTCGATGCCGCGGCCTGCGCCATGATCATCGACCGTTTCTTGGACAATTGCGGCATTGTCGCACGTGACGGCGTCGCGACCTGCTTGCTGTGCGGCTTGGTGACCGACACCGGTCGTTTCCAGTACCAGAACGCCGATGCTGCCGCGTTCCATGCTGCTTCGCGTCTGGTGGCGCATGGCGCCAATCCGGCTCGTGTCGCACTCGAGGTCTATCAGAGCATGCGCGTCGAGTTTTTGCACCTCAAGTCCATTGTCATGGGCCGTATCAAGACGGTCGCGCACGGGCGCGTGGCGTATAGCTATGCTTTCCAGAGCGACCTTGAGGCCTGCGGCGTCACCTCGGATGAATGTGACGGTCTGGTCGATGTGGTGCGTTCGGTGATGGGCGTCGAGGTCTGTCTGTTCCTGAAGGGCATTGAGGACGATACCAAGGTGCGCGGCAACCTGCGCTCCAAGGGTGACCTCGATGTGTCCGAGATCGCTGCCAACTTTGGCGGTGGCGGGCATCATGCCGCCGCCGGCTTTTCCAACAACGGAACAATTCGCGAGACGCTCGCCGTGGCACTTCCCATGCTGGCCGAGCTGGTGGGGGAGGATCCCGCTTCGGTGACCGTCGAGCTTTAACTTTTTGGATGGTACATGGCTCGTCGTACGCCTTCTCAACTGAATATGCTGCTCGCCGTCGATAAGCCGGTGGGCTGCACGTCCCACGATGTGGTCTCGCAATGCCGACGCGCCCTCCATGAGCGGCGCGTCGGCCATGCCGGCACGCTCGACCCCATGGCATCCGGCGTCATGGTGGTGGGCGTGGGCCAGGCTACTCGTCTGCTGGGCATGCTAACCCTCGATACCAAAAGCTATGTCGCCGACATCTCGTTTGGCGCCGAGACCAATACCGATGATGCGGAGGGCGAGGCGGTCCGCACGGTGGCTGTTGCCAACGAGCTCCGCGATCCTGCCTATGCTCGTGAGCGCTTGGCCGCCATGCTGGGCCCGCAGATGCAGGTGCCGCCGGCGTTTTCTGCTATCTCGGTCAATGGCGTTCGCGCCTACAAGTCTGCTCGCGAGGGCAATGCGGTGGACCTACCTCCGCGCCCCGTCGAGGTCTATGCCGCCGACCTGATCGCCGTGGGCGGCGAAGGTGATACGTGTGTGTGGACCGTGGCGTTCTCGGTGAGCAAGGGCACCTATATCCGTGCGCTCGCTCGCGACCTGGGCCACGCTTGCGATAGCGCCGCGCATATTTCCGCGCTGCGCCGCACGGCTTCCGGTGTTGTTTCCATTGGCGCTTGTCATGCGGTCGAGGAGCTTTCTCCCGAGTCCGCGGCTGGCTTTGCCCTGGATCCCATTGCGGCCCTGGGCGCCACACGTGTTGACTTGCCGGGCAATCTTGCCGACGACCTGCTCTGCGGCCGACGCATTCCCGTTGAGCGTGCGCTTGCCGATTTCGATTCCTCGAAGGCGCCGTTTGCGTTGGTGCTCGATGGGGGACTCAAGGCGCTCGCCCGCATTGAGGGCGGCCGCTTTGTCATGGAGCACGTGTTTCCGCAGGCAATCGGCGGTGTTCGATGATGTTGTCCGCTCGCGAGCTCGCGCGTGTCTTTTTCGCGGGCGAGTCGGACGAGGCTCGCATCGTTGCTGCCGATACGTTTGATGAGTGTGAGCACTTGGGTGCCGCTTCAATCGCCATTGGCGTGTTCGACGGCGTTCACCGTGGACACCAGGAACTCATCGAAGCGCTTGTCCGTGATGCCCGTGCCCATGGCTGTAAGGCGGTCGTGGTTACCTTCGATCCCGACCCGGACGTTGTGGTGAGCCCTTCGCCCGCTCAAAAATTGATGACGACGGCCGACCGTCTGCATGCCTTGGCTCAAACCGGGGTCGATGCGGTGGTGGCCGTTCCCTTTACGCCTGAGGTTGCGGCGCTTGACCATGTTGATTTTCTCTCGCTGGTGTCGCGTCTGGTCGACATTCGATCGATTCGCGTTGGCAGTGACTTTAGGCTGGGTCGTGGCGGTGCTTCTGGTGTTGCCGAGATGCGCTCCTGGGGTTCCGAGCACGGCGTTGACGTGTATGGTCACGACCTGCTTTGCGAGGGCTGTGAGGCCATTTGCGCCACCCGCATTCGTCATGAGCTGGGACAGGGCCATGTGGAGCTTGCTGCTGGGTTACTCGGCCGTCCGTATATGGTGCGTGGCGGTGTTATTCGCGGCCGTCACGAGGGTTCTGGCATGGGCTTTCCCACGGCAAACTTGCAGGTTCCCGACGGCATTCAGGTGCCAGCCGATGGCGTGTATGAGGGTCTGGTGCTGGTCGATGACACCGCGTGGCCCGCTGCTGTGAACGTCGGCCTGCCGCCAACGTATGCTGACGATGCGGCATCTGCGCATCTCGAGGCTAATTTAATTGGTTATACGGGCGACCTGTACGGCGCTTCCGTTTCGCTGGCGTTTACGCGCTGGCTGCGTCCCTCGCGTGTGTTCGATTCGCTGGATGAGTTGATCGCGACCGTCGAGGGTAATATCGAGGATATTCGTCACAACTTGGGCGATCAGGGGGTGAGCATCCGTGATTAGCGATGAGGAAAAAGACCAGGTACGCGCTGCGTCTGACCTGGTTGCCATCGTGCAGGAAACGGTCGAGCTCAAGCCTCGCGGCCATGAGTTTTGGGGATGCTGCCCCTTCCATGGCGAGAAGACGCCGTCCTTCCACATTATCCCCGCCACGCAGGTGTGGCATTGCTTTGGTTGCGGCGAGGGTGGCGACGTTTTCACGTATATCATGAAGCGCGAGAACCTGAGCTTTCCCGAGTCAATCCGTTACTTGGCCGATCGCGCGGGTATTGAGCTGCATGACACCGGAGATCGCCGCGAGCGCGGCACCAAGCGTGCCCGCATCTACGATCTGTGCGCCGAGACCGCCCAGTTCTACCACACCATGCTCATGCGCGGTAAGGACGGCCGTCCGCGCGAGTACTTTGCCAGCCGCGGCATGGGCGGCGACGTCTGCCGCCGCTACTGCCTGGGCTTTGCACCGGGCCGTAACGCGCTGGTGTCGCACCTGTCCCAGGCGGGTTTTACCCCGCAGGAGATGATCGACGCCAACGTTGCCGTGAGTCGCGGGCGCGGGCAGCTTGCCGACCGCTTTTACGACCGCGTGATGTTCCCCATCTTTGACGAGCAGGGTCACAACATTGCCTTTGGCGGTCGCATTATGGGCGACGGCCAGCCTAAGTATCTCAACACCGCCGAGACGAGCGTGTTTCATAAAAAGCGAAACCTCTACGGCTTTAATTGGGCCAAGGAGTTTATCGTCGCGCAGGATACCGCCATCGTGGTAGAGGGCTATACCGATTGCATCGCCTGCTGGGAGGCGGGGATTAAAAACGTCGTCGCCACGCTGGGCACCGCCCTCACGGAGCACCACGTCAAGACGCTCACTCGCTTTGCCAAGCGCATCGTGTATATGTTCGACGGCGATGCAGCGGGCCAGAAGGCCGCCCGTCGCGCGATTCAGTTTATCGAGCAGGATTCCATGGACCTGCGCTGCGTGGTGCTCCCCGACGGCAACGACCCCATGGAGTTCATCACCGCACATGGTGGCGAGGCACTGCAGACGCGCATCGACGCTGCCGAGCCGCTTATGGACTTTGTCTACCGTTCGCTGCAGGAGTCGAGTGACATCACCACGCCGGGCGGTCGCGCTAAGGCGCTGGAAGATGCGCTGACGCTTATCTATCCGTTGCGCAACAGCTATATGATCGACACGTACTTTATCCAGATTGCCGATCTGCTGGGTTTGGATCTGGAGACGGTGCGCGCGAGCTCGG
The DNA here is from genome assembly GCA_902491565.1 of uncultured Collinsella sp. Lineage (GTDB taxonomy): Bacteria > Actinomycetota > Coriobacteriia > Coriobacteriales > Coriobacteriaceae > Collinsella. Next base: position 27,422 of record CABUIE010000005.1, read on the forward strand.
GTCGTGTGTTTCGCGATGTCGCCAAGCGCGAGGATGCGGAACGACGTCGTGAGCAGAACTATGAGCGCCAGCGGGCACAGACTGAGCGGTCCGGTAGCGCGGGCGGTCGGGCGTCGGGTTCTCGCGATGCCGGTCGCGGTGCTTGGGCATCGGGCGCGACGCCGCCGGTGTCCGCGCCGGTCGAAGAAGAGCCGTACGACTACGTCCCGCTCGATGCCTACGGCGCCGCGCCCGTGGAGGTCGTCGACGACCTGCCGCCGATCGATGTGCCTGATGGTATGGGCGCTGTGCCTGTGGCTGACGGTTCGGGCGCACCGGCTGCGGCGGCGCCGATGGTTCTTACCGATCTTGAACGCAAGTCCTTGGCAGGGGAGCGCGAGCTGTTGACGATGCTCACGAGCTACCCCGACCTGTTCCGCACGTATGCCGACCGCATCTGCTCCATCGAGTGGGTTGACCCGCGTCACGAGTCCATTGCATGGGCCGTTCTGGCAACGCCGCCGGGAACCGATCCTGCAGCCTGCATGGATGCGGCGCGCTCAGTGTGTCCCGATGCGGCAACGCTTGTGAGTGCCGGGCGCATCTCCGCGACGAGCAAGCACCCCACCGAGACGAACATCGTGTTTATGCTTGATACGCTTGAGCTCTACACCATCAAGCGTCGCATGCGTGCCGCACAGGCCAAGCTGCGCCAGGACCGTTCACTCGATGATGAGGCCCGTCGCGCGCTAACCATGCAGGCCGCGCAGGATTCGCAGCGTCAGCGCGAACTGCAAAAGTCAATCGGCGGCGTGGCGGACCCGTTCCGTTTGATTGGCCTGGAGGCCGCAGGCACCGAACAAGCCTAGATGTTGTGGTCAACCAGCGTATTCTCGCCTATATCCAGCCCTCTTTTTGGGTATAGACGTCAATGTGTGTGCTAAAGTATTGAGTCCTGTGGACTATGAAGGGAGAATCTGTGCCAAAAAAGACTGAGAGCACGGGTACTGGGCTGGAATCCTACGTTGCAAAGCTCATGGGCAACGGCTCAAACAGGACTTCGGTAACCGAGGACGAGATTCAGGTCGCCCTGAAGGATATCGATGTTTCTGACGAGCAGCTCACCGCGGTGTATTCCGCGCTGCGCAACAGCGGCATCCAGATTATCTCCGCGAGCGGTAACGACGACGCCCCCATGGACGTCGACGATGACGATAACGATACCGATACCGACGATTTCGATGACGACGACGAGCACGATTCCGGCTCGCTCGACGATCACGAGCTCAAGATGGCCCGTCAGGCCGACGCCGAGATGGGTTCTTCCAAGAGCAAGAAGAAGCGCACCGTGCGCACGTCCCGTTCACGCTCCCGCGTGCGCGGCATCGATGCCTCCACGGTGATGCTGACCGGCGACCCGGTCCGTATGTACCTCAAGGAGATCGGCAAGGTCGACCTGCTGACCGCCTCCGAAGAGGTCGATCTGGCCATGAAGATTGAGGCCGGTCTTGAGGCCACCGAGAAGCTCGAGGCTGCCGAGGCAGGCGAGCTCGAGCTCACGCGTACCGAAATGCGTCGTCTTACGCGCATTGAGAACGTGGGTCTCGAAGCCAAGCAGGCACTCATCAGCGCAAACCTGCGTCTGGTCGTCTCCATCGCCAAGCGCTATGTCGGTCGCGGCATGCTGTTCCTGGACCTTATTCAGGAGGGCAACCTCGGTCTGATCCGCGCCGTCGAGAAGTTCGACTACCAGAAGGGCTTTAAGTTCTCCACGTACGCCACGTGGTGGATCCGTCAGGCCATTACGCGCGCTATCGCCGACCAGGCCCGTACCATCCGTATTCCCGTGCACATGGTCGAGACCATCAACAAGCTCGTCCGTGTGCAGCGCCAGCTCCTTCAGGACCTGGGTCGCGACCCGACCCCCGAGGAGATCGGTGCCGAGATGGACATGAGCGCCGACCGCGTTCGCGAGATCCAGAAGATCTCGCAGGAGCCCGTGTCGCTCGAGACCCCCATCGGCGAGGAAGAGGATTCCCAGCTGGGCGATTTCATCGAGGACTCCCAGGCTATCGTTCCGCCCGATGCGGCCAGCTTCTCCATGCTGCAGGAGCAGCTCACCCAGGTGCTCGATTCGCTTGCCGATCGTGAGCGCAAGGTTATCGAGCTGCGCTTTGGCCTTGTCGACGGACATCCCCGTACGCTCGAGGAGGTCGGCCGCGAGTTTGGCGTCACGCGCGAGCGCATCCGCCAGATCGAGTCCAAGACTCTGGCCAAGCTTCGCCACCCGAGCCGCTCGAGCAAGCTCAAGGACTATATCGAAAGCTAGTCAAGCAAGAGGCGCCCTCAAGCACATCCGCTTGAGGGCGCTTTCATGTAGTCGTTGGGGACGTTCTTGAATGACTGGTCGTTTAAGAACGTCCCCAATGACTAGGTCGGAAAATTTCTTAAAAAAGTTCTTGCCCTGAGCTGATTCGTCCGTATAATAAACTTCGTTGCTTGAGAGCACGCACCTATTCCTCGGTAGCTCAATGGTAGAGCACGCGGCTGTTAACCGCGCTGTTGTAGGTTCGAGTCCTACCCGGGGAGCCAGAATTTTCCAGCCCTTTCCGTTGGGCTTTAAATTCCTCGGTAGCTCAATGGTAGAGCACGCGGCTGTTAACCGCGCTGTTGTAGGTTCGAGTCCTACCCGGGGAGCCAGGTTGTAAAACCCGTCGCTTATGCGGCGGGTTTTTTTGTCGCGATCGCTTGGCGCGAACGTTACCGTATCAACATTTCGTGTCGAGGATGTAATCCCGAGGCCCGCCACCTCAACATGGCGCGGTCGTTGTAGAATATTGCAATGATTGCTCCCACGACATGGTGCCGCGAGCACCAAGAAAAGGAGATTCTTGTGTCTGAGACCATTAACGGCAGCCTGAGCGTCTCGAACGACGTTATTGCCGATATTGCCGGTTATGCCGCGATGACGTGCTATGGCGTCGTCGGTATGGCCGAGCAGCTCCAGGGCGCCGAGAGCGTGCGCCTGCTTGCCGGTCAGCGCCTCCGCAAGGGCGTGCTTGTCTCCGCCGACGAGGACGGCCTTACGGTCGATCTTCACGTCGTGCTCGAGAACGGCGTCAACATGAAGTCCGTCTGCCACAATCTTTCGAGCTCCGTTGCCTTCACTTTGCAGGAGATCGCCCAGATCGATCCCGCCAGCCTTAAGATCGGCATCCATATCGACGCGCTCAAGAGCCGTCTGAACTAGCATCCGAAAACGGAGATTCAAATACCCATGATTGCAAAGACCATTCGCACCTGTTTTCCGATCGCTGCGGCTGCCGTTTCCGACAAGGCCGAGGAGATCAACAAGCTCAACGTCTTCCCCGTACCCGACGGCGATACCGGCACCAACATGTCGCTCACGCTCGCCTCGGTGACCAAGGAGCTCTCCGCCCTTCCCGCCGATGCCGACATGGAGGCCATCGCCGGCGCCATCACCCACGGCTCCCTGATGGGTGCCCGCGGCAACTCCGGTGTCATCACCTCGCAGATCCTGCGCGGTGTGGCCGAGGGTCTCGTCTCTGCCGATGAGCCCATCACGTCCGCCAACATCGCCTTCGCCTTCCGTCGCGCCGTCAAGGTTGCCTTCCAGGCTGTCCGCAAGCCCATCGAGGGCACGATCCTCACGGTGCTGCGCGATGTCTCGACCAAGGCCGATGAGTGCGAGAAGAAGAAGTTCTCGGCCGAGGATGCGCTCGACGCCATCGTCGTCGAGGCGTACCAGTCCGTCGCCCGCACACCCGACCTGTTGCCCGTTCTGAAGGAGAACGGCGTGGTCGACTCAGGCGCCTTCGGCTTTGCCATCTTCCTGGAGAACTTTGTTGCCGCCGCGCTTGGTCGCAGCACCGTTGTCGAGGATTTCTCCGCCACGTTTGACTCCGCCGGCTCTGCCCGCGATGCGGCCCTCGGTCGCGTTGAGATCGAGGCCAACGATGACTGGGAGGGCTCGGAGTTCCGCTACTGTAACGAGTTCCTCTTTAAGGCCGACGCCCCGTTTGACGAGGACGAGTGCCTTAAGTTCCTAGGCTCCATGGGCGACTGTGAGCTGCTCGTGGGCGCCTATCCCGACTACAAGATCCATGTGCACTCCAACACCCCCAACCTGGTGCTCGAGCATATGCTGCAGCTTGGTCAGATCTACGAGGTCTTTATCCATAACATGGAGATGGAGGCTCACGACCGTACCGCCAAGATCCACGAGGATCAGGAGAAGGCCGCCGAGCCCGCGAAGGCCCTGGGCTTTGTCGCCGTTGCCGCCGGTTCTGGCGAGGCCGACATCCTCAAGTCCCTTGGCGTCGACGTGGTCGTCTCCGGTGGCCAGACTATGAATCCCTCGACCGCCGACCTGCTGGGTGCGGTGGACCAGGTCAACGCGACCTCGGTCATCATCCTGCCCAATAACGGCAACATCCGCATGGCTGCCGAGGCTGCCGCTTCTGCCTGCACGGACAAGAAGGTTGCCGTCGTTCCCACCAAGACCGTTCCGCAGGCGTTCTCCGCGCTGTTCGCGGTCCTGCCCGATTCCGAGCTCGAGGACGCCGTCGCCGCGATGGTCGACGCCATCAGCGAGGTCCGCGATGGCGAGGTCACTCGCGCCGTGCGCGACTCCAGCGCATCTGATGGCTCTCCGATTCACTCCGGTGACGTCATGGGTATCATCGCCGGCTCCATCGACGTGGTCGGCTCCGACGTGAAGCAGGTCACGCTCGACTGCATCAACCGCATGCAGGAGGAAGAGGAGGGTGACGCGCTGACGATTCTGGCCGGCGAGGAGCTGTCCGATGAGGCCTTCCAGGAGATCGTCGACGCTATCGAGGAGGCTCAGCCCGACCTGGAGATCGACGCCCATCGTGGCGAGCAGCCGCTCTATCCCGTGATCTTCTCGATCGAGTAGGCATCTGCCCATGTCCGAGCTCTGCTCCGTGCCGCGCGTCTCGGATCGCTTTGCCCAGAGCAATGCGCTCGACGAGGATATCGCGCGACTCAAATATGTTTCGGGTAAACGTGAGGAGGCCCTTCGCCGTCTGGGAATTCGGACGGTGGGGGACCTCCTTCTCCATATCCCTCATCGATACCTCGACTTTACCCGTTCTTGGTCTATCGAGATGGCGCCCATCGGTACCGTGTGCACCATCATCGCCACGGTCGACCGTATCGTTCAAAAGCAGCCGCGTCCGCGCATGCAGGTGACTGAGGTCTCACTCATTGACGAGACGGGCGTGCTGCAGGTCGCCTTTTTCCGCCAGCCCTGGATTGCCCAGCAGCTTAAGCAGGGCGACCGCCTGGCCGTGATGGGCAAGGTTGAGTTTGCCTACGGTTTTAAGCAGATGGCCTCGCCGCACTTTGAAAAGCTCGAGGAAGGGCGTGCCGCGGGCACTATCCTGCCGGTCCATTACGTGAGTGATGGCGTGAGCCAGGCGTGGATGCGCCGCATCGTAAGCGGCGCGCTCGAGGTCGTCGGCAATCCCTTTGATCCCATTCCGGCACGCTTACGCGTTAAGCGTCGCTTGATGAGCAATGCCCGCGCGCTTCGATCGATCCACTTTCCCTCGAGCATGGCCGAGCGCGATATCGCGCGCGCACGGCTGGCATACGAGGAGTGCCTCTACCTGCAGCTGGCGCTGCGTCTGCGCAACGACGGCGGTCAGGTCGATGTGGTGCCCTATGCCCACACCGCGGGCGAGCACCTGGCCGCGCTCAAGCAAGCCCTGCCGTTTTCGCTGAGCGACGAGCAGGAGGCCGCATTCCAAGACATTCTGCACGACATGTGCGATGGCGGGCGCGTGATGAACCGCCTGCTGCTTGGCGATGTCGGTACCGGTAAGACCGCCGTTGCCGTTTGCGCGCTGGCTGTGGCTGCCGATAGCGGTACGCAGGCCTGCGTTATGGCGCCCACGGGCGTTCTGGCGCGCCAATATGCCGATAAGACCGGCCCTCTGCTCTCGCAGGCCGGCATGTCCTGGGCGCTTCTGACGGGTGCCACGCCGGCCTCAGAGCGCGACCGGATCCATGCCCAGCTGGAATCGGGCGAGCTTGACGTGCTCTTTGGCACCCACGCGGTTCTTTCGGATAACGTTGCGTTCAAGCATCTGTCGCTCGTGGTCATCGATGAACAGCACCGGTTTGGTGTGGGCCAACGCAACGCCCTGCGCGCGAAGGGGCCGGGTGCCGATCTGCTCGTTATGACGGCGACGCCCATCCCGCGTACGCTGGCGCTTTCGGTCTACGGCGATCTGGACACGAGCATCATTCGCCATCGGCCCGTCCCTGGTGCTGGCGTGACGACACGCGTGCTCACCGAGTCGAGCCGTGACCTCGCCTATGGCGCCATCCGCGAGGCGCATGAAAAGGGTCAGCAGGCCTACGTGATTTGTCCGCTCGTGGAGCCGAGTGACTCGGCCGATGAGCTGGAAGACGTGCCCGGTATTGCTCGCGACGACGAGGGCCGCGTAACCGTCCCCGTGCCGCTGCACGATACGGCAACCGAGCTCGACCGACTGCGTCTTGCGTTGCCGGGGCTTACCGTCGAGCGCCTTCACGGCCGCATGCCGGCGGGGGAGAAGGACCAGGTTATCGATGCCTTCAAGCGTGGCGAGATTGACGTGCTCGTCTCGACTACGGTGGTCGAGGTGGGCGTCGACGTGCCTAACGCCACCGTCATGGTCATCGAGAACGGCGAGCGCTTTGGATTGGCTGCCCTGCACCAGCTGCGCGGCCGCGTGGGCCGTGGCAGTGTGTCGGGCACGTGCCTGGTCATGACGCACTCCAAGGGCAACGGCGGCGCATCGGCGGCACAAGACCGTCTCCAGTCGCTCGAAAAGACCTCGGACGGCTTTACGCTCGCCCAGATGGACCTGCGCCTGCGCCATGAAGGCGAGATCCTGGGTTATCGCCAGCATGGTGGTGTGACCCTGCGCTTTGTCGACCTGGACGCCGACGAGGAGCTGATCGAGTGGGCCCATTTGGACGCGGTCGAGCTCTTGCGGTATGCTTGCAACCTTGACTCTGTGGCGACGCGTCCCTTGCGCGACGCGGTCGCCATGCGTTATCGACATATCTTTAAGGAGGTCAGCGGAGGATGAGAATCATCGGCGGCGAATGGCGCGGTCGTAAGATCGAGGAGCCCCGTGGTCGCGATGTCACCCGCCCCACGACTGATCGCGTGCGCGAGGCGTGCGCATCTATGGTCATGTCGGCATTCGATTTCGATTTGGACGAGGTTCGTGTGTTGGACGCCTTTGGCGGCTCCGGTGCCTTAGGGTTAGAGATGCTCTCTCGTGGGGCCCGCTCGCTCACGACGTTTGAGATCGATCGCAACGCCGCGCGGCTCATTACCAAGAATATCGAGTCGCTCTGCCATGACCGTGCGCGTTGGCGCGTGGTCACGGGCGACATGCTGACGAGTGCCTCACGCGGTCGTGTACCGGGCGGCCCCTTTGATCTGGTCCTGCTCGACCCGCCCTATGCTTTTGGTGCCGAGCCGGTCGAGGAACTGCTGCAGAATCTGGCCCAGCAGGGTCTGCTTGCGTCTGGCGCTTACGCCCTGTTTGAGCATGCCGCCGCCGATGCGGGCGCGCATCCGGCAGACTTTGAGACTGTACGTGAGAAGCGCTACGGCATTACCTCGGTCGACCTGCTCCGTTGGGTCGGCGATGACGATGGTGAGGGCGATAGCGCCGGCACCGATGCTGACAACAATGATGCCACGACGTTTCAGGAGGACGCCCATGAATGACACCATCAACCGCGTGATCGTCCCGGGCACCTTCGATCCCATCACGTTTGGCCATATCGATGTGATCCGCCGCGCCCGCCGCATCTTTCCCAGTGTGATCGTCGCTGTTGCAGAGTCGCAGGGTAAAAACGGTGTGGGCACCACGTTTATGCTCGATGAGCGCGTGGCGCTGGCCCGCGAGGCGCTCGGTGATATCGACGGCGTCGAAGTCCTGCCCTTTACCGGCCTCTTGGTCGACTTCGCTCGTGAGCAGGGGGCGGGGGCCGTGGTCAAGGGCCTGCGCGCCATGACCGACTTTGAGTATGAGCTGCAGCAGGCCGACCTCAATTGTCGCTTGGATAGCGAGCTGGAGTCCATCTTTGTCATGAGTGCTCCGCAGTACGGTTACATCTCGAGCTCGGTCGTTCGCCAGATCGCCTCGCTCGGCAGCGATGTATCGACGTTTGTGCCGCCCAACGTGGTCGAAGCGCTCAGACATCGCTTTTCGTGACGTTTTTTATTGCCTGGTGGCATGTGGTAAACTAGCACGATGATATGTTACCTATGAAAGGAGACCGGATGCCGGGCGAGAATTTTCCTGGCGATAGGATCGTCAGCTTGGTCGATGAGCTCGAAGGGCTGATCGAGGAAGCCAAGCCGCCTTTCGGCAAGAACGCTCAGTTCAAGGTCATCGACGCCGACGTGTTCTTCAACATCCTCGATGAGATCCGCATGAGCTATCCCGAGGAATGGCAGAAGTCCCGCCGTATCCTCAAAGAGCGCGAGGAGCTTATGGCTTCCGCCGCCGCTCAGGCCGATTCCATCATCGCCGATGCTCAGCAGCAGGCCCTCACCATTGCCGGTGAGCAGGAGATTGTCCGCCTTGCGCAGCAGCAGGCCGACGACATCCGCGATCGTGCCCAGCAGTACGAGCGCGAGACGCGTTATGCTGCCGAGGACTACGCAGAGCAGGTCTTTACGCACCTGGAGGAGAACCTCAAGAGCCTGACCGGCACCGTTACCCGTTGCCGTCAGCAGCTCAACGAGGGTGCCGCCCAGCAGAATGGTCAGTGGTAATGGCTGAGTTCCCGAGCGTTACCGTCGATCTTTCCGAGCAGCTCGAGTTTCCTGGAGATTCGTTTCCGCTGACCGGTAAGGTCGATGTCGCCACCTACACGGTGGGCGAGAAGGAGTACCAGCTACAGGACGGCATCGACTACGACGTAGTCTTTACCAATGCCGGTACCGGTGTCTTGCTCACGGGCATGGTCCGCGCGCACGCCACCGGTGAGTGCGACCGTTGCCTGGAGCCCGCCTCGTTTGATATCGCCGGAGAGATCGAGGAGTTCTACCTCTTTGAGGAGCCCGAGGATCCCGAGGCCTACGAGGACGGCTACGAGCTCCTGGGTGAGGACCGCATCGTCGATCTGGGTGAGCCCATCAATGACGCGGTCGTTATGGACACGCCGTTTGTGGTGCTCTGCAAGCCCGATTGCCGTGGTCTGTGCCCCACCTGCGGTTGCAATCTCAACGTCGAGCAATGCGATTGCGCCGCCCAGGCAGAGGCAGAATGGGCCGCTGCCACGGAAAATCCATTTGCAGCATTGAAGAATCTCAAGCTCGATGAGTAAAACTGTGGTAGTATCGCTACTTGCGCGTAATCGCCACACTGGATAGTTCATAAGGAAGGTCACTATGCCCGTACCTAAACAAAAGCAGGGTCGTATCCGCACTCACACCCGTCGTTCCGCCAACATGAAGATCTCGGCTGCGGCTCAGTCCACGTGCCCCCGTTGCGGCGCTGTCAAGCTTCCGCACCACGTGTGCCCCAGCTGCGGTTTCTACAAGGACCGCGAGGTTATCGTTACCGAGTAACGGTATACTCTGGATGCGATGCCGTTCCAAATGGAACCACAATGGCCGGCTCAGTGAGTCGGCCATTTTTGTATAAGGAGCATGTATATGAGTAACGTTCGCGTTTGTGTAGACGTTGTGGGCGGAGACGAGAAACCTCAGGTTGTTCTCGATGGTATCGAGGCTGCGCTTGCCGCCGATCCCGATATCGAGGTCTTGGCAGCTGGCCCCGCCGAAATCGTCAATCCCTTTGCAGCTTCCCATGCACGTGTTGAGGCCCTTGAGGCACCTGACGTTATCGCCATGGATGACGATCCCATTCGCGCCGTGATGACCAAGCGTAAGTCGTCGATCGTGCTTTCTTGCCGCGCCATTAAGAAGGGCAACGCGGATGCGTTCTTCTCCGCCGGCTCGACCGGTGCCATGACCGCCGCTGCCACCGCCTACGTGACGCCGTTTAGGTATCAGGCCGAAGGCAAGAAGCAGCCGGTGCGCCCCTGTCTGACCAATGCACTGCCCAATCGCGCCGGCGGTCTGACGGTGCTGTGCGACATGGGTGCCAACCCCGATGTCGAGGTTGACGATATGGTGCGTTTTGCCCAGATGGGCAGCGCCTATGCCCGCGTCGTCCTGGGCATCGAGCATCCTCGCGTGGGCCTGCTCGCCAACGGCACCGAGGACGAGAAGGGCTCCAACTTTACCAAGGCCTGTTTCCCTGCTATGAAGGCCGCCGTTCCCGGCTTTGTTGGTAACTGCGAGGGCACCGACCTCACCTCAGGTAACTTCGATGTCATCGTTGCCGATGGCATGTCGGGCAATATTGCGCTCAAGGCCACTGAGGGCGCTGCCAAGTTTTTGCTGCAGGAGCTCAAGGGCGCCTTTATGGCCTCGCTCGGCAGCAAGATCGCCGCGCTGCTCATTAAAAAGCAGATGCGCGAGATTAAGGCCAAGCTCTCTGGCGACGCCAAGGGCGGCGCGATTCTTCTGGGCCTGCGCGGCGTGGTCCTGATCGGCCATGGTGCCACCTCAGTCGAGGCTGTTAAAAACGGTACGCTTGCGGCGGCCGAAGCCGTGCGCGCCGGGCTGGTCGAGAATGTCGCCAACTCCATGGACGGCATCGTTTTATAACAGCGGCGTTATGCGTCTCGGGGCGTGCGTCGTGGGGTAGAATCAGAACCGTGTCTTGGTACCGCCCGGGCGGTACCATTTTTTGGTATTCATGCACTATGAGAGGAAGCGCTATGGACCGCTCCGAAATCTTCGACAAGATCGCCGAGGTCGCTGCTGACGTTCTGGGCGTCGATGTTGCCGAAATTAGCGAGGAGACCACCTTTGACGACCTCGATGCCAACTCGCTCGAGCGCCTGCAGCTGGTTACGGCTATCGAGGACGAGTTCAACCTCGAGATCGATGACGAGACCCTGCTCTCGCTCAACTCTGTCGCCGACGCCGTCGACGCTATCGAAAACGCCAGGGAGGCCTAGGTCTTGGCTTTGTCTGAACGACTTACGCGCGCCCAGGAAATCCTGGGCCATGAGTTCAATAATAAGGTGCTGCTGCGCGCGGCGCTTACGCATCCCTCGGCAGTCGAGGGCCAGCCGGTTTCTGCCAGCTATGAGCGCCTTGAGTTCTTGGGCGATTCCATTTTGGGCGCTGTGGTCGCACGCTCCCTGTTTGAGTCCTATCCGGAGTTTGACGAGGGCAAGCTCACGCGCCTGAAGGTGTCGCTTGTCTCGGGTGCTACGCTGTCCGAGGTTTCTCACGAGCTGGGCATCGACGACATCATCATCTTTGGTGCCTCCGAGACCGGTACCGGTGCGCGCGGCCTGCATTCGGCCCTCGAGAACGTCTACGAGTCGCTCGTGGGAGCGCTGTACCTGGATGCCGGCTGGGATGCCGCGGCGGAGTTCATTCACCGTACGCTTAAGCCGCATTTGGCTTCCGAGCGTGCCGAGCATCCTGCGAACCCCAAGTCGTTTTTGCAGGAGTGTGTGCAAGCCGACGGTCACGAGCCCCCGGCGTACAAGCTCGTTGGCTCCGAGGGCCCGGCGCATGCGCCCACCTTTACCGCCGTGGTTTTGATCGATGGCATCCGTCAGGGTCGCGGCTCCGGCTCCTCAAAGAAAGAAGCCGAGGGAGCCGCTGCTCTCGAGGCGCTTGACCGCATGGGCTACACCACCAACGGCGTGATTCTCAACAAGAAGCCTGTTTAAGCGAGGAACCGTGTATCTCAAGTCCCTCACGCTCAAAGGGTTCAAGTCGTTTGCCGACCGCGCCCATATGACGTTTGAGCCGGGTCTGACCGTCATCGTCGGTCCCAACGGCTCGGGAAAATCGAACATCTCTGACTCGATTCTGTGGGTCCTGGGCGAGCAGAGCGCCAAGCAGCTGCGCGGCCAGGCCATGGAGGATGTCATCTTCTCGGGCTCGTCAGCGCGCAAGCCGGTGGGTGTCGCCGAGGTCACGCTGGTGCTCGATAACTCGGACCATATGCTGCCCGTCGATTTTGACGAGGTCGCCATCACCCGTCGCATGTATCGCTCGGGCGAAAGCGAGTACCTCATCAACTCGAGTCCGTGCCGCCTGATGGACATTCAGGACATCCTGCACGATTCGGGCCTGGGCAAGGATACGCATTCCATCATCAGCCAGGGCAAGCTCGACGCCATTTTGCAGAGCCGCCCCGAGGAGCGCCGCGCCCTCATCGAGGAGGCCGCCGGCATCTCCAAGCACAAGCGCCGCAAGGAGCGTGCGCTCAAAAAGATTAAGTCGATGGACGAGCACTTGACGCGTGCCCGCGACATCAATAAGGAAATCGCCCGTCAGCTGCGACCGCTGGAGCGTCAGGTCGATCGTGCGCGCAAGTACAAAGAGTTGTCCTCGCGCGCGAACGAGCTTACGCAGATGCTGGCCGTCGATGAGCTGCGTTCGCTGCAGTCGCAGTGGAACGACCTGGAGAGCCGCTCCAAGGAGGGCGCGGCCGAGCTTGAGCTTGCGCAGTACCGCTTGGGCGAAAAGGAGCGCGAGCTCGAGAAGCTCCAGGTCATGCTCGAGGAAAAGGGCCTGTTTGTGGGCGACCTGGGCGAGCAACGCCGCCATATGCAAGATGTGGTCGGCCGCATTAACTCCGACATGCGCCTGCTCGAAGAAAAGGGCCACAACATGGTGTCGCGCCTGTCTGACATGCGCGGTCAGATTTCGAGCTCCGAGCATCAGCGTCGTCGCGTGGTCGAGGAGCTCGAGGACGCGCGTGCGCAGCTTGAGGAAGTGACCGGTGCGCATATGCAGGCCCAGGAGGACGTTGACGCCGCTGGTCCTGCCGCCGCCGAGCTCCACGAGCGGCGCGTGGCGCTCGACAATCAGATTTCGAAGCTCACGCGTGAACAACGCGATGTGCAGCGCGTAGCCGATAACGCCGCGCTCGAGCTCGCCAAGGTGAAGGATTCCTTGAGCAATGCCGAGGTCGAGGACAACATGTATGCCTCGCGCCTGGAGCAGATTGATGAACAGCTCGAGGAGGTCACGGCCTCGCTCGAGAGCCGTCGCGACCGCGCCGAGGAGCTTGAGGGCGCTCTTGAGGAGGCGCGCCAGGCCCAGGTCGATGCGCGTGAGGCCACCGAGGTCGCCCGTGCGGCCCTGAAGGACTTGCGTAATCGTGAGAGCGAGGCGCGCAACAAGTTATCCGAGGTGCGCTCGGAGCTTGCCAGCCAAAAGAAGCTTGATGCGCGCATGGCCGACAGCTCGCCGCTCGTGAGCCGTCTGGTGGGTGCGCTGGGCGATGACGTAACGGGTCGCCTGGGCGATGTGCTCGAAGCCCCTCGCGAGCTTGAGGGCCTGGTTGAGCTATTGCTCGCCGGCGATATCGATGCGCTGCTGTTCGACGATACGTCTGCGCTTGAGCGTGCCGGTCGTACGGCTCTGGACCAGAAGAAGGCCTCGGGCGAGGCACTGCTGGTGGCGCGCGGCGTGAGCGGCTCTACCGCCGCTGAGGGCGCCTCCGGTACCCGTCTGGTTGATCGTCTGTCCGTGCGCGCAGGCTACGGTCCCGTCGTCGAGGCGCTGCTCGGCGGCTATTACGTCGTTGACGATCTTGCTGCAGCGCTGTCGGCGCCGGTCGTTGAAGGCGTGACTTACGTGACCCCCGATGGCGCCCGCGTCGCCTGCGGCGGCCTGGTGCGCGTGGGGCTTGATGCCGGCGAGGCTTTGGGTGCCTTGGAGCGCAAGCGCCGCATCCGTGAGCTCGAGGGCCTGGAACCCGATCTGGCTGCCATCTTTGAGCATGCTTCGGACCAAGTCGTTGAGGCCAACGCTGCCGTCGAGGAGGCCCGTGCCGCCGAGGGCGATGCCGCCGGTGAGATCGCCCGTCTTGAGGGCGAGCGCCGCTCGCTGCTCTCCGAGATCGGCCGCCTGGAGCAAAGCGCCAACAATGCCGAGGTCGAGCGCGTGCGCATCTCCAAGCGCCGCGAGCAGGCTGCCGAGGCCGTTCGTGCCGCGCGCCCGCGCGTTGACGAGCTCACCCGTTCGCGTGACGAGGCGCGTGCACAGGCAAGCGACCTGGGTCTCCAGATTGCCGAGGCCAACGATGAGCTCGATCGCGTTCGCCGTGACGATTCCGAGGCCGCCGGTAAGCTCGCCGAGGCCAAGGCGCGCAAGGCCCAGACGAGCGAGCGCCTGCGTTCGCTGAAGGGCCGCGTGCCCGACCTTGAGCATCGTCTTGAGGGCATCGACCGTCGTATCCGCGGAACACGCCAGGCTTCGCGCTCGCTCGAGCTGCTGCGCCTGCGCGTCGACCCCATGCACGAACGCTATTATGCCCTGTTGGAACGCGCGTCGGATTGGGCAGCGCGCCTGCGTGACCAGGCCTCTCTGGAGGAGGCGGACTCCGCTTCGCTCAAGAAGACCATCGAGGATGCCAAGGCAGGGGTTGCCCGCGCTAAGGAGCGAGTCGATACCGCCTCCGCCGCGCAAAACGAGTTCAAGGTCGCGCGTGGCAAGCTCGAGGTGCAGGTAGAGGCCGCCATTAAGGCCATTACCGCCGATGGCACCACGGTACTCGAGGAAGCGCTCATGCTTCCGGCGCCCACGGACCGCGATGCCGCCGAGCGCGAACTCAACCAGCTTGTGCGCCAGATCAACAACCTTGGTCCCGTTAACCAAGTTGCCATGGAGGAGTACGAGCAGCTCAAGCGTCGCGCCGACTACATCGAGGAGCAGCTGGCCGATCTGGAGAGCGCGCGCAAGGCGCTCACCAAGATCACGGTGGCCATTGATCGCAAGATGCGCAAAGCCTTCCTGGTGACGTTTGAGAAGGTCGACGCGAACTTCCGCGAGATCTTCGCTATGCTCTTCCCGGGCGGCCAGGCTCATCTGGAGATGACCGATCCCGAGCATCCTGCCGAGACGGGTATCGAGGTCGTGGCGCAGCCGCGCGGCAAGCGCATCACCAAGATGATGCTCATGTCGGGCGGCGAGAAGAGTCTGACGGCGCTCGCCCTGCTCTTTGCCGTGTATCGCACGCGCACGGTGCCGTTCTATGTGCTGGACGAGGTCGAGGCGGCGCTCGATGACGCCAACCTGTCCAAGCTCATCGGCGCGCTCGATGTGTTGCGTTCCGATACGCAGCTCTTGGTTATCTCGCATCAGCGCCGTACTATGGAGGACGCTGACGTCCTCTATGGCGTCTCGATGCAAGCCGACGGCGTCAGTCGCGTCGTCTCTCAAAAACTCGATCGCGAAACCGGAAAGGTCGTGAATGCATAATGGGATTCTTCGATGCTCTCTCGCGCGGACTTGAGCGCAGCCGCGAGGCCCTCAACGAGGTCTTCTACTTTGGCGGCGAGGTCGACGAGGATTTTTGGGAGGACCTGGAGGACACCCTCGTCATGGGTGACATGGGCGCCGAGGTCGCTATCAAGGTCTCCGATGACCTGCGCGATGCCGCGGCCAAGAAGAACCTCAAGACCGCTCCGCAGCTTCGCCGTGCCCTGGCCGAGCAGCTTGAGCAGCACTTTGTGCCCATCGAGCGAGATCCGTTCTCCGATACGCCGAGTTGCGTGCTGTTTGTGGGCATTAACGGTGCCGGCAAGACCACGACGGTCGGTAAGATCGCGAGCGCCATGGCTGCCCGCGGCAAGAACGTGGTGATCGGTTCGGCCGACACCTTCCGCGCCGCCGCCATCGAGCAGCTCGATGTGTGGGGGCAGCGTGCCGGCGTACCGGTTATCAAGCGTGACCGCGGCTCCGATCCGGCGAGCGTGTGCTATGACGTGCTCGACGAGGCCGATAAGCGCGGCAGCGACCTGGTGCTCATCGATACCGCCGGCCGTCTGCACACGAGCCCTGAGCTCATGCGCGAGCTTGCCAAGGTGGTCAATGTGACCCGTAAGCGCGCCGCCAATATGGCCGCCGGTCCCATGCCGGTTTCGGTCGTGCTTGTGATCGACGCCGCGACGGGCCAAAACGGTCTGAACCAGGCGCTCGAGTTTAACGAGGCGCTGGGCCTGGACGGTATTATCATGACTAAGCTCGACGGCACGGCTAAGGGCGGTATCGCCATGGCCGTGGCCGAGAAACTCAAGCTCCCGATCCTGCGCGTGGGCGTGGGCGAGCAGGTCGATGACCTGCAGGAGTTCAATGCCAAAGATTTCTGCCGCGCCCTGGTGGGCGAGTCCAATTAAGGAGTGACTAGTGTTTGATTCCCTGAGCGATCGCCTCAACGACACATTTGACCGCCTGCGCGGCAAGGGCAAGCTTACCGAGGCCGATATTACTTCGGCCATGCGCGATATTCGCATGGCGCTGCTCGAGGCCGACGTTAACTTTAAGGTCGTCAAGGAGTTCGTCGCCAAGACCAAGGAGCGCTGCATGACCGCTGAGGTCATGGAGTCGCTCTCTCCGGCGCAAAACGTCGTCAAGATCGTGCTCGACGAGCTTACCGAGATGCTCGGCTCCACCGAGAGCAAGCTCGTCTTTAGCAACCGTATTCCCAATGTCATCATGCTTGTGGGTCTGCAGGGCTCCGGTAAGACCACGGCTGCCGTAAAGCTGGCCTACCTGCTCAAGAAGCAGGGTCGCTCGCCGTTGCTCGCCGCGTGCGACGTCTACCGTCCCGCTGCTGCCGACCAGCTGGCCACGCTCGGTGGCGAGATCGGCGTACCGGTCTTCCGCGGCGACGGTGCGCACCCGGTCGATATCGCCAAGGGCGCCATCCAGGAGGCCGTCGACCACCTGCGCGATGTGGTCATCGTCGATACCGCCGGACGTCTTCAGATCGATGAGCAGATGATGCAGGAGGCCGTGGACATCAAGAAGGCCGTCAAGCCCGATCAGGTGCTGATGGTCGTCGATGCCATGACCGGTCAGGATATCGTCAACGTCGTCTCGACCTTCGCCGAGCGCACCGACTTTGACGGCGTGATCATCTCTAAGCTCGACGGCGACGCCCGTGGCGGCGGCGCGCTTTCCGTGCGCCAGGTGACCGGCAAGCCCATCAAGTTTGTGAGCATGGGCGAGAAGCCCGATTCGCTGGAGCCGTTCTACCCCGATCGTATGGCCAAGCGCATTCTGGGTATGGGCGACGTTGTCGGCATTATCGAGAAGGCCCAGGAGGCGGCCGACGCCGAGCAGCTCGAGGCCGCCGAGCGCATGCTGCGCGAGGGCTTTACCATGAACGACATGCTCGACCAGATGAAGGCCGTCAAGAAGATGGGCGGCATGAAGGGCATTCTGGGCATGCTCCCCGGTGGCCAGCGTGCGCTTAACCAGATGGGTGGTAACCTGGACGAAGGTATCTTCGATAAGAACGAGGCCATCATCATGTCGATGACCAAGGAGGAGCGCCTTCGCCCCTCCATCATCAACGGCCAGCGCCGTGCCCGCATTGCCAAGGGCGCCGGCGTGACCCCCACCGAGGTCAATAGCCTTATGAAGCAGTGGGGCGAGATGAATAAGATGATGGGCCGCATGCGCACGATGGCCAATCAGGCGCAGGCCGGCGGCAAGAAGGGCAAGAAGGGTAAGAAGGGCAAAAAGATGCGCATGCCCAATATTCCCGGTCTGGATGCCATGGGGCTGGGCGGCATGGGCGGCCTGGGAACGGGCGGCCCCAAGTCCGATATGGACCTGCTGCGCCAGATGGAAGCGCAGATGCGCAACAAGAAGTAACGACTAGTTGAGTCGTGTATGGCGAAGGCCGCCTGGATGGTATTCCAGGCGGCCTTCGCCGTTTGTTCGCTGGTTGTCGCACGCGTGGAAGCGCGTTCTCGACGAGGTGCTTGCCGCTAGTGGCAGCCGCAGCCTTCGTGCCCGTCATGGTCGTGGTGACCGTGGCAGCCGCAGGACTCGCCATGCTCGTGGATGTGCTCGTGATCATGTCCATGGCAGTCGCAGGTGGCCTCGCCGTTCTGTGCGAGCGTGCCGGCAATGAGGGCCTCGACGCAGGCATCGCAGCTGCCCTGGGCGCCCGCATAGACCGTGATGCCGGCTTGGGCAAGCGCGTTGATAGCGCCGCCGCCGATACCGCCGCAAATGAGCGTGTCAACGCCACCGTTGGCAAGCAGGCCCGCCAAGGCGCCGTGGCCGGTGCCACCGGTGCCTACGACCTGCTCGTTGAGCACCTTGCCATCCTGGATGTCGTAGATCTTGAACTGCTCGCTGCGGCCAAAGTGCATAAAGATGTTGCCGTTGTCGTACGTCGTTGCCACCCTCATGGTGCCGACCTCCTTTGCTGGCCATGCGGCCGTCGTCGTGGCGATGGGGGAGTACGCGATATTGCCGCCCGCGATGACGAGCGCTCGTCCGTTGACCAGCGCTTCGGCCACCTTGCGATGCGCGCGGCTGCAAATGGCCGCCACCGTTGCGCGGGCGATGCCCATCTGCTGGGCGACCGCCTCTTGGTTGAGACCTTCCAGGTCGCACAGGCGCAGCACCTCAAGCTCGTCGACGGTCATGTCGATGGCATCACCGCTGGCCAGGCCATCGGGGGTAAAGCCGCGGTATTCGGGGATGATCCCGACGCGGCGCAGTTTTTCGCGTCTTCCTGCCATGCACACTCCTTATCTGACATATGTCAACAATAGGATAACGCGTTAGTCGTTGGGCGCAAGGCATTTCTGTCATATGTCAGAAAAAGGCTAAGATGCCTCGTTGCCGCATGCGGAGCCGCGCTGCCGTGCATTGCGTGTGCCGGACTAAGTGTCCAATTCGACACTCGCGCGCCTGGGCTACAATAAATCTCGCTTATAGGCGACTGACAGGAGGGTCAATGAGCAAAGCTGATCAGCAGTTTGTAACCATGTGCCGCGATATCTTGGACCATGGCACCACCACCGAGGGCCAAAAGGTCCGTCCGGTGTGGGAGGACGGCACCCCTGCCTATACCATTAAAAACTTTGGTGTCACGGCGCGCTATGATCTGCGCGAGGAGTTCCCCGCGCTCACCCTGCGTCGTACGGCGCTTAAGTCTGCCATGGACGAGATTCTGTGGATCTATCAAAAGAAGTCCAATAACGTGCATGACCTCAACAGCCATATCTGGGATGAGTGGGCCGATGAGACCGGTTCCATCGGTAAAGCCTACGGCTATCAGATTGGTCAGAAGAGCCATTACGCCGAGGGCGACTTCGACCAGATGGACCGTGTACTGTACGACCTTAAGCACACGCCGTATAGTCGCCGCATTATGACCAATACGTACGTGTTTAGCGATCTGTCCGAGATGCACCTTTATCCATGTGCCTATAGCGTGACCTATAACGTGACGCAGCGTCCTCAGGACGACAAGCCGACGCTCAACATGATTCTCAACCAGCGCAGCCAGGACATTTTGGCCGCGAACAACTGGAACGTGTGCCAGTACGCCATTTTGCTGATGATGGTCGCGCAGTCGGTCGATATGATTCCCGGTGAGCTGCTGCACGTGATCGCCGACGCCCATATCTATGATCGTCATGTCGATATCGTCCGCGAGCTTATCGAGCGTCCGCAGTTTGCGGCACCCAAGGTAACGCTCAACCCCGATGTGCATGACTTCTATGCGTTTACGACCGATGACCTGATCGTCGAGGGCTATGAGCACGGCCCGCAGGTCAAGAACATTCCCATTGCGGTGTAGGTGGTGCTCATGACGTGTAAGCTATCTGCTATCGTCGCCGTGTGTGAGGATTGGGGCATTGGGTGCGAGGGCGACATGGTGGTGTCCAATCGCGCCGACATGCGCCATTTTGTGGCGTGCACCAAAGGTTGCCCGGTTATTATGGGGCGCAAGACCCTGTTGAGTTTTCCCGGTGGGCGTCCGCTCAAGAACCGCCGCAATATCGTACTCACGCGCGACGAGGATTTTGCGCCCGAGGGCGTCGACGTGGTGCATAGCATTGACGAAGCGCTCGCCGCGGTTGCCGATGAGCCTGTTGCATGGGTGATCGGTGGCGGCGATGTGTATCGGCAGTTTTTGCCGTATTGCGTCGAGGCCGAGGTCACGCATAACCACTGCGTGCATGTCGTGGACACGTACTTTCCCGACTTGGACGCCGATCCCGCGTGGGAGATTGCGCAGCGTAGCGGGGTCGCGACGATTGCCGCCGGTGAGGGTGACGAGGGCGTCAATTATGAGTTCGTGACGTATCGTCGCATCGAGGCGTAAATCGCCTGGCGTGAACGGTATCATCGGGTTGATTGAATGTATGGGGCGGCGCTTAGCGTCGCCTCGTTTGGTATAGATGTGCTGTAAAGAAGGGTGTGGGCTGGCTGCTATGACTGATGCCGTTGAGGTTCTGCGAATTGATTCGCTCGATGACGAGCGGCTCGATGCCTACGTTCGATTGACCGAGCGCGAGCTGCGCTGCGTGCTGGAGCCGCAAAAGGGCATCTTTATCGCCGAGAGCGCCAAGGTTATCGAGCGCGCGGTGCGTGCCGGATACGAGCCGGTGAGCTTTCTTTTGGGTGAACGCTGGCTCGACCAGATGATGCCGCTGTTTGAGCGTCTGTTTGTGCGCGAGGGCGCGGATCCGGTTCCTGTGTTCGTGGCCTCCATGGAGCTTATGGAGCAGTTGACGGGCTTTAACGTGACGCGCGGTGCGCTCGCGGCGTTTCGTCGTCCGCGCCAGATTCCGGTTGATGAGTTCTTGGGTGGCGTCGTCGAGGCGGCGGGCGAGCGCCCGGTGCGCGTGTGCGTGCTCGAGGGTATTGTCGACCACACGAACGTGGGTGCGATTTTCCGCTCGGCCGCTGCGCTCAATGTCGACGGTATTTTGGTCAGTCCGACGTGCTGCGACCCGCTGTATCGTCGCTCGGCTCGTGTAAGCATGGGCACGGTGTTTCAGGTGCCGTGGACGCGTATTGGCAGCGAGGCGCGCGTGTGGCCGCACGATGGCCTGGCTGCGCTGCACAATGCCGGCTTTTCGTGTGCTGCCATGGCGTTGACGGACGATTCCGTATCGCTGGACGATCCCGTGCTGCAGGAGATTGACCGCTTGGCAATCTTTATGGGTACCGAGGGTACCGGCTTGGGCGCCAAGACTATCGCAGGCTGCGACCGAGCCGTGCGCATTCCGATGGCGCACGGGGTCGATTCGCTCAACGTGGCCGCGGCGAGTGCCGTTGCCTTTTGGCAGCTGTGTCCGCACGTGAGCAATGAGTATCACTACCAGCCGGGGCTGTATCACTAGGCAGTTATTCCGCACCGCGCTCTAATTCGAGGTGTTTCGGTCGCCGCCAGTCGGTGCTAAGCTGGTTTTGGCTTTGGTTTTAAATTGCTGTTTTGTTGTTTGTCGTATGCTTGTGGGGAGGGCGTGTGGCTAAGAAATCTACGGCTATCGATGTAACGCAAGGTGTTATTTGGCAGCAATTGCTGTCGCTGTGCGTTCCCATCTTCTTTAGCTCGTTTTTTCAGCAGGCCTACACGCTTATCGGTACCTATATCGTCGGCCAGTTTGGCGGCAAGCTCGCACTGGGTGGCATTCAGGCCACGATGGTGCTTACGGAGCTCTGCATTGGTTTTTGCGTCGGTGTGGGTGCTGGCTGTGCCGTTATTACCGGTCAGTATTTTGGCCAGCACGATGATGAGCGACTGAGTCGTTCGGTCCATACGGCCATGACGCTTGCGCTGGTGGGCGGTATCGTTTTCTCGATTCTTGGCATAGTGTTCGTTGAGCCCATGCTGGTGCTTATGAACACGCCGCATGAACTATTGGCCGAGGGCGTGGCCTATGCTCGCTGTTATTTTGCCGCGATGGTTGCGGCACTGCTGCTTAATATGGGAACCGCACTGCTGCGTGCCGTGGGCGACACACGCGGGCCCGCCGTGATCATTGCCTCTGGCTGCCTGGTTAACGTGGTGCTGGATATCATCTTTGTCGCTGTGTTGCATATGGAGGCGCTGGGCTGCGGCATCGCAGTGGCGCTGACCATTTGCTCCAATGCAACGATGATCGTGTTTCGCATGATGCGCGCTCCGGGCGCATGGCGTCTTTCGCTGTCTAAGCTCGGCATCGATCGCGGTATTTGCAAGAGCATGATCTCGTGTGGCCTGCCGCTTGGCTTTCAGTCTGCTGCCTATTCGATTTCCAATGTTTTGATTCAGGTGTCGGTCAACTCGTTTGGTGCCGATGTCACCACGGCGTGGGGTCTTTCGGGCCGCTTAGATGGCATTGTCTGGATGGTTACCGAGGCGCTCGGCGTGTCGATCACCACGTTCTCGGCACAGAACTTTGGCGCGCGCAACTACGAGCGCATGCGCAAGGGCTACCATACGTCGCTCGTGCTGTCGTTTATGCTCATTGGTGGCCTGTCTGCCGTGCTGCTGGTGTTCTCGGGCCCGCTGTCGCGTTTGTTTGTCGACGATGCTTCGATTTCGGCGTACACCACGACCATCCTCCATTTCATTGCGCCGTTCTATGCGATTTTCTCGATTATCGAGAACGCCTCGGGCTCCATTCGCGGTGCCGGCGTGAGCTTGCAGCCTATGATGCTCACCATCTTTGGCACCGTTGTCTTGAGGGTGATCTGGGTGTTTGCGATCATGCCTTTCGATCCGTCGCTCGAGCATCTACTGCTGGTCTACCCCGTAACGTGGCTCATTACGGCCACGATGTTCACCATCTACCACCACAGCGGCAACTGGCTAGGCCGCGCCACCGCCTAATGATCCCTTGGGGCGGAAGAAAATGGATCATTGTTCTCCGTCGTGATGTCGATGATCCGTTTTCCTCCGTCCCCTTCGGATCAATTAGTATTCGATGCCTTGGCGGGCCAGGAGGCCTTCGTCGAAGTAGTGTTTGACGGGGCGCATTTCGGTGACCAGGTCGGCGAGGTCCGCGAGGGGCAGCAGGCCGCGTCCGGTCAGTATGAGCTCTGTGGTGTCGGGTTTCATCGCGATCAGTTCCTCGGCATCCTCGCGCGTCACGAAGCCGCGGCGCATGGCCTCGCCGAGTTCGTCCAAAATCAGAACGTCGACCTGTGAGATCTGCTCGCGTGCGAGCTCCATGATCTGTGCGGCGCAAGCCTCGGGCGTGTCGCGGTCGGCTTGTACGATGCGTAGCCCCAATCGAGGCGCTGCGTCATGTTCGGCGCAGTGCAGCTTTTTGGCAAACTGAAGCATGAGTACGTCGAGCCCATAACCTGTGGCGCGCATCGCCAATCCCAGCGCAGCCGTGGTTTTGCCCTTGCCGTCTCCCGTATAGATTTGAACCTTGCCGACCTCCAGTGATGCCATCTCTGTCCTTTCGTGCCCGGCGTAGGTTTATCGTCGCTCGGGTTGGGTATTCTAGAAACCATTATCAACCCCAGTAGATGGAGTTCAAGCAGATGGAGATGGATGACAACAAACGTAGACGGAATATGATCCTCTACGTGCTCATCGCCTTCGTCGTCTACCTCGTGCTCTCGACCGTTCTGTTCCCCAACATCGGTCACACGCAGCAGATTACGAAGACCGATTACTCGACGTTTGTCAAAGCGCTCGATAAGAAGAGTGTCGACAAGGTCGAGTACAACACGGACGATTACTCGATTTATTACACCAAGAAGGGCGAGGACGAGAACATCGCCTATAAGACGACCGGTGTGCCGAACGATGCGGGCTTTACCGATCGCGTGCTTGAGTCTGGCGCTTCGCTGGAGTCGGTCGTTCCCGATAAAAACTCGGGTTTGATGACCTACTACCTGCTTACGCTTATCCTCCCCATGGCGATTTTCTTCCTCATCGGTTGGTGGCTCAACCGCCGCATGAAGAAGGCTATGGGCGATGACGGCCCGTCGATGAACTTTGGCGGCGGCGGTTTTGGCGGCGGCGGACTGGGTAAGTCCGGCGCGCGCGTGATCGCCTCCAAGGACGTGGGCGTGACCTTTAAGGACGTCGCCGGCCAGGAAGAGGCCAAGGAGTCTCTCAAGGAGGTCGTCGACTTTCTGGAGAAGCCGCAGCGCTACGAGGAGATTGGCGCCAAGCTGCCGCGCGGTGCTCTCCTTGTTGGCCCTCCGGGTACCGGTAAGACCCTGCTTGCCAAGGCTGTTGCCGGCGAGGCCGGTGTTCCGTTCTTTAGCATTTCGGGCTCTGAGTTCGTTGAGATGTTTGTTGGTCGCGGCGCTGCAAAGGTTCGTGACCTGTTTAAGCAGGCCAAGGAAAAGGCCCCGTGTATCGTCTTTATCGACGAGATCGATACCATTGGTAAGAAGCGCGATGGCGGCGGCTTTAGCGGCAACGACGAGCGCGAGCAGACGCTCAATCAGTTGCTGACCGAGATGGATGGCTTCGATAACCACAAGGGTATCGTTGTCCTTGCCGCAACCAACCGCCCCGACAGTCTCGATCCCGCTCTACTGCGCCCCGGTCGTTTTGACCGCCGCATCCCCGTCGAGTTGCCCGATCTGACCGGCCGTAAGAACATCCTCGAGCTCCACGCCAAGAGTGTGAAGACCCAGCCGCCGATCGATCTGACCGCGATTGCCCGCGCCACGCCCGGTGCCTCGGGCGCCGACCTGGCCAATATCATCAACGAGGGCGCTCTGCGCGCCGTTCGCGAGGGTCGCAAGCGTGCAACCCAGGATGACTTTGAGGAGTCGGTGGAGGTCGTCATCGCCGGTCAGCAGCGCAAGTCCACGGTGCTGTCCGATCACGAGAAGCAGGTCGTTTCTTATCACGAGATCGGCCATGCTATTGTTGCCGCCCGCCAGAAGGGCTCTGCGCCGGTCACGAAGATCACCATCGTGCCGCGCACGAGCGGTGCTCTGGGCTACACCATGCAGGTGGAGGAGGACGAGCGCTTCCTGACCACACGCCAGGAGGTCCTGGACAAGCTCGCCGTCTATTGCGGTGGCCGTGCGGCCGAGGAGCTCATTTTTGGTGAGATGACGACCGGCGCCGCCAACGATATCGAGCAGGCCACCAAGCTCGCCCGCAACATGGTGACGCGCTTTGGTATGTCCGACGAGTTTGGCATGATGGCGCTCGGTACCGTGCAGAACGCGTATCTCAATCAGGATACGTCGCTCACCTGCGCCCCTGGTACGGCCGAGCGTGTAGACGCGATTGTCGCCAAGCTGATCGAGGACGCGCACGATCGCGCCCTGCAGATCCTCAAGGAGAACAAGTTCAAGCTCCATGAGCTGGCTCGTTATCTGTACAAGAAGGAGACCATCACGGGTGAGGAGTTCATGAACCTCCTCACGCGCGAGAATCCGCTGATGCCCAAGCAACAGTAAAGCCGCGGTCGAGCCGGTAAACGCCGACGCCCCATTTGAGCAGCTATCTCAAATGGGGCGTTTTACTTGAGAGGGATGGAAATGAAGATCGTGGTGAGCGCCTGCTTGATGGGCGAGAGCTGCAAGTATAACGGGCTTGACAACTATCATCGCGAGTTGATCGAGGCCTGCGAGCGTACAGGGACTGAGGTCTTCTTGGTGTGCCCTGAGGTCTTTGGGGGCCTGCCCACGCCGCGCAAGCCGTCCGAGATTGTGAACGGAGAAGTTCGTACCTGCGAGGGCATCTCGGTCGATCGCGAATTTCGCCTGGGCGCTCAACGTGCGCTCGATATGTGCGAGCAAGCGGGCGGCCCGTCCGAGATCGCTGCGTGCATTTTGCAGGATCGCAGTCCGTCGTGCGGCGTGGGCCATATCTACGACGGATCCTTCAGCGGCACGCTCACAACGGGTAACGGTGTCTTCGTTGACCTGCTCCTGCGCCACGGCTACCGCGTGATCCCGGCAAGCGAATTCGACTCGAGCATGTTACAGCAATAAAAAACCGCCACAAAGGTACTGTCCCCTTTGTGGCGGTTTTGGTCGGTTAGGCCAGGATAGAGTGGCCGTAGGCGTTGGCGGCTTTGATGGCGGCGGCGAACTTTTCGTCGGTGAAGGGCTCGGGGTTGCCCTGCTTCCACTCGTTGGTGGCGTGCGCGTACTCGCACAGGGCCGGGATATCGGACTCGGAAAGCCCGACCTGCTCAAGCGTCACGGGCAGGCCCATCTGCTTGTTAAAGGCCGCGTAGCGCTCAAGGTTCTCGGTATCGCCAGTATAGGCAAACAGCACGAGCACGCCCAGGCTTACGACCTCGCCGTGCAGATAGGTTCTCTCGCGCGGAATGCTGCACGTCGCATTGTAGAACGCGTGCGCCACGCTCGAGTTGTAGTAGTAATCGTTTTGGTTGGTCAGGTTGGAGACGTAGCCCGTGTTGATCACGATGTCGAGCGCGATCTGCTTGACGGCTTCGCTCGACAGGTTCTTGCGTACGTCCTCAAGACCCTGGACGCCATAGGTAAACAGCGGCTCGGAGCAGGTGTGGGCGAGTGCCAGGCCAAGACCGGCGGTATGCTCCAAATTACCGGCGCTCGTGGCGTATTCGACCTCAGGCTGCTTAGACAGGGCATCGCCCACGCCGGCCCAGAAGTACTCCGCCGGAGCTTCGGCGATGATCTTGGGGTTGATGAAGATGTGCGCCGGTCGGTTGGGGTACGAATAGCCCTCGAGCGAGCCGTCGTCGTTGTACACGACGGCAATGGCGGTCGCGGCGGAGCAGTTGGAACAGATCGTCGGGACGGTAAAGACGATCTTCTTGAGCTCGATGGCTGCGGTCTTCACGGTGTCGAGTGCCTTGCCGCCGCCACATGCGATGAGCACGTCGGCTTCCTGGCAGGCAGGGGAGTTCACGACCTTGGCGATATTGGCACGCGTACTGTTGGTGCCATAGACGCGCGTCTCCAGGGCCTCGGCATCGGTACCTTCAAGTGCCGCCTCGATTCCCGGCAGCGCCGCAGCCAGGGCTCGCTTGCCGCCAATGATGGCGACCTTGGTCGCTCCGTACTCTGCCAGTGCGGCGGGCAGCTCGGTAAAGCAATCCTCGCCAACGGTGTAGTCGCTCATTCCAATCGTGCGCATAGCAACCTTCTTTCGTTCGATAAAGTGCTTTCAGGTATTTTGCTCCTTGAGAAGGGCTGTAATAGCGAGAAATTTCGAACGTATAAAACCAGTGTTGAGGGTTTTTCGCCGGCGCGGAACGTGCTAGCATACTCCGCATAAGCGTTGATGGGGACGAGTAGTCGGCCGTCCGCATGCTACAGAGAGCGGGGAGCGCTGAGAACCCGTGCATGCGACCGATGAAAATCACCCCGGAGCTGCGGTCCCAACGGACGTGCCGCGCAGGTTCGTCTTAGTAGACATCGCCGAGATGGTCGTCGATACAGGCCAGCCGAGTAACGGATGCGAGCGCGCGAATAAGCGGGCGAGGGCATCTAAGCTGGGTGGTTAAGCGAAGAGCTTTTGCGGGCGTGCGGCCCGTTTTGTGGCGCTTCGTCCCAGCTTGCAGGGACGGGCGCTTTTTTTGGTGCCCATCGGGCGTGCGCGCCCACGACATGAAAGGGGTACCGTGGCAAACGAGTACAAGCAGACGATGAATCTGCCCAAGACCGGTTTTCCCATGCGTGCCGGTCTTTCCAAGTCCGAGCCCAAGCGACTCAAGGACTGGCAGGACAACAAGGTCTACGAGCAGGTTCTGAAGAAGAACGAGGGTCACAAGAAGTTCGTGCTGCACGACGGTCCTCCGTACGCCAACGGCCCGATCCACATCGGCCATGCCATGAATAAGATCTCCAAGGACATGATCAACCGCTACTGGATGATGCAGGGCTATGAGGTTCCCTATGTTCCCGGTTGGGACTGCCATGGCCAGCCGATTGAGCATAAGGTCGAGGAGAAGCTCGGCACCGAGAAGTTCAACCAGACCTCCACGGCTAAGATCCGCGAGCTTTGCAACAAGTTCGCTGTCGAGAACATCGAGCTGCAGAAGGCCGGCTTCCGTCGCCTGGGCGTGCTTGGCGACTGGGACAACCCCTACCTGACGCTCTATCACCAGCATGACGCTGCCGACATCGAGGTCTTCAAGGCCATGTTCGATAAGGGTATGATCTATCGCGGTCACAAGCCCGTCCATTGGTGCAAGCACTGCCACACCGCACTCGCTGAGGCCGAGATTGAGTACTCCGACGAGACGAGCCCCTCCATCTTCGTGCGCTTTGAGATGACCTCCAAGCCCGCAGGCCTCGAGAACTTCGACGGCCCGGTTGACTTTATCATCTGGACGACCACGCCGTGGACCATCCCCTCCGACCAGGCAGTTTCTCTCAAGCCCGGCGCCGCCTATGTCGCCGTTGAGCACGAGGGTCGTGCCGAGGTCATGCTCGAGGACCTGGCTTCCAAGTGCTGCGAGGAGTTTGGTTGGGAGTACACCCCGGTTATGGTCGACGGTAAGCCCTATGTGGTTCCCGCCGAGACCTTCCACCACATCCACTACAAGCAGCCGATCTTTGACGGTGTTGAGGGCGTGGCGCTGCTGGCCGATTACGTCGGTGTCGATGACGGTACCGGTATCGTCCACAACTCGCCCGGCCACGGCGTCGACGACTACTTTGCCTGCCTCAAGGAGGGCATTACCGACATCTGCATGCCGGTCGATGACGACGGCAAGTTCTACACCGGTGAGGAGTTTGGCACCGGTGGCCCGTTCAGCGGTATGGATACCGATGAGGCCAACCCGCACATCATCGAGTTCCTGCGCGAGCGCGGCACCCTGGTCCTCGAGAAGAAGATCACGCACAGCTATCCGCACTGCTGGCGCTGCAAGCACCCGGTGCTCTTCCGTGCTACCGACCAGTGGTTTGTCTCGATGGACAAGACCGGCTTGCGCGAGCAGGCTGGCAAGGAGGTCCGCGAGAATGTCAAGTGGTATCCGGCCCACGCGGCTAACCGCATCGGCGCCATGGTCGAGCAGCGTCCCGACTGGTGCATCAGCCGTCAGCGCAACTGGGGCGTGCCTATCCCCAGCTACACTTGCGCTGACTGCGGCGAGAAGGTCATGAACGACGCTACGCTCGACGCCGTCATCAAGCTCTTCCACGAGAAGGGCTCCGACGCCTGGTTCACCGACGCTCCCGAGAGTTACCTGGGCGAGGCTTGCGTTTGCCCCAAGTGTGGCGGCCATCACCTCAAGGCTGATAAGGACATTCTCGACGTGTGGTGGGACTCCGGCGTGTCCTGGAAGGCCGTCTGCGAGTATCGACCCGAGCTTGAGTACCCGGCTGACGTGTATCTCGAGGGTTCCGACCAGCATCGCGGTTGGTTCCAGAGCTCGCTGCTCACCTCGGTGGGTGCCAACGGCCATGCTCCGTACAAGGCGGTCGTCTCGCAGGGCTTCACGCTCGATGGCCAGGGCCGCAAGATGTCCAAGTCGCTCGGCAACGTCATCGACCCCAACAAGGTCTGCGACGAGATGGGCGCTGACATCATCCGTCTGTGGGTTGCCTCCGTCGACACCAGCTCCGACGTCTCCATCGACCATGAGATTCTCGCTCGTACGTCCGATGCTTACCGTCGTTTCCGCAACACGCTGCGCTTCCTGCTCTCCGAGCTCGAGGGTCAGTTTGAGCCCGAGACCGACGGCGTCGCCTTTGCCGACCTGCTGCCGCTCGACAAGCTCATGGTTGCCCGCCTGACTCAGGTCCAGGCCGAGGTCGACGACGCCTACGCCAGCTACGAGTTCCCGCGCGCCTACCGTGCGCTCTACGACTTCGTGGTTACCGAGCTCTCCAACGTGTACCTCGACGCCCTGAAGGACCGTCTGTACTGCGACAAGCCCGGCTCGCTCGAGCGCCGCAGCGCGCAGACCGTGCTGGCCGAGCTCTTCTCGATGCTCATGCGCGACCTGCAGCCGATCCTGTCCTACACGGTTGACGAGGCCATGGCATATGCGCCCGCTGGCTGCGTCGATCACCAGAAGTACGCCGCGCTGCTCGATTGGTACAAGTCGCCCATCACGGTCGACGAGGCCAATGAGTTTGAGGGCGTGCTCGAGGCTTCGCTCGAGCTCCGTAGCGCCGTGACCAAGGCCCTTGAGGATGCCCGTTCTGCCGGCACCTTCACCAAGAGCCAGCAGGTCCGCGTCAAGGCGGTCGTTCCCGCCGAGATGTACGCGCTGCTGACCGGTGATAAGGCCGTCGATCTGGCCGAGTTCTACATCGTCTCCGATGTTGAGCTGACTCAGGGCGAGGAACTCTCCGTCTGCATTGATGCTGCCGAGGGCGAGTGCTGCGACCGTTGCTGGAACTACCGCACCACCGTCGGCGAGTACAACGGCCACGCTCATATTTGCAAGCGCTGCGCCGATGCTTTGTAGGTTACGGCGTTCGTAGAACGCCGTAACCTACCGACGCTGCAAACGCCCCTAAGCGGCAATCTGACGTTCAATCGTCGGTCGCGTACCAAAGTACGCTTCCCTCCTCTTTCACGTCACCTTGCTCGCTTAGGGACGTTTTCGCTGTTGGTGACGATAACGCGGCGTTTCCATTGCTGGAGCTAGAGGCTTTCTTTCGACTTGCGTTTTTAGTCGAAAGCTATTAAGCGACATTCCGTTATTCGGAATGCCGCTTTCGTTTTTAGCTGGTTATTTCGCTAGCGTTGGTGAATATGCTGCGCGTTTGGCGTTTGTCACTATAAGATGATTACTTGCGTTAAACGGAATTCGATTGTTCTTGAGGGTAGGGGATTGATTTGGGTCGTACTGGGGATATGACGCCGCCTTTGCGATGGCGGTTGGGTGTTGCTGGTGGGGTGGCGCTGGTTGTGCTGCTTGTTGACCAGCTTACCAAGCTTGCGGTTCGTGCCGTGGGCGACGCTTTGCATGTGACCGTCATCCCCGGTGTCATCGACTTTATGTTTGTCCGCAATATCGGTGCTGCCTTTAGCATGGGCGAGGGGCATGGCATCGCGTTTGCCGTGCTGGCGTTGGCGGTCATTATCGCTATTGCCGTGTACCTCGTTCGTGCACCCCAGCTCGCCCATCTTGAGGTTGTGGGCATGGCGATGGTTGCGGGCGGTGCTATCGGCAACGCTATCGATCGTTTGGCCTTTGGCTTCGTGACCGATTTTATTGCCACCACCTTCATCGACTTTCCCGTCTTTAACGTGGCCGATATCGGCATCACCGTAGGCGTCGTGCTCGCCCTCTTCGGCTACATGTTCTTGAGTCCCGCGGCCCGTGAGGTCGATGCGACCGCCGAGCTTAACGCCCGTGACGAGGCCCGCGCCATGCGCAAGGCTAAACAACGTGGGGAGCGTGCCCGCAAGATTCGCGAAAGGAATGAGCGTTAATGGCCGACATCCATATTCTCGTTGCCGATGATTCCGCTGGTCAGCGTCTTGACGCCTATCTGGGCGCCAACGATGGCTGTCCCACGCGCTCTGCCTGCGCGCATCTGATTGAGGGCGGTGCCGTATGTGTCAATGGCGAGACCTGCCTGTCCAAAAAGTACGCCGTGCGAGTCGGCGACCGTATTTCGGTCGATCTGCCCGAGCCACACGATCCCACCGATGTGATTCCCGAGGCCATCCCGCTCGATATTCGCTATGAGGACGACTATCTCATTGTGCTCTCCAAGCAGCGCGGCCTGGTGTGCCATCCTGCACATGGTCATGAGAGCGGTACGCTCGCGAATGCCCTGGTCTATCACTGTGGTATCGACCATCTGGGCACCGTGCAGGGCGAGGACCGCCCCGGTATTGTGCATCGCCTGGATCGCGATACCTCGGGTCTCATGCTTGCGGCAAAGGACGACGACACCCAGCGCGCGCTCCAAAACCTTATCCGTACGCGCACGCTCGACCGCCGCTACATTACGCTCGTTCACGGTCATATCGCTATGGATGAGGGCACCATTAACACCGGCATTGCCCGGTCTACGCGCGACCGTGTCAAGATGGCGGTTTCTGATGACCCCTTTGCGCGCCAGGCCATTACGACCTTTAAGGTCCTTGAGCGCTACGATTCCACGCGTTTTGACGACGGCTATACGCTCGTCGAGTGCCACCTGTTTACGGGCCGTACGCATCAGATTCGCGTACACATGCGTCATATCAACCACGCTTGCGTAGGCGATCCGCTCTACGGCAAGTGCGATGCACGCGCCGATCAGGGTCTGACCAGGCAATTCCTTCATTCCTGGCGCGTCGCATTCGACCATCCCGTGACGGGGGAGCGTATTGAGTGCCGCGATGAGCTGCCGTGGGATCTCGCTGCGGTTCTCGACGACCTGGCTCCGCGCTCACTCGGTCGTACTGCCGCTGGCGACGACATCGTTCCGCAGCTCGGTCTTCTCGAAGCCTAGCCGGTATTAGGTGGTTTCTTGAACTCGGTAAGCCTGCGGTAAGATATACGATTGTTTACGTAACGCGTTCCTGGGAGCCTGCATGCTCGCCTTTTTACAAACCAACACACCCATCGTGATTTTCAACCAGATTGTCGTCACGCTGCTCACGGTCTGCTTTCTGTACCAGGTGGTCTTCTTTGTCATCGGCGCTCTTCGTGGCGAGGTCGCGCCTCCCAAGGCCAAAAAACTCCACCGCTATGCCTTCTTTATCGCGGCGCATAACGAGGAAGCCGTTATCGCCAATCTTGTTCGCTCCATCAAGGACCAGGATTATCCGTCCGAGCTCATCGAGGTCTTTGTGGTCGCCGATGCCTGTACCGATAACACGGCACAGCTCGCGCGCGAGGCGGGCGCCATCGTCTATGAGCGCAATGACCTGGCCCGTAAGGGCAAGAGCTGGGTCATGGACTTTGGTTTCGATCGCATTCTCAACGAGTATCCCGATACGTTTGAGGGCTACTTTATCTTCGATGCCGACAACGTTATCTCCCGTGATTACGTCTCCAAGATGAATGATGCCTTTGACCAGGGCTTCCATGTGGTCACGAGCTATCGCAATTCCAAGAACTTCGGCAGCTCGTGGATCTCGGCAGCTAATGCCACCTGGTATCTTCGCGAGGCGCGCTTTCTCAACAACGCGCGTAACATCTGCAAGACGTCTTGCGCCGTCTCAGGTTCGGGCTACCTTATCTCCGCAAGCGTTATCGAGGGCATGCACGGTTGGCAGTTTCATACGCTGACCGAGGACATCCAGTTCACCACGTTCTGCGCCATTCACGGCATCCGCATCGGTTATGCGCCGGCGGAGTTCTTTGACGAGCAGCCGGTGACGTTTAAGGCCTCCTGGAAACAGCGTATGCGTTGGACTAAGGGCTTTTACCAGGTGTTCTTTACCTATGGTAAGCACTTGGTCAAGTCGACCTTCCGCTATCATCGCTTTGCTGCCTACGACATGTTTATGACGATTGCACCGGGCATGCTGCTGTCCCTGATCTCCATGCTCGCCAACGCGACCTTCCTCATCGTGGGCGGGCTTTCGCACGGCTTCTTGGCCACCGAGGTCGAGATGCAGGCTTGTGCCGCCTCGCTCATTATGACCTTCGTGATGATGTACCAGACTTTCTTTATCCTGGCGCTACTCACGACCATCTTCGAGTACAAGCACATTCATTGCGCGCAAAAGTGGCGTTTGGTGACCAACCTGTTTACCTTCCCGATCTTTATGTTCAGCTATATTCCCATCACGGTGGCAGCCCTGTTCCTGAAGGTCGACTGGGTCCCGACGCAGCATGCTGTCAACGTTACCCTCGACGAGGTCATGCAAGGCGCCAAATAACCACCACCAAAACCACCGCAAAGGGGACAGGCACCTTTGTGGTGGTTTTTGCTTTTGCGATGCAGCTCGAGGAGGAGTCCGATGGTCTATATCCCGTTTTGGATTTGCATCTTTGCCGGCGTGGCAATTGATGCCCGAGAGCGACGGTTTCCCAATGGGCTTGCCGGCGCATGTGCCGTGACGGCGTTGGCGGGCGTTTGGCTCGACCTCGGTTTGAACACAGCGCTTGACCACGCCGGTCTTGCGGTCATCGTCTACCTTGGCCTTGTGCTTACCGAGTCGCTCTGGCGTAGAGTTCGCCACGCTCCTGGCATTGGCATGGGGGACGTCAAGGCACTCTTTGCCCTTTGTACCTTCGATCCCCTGGGCGGCGTTGTCGCGTTTGCGGTTGCGCTCCTGACCCTTGCCGTCGCTTGCCTCATCGCAAAATCGCGCTCCCTGCCATTGCTCCCGTTTTTAGTGCCGATTTTTGCCATAATCGAGGTCGTGGGCTGCACTTTGTAACCGATTGCGCATCCTTTTTAAGGAGCATGCCATGGAATCTAATCAAGAAACGGCCGTCATTAAGGCGCGCATGGACCGTATTCCCTCGGCGTTGTCGCCCGAGCTTGTCGAGCGCATTGCCGCCGATCGTGCTTCGGGCTATATCAACCCGTATCGTTGCAACGATGATCAGGTCATTCGTCGTATTGATCGCGCCGCCGACAAAGGCACGCTTATGCGTCCGGCGTTTATGCGCGATACCGAAAAGATACTTCATCTTCCGGCGTACACCCGTTATGCAGGCAAAACGCAGGTCTTTAGCTTCCGTAGCAATGATGATCTTTCACGCCGCGGTTTGCACGTACAGCTTGTCTCCCGCATTGCGCGCGATATCGGTCGCGCCCTGGGGCTCAATTGCGATCTGATCGAGGCGATTGGCCTGGGTCACGACTTGGGACACACGCCTTTCGGCCATGCCGGCGAGCGCTTCCTCAACGATATCTATCATGAGCGTACGGGGCGTTATTTTTTCCATAACGTGCAGTCGGTTCGCGTGCTCGACGCGTTGTATGGCCGCAACGTGTCGCTCCAGACGCTCGACGGCGTGCTATGCCATAACGGCGAGTACGAGCAGCGTGTGTTTGAGCTCTCGGACATGGGCTCCTTTGACCAGTTTGACCAGACGGTTGAGGATTGCATTGCCACGGGCTATAGCGCAATTGAGCATCTGCGCCCCATGACGCTCGAGGGCTGTGTGGTTCGCATCTCGGATATCCTCGCCTACGTTGGGCGCGATCGCCAAGACGCCATTGCGGCGGGCCTGCTGTCGCCCGACGCCTTTGACGATGGCCTGGGCGGTGCATACAACAGCTGGATCCTCACGCACGCCTCCATCGATATTGTTGAGCACAGCTATGGCAAGCCGCGCATCGAGATGAGCGAGGGCTTGTTTGAGGAAATCCGCCGCGCTAAGCGCGAGAACTACGAGAAGATCTATAGCAAGGGCGGCATCGAAGGCGACTCCGAAGCGGAGCTGCGCGAGGCCTTTGAAAAGCTCTACGACCGTTGCCTGCAGGATATAAACGAAGGCGACGAGTCCTCTTACATCTTTAAGCACCATATTTCGCGCATTGAGCAGCAGCTTTCCTACTATGATCGCACCTATGCCTGGCAGGACGACAAGGATCAAGCCGTGGTGGATTATATCGCGAGCATGACGGACGGTTATTTCTGCGAGCTGACGTGCAAGCTGTTCCCTGGTCTGGAGTTTCCGCACCGTACTTATATTAACGAACGGTAGTTCGTATTTATTCGGTATACTGTTAGTGGAAAACGTATTTGATTGACGCACGGGATGGCTATGGACGACCTTTTTTCTGCTTCGACGCGTGAGCGCTCCTTTCGGAATGCGCCGCTTGCGGTGCGCATGCGCCCCAATTCGCTCGACGAGTATGTGGGCCAGCAAAAGGCCGTCGGTAAGGGCTCGTGGTTGCGTGCCGCAATTGAGCACGACGTGCTGTCGAGTGTGATTCTGTACGGGCCGGCCGGTACGGGCAAGACGACGCTGGCACATATTATCGCCAACCATACCAAGAGTGAGTTTGTCGAGGTCAGCGTCGTCACGGGTACCGTGAAGGACCTGCGTCGTGTGATTGATGAGGCCAAGACGCGCCTGAATACGTACGACCGCCGCACCATTCTATTCATCGATGAGATTCACCGCTTCTCTAAGTCGCAGCAGGATGCCCTGCTGCATGCAGTTGAGAACCGTACCGTCATTATGATTGGCGCCACGACGGAGAATCCGTACTTTGAGGTCAACTCGGCACTGTTGTCGCGCGGGCGCGTCGTGGAGCTTGAGCATCTGAAGGATGAGGATATCGCCACGCTTATTGAACGTGCACTTGAGGCACCGCAGGGCTTGAACGGTAAGTTCTCGGCCGATGAGGATGCGGTCAAGACCATCTGCACGCTGGCAGCGGGTGACGCTCGCTCGGCGCTCACGACGCTCGAGCTTGCGAGCGAGATTGCCGTCACGCGTCCCGATACCGAGGGAACGCCAGCGCCGGCGGCGGGGGAGCGCTATCCCATCACCGTGGATGACGTGAAGATCGCCAACCCGCGTCGCGGCTTTACGTATGACAAAAACGGCGACATGCACTACGACGTTATCAGTGCGTTTATCAAGTCCATGCGTGGCAGCGATCCAGATGCCACCGTCTATTGGCTTGCCCGAATGATCGATGCGGGGGAGGATCCTAAGTTTATCGCCCGTCGCATTATGATTCATGCTTCTGAGGACGTCGGCAACGCCGATCCGCAGGCGCTTTTGGTGGCACATGCCGCGTTTAAGTCTGCCGAGGTCATTGGCTATCCCGAGTGCCGTATTAACCTCGCGCAGGCTGCGCTCTATGTTTGTTTGGCGCCTAAGTCCAATGCCTGTGAGGCGTCCATTGATGCGGCACTGGCCGATATCCATTCTAGTGGCCTTCGTGAGGTGCCGAGTTATCTGCGCGATCGCCATCGCCCAGGCAGCGACGACTACGGTGTGTATAAATACCCGCACGATTATCCCGAAGGCTGGGTCGATCAGCGCTATTTGCCCGAGGGGCTGGAGCGCGGTGCGTTCTGGCAGCCTGCCGGGCGCGGCTGGGAAGAGTGGCGCGTGGAGCAAAGCGAACGCGACCGCAGCGGGAATGCACCGAAGTAGCTGCTGATAATTTTGTCCCACGTTGCTGCTCTTGGCATGTTCGGTCCCCTTTGGGGTACCATGAAAAGCGTCTGTATTTCGATTCTTCCGGGAGGCTTGTATGAGTCCCATTCAAATCGCCCTGCTGTTGCTCGCCGTTGCCGGCGTGTGGGCCATCGCTGAGCTCGCGCTTACCCTGCGCAAGACCCGCAATGTTGTCGACTCGCTCGATAAGACCGTGAACGACCTCAACAACACCATCGCCGAGGCTCAGCCTGTGGTGGCAAAGCTCGATGGCGCTGTCGATGAGCTTACGCCGGCGCTTGCCCAGATGGAGCCGCTGCTTAAGTCGAGCAAGACCGCGGTCGATGCCCTTACCTCCAATCTCGTAGAGGTCGAAGCCGTGGTTCGCGACATTTCCGAGGTTACGGGCAGCATGGCCGAGGCCAGCAATGCTGTGTCGAGCGTGACCGACTCTGCCGCCGGTGCTGTGCAGAAGCTCTTCAATAAGGTGAAGGCTCCTGCAGCCGACGCAGATCGCAAGCTCGCCGCTGCCGCTGCGGAGGCCGATCAGCCTACCGAGCGCGTCCTAATTGGCGAGGACGAGGCCGCCGCGGGCGACGATGATGGTCAGAAGTCTGTATCCAAGCCGGCTCAGTATTACACCTATACGCCCGCCGAGACCTCTGAGGAGTCCTGCGATGAGTAGCGAAGCAACCTGCCCTATCACGCTGACCGTTGCCGGTGACCCGCGTCTCGCTCGCCTTGTGCGCATGACGGCAGCCAACGTTGGTGCCCTGTGCTCTATGTCTGTCGATCGCATCGAGGACATCCGCATGGCTGCTGAGGAGGCTTTCATCTTTGGTTGCACCGCGGTCGACTGCGATGACATCACCATCAAATTCGATGTCGATGAGACCCACGTTGGCATGACTATTACCTTTGGCGACCAGGCTACGGTCGATGAAGACGACCAGGCTGCGGTGTATGCCGAGCTCATCCTCGCGAGCGTGTGCGACTCCTACGAAAAGACTACGGCGCCCCTGACGCTTTCCCTCGACCTCAAGGCGGATATCTAATATGACCGAACGTTCCCGGAGCGGCAAGACCGCTTGGGACAAGGAGAAAACCCGCGAGCTGTTTCGTCGTTACAAGGAGACCGGTGATCCGGACGCCCGTGAGCAGCTCGTCATGTCTCATATGAACCTGGTAAGGTTTCTTGCCAACAAATTTAAGAATCGCGGCGAGCCGCTCGACGACCTCATGCAGGTCGGCTATCTGGGCTTGCTCAAGGCTATCGACCGTTTTGATCCCGAGCGCGGACTCGAGTTCACGACGTTTGCGACACCCACTATCCTGGGCGAGATCAAACGCCATTTTCGCGACAAGGGCTGGAGTGTGCGCGTACCGCGTCGTCTGCAGGAGCTCTCGGCCAAGGTCAACCAGGCTACTGACAAACTTACCAACGAGCTGCAGCGTTCGCCCAAGGTTGAGGAGATCGCTGAGTATCTAGATGTGACTGTCGATGAGGTGCTGGAGGCCATGGAATCGTCTTCGGCCTATACCTCGGTGCCCATTGAGGCTCCTGGTGCGTCCGATTCCGACGATGCCCCCTCGATTCTCGACCGTTACGCCGACGACGACAACGAGCTCGACTTTACCGATGACCGCCTAGTGATCGAGGAAGCCATCCGTGATTTCTCGCCGCGCGAGCGCGAGGTGATCGAGCTGCGCTTTGTGAAGGGCATGACCCAGATCGAGATCGCCAAGAAGCTGGGTATTTCTCAGGTGCAGGTTTCGCGTCTGCTGCGCCGCACGCTTAAGAAGATTCAGGACAAGATCGACCCCGACGGAGTGATGATTCGTTCATGAGTGAGCACCCCCAACAAACCGATCGCGTGCTGCGCGACACCCGCATTCTGACGCTGCGCATTTGGGCTGTTGTCGGCTGCATTGTTATTGCTGCTGTCATCTTTAACCTTATGGGCATCCTGGCACCGGTTATCGAGTTTCTTGCCGTCGGCTCCATCATTGCTTTTGTGATGTCCCCGATCACCAACTGGCTCGAGCACCATGGTGTGAATCGCGGCGTCGGTTCGCTTATCGCGCTTATTGTTGTTGTTGCCGTGCTCGTCGGTGTCGTTTGCATCTTGTCGCCGATTCTCTTTGGTCAGATCATGGAAGTCCTGAGCCGCCTGCCCGAGCAGCTTCGTGTTGCGGGTGGCGATCTCAATGAGATGATCTCGCATGCCAAGACGCTCAATAACACGCCGCTCAAGGAGTATTTGGACGATAATCTTTCGTCGCTGGTTACCGTGGCATCGAAGTATGTGTCTCAGATCGCTGCCGAGCTTGGCCGCGGTGTGTTCCCGCTCATCACCAATACGGCCTCGCAGTTGTTCGTGATCTTCCTTGGTCTGGTGCTTGCCTACTGGATGGCCTGCGACTACCCTCGCATGCACCACGAGATTTGCACCATCATCGGTCAGGAGAAGGAGACCTCGTACCGCTTTATGGTCGCCATCCTTTCTCGCTCTGTCGGCGGCTACATGCGCGGTATGGTCGTGACGTCCATCTGCGGTGGTTTCCTCGCCTTTATCGGCTTCCTGATCATCGGCCATCCGTATGCGGCGCTCATGGCTATCTTCACTGGCATCATGCATTTGGTTCCGGTCGTCGGTCCTTGGGTGAGCGCAGCAATCGCCACGGTGCTCGGTTTCATGTTCAGTCCCATGTTGGCGTTATGGACGCTCATCGTGACGATGGTGGCCCAAAACGTCACCGATAACGTGATTTCGCCTAAGGTCATGCAGAGCTCGGTGCAGGTGCATCCCATCATGAGCCTCACGGCGCTCGTTATTGGCTCGGCACTCATGGGTCCCATCGGCATGATTATTGCCATCCCGCTGTGTGCGGCCCTCAAGGGTATCTTCGTGTACTATTTTGAGAATGAGACCGGCCGCCAGCTTGTGGCCTATGACGGCGCCGTGTTTAAGGGCACACCGTACCGCGATGCCGATGGCAATCCGGTCGCCGCCTACGACGCGCTCGGCGACGACACTTTCATCTACGAGTCCGAGCTCATCGGCAACGAGACTGCGCCCGAGGCCAAGGCCATGCCCAAGCCCGAGCTCGATAATCCCTGGATCAAGCTCTCGGGTTTGCAACCCGATGCCACGGGCTTCTTCAAGAACCCCTTTGCCAAGGACGATGACTCCAACTCGGACGACGATACCAAAACCGGCATCGAGGGCTCCATGGACGATTCGGATTCTAAATAGGTCCCGTTAACGTTTCTTGAAGTTGTAAATGACAAGAAACGCGAGCAAAGCAATTGATAAGGGGCCAGCTACATAGAAAAAGAGAATGTCAATTGCGCGCAGAGTGTAATAAGCCTTATCGCCGGACATTACTGCATACAATACGTAGCCAAATGCCGGTTGGTTTGCGTACCAGCAGGAGAAGGCCGAGAGCGCTAAAAGTGCTACTACCAGAAGTGCGTTCAGGACAAATCGTTTGCTTTTCATCGATCGCTCCTTCCGGGTGACTCTTATATGTAATTTTACAGTAACCTTTTTCAAAGGATCGCGCAGTCCTAAATAACGTGCACTTTCGCTGGAGGGTCGCTGTTTGACGGCCCTCTTTTTTGCACTTGCGCGGTGGGATGGTAATATCGTTACGTTTGAACTGTTTCGATGTGAAACCGAGGAGATTCCCTCTATGAGTGCTGACTACCCGTCAATGACAACGGCCGAGATTCGCTCTAAGTTCCTCAACTTCTTTGAGGAGCGCGGCCTTAAGCTCTATCCTTCTTCGTCTCTTGTACCCGACGATCCTTCGCTGCTGCTTGCTAACGCTGGCATGAACCAGTTTAAGGAGTACTATCAGGGCAAGAAGACCATGAAGGAGATCGGCGCGATCTCCTGCCAGAAGTGCGTCCGCACCAACGACATCGACTGCATCGGCGAGGACGGCCGTCATCTGTCGTTCTTCGAGATGCTCGGTGACTTCTCCTTTGGCGGCGTCTCCAAGGAGCAGGCTTGCGCCTGGGCCTTCGAGCTCATCACCAAGGAGTTCAAGCTGCCGCTCGACCGCCTGTACTTTACCGTCTTTACCGAGGATGACGAGACCCACGACGTGTGGCGCTCTCTGGGCGTTGCCGAGGACCACATCTCTCGCCTGGGCGAGGACGATAACTTCTGGGCTGCTGGCCCCACCGGCCCCTGCGGTCCGTGCTCCGAGATCTACTTTGACATGGGCGAGGAAGTCGGCTGCGGTAGCCCCGACTGCAAGCCCGGCTGCGACTGCGACCGCTTCCTTGAGTTCTGGAACCTCGTGTTTACCCAGTACGACCGCCAGGAGGACGGCTCCATGCCGGAGCTGCCACACCGTAACCTCGATACGGGCATGGGTCTGGAGCGCATGGCCGCCATCATGCAGCACAAGACCGCCAATTACGACGGCGACCTGATGCAGCATCTCATCAAGCTGGGCGAGGAGATCAGCGGTAAGACCTATGACGCCGACGATTACTCCGGTGCCAGCCGCTCGCTGCGAATCATCGCCGATCACTCCCGTGCCGTCGACTTTATGATTTCCGACGGCATCCTCCCCGGTAACGAGGGCCGCGAGTACGTCCTTCGTCGCCTGCTCCGCCGTGCCGTGTTCCATGGTCGCCTTCTGGGCATCGAGGGCGCCTTCCTGACTAAGTTCATCGACGAGGTCAACGCTCAGATGGGCGAGGCCTATCCCGAGCTGCTCAAGAACGTCGCGCTCGTCAAGGGTATCGTCGCCTCCGAGGAGGAGCGCTTCTCCACGACGCTCGACAACGGCCGCGTCTACCTGGACGAGGCCCTGGCAGCGCTTGCCGAGGGTGCTGTGCTTCCGGGCGATGTTGCCTTTAAGCTGCACGACACCTTTGGTTTCCCCATCGACCTGACCGTCGAGATCGCCGGCACCGCTGGCCACGACGTCGACATGGACGGCTTCACTGCCTGCATGGAGGACCAGAAGGCCCGCGCCCGCGCTAATGCCAAGGGCGACGCCTGGGGCAGCTTCAACGACGTGTGGGTCGAGCTTTCCGACAAGGTCGCCGCGACTGAGTTCGACGGCTATGACAACGACGTGATCGAGGGCGCCAAGGTTCTCGCCATCGTACGCAACGGCGAGTCCCTCGAGTCCGCCGCCGCGGGCGAGGATGTCGAGGTTGTGCTCGACCGCACCCCGTTCTACGCCGAGATGGGCGGCCAGCAGGGCGATGCCGGCAAGCTTTCCGCCGAGGGCGTTGTGCTGACCGTTGCCGACACCAAGAACCACAACGGCCTGTATGCCCACGTCGCCCACGTTACCGATGGCACGCTGACCGTCGGTGCTACCGTGACCGCCGCGCTCGACGCTGAGCGCCGTGGCTTCCTGCGCCGCAACCACACCGCCACGCACCTGCTCGACGCCGCCCTTAAGCAGGTCCTGGGCGAGCATGTCTCCCAGGCCGGTTCGCTGGTGACGCCCGAGCACCTGCGCTTTGACTTCACGCACTTCGAGGCCCTGTCCTCCGAGCAGCTCAAGGCTGTCGAGGACCTGGTCAACCAGCAGATCTTCGCTTCCAAGCCGGTTGTGACCCGTGTCATGGGCATTGACGAGGCTAAGGCTGCCGGCGCTGTCGCTCTGTTTGGAGAGAAGTACGGCGATGTTGTCCGCGTCGTCTCCGTGGGCGCCGAGGACCAGCCGTTCTCCCGCGAGCTCTGTGGTGGCACTCATGCCGCCAATACCGCCGAGATTGGCCTGTTCAAGATCATTTCCGAGTCCTCCACGGGCTCCAATGTCCGCCGTATCGAGGCCGTGACCTCTAAGGGTGCCCTCGACTACATGGCCGACCGCCTGGCGCTCGTTGACGCCGCCGCCGCTGCGCTCAAGTGCCGCGTCGACGAGGTTCCCGCCCGCGTGGAGAACCTGCAGGCCGAGCTGCGCGAGACGTCCAACAAGCTCAAGAAGGCGCTCACTGGTGGCTCCTCCGATGCGATCTCCAGCGCCATCGAGGGTGCTGTCGAGCTGAATGGCTACAAGCTTGTTGTTGCTGAGCTTCAGGGTCTCGAGGCCGCTGACCTGCGCAACGTTTGGGATACCGTGCACCAGAAGGTCGCCGGCCCTGTCGCTTGTGTCGTCGCCAGCGTGACTGAGAAGGGCACTCCGGCCCTGCTCGCTGCCGGCTCCGATGACGCCGTCAAGGCCGGTTTCCACGCCGGTAACGTGATCAAGCAGATCGCGGGTCTGGTCGACGGTCGCGGTGGCGGTCGTCCCAACATGGCCCAGGCCGGTGGCAAGAATGCTGCCGGCATCGCCGATGCCCTCGCGGCCGCCAAGACCGCGCTCGGCGCCTAAGAATCTAAGAAGTCGCTGTGGTTGCGCTCGCGCTGG
The DNA here is from genome assembly GCA_902491565.1 of uncultured Collinsella sp. GTDB lineage: Bacteria > Actinomycetota > Coriobacteriia > Coriobacteriales > Coriobacteriaceae > Collinsella. Next base: position 70,619 of record CABUIE010000005.1, read on the forward strand.
ACATAGGGGAGACCAGGATTGGCATCGCCGTCTCGAGCCGTGATGGCAAGATGGCGATGCCTGTCAAGGTGCTTCCGGCTGCCGAGGTCACCGGTATGGCCAAGACGTTCCGCTACCTGGTTGAGGACTATGAGCCCGACATCCTGGTAAGCGGACGTCCCCTGACCATGGCCGGTGAGCCCGGCCCTCAGGCCGTGCGCGTTGCCGCTGTGGCGCAAAAGATTGCCGACGAGCTCGATCTTCCGTTGGAGTTTGAGGACGAGCGTCTGTCCTCGCAAGAGGCCAAGCGTATCCTGCGCGAGCAGGGACTCAACGAAAAGCAGATGAGGGGCAAGATCGACATGATTGCCGCCAGCCTGTTTTTGCAGACGTGGCTCGATCGTAAAAACGAGGAGGTTTCGCATGCCTAGTGCTTCCGATCCGCGCCAGCCGAATCGTACACAGCAGCCGGCGTCGCGCCCTGCCCAGCCTGGCCAGCGTCCGGCACAGCCGACGCAGCGCGCAGCTCAGCCTGCCGCGCGCCCGGCGCAGTCCTTCTCTCGTTCGGCCCAACCTGTTCAACGGACGGGTCAGCAGCCTTCTGCTCGTTCGGTTCAGCATTCGGCTTCTCACGCGGTTCAGCAGCCCACTGCTCGTACGGCCCAGCCTGCAGGCGGCACCCGCTTTAAGCAGCAGGCACCTACCCAGCGAACGCAGGCCCCCCAATTGCATTCGCATCACACTCGTGGTTCGCATGGCGTTGCTCCGGCGACCCGCTCGAGCTACAACACGCATGCTCGTCGCGGTGCTCAAAAGAAAAGCTCCCCGGTGCCTATGATTATCGGTGGCGTTGTTGCCGTGCTTGCGCTTGTCGCGATCGTTTTCTTTGTCGTGCCAGCCGTCAAGGGCTTCTTTGGCGGTGAGGGTGCGAAAGTCGTTGCAGGCCAGCAGGTTACTATCACGATTCCCGATGGTGCCTCGGGTGACAGCATCGCTTCGATTCTCTCCGAGAACCATATCGTAGAAAATCCCAAGGATTACTATGCGGCGGTGAAAAAGCTCAACGCCGATATGTCGCTCAAGCCTGGTGATTATTCGTTCACCACACTCATGGATGCGACCAAGGTTGTTCAGCAGCTCATGGAAGGCCCCAACGCGGGCTCCAATACGCTGACTATCCCTGAGGGCCTGACGGTCGATCAAGTCGCCGACCGTGTGGCCCAGGCCTACGACAGCATCTCTAAGGAAGACTTCCTCAACCAGGCCAAGGCCTCCAACTACGTGGACGACTATAGCTTCCTTAAGGGCGCCGCCAACGATTCGCTCGAGGGTTTCTTGTTCCCCAAGACCTATTCGCTGGGCGATTCGCCGACGGCCGATGACGTGATTCGCGCTATGCTCGATCAGTTTAAGACCGAGTACAAGTCGCTTGACTTTGCGAGCTGCGAAGCCAAGATCAAGGAACGCTACGGTGTGGAGATGTCCGACTACGACATCGTCAACTTGGCCTCTATCGTTGAGCGCGAGGGCCTCAACGCCGATCAACGTGCGCATGTGGCCTCGGTTTTCTACAACCGCCTTGCCGGCAAGCTCGACGGTCTGCGCTATCTCAATAGCGATGCGACTATGATGTATGTCACCGGTGGCGAGGTTACCGCCGACGACCTGCAGAGCGATAGTCCGTATAACACCTATAAGCATGAGGGTCTGCCACCCACGCCTATCTGCTCTCCGTCGCTCGAGGCACTCAAGGCCACGCTTGAGCCGACCGACTCCGATGACCTGTATTTCTACATTACGCAGGACGAGGAGTACTTCTCGCAAACCTACGAAGAGCATCAACAGTCTTGGAATTAGCATGAGGATTTTTAGCCCCAAACGTTACGTTGCCTCGGTCGATCGCATCGACCTTAATACCCTGTGGGCCGACGGCAAACGCGCCATTCTGCTCGATCGCGATAACACCCTGGTGCCGCGCGACACCGAGCAGGTTCCCGCCGCGGTTTCCGCTTGGCTCGATACCGCCCGCGCCAAAGGCTTTAAGCTGTGCATGGTGTCCAACAACTGGCATCGCGACCAGGTCATTGCATCAGCACGCGAGCTGGGACTCGAGGCCATCAGCCACGCCATGAAGCCGGCACCGTTTGCCCTCAAGGCGGGTCTTAAGCGCCTCGGCGCCACGGCCGACGAGGCGGTGCTGATCGGTGATCAGCTCTACACGGACGTGTGGAGCGGCAACTTCGCCGGCGTCGATACCATCCTGGTAAAGCCGCAGGCCACGCAGGACCTGTGGTATACGCAGATCTTCCGTATCTTTGAGCGCCGGGCCCTGCGCGACCTTCCCTGCGAGGAATAGGTCTCGTCATGTCCCAGCACACCAAACACGGCTGCGACCATATCTTCTTTATCGGCTTTTTGGGTGCGGGCAAATCGACGCTCGCGCGCAACGTCGGAACCATGTTCAAGCGGCGTTTTATCGATACCGACCGCCTGGTCGTGCGCCGTTGCGGCAAGTCGGTAACCGAGATTTTTGAGACTGAGGGTGAGGGTCGTTTTCGCGAGCTCGAGACCTCGGCGCTCCGTTCGCTCCAAAGCGAGCGCAGCCTGTTGGTTTCGTGCGGGGGCGGTATCGTCGAAACGCCGGTGAATATTGAGCTGATGCATGAAATGGGTACGTGCGTGTACCTCGAGGGCGACTTTGAGGATTCGATTCGCCAGATTCGTCGGTCCGACACGCGCCCCGATTTTCGCTCTCCCGAGCATGCCGCGCGCCTGTTTGAGCATCGCCGTCCGCTGTATCGCCAGGCCGCCGACCTTACCCTTGATATTCGCAACAAGTCCTTCGAGGACGTTTCCTACCTTTGTGCCGAGATGCTTTTGGAGCGTGGGCTGCTATGATTCGCCGTCAACTGATCAATTTCCAAAACCGCAGTGTCGATGTCCGCGTCGGATTGGGCGCGTTCGATGAACTGTCGCGTATGTTTGCCTCGGCCGTGGGCAAGCCTAAGCGCGCGATGGTCGTTTGGAACACCGCCACATCCGAGCGTTTTGGTGAAGTCGTCGAGCATGCGCTGGTCGACGCCGGTTTTGCCGTGTCGCTGCTCGTCCTTGAGGTTTCGCCTGCTGGTGCCACGCTGGCCGATGCCGATGCGATCTTTGGCGCCCTGTCTGCCAACGGCGTTACCTGCGACGATCTGGTTGTCGCCGTTGGCGATGCCGCAACCTGCTCGGTTGTTAGCTGGTGCGCCAACCAGTGGTGCGGCCGAACCGAGTGCGCGCTGTTGCCGACGACCTTCGACGCCATGCTCACGGTCGCGACGACCATGAAGCCGCTCGTCGCCTCGTCGGCCAATGCGCTTTCCGCCATCGCGTTCCGTCCCGAACCGGGCTTGGTCGTGTGTGACCTCGACCTTGTTCGCGAGGCGGACCCCGAGGACCTCAAGCTCGGCTATGTGGTACTTGTTGGCACCGTGCTTTCGAGCAGTAAGTCCCGCTGGAATCAGTTTACTGAGACCGTCCCCGAGATTCTCGCGGGCGAGGAGGTCGCGCTCGTCAATACCGTTCAATGGTCTCAGACTGCCCGCAAGGACGTACTGATGGCCACGAACCCGAGCGCCCGCCATGCGCTCGATTTTGGTAAGACGGGGGAGCGTACCTTGCGCGCTTGCTTGGGTGATGCCGCTTCGCAGGTCCCTGCCTACCAGCTGTTGTCCGAGGGCATGCGCTTTGAGGCGCGCCTAGCACATGATGCCTGCGACTTCGATATCGATTACGTCTTTGAGGTCGATGACTGCCTGGAGGACTTTGGTATCGAGGAGCTTGCCTTCGACCTGGAGTCCACCGCGTTTATCGAGGAGTTCCGCAAGCAGCAGTTCGCTCGCTCGAATCGCAGCATGCTGCCGCTGCCCGCGGCACTCGGTGCCATTCGCCTAACGAGCGTTGAGGACGAGGTTCTTGAGCGCCATGCTCACGCCTACTTGGCTTCTCGCAAAGAACTTCTCTAAGATTTATTGACATCCATTGTCTTTCGTATCATGTTGAGGGGCGGGTTTTCAATCGGTTGCGGATCGCATGCGATTCCGTCGTTCGATTGAGACCCGTCCCGTCTATATAGAGACAACAAGAAAGGAATCTGCATGTCTGAGTTTGCTGCCGGTCCTGCCGGTCGTATCGAGCGTGTCCGTGCCCTGATGGCCGAACGTGGCTACGACGCCATCGTGGTGCGCGACGAGGCCAACCTTCGTTGGCTTACGGGCGTGAAGGGCGTCTTCGACTACACCTTCGAGTTCCCGCACGCTGCGTTTATTACGGTCGACCAGTGCCTGTTCCACACCGACTCGCGCTACCTCAACAGCTTTGAGGAGAACACGCCCGCCGGCAGCCCCTGGGTCTACGACATGGACGAAGGCACCATCCCCGGTTGGGTCGCCGGCAAGATTGTGGCTAACAAGTGCCGCATCTGCGCTGTCGAGGACGACATGCAGATCAACTTCTACCAGGGTATTCAGCGTGGTCTGGAGGACCGTTCCGTCGCCTGCATGTTGCCGCTGATGCATGACGACATCCGCAAGATGCGCGCCATCAAGGACGCCGAGGAGATCGAGCTCATGCGCCATGCGCAGTCGATCACCGATGCCGCCTTCCAGCATATGCTCGGGTTTATTAAGCCCGGTATGACCGAGAAGCAGGTTCGCAACGAGCTCGAGAACTTTATGTTCGCCAACGGCGCCGACAGCTTGGCCTTCGGCTCCATCGTGGCAAGCGGCCCCAATACCGCCAACCCGCATGCCGTGCCGAGTGACCGCGTGATCGAGAAGGGCGACTTCGTCCTCATGGATTACGGTGCGGGCTACTGCGATTATCGTTCCGACATGACGCGCACCGTCGTGATGGGCGAGCCTACCCAGGAGCAGCTCGACCTGTACGCGCTCGTGCGCCGCACCCACGAGGAGTGCGTCGCCGCCATCCATCCGGGCGTTGAGGGTAACGACATTTTCAAGCTTTCCAAGAAGATCATCGGCGATGCCGGCTATGGCGATTACTACAACCATGGCCTGGGCCACGGCGTGGGCATCGACATCCATGAGCTGCCCAACTTCAACCGCAGCAAGAACACTATCGAGGTCGGCTCGGTTATCACCATGGAGCCCGGCGTGTATCTGCCCGGTGTGGGCGGCGTGCGCCTGGAGGACTACGGCGTGGTCACCGAGAACGGCTACGAGCCCTTCACCAAGACCCCTCACGACCTGCACGTCATCGATTGCTAGCCCATTTCGATAGTTTTTTGGGGCGGGGCGTCCGGATAGATTCGGGCGCCCCGCGTTCTCTTTTTATGCGCTCGCTGCAGTCGCCGTCTGCAAGTGTATAATTTCGGTCGTATGTAATTTGGACGCTTGTGCGTTCTGCCCATAACAAGAAAGGTCGCTATGCCTACCATTTCTACCGCCGACTTCAAGAACGGCCTCGGTCTCCGCATTAAGGACAAGGTCTACACCATCGTCGAGTTCCAGCATGTCAAGCCGGGCAAGGGCGGCGCGTTTGTGCGCTACAAGACCCGCGACATCAAGAGCGGCCGCGTCGTCGAGAACACCTGCAACGCCGGCACCAAGTTCGAGAGCGTCATGCTCACCACCCGTGAGTTCCAGTATCTCTACAACGATGGCGCCGACTACATCTTCATGGACAACGAGACCTATGAGCAGGTTCCCGTTCCCGAGGACATGGTGGGCGAGAACTCCAAGTGGCTGCGCGAGAACGACATTTGCCAGCTGCTCTTTGCCGACGATGAGCTCATGGGCGTGACTCCGCCGATGTTCATCGAGACCACCATCGTCCAAACCGACCCGGGCTTTAAGGGCGACACCGTCCAGGGTTCCACCAAGCCGGCCACGATCGACACCGGCGCTGTCATCCAGGTCCCCATGTACCTCAACGAGGGCGAGGTCATCAAGGTTGACACCCGCGACGGCAAGTTCGTCTCCCGCGTCTAGCAACCAAATCTTCTAGGAGGACTCATGCCCCAGGAAATCAAGATTGACGGCATCGGCATTTCGCCCGATGTTCTGACCGCCATCGTCTCGCGCGCCGTGTCGGATGTCGAGGGCATCGCCTCCGTTGGCGTCAAGGACCTTGCCACCAACCTTGTCTCCATGATGCTTTCGTCCAAGGCCCCGGCTTCCGAGCCGGCGGTCGAGGCCGAGGTCGTCGGCGACAAGCTCGCACTTACCGTGCGCGTCGTGGTGTTCTTTGGCTATCCGTTCAAGAAACTCGCCGAGGCCGTTCGCGCCGCCGTGGTCGCCGCCATCGATGCCCAGGTGGGCGTTGAGGTCGAGCGCGTCGACGTTTGCATCGACGGCCTCGTTTTCCCCAAGGAGTAACCTTTGAGCCTTAAGGTTTATCGCGGGCGCACGCTTGCCCGCAGTCAGGCGCTGCAGCTGCTGTTCCAGGCCGAGGCCACGGACAGCCCACTCGAGCGCGTCCTCGAGGGTGATTTCCTGATCTCGAAGGGTCCCCTCGACCCCTATGCGCTGGAGCTTTGCCGTGGTGCCTACGAGCATATCGATCGCATCGACTGTGCTCTGCGCTCCGTTGCCAAGAACTGGGATCTTATGCGCATGCCCGGCGCCGACCGCAATCTGCTGCGTATCGCCGTTTACGAGATGCGTTTCCTCACCGACGAGGAGGTCTCGGACGCCATCGTAATCAACGAGGCCGTCGAGCTTGCCAAGGCCTATGGCACCGACCAGTCCGCTTCGTTCGTCAACGGCGTGCTGGGCAAGATCGCTCGCAGCGAGGAGCTGCCGGGCGAGGACCTGTACCAAGAGCTGCTGGCCGAAGATCGCGCTCGCGAGGAGGCACAGGCTGCCGAGGCTGCCGCCAAGGTCGCTGCCGCTCAGGCTGCCGCCGGTGTACTTGACGAGGATGCAGACGCCGCTGGGGCCGTCGAGGCCGACTCCGTCGAGGAGTAGCCATGCCAGAGGGTTCCGTCCGCAACTTCGATGAGATCTCGGATCGCCTGGACCAGATCATCGCCACCGTTCGCTCCAAGGATACGTCCTTGGAGCGTTCGCTCGATTTGTTTGACGAGGCGATTGAGCTGGGCTCCCGAGCGGTCGATATGGTCGACAAGTTTGAGCTGACGCCGCGTGAGGCCGACAAGCTCGAGCAGGAATACGATGAGGATGCGGCAAACGAGTCCCAAGATAGACAGGCTGCATCCCCGGATACGAATGGTTGATGGCATTCATGAAACGCGTGCGTCTCGATGACGAACTGATTTCACAGGGCATCTGCGCCGATCGCGCGGATGCCCTTCGCACTCTTATGGCCGGCTTGGTTTCGAGTGGCGGTGAGCGTTTGACCTCCCCGGGGCTCAAGGTGACGCCGGGCCTGCCACTGCACGTTAAGGGGCGCATCCCGTATGTTGGGCGCGGCGGGCTCAAGCTCGAGGGCGCGCTCGATGCGTTTGGGATTGATCCGACGGACCTTGCTTGCCTCGATGTGGGCTGCTCCACGGGCGGCTTTACTGATTGCCTGCTCAAGCGCGGCGCTGCGACCGTTGTCTCGGTGGACGTGGGTCGCGCCCAGTTCGATTGGTCATTGCGTCAGGACGATCGCGTGACGCTGCATGAGCGCACAAACGTGACGCAGCTGCCTGAGCTTGGCTATGCCGGCACCATCGACCTGGCTGTGTGTGATGTCTCGTTTACCAGCATCGCGAACATTATCGATGCGGTACTGGCCTGCCTGGCTCCTACGGGTGCATTCTGCACGCTCGTAAAGCCGCAGTTTGAGGCTCCGGCGGCGCTGGTGGGCGAGGGCGGTATTGTGACCGATCCCGCCGTGCGCCGCGATACACTCGTGGCGGCGGTTGAACTCTTTGCCGCCAAGGGCCTGTTCCCGGTCGATGTGTGCGTGTCACCCATTCATGGTGCCAAGGGCAACGTTGAGTTTTTCCTGTACGGCACGAGGTTTGCCCCCGGCGAACGCACCGACGATGAGCTGCAATCCCAGGTATCGGTTATGAGCGAGAAAGCTGCAACGCTATGAAGGTCTTTCTGGTTCCCAATTACTACAAGCAAGAGGCGGTCGAGAGCGGCCTGATGCTCGAGCTTTGGCTGACGCGCCAGGGCTATGAGGTCGCATGGGCTGCCGACCAGCGATCGAAGATTCAAAGCACGCCTGATATTGACGGCTCCGATCTGGTCATTACGCTCGGCGGCGACGGTACGTTGCTGCGCGCTGCCCGCATCCTCAACCATCGCGAGATTCCTATCCTCGGTCTTTCCTATGGTCACCTGGGCTTTTTGACGGCCGCGAGTCCCGAGGAGCGCGACATTTTGCAGGTTGTGAGCGACGCCCTGTCCGGCGAGCTGCATGTGAGCCGTCGCGCTACCATCGCCGCGGATATCGTGTCCGTGCGTGACGATGGCACGAAGGATGTCGTGCGCACGTTCGCCCTCAACGACATGGCGCTCACGCGCGGCCCCCTGTCCGATATGGTCGAGTTTGACATCACGGTGTCCGGCCACCATATCGATCGCCTGCGTGGCGACGGCGTGGTCGTGTCCACGGCGACTGGTTCTACGGGTTACGCGCTCAGTGCCGGTGGCCCCATCGTGAGCCCCGACTATACGGGCATGGTCTGCGTACCCATTGCGCCGCACACCATTCAGGCCCGTGCCTTCTTGACTTCGCCGAGTGATGTCGTCGAAATCTTTATGTCCGATGATCGTCCGAGCGTTCCGGCGATTGCTATCGATGGACAGTTTATTACCTGCGATGGCACCGTTGAGAGCGTGGCGGTGCGCCGCGGGCCCGGAGATGTGTTGCTGCTGGATTACGGCCCCGAGAGCTTCTATAACTCGGTGAGCCGCGTATTCTACGGAGTCCGTCATGATCGATGAGCTGCAGGTTTCTAACATTGCGCTCATTCGCGAGGCGACGCTGCTGCCGAGTGCCGGCCTGACTGTCCTGACCGGCGAGACCGGTGCCGGCAAGACCGCGCTGCTCTCGGCCCTCAAGCTTATTTTGGGTGAGCGCGCGGATTCGTCTATGGTGCGCGAGGGCGAGGCGCTGGCGAGCGTCGAGGCGCGCCTGTTTGACGGCCCGCACGACACGGAGGGCTTCACGGTCCAACGCAGCCTTTCTGCCGAGGGCCGCAGCCGCGTGAAGATTGACGGTCGCATCGCCAGTGTGCGCGAGCTTTCGGAGCGCGTTGGCGTGATGATGGATCTGTGCGGCCAACACGAGCACCAGCGCTTGCTCGATCCGGCGCATCACGTTGCGATGGTCGATGCGTGGGCGGGCCGCTCTGCGCTCGAGGCGCTGGATGCGTACCGCGCCTGCTTTAAAGCATCGCGCGCTGCCGCCAAGGAGGTTCGACGTGTCGAAGAGGCCTCGCGTGCGCAGGGGAGCCGCGTCGAGGAGGCGCGCTTTGCCCTCGAGCGTATCGGCGAGGTCGACCCCAAGCCGGGCGAGTATGAGGAACTCGAGGAACTGCTGCCGCGCTCCGAACATGCCGAGGTACTGGTTGCCACGGCTAACGATGCCCATGCATCGCTTGCCGCCGAAGGGGGAGCGCTCGATGCCGTGAACAGCGCCGTGGCAGAGCTTTCCCGTATGGCTACCGTCGATCGCAAACTGGGTGACATTGCCGATGCACTTTCGGATGCCTGTATCTCACTTGAGGATTGCGCGAACGAGCTTCGTGCCTATCGCGATGGCGTTGCCTTCGACCCGCGCGAGCTCGCTCGCATGCGTGATCGGTATTCCGACCTCAAGGGCCTGTTGCGTCAGTGGGGTCCCACCATGGACGATGTTTTTGCCATGCGCGATCGCTCGCAAGAGCTGCTGTCCCTGGTCGATGATGGCGATGAACAGATCAAAAAGGCGCGTGAGGCACTTGGGAGCGCCGAGCGCGAGTTGTTTGCCGCTGCCAAGGCACTTAAGCGCGCCCGCAATACGGCGGCCCCGCGCTTCTGCCACGAGGTTGGCCGCCAGATGGCGCGCCTGGAGATGGGCGGTGCTGAGCTGGTCTGGGAGTCTCGCGATCTCCCTCGCGCTGAGTGGACACCTGCGGGTCCCTCGAGCTATGAGCTGCTGTATCGCAGCGGCGCCGGCTTGACACCTCGTCCCCTGCGCCGCATTGCGTCGGGCGGCGAGCTCAGCCGCGTCATGCTGGCAAGCAAGGTTGTCCTCGGTAATGCGGATGGTGTCGATACGCTCGTGTTTGACGAGGTCGATGCCGGTGTCGGTGGCTCCACGGCGCGTGCACTCGCGGGCGTGCTGGCAGATCTCGCCGCTACGCATCAGGTGATTGTCGTAACCCACTTGGCGCAGGTCGCCGTCATGGCTGACAAGCATTATGTCGTCAGCAAGGAACCGGGCGATGTTCCCCAGACGCATTTGGACGAGGTAACCGGCGAAGCGCGTACTGCCGAGATCGCCCGCATGTTGAGCGGCGATCAGTCCGAGGCAAGCTTGGCGCATGCCAAGCAGATGCTTGAAGAAGCTCGAGGTTAGGTCGTATCAGCGGTGTTGGTGGGACAAAATAGACTGAAATTTTTATCCCACTACGCGTTTTACTCAACGACCTTATCCGGCTGGATGAGCTCCTCGTAGTAGCTGATATGCTCGCGAGCGTCTTCAATCTCGGGCAGCAGGAAGTTGTAGATGACTTCGATGATCATCGTGGCGCTGATCTTAGAGAACGCAAAGTCGCCCGTTGTCAGCAGCGCTTCGTGGTTGACGGTGTTAAAAGTGTAGTCTGCCAGGCGCGCGAGCGGGGATTTACTGTCGCTGCTGATGACGACTACGGTTGCGCCGCAGTTGCGAGCCGCTTTTGCCATGCGATTCAGTCGGCGCGATTTGCCAGAGTTTGAGATTAGCACGATAACGTCACCCGGGCGCAACGTGAGCGCAAAGCCGATTGATGTCTCGCTAATGGTGCTCGCCATGCAGCGCAGGCCCAGCTGCGAAAACTTAAACGTCGCATCGAGCGCGACCGCGTTCGTATTGCCCACAGCCGCAAACTCAATAACCCCTGCATGCTTAAGGGCATGCACAACAGCCGCCAGCGTATCGTGGTCGATACCGTCGATGGTCGCATTAAGCTCGCTCACCTTGGCAGCCAGGATGTTCTTGAGGCTCTGCTCCATATTGTCGAGCGAGACCTCGTCGGTCAGGCCCTCGTTGCGCTGGCTTTCCAAATCCCTCGCCAACGAAAACTGAAAGCTGCGGAAGCTGCCAAACCCAAGCTTGCGGCAGAAGCGCGAAACGGTCGCCTCGGACGTGGCAGCGGCGCGTGAGAGCTGAGCCGCCGTGAGGCGTGGAGCCTCGGACTGGTGCTCCAATATATAGTCGACAATGCGCTGCTCGGATTCGCTGTATCCCTGATGGGTGCTAATGAGGGAAAGTGCGCTCTTGCTACTATCGGTCATGGATGGCTCCTGGTTGGCATGAAAATCTAGCTTGATTTGCAATGCCATAGTATACGGGCATTTTCAATTACAAGATACACCTTGCCGTTTCAAGTGTTGATGGTAAACTTTCACTTGCCGTTTACGGTTATGAAAGAACCTTTCACCGGAGAATTGCGCCTTGTCTCTTCTCACGCGGACGGTAGGTTGGTATCTTTCAAGTGTGGAAAAACGCGCATCGAAGCGCGTGTAGGGGAGCGCCCGCGGGCGCTGTACTCAAGAAGGAGGGACACATGGCTAAGTTTGACATCATCGCCGCGACCGGTTGCCCGACCGGCATTGCGCACACCTTCATGGCGAAGGAGGCGCTGGAGAAGGCTGCTGCCGAGCGAGGTCTGACCATTAAGGTCGAGACTCATGGCCAGGTCGGCGTCGAGAACGAGCTCACCAAGAGCGAGATCGCCGGTGCCAAGGCCGTCGTTGTCGCAGCCGATAAGGATGTCCAGGCTGAGCGTTTCGCCGGTAAGCCCATGGTTTCCGTTGGTGTTTCCAAGGCCCTGTCTGTCGAGGCTGCTGGTAAGCTGATCGACCGCGCGCTCGCCGCCAAGGGCGACGACACGGTTGCCGCTGCCGCCGATGTCGAGGACGAGGTCGAGGAGAAGGAGTCCATCGGCCACGTCATCTACAAGCACCTCATGAACGGCGTCAGCCACATGCTGGTCTTCGTCGTTGCCGGTGGTGTTCTGACCGCCATTTCGTTCCTGTGGGGCATCACGTCCTTTGATTCGACGGCTGCCGACTACAACAGCTTTGCCGCGATGCTCAAGATTATCGGCGGTATCGCCATGAACCTCATGGTTCCGGTGCTCTCCGCTTACATCGCCGAGTCCATCGGCAAGCGCCCGGCGCTCGTCCCCGGTTTTGTTGCCGGTATGATCGCCATCCAGGGCTTGCCTGTTAACGCCGATACCGGCATGATCGACGCCGGTGGCGCAGGTGTGGGCTTTGGCTTCCTAGGCGGCATCGTCGGCGGCTTCCTCGCTGGCTATGTCATCCTGCTGCTCGAGAAGGTTTTCTCTAAAATTCCTGCGAGCCTTAATGGCCTGAAGGCAATTTTCCTGTATCCGCTGTGCTCTACCGCCATCGTCGGTCTGGTCATGCTCGGTATTTCCGGCCCCATGGCTGCCATTAACCAGGGCATGATGGATTTCCTGCAGAGCCTCGGTAACTCCGGTCCGGTGATCCTTGGCCTGGCCATCGGCTGCATGTGCGCCTTTGATATGGGCGGCCCGGTCAACAAGGCTGCTTACGCTACTGGCACCTTCCTGCTCGGTACCGCTCTCGAAGCTGGCGTCGGCACCGAGACCTACAACTTCGGCACCAACTTCATGGCTGCCGTCTCCGCCGCTTGCATCGTTCCGCCGCTGATCACCACCTTCGCCGTCGTTGTCGGCAAGAAGTACTTCAGCCAGGAGGATCATGACGCCGGTATCGTCAACCTCATCCTTGGTTGCACCCACATCACCGAGGGCGCCATTCCGTTCATGACCAAGAACATCTGGCCCGTTATGCCCATCATGATGCTCGGTTCTTCCATCGCTTCCATCTTGACCATCTTCTTCAACGTTCACGATCCGGCGCCTCACGGCGGCTTCCTGGTCCTGCCCGTTGTCGAGAACGGTCCGCTGTGGGTCCTCGCGATCCTCATCGGCGCCGTGGTCGGTGGCATCCTGTTCGTGGCTTTCAAGAAGTACGACTTCGAGAAGAACCAGAAGCCCGCTCCTGCAACCAAGCCGGTTGAGGCCCCCAAGGCCGCTGCCGTCGAGGCCCCCAAGGCCGAGGCTGCCGACTTCGTGAAGGTCGAGAACGTCTTTGTCGCCGAGGACTTCGCTTCTCGTGACGAGGCTCTGAGCTTTGTCTCCAACCAGGCCGTCAAGGCCGGTGTCGCGAGCGACGCCGATGCCGTGATGAACGCCTTCCTGGCCCGCGAGGCCGAGGGTACCACGGGCATGATGGAGGGCTTCGCCATTCCGCATGCCAAGTCCGATGCCATTACCGAGGCCGCCGTTATCGTCGTCAAGGACGACTCCGGCGTCACCGGTTGGGACACCATGGACGGCGCTCCCGTCAACGTGGCTATCGCCCTGCTCATCCCCGGTGCCCAGGCTGGCACCACGCATCTCAAGATTCTGTCCAAGGTCGCCGAGGCGCTCATGGACGAGGACTTCCGTGCCACCGTCAAGGGTTCCAGCGACGCCGCCGAGATCGCCAAGACGATCAACGCCCGCCTGGTCTAATCCCCCAGCTCGCGAATAACATCGCCCCCTGTATATAAGGCGGAGTCCCTCTCCAGGGCCTCCGCCTTTTTCATCCTCAAATAAGTTGCGGTGAAATAGGGACTGTTTAAACGATTCAACCCATAATTCAGTCCCTATTTCACCGCAACTTATAAAAGGGCATAGAGGGGGCCGCCTGTCGAGTCCTTGTCGCGAACAGATCATCAGCCAGAATTCCTTTCAGCCGACATTACTTTGGACCGACTGGGTTTCCGCAGCTTGCTCGCCCACAGGGGCCCGTGCGCGGCCTGTGAGATTTATCGCGAGTTCCGCACGAGCCGAAGAGCACTTAATGTGCTCTTCGTGCGAGCAGGACTGTAGAGCAGGAAATCTCACAGGCCGCGCACGGGCCCCTGTGGGCGAGCAAGCGGACGACAAACACATCTGTCCAATAATTCGTCTGAAACACAATGAAAAACCGTTTGATGTGAGTTAATATAAACAACGTCGTGAATCTGACTCCTGCCACATGCATGACAGGGGTTAAACACAAAAAGGAGTCAATTATGGTTTCTGAGAAGGCTACCCTCGTTAATCCTCAGGGTCTGCACATGCGTCCGGCTGGTCTGTTCGCCTCCACCATGGGCAAGTACGCCTGTGACGTGACGGTCGTCACCCCCGAGAAGGAGGTCAACGGCAAGTCCCCGATGGCCCTCATGGCTGCTGGTATCCCCTGCGGTACCGAGGTCGAGGTCAAGTGCGACGGCGCTGACGAGGCCGAGGCTCTGGCTGCTGCCATTGAGCTCATCAAGAGCGGTCTTGGCGAGTAGAACTCAAACGGGTCGCATGTTGAACAACTAAGTTCATATTTGGGGGCGCAGTGACCTGTTGTAAGGTAGCTGCGCTCTTTTGTCATGGATATGGCAAAACGCTTTATCACATGACACGGAGAGAGGAATGGGAATGTATCAGGGAGTCAACGCTTCCGAGGGCATCGGTATCGGCACCGTCATGGTCGCCGTCGATCCCGACTTGACGTTTGAGCCGCACGAGGTTGCCGATTCGGCAGCAGAGAAGGAGCGCTATCAGTCCGCTCTTTCGGTCTTCTGCGAGAAGACCCAGGCTCAGGCCGACCACATGAAGGAGACGGTGGGCGAGGCCGAGGCCGAGATCATGAGCGGACACATTGTCCTGGCTCAGGACCCGGGCATGACCGACGCCATCAACGCCGCCATTGACGGCGGTACCTGCGCCGAGCAGGCGCTCATGGACACCTCGACCATGTTCGAGAACATGTTCCTGTCCATGGACGACGAGATGTTTCGTCTGCGCGCGGCCGACATCGCCGACATCCGCACCGGTATTCTGGCCG
This sequence comes from uncultured Collinsella sp., assembly GCA_902491565.1. GTDB lineage: Bacteria > Actinomycetota > Coriobacteriia > Coriobacteriales > Coriobacteriaceae > Collinsella. The sequence continues at coordinate 85,666 of CABUIE010000005.1, forward strand.
AGCTGCTGGGCAAGGAGGTCGTCGACCTCTCCGTCCTGCCCGAGAACACCGTCGTTGTCGTGCACGACCTCACGCCGTCCATGACCGCCACGATCGATAAGGCCCACGTTGCCGGTATCGTCACCGAGACCGGTGGCCGCACGTCGCACTCCGCGATCATTGCGCGTGCCCTCGAGATCCCGGCTGTCCTTTCGGTTTCCAACAGCTGCACCGCGCTGCGCAACGGTATGACCGTCGTCGTCGACGGTGGCAAGGGTATCGTCGAGGCCGATCCCGACGAGGAGACGCTCGCTGCCTACACCGCCAAGGCCGAGGCCTTCGCTGCCGAGAAGGCAGCCCTCGAGGCCTTCCGTGGCAAGCCGTCCGTGACTGCCGATGGCATCAAGAAGATCATCGCCTGCAACATCGGTAACCCCGATGACGTGCCCAACGCGCTCGATCACGACGCCGAGGCCATCGGTCTGTTCCGCTCCGAGTTCCTGTTCATGGACTCTGCCGAGCTTCCTTCCGAGGAGGAGCAGTTCAACGCCTACCGTAAGGTCGCCAGCGCGCTCAAGGGTGCTCCGGTCATCATCCGTACGCTCGATGTGGGTGGCGACAAGGAGATTCCGTATCTGCATATGGTCAAGGAAGACAACCCCTTCATGGGCTTCCGCGCCGTGCGTTACTGCCTGGCCAATCCCGACCAGTACAAGGTCCAGCTCCGCGCTCTGCTGCGCGCTAGCGCCTTCGGTGACGTCAAGATTATGATCCCGCTCGTCACCTGCGTCGAGGAGGTCTTGGCTGTCAAGGAGCTCGTCGAGCAGTGCAAGGCCGAGCTGACCGAAGAGGGTCGCAAGTTCAACGAGAACATCGAGGTCGGCATCATGGTCGAGACGCCTGCCGCTTCGCTGCTCGCAGACCGTCTTGCCGAGGTTGCCGACTTCTTCTCCATCGGCACCAACGACCTGATCGGCTACACCATGTGCGCCGACCGTGGCAACGACACCATCTCCAACCTGTACCAGGTGTACTATCCCGCCGTGCTCCGCTCGCTCAAGAACATCATCGAGAGCGGCGTGAAGGCCGGCATCATGGTCGGTATGTGCGGCGAGGCCGCTGCCGATCCGCTGCTCGAGCCGCTGCTGATCAGCTGGGGCCTGGAGGAGTTCTCGATGAGCGCTCCGTCGATCCTGCGCGCCCGCAAGACCATCAGCCAGTGGACCAAGGCCGAGTGCGACGAGCTCGCCGAGAAGGCGCTCGCCTGCAACACCGCCGCCGAGGTCAAGGCACTGCTCGAGTCCGCAGCTCGCTAATTTGGTATCAGAGGTAACCGCGTGGTTGGAATGGGCCGGCCACGCGGCCCTCACATATACAGGGGGTACTGTAAATGTTCTACACGCTAACCGCTAACCCGGCTGTCGACATGACGGTTTCGAGTTCTCCGCTCGAGCCCGACGAGAACGTCCGCACCGGCTCGGCCAGCTACACGGCTAACGGCAAGGGCCTCGACGTGTCCTTCGCCTTTAAGAAGATGGGCGTCGACACCGTCGCGCTCGGCTTCTTCGCCGGCTTCACGGGCAAGTTCATCGTCGAGGAGGTCATGAACCTGGGTTGCCTCTGCCGCCCGGTCTGGACCGACGGTATCACGCGCATTAACACCTACGTCAACGATGGCCAGCACGAGTACGGCATCCTGAACCCGGGTGCTCCGATCACGCCGCAGCACCAGGAGGAGCTCTACAACATCCTGGACACCGCGGGCGATCTCGAGTGCCTGATCGTTTCCGGCTCCGTTCCTCCCAAAGCTACGCCTGACTTCCTGGCTAAGGTCATGGAGCACGCTCAGGCTCGTGGCGCCGACGTCGTCCTGGACCTGTCCTCCGACAAGCTCAAGGAGCTCGCTCACAAGAAGCCTCTGCTCATCAAGCCGAACCATCACGAGATGAAGGCCATCTTCGGCGTGCCGGTCGACACCGACGACGAGGTCCGCGTTGCCATGAAGATGGCTCACGACGCTGGCGTTCAGAACGTGCTGCTCACCCGTGGTAGCCGCGGCGACGCTTACTTCTCCAACGGCGAGGACATCTGGTACGCCAAGCGTGAGTTCAACATCAAGCTGGTTTCTTCTGTCTGCGCCGGCGACTGCACCCTCGCTGCGTTCCTGCACAAGTGGTACAGGGATCGCGACAACGTCGAGGAGGCCATGAAGCTCGCTATGGCCACCGGCGCCAACGTTGCCGAGTCCGTCGGCATCGGCGACTTCGGTCACGTCGACGAGTACAGCAAGCGCGTTGCTGTCCGCAAGCTCGATCGTCAGTAATCGAAACGCGACATATTCGTGCGCATGTGGCGCCCCGGTTTCGGCTGGGGCGCCTTTTTGTTCCGCCGCGGGGGAGAGGTGTCCCGCCGTACTTCATCGCTTCCACACCGTTCGCCGAGTTGTCCTAGCCTTTTACCGATGCGTGGAATATACTTTCATTAACACGTTGCTTCGTGAAAGGAACATTCATGATTTACACGCTCACTGCAAATCCCGCCATTGACTACAACATCGCCTGCGACGGCCTTACTGCCAATACCGTCACGCGTACCCGCAATGCCGTCTACACGCCCAACGGCAAGGGCCTCAACGTCTCGTTTACGCTTGACCACTATGGTGTCGACACCACGATCCTGGGTTTCTTCGCCGGCTTCTCGGGTGAGTTTATCGTTAAGGGCGCCGAGGCCCTGGGCGTGCCCGTCAAGCCCGTGTGGACCGACGGTATTACGCGCGTCAATGTGTTCCTCAACGCCGGTCCCGACACCGAGTACAACATGGTCAATGCCGGTGCCGCCATCAATGAGGCCAACGAGCAGGAGATGTTTGAACTTATCGATTCGCTCGATGACATGACCTGCCTGGTTATCAGCGGCTCGCTGCCTCCCAACACTTCCGAGGGCTTCTTGGCCGAGGTCCTGCGCCGTGTCAAGGCCAAGGGGGCCGAGTTCGTCCTCGACATCTCGAGCCATCAGCTGGCAGACCTCATTGCTCTGGAGCCACTGCTGATCAAGCCCAATGACGACGAGCTGCTTGACATCTTTGGCATCAAGGTGAGCGGTGGCGACGACGAGTCCGTCAAGGGCGCTATGGCCGAGCTGCACGCCAAGGGCGCCAAGAACGTGCTGCTGACCCTTGGTGGCGCCGGTGCGTACTTCTCCAACGGCGAGCATATCTGGTTTGCCAACCGCACCTTCGACGTCAAGCTGCTGTCGACTGTGTGCGCCGGCGATTCCTCGCTCGCTGCCTTCCTGTCCGTGTGGCACGACGCCCCCGAGCGCGTCGAGGACGCCCTGCGCCTTTCGATGGCCACTGGCGCCAACGTGGTCGAGTGCCCCGGTCTGGGTGATTTTGCCAAGGTGGACGAATATAAGAAGCACATCGAGGTTCGCCAGGTCTGCTAGTTCCGGCACCTTGTCTGAATAGTTTGATTATTTCGCATCCGTCTTAGACTAGGACGGATGCGTTTTTGTTTATCGGACTTGCGTGTGCAGTGGAGGCTGTTTCTTGCTAGACTTCTTGCAGACGCAATCGATAGCCAATTTGATAGTCGCAGGAGGCCATAGGCATGTGCAATGTTTCGCTCAACGGTACTCAACCGTCCGATGCGTCCCTGCGCGTCCTGCGCGCGCTTGAGGCGGCTGGTCTTGAGGCTTGGTACGTGGGCGGTTGGGTGCGCGACGCCCTGATGGGATGCCCCAGCCACGATGTTGATATGTGCTGTAGCGGCCTGTGGCAGGAGTCCAAAGCGGCGCTCGAGGCCGCCGGCATCGCGGTTGTGGAGTCGGGCATTAAATTTGGCGGAATCACGGCTATTTCCGATGGCGAGCGTATCGAGGTCACCACGTACCGTCTGGATGGCTTTTACACCGATGGTCGTCATCCCCAGAGTGTGGAGCGTGCCGCCTCGCTCGAGGACGATCTGGCGCGCCGCGACTTTACCGTCAATGCCATGGCCTGGCATCCCGAGCGCGGGCTTGTCGACCGCTACGACGGCCAGGGTGACTTGGAGCGCAAGCTGATTCGCGCTGTCGGCGATCCCAAGCGTCGCTTTAACGAGGACGCCCTGCGCATGCTGCGTGCGGTGCGCTTTGCCTGCCGTCTGGACTTTATGATTGAGCCCGAGACCAAGCGTGCGCTTGCCGAGTGCGCGCCGCTGCTCGATGCCGTGGCGCGTGAGCGTGTGGGTATTGAGCTCGAGGGCATTCTTTCGACCGGTCATGGGGGAGACGCGATGCTTCGCTATCCCGAGCTCATCTGTGCCGCTGTGCCCGAGTTGGCAGCGGGTCGCGGGTTTGATCAGCGCAGTGTCTATCATGCGTTTAACGTCTACGTGCATATCGCCCGTGTGCTGACGGTGGCGGGGGAGCTCGCGCTGTGTGACGGCGTCGCGCCCTCGTCGAGCCTTATGTGGGCGGCGTTTTTGCACGATGTGTCCAAGCCCGAGTGCTTCACGGTCGACCATGCCGGTAGCGGACACTTCTACGGTCATCCCGAGCTCGGCGCCAAGAAGGCGCGCGTCATTATGGATCGCCTGGCGCTCTCGCACGACTTGGTGCGCGACGTGTGCCTGCTCATCAAATACCATGACAAGCCGCTGCGCCCCGAGCGCTCCTGTCTGCTCAATATGATGCGCGCGCTTTCGGGTGAGGGCGTCGACACGGCCCGCCTGATTGACGAGCTCATGGACCTTAAGCGTGCCGACACACTTGGCAAGGCCCCGTCGTGCTTCTATTATGTTGAGACGATTGAGGAGATGCGCGCGCTGGCGCACGAGCTGCTGAAGGCAGGGGAGCCCTATACGCTCAAGATGCTCGCCATCAACGGCGGCGACCTGATCCGTGCCGGAGTCAAGCCCGGGCCGGAACTGGGTCAGCTTCTCAACTCCGCCCTCGACGCCGTGATCGAAGACGATATTCCCAACGAGCGCGAAGCTCTTTTGGTTCATCTCAACTTGAATTAGCTACCAAGTTTACCTGCGTATTCCATAACCTGCCGACAATTTTTCGGCAATTTGGAATTTCTTCTTGCGCTGACGTTTTTTGTCCCGTAATATATTTCCTCGCAGCACGGCAGTGCAGATGTCATGTGGCCCGTTCGTCTAGCGGTTTAGGACGCCGCCCTCTCAAGGCGGAGATCACCAGTTCGAATCTGGTACGGGCTACCACTTCTTTTCTGCTGAGGCTTATGGCCCGTTCGTCTAGCGGTTTAGGACGCCGCCCTCTCAAGGCGGAGATCACCAGTTCGAATCTGGTACGGGCTACCACGCATCTGATACCCGGACTTCCTATGGAAGGCCGGGTTTTTTTATTTTCAAACAACCGTCTGCAATTCCCGTTTGAACCAGAGCTTTGCGTTCTGCCTATGGCCCTTACGGGTACAATATCCAAGATATTTTGACTGTTAGAAGGAGTCTCATGACGGAGTCCTCTCAGCATACGTCTAAGCCCCAGGTCGAGGTTGAGGCCTCGGGCGGAGATGACAATAAGAGCGCACGCCGCGGCGCCATCTTTATCGGCGTCGTGCTAGTAGGTTATATCGTCTATCTGGTGGTAACCGGGCAGATGGGGCAGTTCTGGGCCGCTATGTCGAGCGTCCAGGCGTCATGGCTCGTTGTCGCGTGTCTTTGCATGTTCATGTACCTGTTCTTTGGCATTGTGGCCTATGCGATCGCCGTCTGGCTCGATCCCAATTCGCCCGTCGGCATCCGCGACCTGATCTCGGTCGAGGCGAGTGGCATCTTCTTTGGTAACCTGACGCCCATGATGATGGGCTCCACCCCGGCTCAAATCTATCGCCTGACCAAGGCCGGCCAAAACGTGGGCGAGGCCGGCGCCACGCAATTCACGCGTTTTATCGTGTACCAGTTTGGCCTCGTTGCCTGGGGCGCTATCCTACTGCTTGCTCGCATGCCGTTTTTTGCCGAGCGCTATGGCGACATGACGTTGCTGTGCGTCTTTAGCTTTGGTGGGCACTGCTGCATCTTGCTGGGCATCTTCGCCGTCGCGCTCATGCCTAAGACCGTCACGCGCGTCGCCCATTGCATCATCAATTGGCTTGAGCGCATTGGTGTCTCGGCCACTAAGATCGAGGGATGGCGCACGTTTGTCGATGGCGAGATCTACTCCTTCTCCGAGAAGTTCAAGCTTTCAGCCGGACATTTTTCTTCCATGCTGCTCACGGTGGTCATCACCATGCTGCAACTCGCGTTTTTCTATCTGGTGCCGTATTTCCTGATGCTTGCCTTTGGCCGCCACGAGGCCGACTTTTTCTCGGTCATGGCCGCGAGCGCCTTTGTCCAGCTGCTGAGCTCTGCGGTCCCCCTGCCCGGTGGAACTGGTGGCGCTGAGGGCGGCTTTGCATTGTTCTTGGGTCATTTCTTTGGGTCGGCTTCGACCGCCGGCTATCTGCTGTGGCGCCTCATTACGTTTATTGCGCCGACCATTTTGGCTGCGCCCCTGCTGGGACTTAAGAGCGCCCACAACGAGAGCATCCATGCGCGCTGGGATCGTGTGATGCGCAAGCTCGGCCGCACGCCTCAGACGCCCTCTGCGCCCACTATGCCGCACCCCACGAATGCTGTTACCGTTGATCCCAAGAAGCGCGCTCAGAAGGCTTCTGGGACCGCTAAGCCGGCTCATAAAGCCTATGTGCGCCAGACAGGCGATGGTATTCGCGTATCTCCGTCGGCACTCAATAAGAAGAAGCATCCCAAGTCGCAGTAGGGCAGTCGTGCGTTCTTCATGATGCGGGGCATATTTGTGCTGTATGGGGGATAATCCTCTTACGTAGATTATCTCTCATCTGTTGATGAATGCTTGCATATCGAAGGGACACGCCCATGGCAACCAGCAAACCGCGTCTTGATCGTCGCATCATTCGCAGCCGTAATGCCATCCTTTCGGCTTTCGAGCGCCTGCTCATGGAAAAGCCGCTGGCAGACATTACGGTGAGTGCCATCGCGCGCGAGGCCAATGTCGACCGCAAGACCTTTTACGTTCACTTTGGTACGGTTGACGGCCTGCTCGATGCCATTGCCGTCGATGTGGTGGAGATGATTGTCGACTCGGTCGAGAAAACGCTTGCTTCTATGGACGGTGACACCAGCGAGCGCGCTCTTGGCGCGGCGGCGACCTTCTTTAAAACCGTTAATGAGGCACTGTGCAACAACTTAGTGCTCAATCGTCAGCTGATCGAGAATATTCCGCTCGATGATTTCATGGCTCGTCTTCGTGCGCCGCTCGAACATGAGATTGCCGAGCGCGATCTGCTGCCCCAAGGTCTCAAGGACGAGATGTTCGACTACTATCTGGCGTTTTTGCTGTCGGGTATTATCGGTATCTATCGCACGTGGGCACTGTCTGACGGCTCGGTTCCTATCGAGCGCGTCTCTGAGGTCGCCAACGATCTGACTCTCAATGGTCTGTCGAGTCTGGAATCTCGCTTGGATTAGGCCTAGTTGGGCTCGTCGGCGTGGAAATCCCTGTTCACGAGGTTCTCCGGCGCCTTGGAGACCTCGCCGGTGTAGGAGCTGTAGCCTGAGGATCCTTAAAAGAAAGTCCAGTTTATTCTTCCCACTCCAAATGGGAATCCTCCGATGCGCCTTCGCGCGCTCGCATGACCTCGATACCATGTGAGCGCGCGAACTCGACGAGCTCTGCGTTGCGGGCGTTTATGGTGCCGAAGGCGGCGGGGCACACGATAAGGCGCGCGCAGTGGACGAGGAGCTCTTTGGCGCGGGCTATGGTTTTATCCCCGATCGGCTCGAAGGCGCGCTCGGCCACGCATTCCGTCGCCAGGTCGCGCGCGAGCTCGCAGTCGATGTCCCCTTCGTGCAGAACGCCCGCGTAGAACGCCTTGCCCTGCCGGATGAGCTGGCGAAACACAGCCGACCCCGTACCTGCGCCGGCGATGACGAACGTGTGCGCATCGCCGTGTGGGCGCCCAATTTCCACGCTGCCGAAGCGCTCGTTGAAGGTGCCATGTTGAAGGCCGTAGAGCTCGCCAATCGTCTCGCGCGTGAATATGTCCTCGGGTGCGCCGGCGCGGAAGACCCGGCCGTCCTTCACGCAAATCACCTTGTCGGCGCTTTTCTGCGCGAGCTCGAGTTCGTGGATGGACATGATGACAGCCACATTCCGCGATTTCGAAAGGTGGCGAAGTATTCGCAGCAGGTCGATCTGGTAGCGGATATCGAGATACGACGTGGGCTCGTCGAGCACGAGCACACGCGGATCCTGCGCGATGGCGCGTGCGAGCATGACGCGCTGGCGTTGCCCGTCGCTTATCTGCATGAAGTCGCGCTCGGCGAGCTCTTCCACATGTGCGGTTTTCATGGCCTCGTCGACCCGACTATGGTCGTCAGGCGAGAGTGTTCCCATTCGCCCGGTGTAGGGATGCCTTCCCGCCTCTACGATATCGCGGCAGGTGAGGAGTTCGGTCCGGGGGCGATCTGTCAGCATAACGGCAAGGTTCCTTGCGAACTCCGCCGTCTTCCATCGGGAAATCTCCCGCCCGTCGAGCTCGACCGCGCCGGCAAGCGGTGCCAGATGGCGTGTGATGGTTTTCAAGATGGTCGACTTGCCCGAGCCGTTCGGCCCGATGAGCGCCACGACGTCGCCCGCGCGAACCTCCAGATCGACGCCTTCGACTACGACCTTCTTGTCGTAGCCCGCCGACAGGTCGCTTATGCGGAAAAGCGGTGCTCCGTCAGCCTGCGTTTCGACCGGGGTTTCGAGGTTCGACTCCCCTCCGAGCGTTTTGGGCCGCGGCACGAATTCCCCCATCTACCTCACCCGCTTCTTCAGCATGAGCGCGATAACCACCGGCGCGCCGAAGATGGCGGTGACGGCGCTGATGGAAAGCTCGACGGGAGAGAACAGCGTGCGCGCGATCAAATCGCAACCCGCGCAGAAGATGGCGCCTCCCAAGAAGCACGCAGGAATCACGCGGATGGGCTTCGACGACTTCAGCGCCGACTTCACGAGATGCGGAACCGCGATGCCTACGAACGACACCGGACCAGCGAACGCGGTCACGCAGGCGGAGAGCATGCTCGCTAGAAGGACGAGCACCACGCGGAAGCGTGCGACGTTCACGCCGACGCTTTTCGCGTAGGCTTCTCCCAGCTGGAAGGCGGAAAGGGGCTTCGATATCGCGAATACGCATGCGCTCACGGTGATCACCACGACCGCGATGACCGCGATGTCGTCCCAGCTCGAACCCGAGAAGCTACCCAAAGACCAGTTGTGCAGGTTCACGATGGACTGGTCGTCGGCGAAGGCGATGAGAAAGTTCGTCGCCGCCGAGCAGATGTATCCCACCATGATGCCCGCCACGATGAGCATGGCCATGGAACTTATGCGCCGTGCGATGAGGAGCACGAAGCCGATGGTGATAAGCGATCCCAGAAACGCTGCGGCCACCATGGCCGGCGAGGACATGGCCTGGTTCGCGCCCAGAAGCACGATCATCGTAAGCGCGACGACGAACTTTGCGCCCGAGGAGACGCCCAAGATGAACGGGTCGGCGATGGGGTTGTTGAAAAACGTCTGCAGCAGGAACCCGGAGAGCGAAAGTGCCCCGCCGAGAAGCACGGCTGAAAGCACGCGCGGCAGGCGAATCTCCCAGATGACTTGGCTTTCCATGGAATTGGCCGCGCCGCCCGAAAGGATGCCGGGGATGTGGTCTGCGGGCACGAGCACGCTCCCGATGCACAGGTTGGCCCCGACGAGCACGATGAGGACAACAGCGAGCAGCGCCGTCACGACGCGACACCGCGCGGCGCGCCCCGATTCGTCGTATGTCATGGAAAGCCGGCTTCTCATGACGCTAGCCAAGCTTCCTCAGATAATGGAAGTTGCTCGCGTCATCGCCGGTGAACGCCCCGTGCAGCTCGTCGATAATGTCGGCGGTAGAAGTCATCTGCTGGTACATGTCGGCGCTTGTGACCCAGACGTTGCCGTTCTTTACAGCTTTGAACTGCGACAATAGCGCGTTTTTGCCTACGAAGTCTTTCAAGGTGGCAACCGATTCGTCGATGGTGCCGTTGTAGACGATGATGTCGGCATCCTTCGCCGTCGCGTAGAAGCGCTCCATTTCGAGCGTTACTGACGAACCTGACGTCGACGCCGTCTGCGCGTCATCGAGCGCGTAGCTGCCGCCTGCAAGCTCGATCATCTGCGCCACGTAGTCGCCCGCCCGCCGCGTGACGGCGGCCCCGTTCGAGTTAATGTAGAAATACGCCACGGTTTTACCTGACGACGCGAGCCTCGACGTTTGCTCGACGCGGGCCTTCTGCTCGTTGAACAGGTGCGCGGCCTCGTCTTCCTTGTCGAACAGGACGCCGAAAAGCTTAATCCACTCGACGCGCCCGAGTGCTTCGGGCTCGCTCGACGACTGTTCGGTGAGCACGACGAGCCCGAGCTTCTGCAGCTTTTCCTTCACATCGGGCGTGTGGTTGATCATGGTGTTCTCGATGGCGAGCGTGCAGCCCGAGGCCGATATTCGCTCGTAGTCGGGCGCGCTGTACTTGCCGCCGTAGGCGATCGCCCCACTTTCGAGCGCGCTTTTGAAGCCCGCGACCGAGCAATCGTTAGCCTTCGTACCCGACATGATGATATTGTCGTTTGCATCGAGCGCGTCGACCAGACACATCGTCGCCGACGACACGAGGTACACCTTGTTGGCGGCGCGTCTTATGACCGCGATGTCGGAGCTCAACCCATCAGGTACCTTTGCATTTTGCGGCACCACGAGGAAGCGCTCCCCGTTCGAAATGCAGATAAGCCGCAGGCCGCCTTCGTACTCGTCGACAGTGAAGTGCTCGGCGTATTCAAGCTGAAGCGTCCCCGTCGGCTTCCAGCCGCAGCCCAAATCGGCGTTGTGGAAGTCGGCCGCGGCGTTTGAAGCCGTTCCCGCAGGGGAGCCGCCGCTTGCTTCGTCGCCCGATTTCTCCTTCATGGTGGCTGAATCGAAGTGGAGCGTGTAGTCGATGGTGTGCGGCGTCGACATGGCGACGGTCTCGGCCGACACGGCGATGTCCTCGTCGAGCGTGACGGGTATCTCGAACGTGGAGTTGCCGCCGTCGTTTACGGGCGCGTAGTCCACGCCGTTGACGGTCATTTTGTCGTAGTTCGAACTCGACCAGGTGATGGTCGCGGTGTAGGTGTCGCCATCCTTCACAATTGTGGTGGGTGAGGCGATGCTTGCGCGCCCTGACCCGCCGGAGAGCGAGACGTTCACAGTGTATTCCTGAGAGCCTGCCGTGCCACCGGTCGCGTTCGGGCTCGCACTGCACCCCGCGAAGGGAAGCGCGAGCAGGGCGACGAGAACGCAGGCGATTGCGCGCGCCGCGATGCTGCGGCGCTTCCTGCTTTCCCCCTTGGGAAGAATCGACCGCATGGCGTTACTTCAGTGCGTCGGCGCGGAGATCGACGCCGGCGGATTCGAACACGAGCGTGCGGTCGTACCACTGCTCTTTTCTAATACTCCACGCGGCGCAGGCGGTGTCCTCGTCGAGCGCTTCAACGGGCACGTCGTAGGTGTACTTGCCTTCCGCGTTTTCCACATAGGGGATGAAGTCGGCCTCGCTCGCGGAGGCAGCCTCGTCACCCGTGCCCATGAAGAGCTTGCCGTAGCCCGTGCCGGAAAGTGTCATCACGCAGTGCATGGAGCCGTTTTCCACGATGAGCTGGGCGTCCACAATCCTGAACATGTTCGAGCTGGAATCTACGGTGATCGGATAGGTGCCGTCGGCCACCTTGTCGGCGGTGATGGGGGCAGCGCTTGCGCCCTCGGGCGCATCGGCCGCCTGTTCGGTCTTTTCCTGGGAATCGGAATCGCTTGCCTTTGCGCTGTCGATTGAATTTCCGCCGCAGCCGGCGAGCGAGAAAGCGAAAAGCGCCGCCGACAGGGCGAAGGCGAGGGTTTTCTTCAACATGGAGGGGTTCCTTTCAATCGCTTCGACCGCCCGCGCCGTGCGGTGGGCGGGCGGGATGCGAATGCAACGGGCATGCGCCGTCAGTCGGGGAAGGCGCATGCCCGTTGCACGGGGACGCGACCGGCGCCCCCGTGCGCGGCGAGTTTACAGCTTGGCGATGGCGTCGTCCACGTGCGAGACGTAGATGTCGTCGACCGCGACGTTCTGTCCCAGACCCTGGAGCAGGCACGTCACTTCGAAGCCGGCGGCCACGAACTTCGCAGCCCAGCTGTCGGGGTCGGTCTCGTCTGCCATGTCGTTGTTCGCGTGGTCGCCCGCGACCACCATGAACGGCGCGAGCACGGCCTTCTTGTAGCCTGCGGCGCTCGCGGCGGCGATAACATCCTCGCAGGTCGGTTCAGCCTCGACGGTGCCGACGAAGAACTGCGTCAAGCCCTCGTTCTTAAACACTTCCTGCATCTTGGCATAGTCGGCGTTGGAATCGGCTTCGGTGCCGTGGCCCATGAGGCACAGCGCCGTCTTGCCGTCGTCGAAGGACGCCATGTTCTCCTTAATGGCTGCGGCCACCTTCTTGTAGTCGTCGTCGGAGGTGAGCAGCGGGTCGCCGAGCGAGATCTTGTCGAACTTGTCGGCGTACTTGTCGAGCTCGTCTTTCACGTCGGTGTATTCCAGGCCACCCATGAGATGCGTCGGCTGCACGACGATTTCCTTCACGCCGTCTTCCACGCAGCGGTCGAGCGCCTCGGTCATGTTGTCAATCGTGATGCCGTCGCGCTTCTTCAGCTTGTCGATGATGATTTGCGCGGTGAAGGCGCGGCGGATGTCGTAGTCCTGCCAGTACTTTTCGCGGATAGCGTCTTCGATGGCGCCGATGGTGATGTGGCGCGAGTCGTTGTAGCTCGTGCCGAAGCTCGTGACGAGGATGACCGGCTTCACGGCCTTCTCCTTTTCACTCGATTTCTCGGAACTCGCGGAGGTGTTGGAGCAGCCCGCGAGCGCGACTCCGGCGAGCGCGAAGGCTCCGGTTGCTGCGGCGCCCATGAAGCCGCGGCGTGACATCTGGTCGGACATGGTTTTTCCTTTCCTCGGTTTGCCGGTCCCCCGGCGACAGTTGCTTGTCGGCACAAGCGAAAGAAAAGCGCACCCCTCGGGGTTCACAAGGAGCTAACGCCACGGCGATGCCGTGAGGAAAAGGCGAAGCAGTCTGGCTTGGGGCGCGAGACGGTTTGCCCGCGCGTCCTATACAGTAATGTCCCTTGCCCAGGATTCCCACCTGGTTCCCTCCGCAAGCCAGCGCGGGCTGTGCGGGCGCCGCGCCGGTCATTTCCTTTTATCCGATTGTCATATGCTCGTTGCCGAAACTTTTACTATGATAGTGGGCACTTGTGAACGTGTCAAAGCCAGGGCGGGCGGCATTGCGCCTCCTGCCTGCGTATTTGCGCCGATTGCCGCCGCAGGCGCCGTGTTTTGCCCGCTGCGCGAATGGCGGCGTAAACGGTTGCGATGAGAAACGGGAAGGGAAGGCTCGGATGATTCATATCGTTGGCGCAGGCTCGGGCGCCGCCGACCTTATCACGCTGCGCGGGGCGCGCCTTCTGCGCGCGGCCGACGTGGTCGTTTGGGCGGGGAGCCTTGTGAACCCCGAGCTGCTCGCCGAGTGCAAGGAATCCTGTGTCGTCTACGACAGCGCGTACATGACCTTGGAGGAAGTGCTCGACGTGATGTGCGCGGCGGATGCACGGGGCGAGGAAGTGGTGCGCCTGCACACGGGCGACCCGTGCCTATACGGCGCCATCCAGGAGCAGATGGACGCGCTCGACGCGCGCGGCGTGGACTACGAGGTGGTGCCCGGCGTGTCGAGCTTTTGCGGTGCCGCGGCGGCGCTTCGCCAGGAATACACGCTTCCGGGAATCAGCCAGTCGGTCGTGATCACGCGGCTTTCCGGGCGCACCCCCATGCCCGCGGGCGAGGGCATGCGCACCATGGCGGAAAGCGGCTCGACTATGGTCATCTTCCTGAGCTCGGGTATGCTCGCCGAGCTTTCCGCCGAGCTTTTGGCCGCGGGCCGCAGCTCCGAGGAGCCGGCGGCGCTCGTGTACAAGGCGACCTGGCCTGAGGAGCGCGTGGTGCGCTGCACGGTGGGCACGCTCGCCGATGCGGGCGCGCGAGAGGGCATCGACCGCACGGCGCTCGTGGTGGTGGGCCGCGTGCTCGGAGCTCGCGGCGGGCTTGCGCACAACGGCGCGCAAGCGGAGTCGTACGAGCGCAGCAAGCTTTACGATCCTTCGTTTGCCACGGGGTATCGGAAGGCGAGCAGCTAGCGTGGCCTTCGAGCATTACATATATACCGGGACGACCCGCCTGCGCTGCGGCTTCACCACGGGGAGCTGTGCCGCGCTCGCGGCGAAGGCGGCCTGCGAGATGCTCTTGTCACGAAAGCCCGTCGGCCGCGTGTCGATCGTCACCCCCGGCGGGCTGCCCGTCGAGGCGAACGTGGTCGACGCATGCATCGGCGAGGGGTGCGCCCAGTGCGCCGTGCGAAAGGACGCAGGCGACGATGCCGATGTGACTGACGGCGTACTCGTGTACGCGCACGTGGAACATGCGGGGTCGGGCACGGGTGCTGCGGGCAGCAAGGACGTGCCCGCGCGCGAATCGGAAGTTTCCGTCGATGGCGGCGTGGGCGTGGGGCGCGTGACATTGCCCGGGCTCGAGCAGCCGGTGGGGGCGGCCGCCATCAACGCGACGCCGCGCGCGATGATTACTTCGGCGGTGCGTGAGGTGTGCGCCGCGCACGGCTTTTCTGGAAACATTGCTGTGACGATTTCGGTACCCGAGGGTGTGGCCCTTGCCGAAAAGACCTTCAACCCGCACCTGGGGATAGAGGACGGCATCTCCATCCTGGGAACGACGGGCATCGTCGAGCCGCGCAGCCTCGCTGCCTTGCGTGACAGCATCGAGCTCGAGATTCGGCAGCATGCGGCTATGGGGCGGCGCGGAGTCGTGCTCACGCCCGGCAACTACGGCGCGCAGTTCATCTCGGGGCATTTCCACCTAAACGGTGCGCCGGTGGTCTTCATCTCCAACTTTGTGGGCGATGCGATTGATTGCTGCGTTCGCGAGGGATTCACCAATGTCCTTCTTGTGGGACACATCGGCAAGTTGGTGAAGGTCGCGGGCGGCATCATGGACACCCATTCGCGTACCGCCGACTGCCGCGCGGAGATTCTGGCCGCCCACGCGGCCATGGCCGGCGCGGGCGCGAAGACCGTGCGCGAGATCATGTCGTCCGTCACGACCACGGCGGCGCTCGAGGTAATCGAGGCCGCCGGCGTTGGGGACGCTGCGCGCGCCTCGCTCGCTGCGGCAATTGAGGACAGGTTGCGCCGCCGCGCGGCGGGCGCATGCGACATCGCCGCGGTCGTGTTCGACGCCGAGCGCCGCGAGCTTTTCCGCACGTCGGGCGCCGATGCAGTTATCGGGAAATTGGGGGCGACGTATGAGTAAAGGCGTTCTGTACGGGGTGCGCCGTGCAATCGGCTGGCCGGGGACGAAGGTGGTCATGAAGGCGCGCCGCTCGCTTGCGGACACGAAATGCATCCTTCGCGAGGAGGGCGCCTTCGACGGTGCCGAGCTTGTAGAGGACTGTGGGCTTCCGGGCGAGCGCGTGTACCGCTCGCTCGACGATGTGCCCGATCGGGGCAGCTACTTCTCGACGATGGTGGTGCGCTAGATGAGGGTTTCCTGCATAGCGTTCACTGAGAGGGGGTATGCGTTGGCGGTGCGCACCGCACACGCGCTTTCCGATTGCGCGCAGACAGGTGAAGACGACCCTGGCTGGGACGTTTCCGTTTCGCGCGGGTTCGGCGAGGGGAAGGCCGACCTGCGCGCATGGACGGCGCTCGCGTGGGAAGCGTCGGACGCGCTTCTGTTCGTGGGCGCGGCGGGCATCGCCGTGCGGGCGATCGCGCCGCATGTCGCCTCGAAGGCAAACGATCCCGCGGTTGTGGCGATCGACGAGGCGGGGCGCTTTGCCGTCCCGCTTTTGTCGGGGCATTTGGGCGGTGCGAACGAGCTTGCGCAAACTGTGGCACGCGCGGCAGGGGCCATCCCCGTCATCACCACGGCGACCGACGTCCGCGGCGTGTGGGCGGTGGATACGTGGGCGCGCTGTGCGGGGCTCGCCGTTTCGAATCCCGAGGCCATCAAGCGAGTGTCGGCGCGGCTGCTTTCGGGCGGGCGCGTGGCGCTCTATTCCGACATGCCGATTTCGGGACAGCCGCCTGAGGGGGTTGACATTGCGTCCGACCGCGCTCGGGCCGATATTGTCGTGTCGCCGTTCGCTGGCGCGAATGCAGGTGCGTCCGTTTGTGCGGCGGAGACAACGGGCGAGGCCGTGCCCGCCGGTGAGACGGGGAAGCCGGCGGGCGTGCGGGCGCAGGCGCCTGCGCCCGAGCCGCTTCGCCTTGTCGTGCCCTGCATCGTTGCGGGCATAGGATGCCGTCGCGGTGCGTGCGCCGAAGCGATCGAGGAGGCGTTTCTTCTCGCGTGCGGGCAGGTGGGTATCTCGCCTTCGGCCGTGCGCGAGGCGGCGACGATCGACGTGAAGGCGCACGAGGAGGGTCTGCTCGCCTTCTGCTGCGCGCGCAATATCCCGCTTGCGACGTATTCCGCAGAGGAGTTGTCGCAGGTCGAAGGCAGCGTTTCGCCATCTGATTTCGTGCGCGCGACGGTGGGGGTCGACAACGTGTGCGAGCGGGCAGCGCTCGCGGAGGGGGGCAAACTTATCTTCCCGAAGCTCGCTCACGGCGGCGTGACCGTCGCGTTTTCCAAGGTAACTATTAAACTTTCGTTTAAGGAGCGGTGATGGGAAAGCTCTTCGTGGTGGGAATCGGCCCGGGCGGCCCCGACGGCATGACGATTGCGGCTCGGCGTGCGCTCGAGGCGTCCGACGTCGTTGTGGGTTACACGAAATACGTGGAGCTCGCGCTCGCCGCCGTGCCCGACGCGGCGCATCTCGCGACGCCGATGATGCACGAGGTCGAACGGTGCCGCCTTGCGCTTTCGCGCGCGCAGAGTGGAGAAGCCGTGGCGCTCGTGTGCAGCGGCGACGCGGGCGTGTACGGCATGGCGAGCCCCGTGCTGGAGCTTGCGGAGGACTACCCCGATGTAGACGTGGAAGTTATCGCCGGGGCCACCGCGGCTCAGAGCGGGTCGGCGGTGCTCGGCGCCCCGCTTGCCCACGACTTCGCGGTCGTGTCGCTCTCCGACCTGCTCACGCCATGGGAGGTCATCGAGCGCAGGCTCGCCGCCGTGGCGAGCGCCGACTTCTGCATCTGTTTGTACAACCCGCGCAGCAGAAAGCGCGCCGACAGGCTCTCACGCGCGGCGAAGATTATGCTCGAATGGAAGGCCCCCGACACGCTCTGCGGCTGGGTACGTAACATCGGGCGCGAGGGGCAGCAGTCGGGCATGTGCAGGCTCTCCGAGCTGGGGGAGATCGACGCCGACATGTTCACCACCGTGTTCGTCGGCAACGCGGACACGAAGCTCGTAGGCGGCCGTATGGTCACGCCGCGCGGGTATCGGGAGATTCCATGCGAAAGGTAACGATCATCGGGGCGGGGCCCGGAAACCCCGACTTGCTCTCGCGCGCGGCGCTCGACGCGATCGACATCGCCGACGTGGTCATCGGCGCTCATCGCGCGCTTGCCGGCATCGACGTGCCGCCCGACGTGGTGAGATGCGAGCTCGTGAAGACGGCGGACATCGTCGCCGCGCTCACCGATGCGGCGTCGTGGCAGCGCGCCGTGGTCGTGATGACGGGCGATGTGGGGCTGTTCAGCGGCGCGCGCCGCCTGGTGGAGGCGCTCTCCGGCGACGCGCAGGTGGACGTGCGCATCATTCCCGGCATAAGCTCAGCGTCGTATCTCGCCGCGCGCCTCGCGCGTCCATGGCAGGATTGGCGCTTCGCGAGCGCTCACGGCGTGGCGTGCGACATCGTGGCCGAGGCCGAGCGCTCAGGCGAGCTCTTCCTCGCCACGTCGGGCGGGGACGACCCCTCGCGGCTTTCGGGCGAGCTTGTGCAGGCGGGCTTCGGGGACGCGCGCGTGACGGTGGCCGAGCGCCTGTCGTACCCCAACGAGCGCATCACCTGCGCGACCGCAAGTGAAATCGCAGGTCAGACGTTCGACGACTTGAACGTGATGCTTATCGAGTTCGCAGGCGGCGCCGGGTCGCCTGTGGGCTCTAGCGCAGCCTCCGAGGCGCCGGCCGGCGCGTCCGCGCCCGCGGCGGCTTCTTCCGCGGCGGACTTTGCGGGCGCATCCCGCGCCGCGAGCTCCCGCTGGCCGTACGCTTCCTCGGGCATTCCCGACGAGCTTTTCATCCGCGGCGACGTTCCCATGACCAAGCAGGAGGTGCGCGCCGTCGCGCTCGCGAAGCTGCGCCTTACCGCGACCGACACCGTGTGGGACGTCGGCGCCGGCACGGGGAGCGTGTCGATTGAGGCGGCGCTCGTCGCGCGAACGGGGTCGGTATGGGCGGTCGAGCGCAACGCGGCCGGCGTGCGGCTCATCCGAGAGAACGCGGATGCATTCGGGTGCGGCAACGTGCATGCGATCCCCGGTGTCGCCCCCGAAGCGCTCGCGAAACTGCCCGTCCCCGACGCCGTGTTCGTCGGCGGGAGCGCGGGCGAGCTTCCCTCCATCGTGGAGGCGGCGCTCGAGAAGAACTCGCAGGTTCGCCTGTGCGTGCCATGCGTCACCGTTGAGACGCTCACCGAGGCGTGCGCGCTCCTCTCGGGTTCGCGCTTTAAGGGGTTCGAGGCGTGCCAGGTGTCGGCCGCCCGCGCCGAGGCTGTAGGCTCGCACCATCTTATGAAGGCGCAAAACCCCGTGTTCCTCGTCAGCGCGCGTGGTGCAGGTGGGGAAGGCGGCGCCCGGTGAGCACGACCATCCCTCGCTTCATGGTCGCTGCGCCCTCGAGCGGGAGCGGCAAGACGGTCGTTACGTGCGCGCTCCTGCGCGCGCTTGCGCGCCGCGGCCTCGCATGCGCGGCCTTCAAATGCGGCCCCGACTACATTGACCCGCTCTTTCATCGCCGCGTCGTGGGTGCGCGCTCGGGCAACTTAGACGGCTTCTTCACCGACGCCCCGACGCTGCGCGCCCTGCTCGCACGCGGCGCTGCGGGCGCGGATGTCGCGGTGCTCGAGGGGGCCATGGGCTTCTACGACGGCATGGCGCCCGGCGTGGCCGATGCGAGCAGCTACCAGGTTGCGTGCGACACGGAAACGCCGGTCGTTTTAGTGGTGAACGGGCGCGGGGCGTCTTTATCGCTCGCCGCCGTAATCCGCGGCATCGCCGAGTTCCTGCCTTGTGCGAACGTGCGCGGCGTCGTGCTGAACAAGACGAGCGCCGCTGCCTGCGCCTACGCGAAGCCTGCGATCGAGAAGCACACGGGTGTCGCGGTTTTGGGGAATATCCCCGCCGACGATGCGTTCTCGCTCGAAAGCCGGCATTTGGGGCTTGTGACCGCCGACGAGGTCGAGCAGCTCTCCGCGCGCATCGACAAGATGGCCGAGCTGGTGGAAAAGAGCGTCGACGTCGACCGCTTGCTCGAAATAGCGGCGACGGCACCCGATATCCGCGAGGAACCTTACCGGTTGGAGCCGATCGCGGGAGCGCGGCCCATCGTCGCCGTCGCACGTGACGAGGCGTTCTCGTTCTACTACGAGGAGAACCTGCGCGCGCTCGAGGACCTGGGTTGCGAGCTGGCCTTTTTCAGCCCCCTGTGTGATAGCGAGTTGCCCCGGGGGACAAGCGCCCTCTATCTGGGAGGCGGCTACCCGGAGCTCCATGCGCGGCAGCTCTCCGAGAACGCGCCGATGCGCGAGGCGGTGCGGCGTGCGGTGGAATCCGGCATACCGACGGTTGCCGAATGCGGTGGGTTTCTGTACCTGCAGCGCGAAATCTCCGATAGCGAGGGGCGGCGCTGGCCTGTTGCGGGCGCCCTTGAGGGCGCAAGCGAGAACGGGGGAAGGCTGTCCCATTTCGGGTACGTGGAGCTCACTTCCCAACGCTACGGGCTCTACGGGCCGCGCGGCACACGCATCCGCGCGCACGAGTTCCACTACTGGCAGTCCACCTGCCCGGGCGGCGACTTCTGGGCGCAGAAGCCCCGGCGCGACAAGGGCTGGCCGTGCATGACGACCACCCCGGCCCTGGTTGCGGGCTTCCCGCATGTGTACTATCCTGCGAACCCCGACGTTGCGCGCGCGTTCGCGTCTGCCACAGCGTCGTTCGCAGAGAGGAGACGGCATGGCTGAAGCAACCGAAACCGCGCTTGCCTGCATCCGCGAGGAAGTCGAGCGCGCGTTCTCGTCGGCGCCGGGCGCCGTGCTCGAAGCCGCGCTCTCCCGGATCGCGCCCGCAGATGAGTGTGCCCGCGCCGCCGCGTACGCCGCGTGGGATTCCATCGCGCATCCTTTGGGGGGATTGGGCGACTTTGAAGACGCCGTCGCGCGTATCGCCGCAGCTCAGGGGAGCGCCGAGGTGGCCGAGTTTCCCCGTGCGCTCGCGGTATTCTTCTCCGACAACGGGGTCGTTGCCGAGGGCGTGTCGCAAAGCGGGCAAGACGTGACGCGAGCCGTCGCGCGCAACATGTGCGAGGGGGCCACGAGCGCCTGCCGCATGGCGGCGTTCGCGGGTGCCGAGGTCGTGCCCGTCGACGTGGGTATGGCCCGGGGCATAGAAGACGCTCGCATGGTGCGCGCGAACGTGCGGCGGGGGAGCGGCAACATCGCGCACGGCTCCGCCATGTCTCGCGATGGGGCCGTGCGCGCGATCGAGGTCGGAATCGCCGTCGCGTGCGGGCTTGCCTGCGCCGGCGTGCGCCTTCTCGCCGCGGGCGAGATGGGCATCGGCAACACGACCACCTCGGCGGCGGTGGCCGCAGTGCTCATCCGAGCGGACGCGCGGAGCCTCGTCGGGCGCGGCGCGGGGCTCTCGGACACCTCGCTCGCGCGCAAGCGCGACGTGGTCGAGCGCGCTATCGACGCGAACTCGCCCGATCCCGCCGACCCGATCGACGTGCTCTCGAAGGTGGGCGGCTTCGACATCGCGGCGATGTGTGGCTTCTACCTGGGGGCCGCGGCCTCGAAGGCGCCGGCGCTCCTCGACGGGGTCATATCCTGCACGGCGGCCCTGTGCGCGGTGCGCCTGTGCCCCAACGCCTTGGGCTACCTCGTGGGCACCCACGCATCTAGCGAACCCGCAAGCCAGGAGCTCCTTCGCGAGCTCGGCATAAAGGCACCCCTCGACGCAGGCATGCACTTGGGCGAGGGCGCGGGCGCCATGGCGTATCTGCCCCTTCTGGATTCGGCGCTGCGCGTGTACCGGGATGGGAAGACGTTCACGGCGACTGGCATGGCTGCTTACGAGCATTTCGAGGCCGGGAAATGACGGTGACGTTCGTTATCGGCGCCGCCGCGAGCGGCAAGAGCGCCTATGCCGAGTCCCTGTGCCTCGGGCACGACGGCCCCCGCGTGTACCTGGCAACGATGGAGCCCTTCGGGGAAGAGGGCACCCGCCGTATCGCGCGCCATCGGGCGATGCGCGAGGGCAAGGGGTTTTCCACCCTCGAGCGCACGCGTGACGTGGGCGCCGCAGTGCCCGGGCTTCCGCGCGGCTGCACGCTTCTTTTGGAGGACGTGGGCAACCTGGTTGCGAACGAGCTCTTCGCGGAAGGCGGCTTGTCCCCACGTGACCCCGACGCTGTGGCGCGCGAGGTGCTCGGAGGCATCGAACGACTCACTCAGGCCGCTGCGTATACGGTGGTGGTCTCCGTCGACGTGTTCGCCGATGGGATGCGCTACGATGAGGGGACCGAGGGATGGAGGCGCGCGCTCGCGCGCGTGAACGCGGGCGTGGCGGCGCTGGCCGACCGCGCAGTCGAAGTGGTATGCGGGATTCCCGTGTGGATGAAAGGCGAAGGACCTACAAGGTGAAGATAGCAGAGGCAATCGGCGCGGCGTTCGGAACGTTCTCGCGCATCCCCGTCCCGAAATCGGCCTGGACCGATTTCGGATCAACCCATGCGCTTGCCGCGTTTCCCCTGGTGGGCGTTGCGGAAGGCTTCCTCATGACGGCGTGGGGGCACATGGCGAACCTGCTCGGCGCGCCCGCGACCATCGTCGCGGCCGTGCTCGTGGCGTTGCCTGTGGCGGTGACGGGAGGCATCCACCTAGACGGGCTCTGCGACACCTCCGATGCGCTTGCAAGTTGGGCCCCGCGCGAGCGAAAGCTCGAGATCATGCACGACCCGCGGGCGGGCGCCTTCGGGGTCATTGGTGTTGTCGTGTACCTTATTCTGCAGTTTTCCCTGTTCACCGCGCTGCCGCTTACGGCGGGGTCGTTCCTCGCACTTCTGTGCTCGCTCGTGTTCTCCCGCGCGCTTTCGGGGCTCGCCGTAGAATGCTGGCCTGCCGCGCGGGCGGACGGCATGGCCGCGGGGCTCTCGCCTGCGAAGAGGCGCGCGGTGATCGTCGTGCCGCTTTGCGCTTTCGCTGCGGCTTCGGCTGCAGGGATGGTCGCGTGCGTTCGGGCCGTCGGCGCCCTTATGGCGGTGGCGGGGCTTTTGGCGCTCGCGTGGTACCGCCATGTTGCCCTGTCCCGCTTCGGCGGGGTGACGGGTGATTTGGCCGGATGGTTTCTGCAATGGGCCGAGCTCGCGATGCTTGCCATGCTGGTGGCGGGGGGCATGCTCCTATGATTCTCGTGGTAGGTGGCGCGCATTCGGGGAAGAGGACCTTCGTGCGCGAAAGGCTCGGGTTCGCGGCGGACGATTTCGTCGACGCGGCGCAGCTTGCGGAGGGCGGCGTGCCCGCGGCTTTTGCCGGCCGTGTCGCGTACCGTGCTGAGGAACTCGTACGCGCGCTCGACGCTGACCGGGCGCTCGAGCGGCTGATCGGCTTCGACGCAGTGATTCTGTCCTTGGTCGGCTCGGGGGTCGTCCCCATGCGTGCGGAAGACGCCCAATGGCGCGAGCGCGCGGGGCGCCTGGGATGCGCGCTCGCTACGCGCGCCGACGTCGTCGTGCGCATGACGTGCGGGATCCCCCAGGTCATCAAAGGAAACCTTGCCGATGCGCCTCGGGGGACGCAGGGCGCGGGCGCGCCTTTGGAAGTCGTCTTTGTGCGCCATGGTGCCACGGCGGGCACGGAAGACCATCGCTACAGCGGGGCGGGCACCGACGAGCCCCTGTCGAGTGCGGGCGAGCGCGCTTTGCGCGACCTCGCGTGCGATCGTGACGTGTTCCGTGTTATCACGAGCGGCATGGCCCGCACCGACCAGACGGCGCGCATCCTCTTCCCGAACGCGGAGCTTATGGCGTGCCCCGGTCTGCGCGAGATGGATTTCGGTGACTTCGAGGGGCGAAGCGCCGCCGAGCTTAAAGAGGATGTGCGCTACCACGCCTGGGTAGACTCCTGGTGCGAGACGCGCTGCCCGCATGGCGAGGGCAAGAGCGATTTCACCCGCCGCGTCGTCGCGGCGTTTCGGGAGGCGTGCGAATCGGAGCGCGCCCAGGGGAGTGGGCGCGCCGTCTTCGTCGTTCACGCGGGTACCGTGAAAGCGCTACTCTCCGACCTAGCTGTCCCGAAAATGGGATATTTCGACGTGCATACCGAGCCGGGCGGCGCATGGGCCGCCACCTGGGATGGGCGCTGCCTTCGCGACGTTCGCCCCGCTTCGGGGGGCGATGCCCGGTGATGACGATTCTTGCCGTCGCCGCCGGGTTCGCGGCCGACCTTGCCTTCGGCGACCCGCGCTGGCTTCCCCATCCCGTCGTCGCCATGGGGCGCGCGATCACGTGGGCCGAAGGCCGCCTTCGAGGCGCATTCCCGCAAACGTCCGCGGGCACGCGCGCCGCAGGACTTGTGCTCGCCGTGGCGCTTCCGCTTGCGTGTGGGCTTTTGACCTGGGGTATCCTACATCTTTGCGGCATGGTTCACTCCGGCTTGCGCTTCGTGGCCGAGGCATGGGCGAGCTATCAGGTTCTCGCGACATGCGAGCTGCGCCGCCAGAGCCTGGCCGTGGCCCACGCGTTCTCGAAGGGCGGCCTTGTCGCGGCGCGCGAAGCCGTCGGGCTCATCGTGGGACGCGACACGTCTGTTCTCGACGAGCAGGGCGTCGCGCGCGCCGCCGTGGAAACGGTGGCGGAGAACGCGAGCGACGGCGTCATCGCGCCACTTTTCTACCTTATGATCGGGGGTGCGCCCTTGGGCATGGCGTACAAGGCGGTGAACACGCTCGACAGTATGGTGGGCTACAAAAACGAGCGCTACATCGACTTCGGTCGCGCCTCGGCGCGCCTCGACGATGCGGTGAACTGGATTCCCTCGCGCTTATCGGCCCTGTTCATGATCGCCGTGTGCCCGATCGTCGGGCTCGACGCGCGCGGGGCGGCGCGCATCTGGCGCCGCGACAGGCGTCGCCATGCGAGCCCCAACTCGGCGCAGACCGAGTCAGCGTGTGCGGGCGCGCTCGGGCTGCGCCTGGCAGGACCCGCGGTGTATTTCGGCAAGCTCGTTGAGAAACCGACGATAGGCGACGCGTCCCGTGAAATCGAGTGGGGCGACATCGCCCGGGCGACAAGGCTCATGCTCGCCGCGTCCGTATGCGCGCTCGTCGTCTTCGGCGCCGCGCGCGCGGCGGTCGTGCTCGCCTTGGGGGCGATGGTATGAGGGAAGACCACGCCGCGCTCCGGGCTGCCGGGGGAATCCTGCGCGCCCGTACGCATGGGGGCAGCGCGCAATCGCTCGGCATCGGTTGCGAAGGGGGCGCCTCCGATCTCATCGACTTCTCGGTGAACGTGAATCCGGCAGGCCCCTCGCCGCGCGCCGTCGCCGCAGCTTGCAAGTCGCTTTCTCGAATCGACGCCTACCCCGATAGGGAAAGCCTCGCCCTCGTTCGCGCCCTAGCGCGCGCCCAGGGCATTCCCGAAGATACTATCGTCTGCGGCGCGGGCGCGTCCGACATCATCTGGCGGCTCGCTGCGGCGGTGCGCCCGAAACGCATCGTCGTGTGCGCGCCGACGTTCTCTGAATATGCGGAGGCGGCATCGTACTACGGTGCATGCGTGCAGGAGTTCCCGCTCTCCGAAGCGGACGACTTCGACGTGCCCGCCTCCTTCGCCCGCGCGATCGAGGGGCCGGGAGACGTGGCGTACCTCTGCAATCCGAACAACCCGACGGGGCGCCTCGTCGACCCCAGCGTGATCGATGCTGCGGCTTGCCGCTGCGAGCAGGTGGGCGCGCTGCTCGTCGTGGACGAGTGCTTCCTCGGATTTGCGCCCGACGCCCGCGAAAGGAGCGTGGCCGCACGCGCCGCGTGTTCGCACCATGTGGCCGTGCTCTCCGCGTTCACCAAGCTCTACGGAATGGCAGGGTTGCGGTTGGGGTATCTGATCAGCGGAAACGCCCAACTCATCGAGGGGATTCGCCGGGCGGGACAGGCGTGGCCCGTCTCCTCGGTCGCCGAGGCCGCAGGCATCGCCGCCCTGGAAGACGTCGAATACGTCTCGCGCACGCGCGATGTACTGGCGGGCGAGCGAGCGTGGCTTTCCCACGAGCTCTCCTCGCTCGGGCTTTCCGTCGTGCCGTCGGATGCGAACTTCCTTTTAGTCCGCATGCCGGCGAAAGACATCCCCGAGCGCCTGTATAAACAGGGGGTTTTGGTCCGCACGTGCGACTCGTTTTCGGTACTGTCCCGTTTCTG
The DNA here is from genome assembly GCA_902491565.1 of uncultured Collinsella sp. Lineage (GTDB taxonomy): Bacteria > Actinomycetota > Coriobacteriia > Coriobacteriales > Coriobacteriaceae > Collinsella. The sequence continues at coordinate 111,401 of CABUIE010000005.1, forward strand.
GTGCCGCGTCGCGGTGCGCACGCGCAAGGAGAACGCCCGGCTTGCGATGGCGTTCAGCCGCGCGCTTCGGGCGGAAGGCGCATCGGGCGAAGGCGAACCCGACGAACGGGGCGGCGCTTCTTGCAGCGACGCTATGGCGGGCGCGGATGGCCGAGGCTCGGCGAAGGAGGTCGATACCCGTGGGTAGGGCGAAGCCCATCATGATCCAGGGCACCATGTCGAACGCGGGGAAGAGCCTGCTTGCGGCGGGGCTGTGCCGTGTGCTTTCGCAGGACGGCCTGCGCGTGGCTCCCTTCAAGAGCCAGAACATGGCGCTCAACAGCGGTGTCACGGCCGATGGGCTCGAGATGGGGCGCGCCCAGATCATGCAGGCCGAGGCGTGCGGCATCGCGCCCGACGTGCGCATGAACCCCATCCTGCTCAAGCCCGAAAGCGACCACCGAAGCCAGCTCATCGTGGCCGGCAAGGCGCAGGGAGCCTTCGCTGCGAGGGACTACTTCGCGCGAAAGAAGGCGTTCATGCCGCAGATTTTGGAGGCGTTCGATTCGCTCGCGGAGGAAAACGACGTCATCGTCATCGAGGGCGCCGGCAGCCCCGTCGAAATCAACCTTGCCGAAAACGACATCGTCAACATGGGGCTCGCGCGCGCCGTGTCCTCCCCCGTGCTGCTCGCGGGCGACATCGACTCAGGCGGGGTGTTTGCCCAGCTCTACGGCACGGTCGCGCTCTTTGCGCCCGAGGATCGCGCTCTTTTGCGGGGGCTTGTGGTGAACAAGTTCCGCGGCGATGTGGAAATCCTGCGCCCGGGTTTGGCCCCGCTCGAGAAGATGTGCGGGGTTCCCGTCATGGGGGTCGTGCCGTATCTTACGCTCGACCTGGACGACGAGGACTCGCTCGCGCCGCGCCTATCTGCCCGCGAGGCGCGCGGCGTCATCGACGTCGCCGTCGTGCGCCTTCCACATCTGTCGAACTTCACCGACTTCGACCCGCTTTCGCGCGTGCCCGGCGTGGGCGTGCGCTACGTTTCCTCGACGACCGATCTGGGCCGACCCGACCTGGTGGTGCTCCCCGGCTCGAAGACCACGCTCGACGACGCGCGCTGGCTTGCGGCTAGCGGCATCGGAGCCTGTGTACGCGCGCTTTCGGGTGCGGGCACGCCGGTGCTCGGCATATGCGGAGGCTACCAGCTTTTGGGTGACGAGCTTTCCGACCCGCACGGCAGGGAAGGCGCTGGCACCGCGCGCGGGCTCGGGCTCATCCCTGCAAGTACGGTGTTCAGGGAGGAAAAGTGCCTCGCCCAGTCGGAGCTGCGCATCACAGGCGCCCAAGGTGCGTTCTCGGTGTGGAACGGCATGACGGCTCGCGGGTACGAGATCCACGACGGCGAAACGACCGTCTCCTGCGCCCCTGCGGGCACGATTGGCGGCAAACCAGAAGGCGCGGCCTGCGGAAACGTGTTTGGAACCTATCTCCACGGCCTGTTCGACGAACCGGGGGTGGCGCTCGCCCTCGCGCGCTCGCTCGCGCGCATGCGTGGCCTGCCCGAGAGCGTCGTGGGTGCTGCGGGCGCGGCGTCCGCGGCCGATCACCGTGCGCGCGAGTTCGACCGCCTGGCCGACTCCGTGCGCGTGGCGCTCGACATGGAGTATGTCTACCGCATTATCGAGGAGGGCGTATGATCCACGTGTATCATGGCGACGGCAAAGGCAAGACCACGGCGGCGATGGGCCTCGCCCTTCGCATGCTCGCCGCAGGCCGCCGCGTCGTCGTCGTGCAGTTCCTGAAAGACGGCGAAAGCGGGGAGGTGCGCCTGCTCGCCGAGCATTTCGGCGTGCCCGTGTTCGCGGGGAAGGCGTCTGACAAGTTTACCTGGTCCATGACGTCGGAAGAACTTGCCGCGACGCGCGAGCTGCACGATGGGAACCTCGCTTCCGCGCTCGCCGAGCTCGAGGGCGCGCAGGAGGGGCTGCTCGTGCTCGACGAGGCGCTCGACGCGCTTTCGAAGGGGCTTGTCGACGAGGCGCTCGTGGACCGCGCGCTCGATATGTCCGCGCGCGGCGTCGAAGTAGCGCTCACCGGGCGCGCGCCTTCCCGCAAGATCGTGGAGAAGGCCGACTACATAACCGAGATGCGGTGCGAGAAACACCCCTACGCTCAGGGGATAGGTGCAAGGGAAGGAGTGGAGTACTAGATGGATTCCAAGGAGATGGCGCCCGGCGACATCGAGCGGCGCAGCTTCGAGATCATCACCGAAGAGCTCGGCGGCCGCACGTTCCCGCCGCTTGAAGAGCCCGTCGTGAAGCGCGTCATCCACACCACTGCCGACTTCTCGTACGCCGATTCCCTCGTATTCACCCATGACGCCGCGCACTGTGCTCTCGACGCACTGCGCGCAGGGGCCACGGTGCTCACCGACACGAACATGGCGCTCGCAGGCATAAGCAAGCCCGCGCTCGCAAAGCTCGGCTGCAAGGCCGTGTGCTACATGGCCGACCCTAATGTCGCCGCGGCTGCGCGCGCCGCGGGCACGACTCGCGCCGTTGCGAGCATGGACAAAGCTTGCGGCATCGAGGGTCCGCTCATCGTGGCCGTCGGCAACGCTCCCACAGCACTTCTGCGCCTCGCCGAGCTCATGGACGCGGGGAAGATCGCGCCCGCACTCGTCGTTGGAGTGCCGGTTGGGTTTGTGAACGTGGTCGAGGCGAAAGAGGAGTTACTCGTGCGTCGCGTGCCGGCTATCGTCGCGAGGGGTCGCAAGGGCGGTTCGACCGTGGCGGTCGCCATTATGAATGCGCTGCTCTACCAGATCACGCGTCCAGGCGGCCCGAAGTGACGGCGCCCGCATCCGCGCCGGCGCTGCGCATCTTCGCCGGCACCACCGAGGGCCGCCTTCTGTGCGAATGGGCGAGCGGGTCGGGCATCCCCGCCCGTGCCTACGCGGCAACCGAGTACGGAGGCGAGCTTTTGGGCGAACTTCCGGGCATCGAGGTGCATGCGGGCAGGCTCGACGAGGCCGACATGGAGCGCGAGCTTTCCGGCGCGCGCATCGTCGTCGATGCCACGCACCCCTTCGCTACGCTCGCAAGCGGCAACATCCGGGCCGCTTCGCTCGCCGTGGGTGCACGATGCCTGCGCCTTGCGCGCCCGGCCGAGGCGCTGCCCAAAGGCGTCGTGCCGGTCGCGTCGATCGCCTGCGCGGCGCGCTTTCTCTCCGAGAACTCGGGTCGCGCGCTTCTCACGACGGGGAGCAAGGAGCTTACTCCCTACACGCGTGTCGCTGATTTCGCGGAGCGCTTCTTCGTGCGTGTGCTCCCGCTGCCCGGTGCTATAACGAAGTGCATCGACGCGGGGTTTTCGCCGTCGCACGTCATCGGCATGCAGGGGCCCTTCACCCGCGAGCTCAACGAGGCGATGCTTCGGCAGGTGGGCGCCCAGTGGCTTGTGACCAAGGACTCGGGAACCGTAGGCGGCACGGCCGAGAAGCTCGCCGCCGCGCGCGACGCGGGAGCGCGCTGTATCGTGGTCACCCGTCCCGCCGAGGGAGGCGGGGCCCTTTCGCTTCGGGAAGTGGAAGACACGCTCTTACGGGAGCTCGCGCGCTAGGCGCTCGCCACGCCTGCGCGCCCTCTCGCCCGCGAGGAGGAGCGCCCCGAGCAAGCTCGACCCGTACAAGACCGTCATCCGCCAATAGCTCGAGGAGGACGCCCGGAACTGGCGCAAGCAGCCCTTCAATAAGTTGCGGTGAAATAGTGTCTGTTTTTGCTGCTAGATAGCATATTCAGTCCCTAATTCACCGCAACTTGTTGGTGGTGGCTTACTGGTAGCGTAGGCACTCCACCGGGTCGAGCTTTGCTGCGCGGCGAGCGGGATAGAAGCCAAAGATTACGCCGATGCCGACCGCTACGGCAAACGCGATCAACACTGTCGTAATGGAGAAGCTTGGCGTGATCGTCCCGGTAGCTCCAAACTCGCTCATGATGCCCGAGCTTGCGGCAAAGAACGTGAGTCCCCATGCCAGCAGATAGCCAATCAGGACACCCAACAGTCCGCCGGTGACGCACAGTGCCGAGGACTCGGCCAAAAACTGCGCGGTGATATCGCGACGACTGGCGCCCAGGGCACGGCGAATACCGATCTCGCGGATGCGTTCCGTTACGTTGGTGAGCATCATATTCATAATGCCGATACCGCCGACAAGCAGCGAGATGCTGGCGACAGCACCCATGATGAGCGAGAATGCGCCCATAAAGGAGTTGAGTGCATCGATAGCGCTTTTCATGGAGGTCGCCGATACGCTGTCGTACTCATCCTCCCCCCCGATGCCCTTCATCGCGCGCACCTTGGACTCGATGGTCTTACAAAGCTCGTCCATGTCCGTGCCCTCGGCGGCAAGTGCCGTCACGCTGGGGAAGGAAGGATTCTCGTCGCCAAATAGTCCGGCGATAGTTTCGCGTGGCATATACAGCGTGAGCGAGCCCATGGAGTCGCTGCCGCCATCAATCACGCCTACAATCTGCACCTCGCCGTTGGACACCTTGATGGTTTTCCCCAGCGCATCCTGTTCGTTGCCGTAAAGCTGATCGGCGCCGCCTCGGCTGATGAGCGCCACGCGCGAGCCTGATTGAGACTCGGCCTGGGAATAGGTGCGCCCCGCAACGAGCTTGCTGGCCCCCACGGCGTCGAGCATGTCGCTATCGACACCCTGTGCCATGACGGTATAGCTTTTATCGCCGGTCTTATACTCGGTATACGCGCTGTCGACAATGCCGATCTGCTCTATCTGCGGCACCAGTTTTTGAAGCTTCTCGATGTCGGACTCGGTGAGTTCTTGCGACGAATAGATTTGCACCATGCGTGCCGCATTGAGGCCCAGGCTGTTGACCAGGCTATTTTGGATGCCGCCGATGAGCGAAGTCATGGCGATAACCGAGGCGATGCCGATGACAATGCCCAGGATGGTGAGCAGGCTGCGCCCCTTGTTGGCCTCGAGCGAGTGAAGGGCTTCCTGGATGAGATCGTGGGCGCTCATGCCATCTCTCCTTTCGGCGGGTTGGCGGAGGCGGAAATCATGGGCAGGCAATCTACGGCGCTGCGCAGGGTCTTCGGTGCATGTGGAATATACGCGCCGTCGTGAATGCGACCGTCGCGGATGGTCACGGCACGGTCGGCCTCGGCGGCGATGCCGGGGTCGTGTGTGATAAGCACGATGGTTTTGCCGCGCTTCTGGAGCTTATGGAAGGTCTCCATCACAAGCGCTCCAGTAGCGGAGTCCAGGTTTCCCGTTGGCTCATCGGCTAGGATGATGGGCGGGTCATTGACGAGGGCACGCGCGATTGCGACGCGCTGCATCTGGCCGCCCGAGAGCTCGGATATGCGGTGGTCCCAGTGGTCGACCGGTAGCGTGACGGCCTGCAGCGCGTGCACGGCGCGCATTTCGCGCTGGCTACGGGGCACATTGGTGTAGGCCAGCGGCAGCATCACGTTTTCGATAACCGACAGGCGCGGCAGCAGGTTGAAGCTCTGAAAGACAAAGCCAATGCTCAGGGCGCGAACTTCGGTGAGCTCGTCATCATCGAGCTCGGCCACGTTGAGCCCTTGCAGGTAGTAGTCGCCCGCCGTCGGTTTGTCCAGGCAGCCTAGGATGTTCATGAGCGTTGATTTGCCCGAGCCCGAGGGGCCGGTGATAGCGACGAATTCGCCGGGTTCTACCGCCAGGCTCACGTTGTGCAGGATGTGGGCGCAACCCGCCTCGCTCTCAAAGATGCGGTGTACGTTGCGGATGTCGATAACGGGACGCATTACATGCCCTCATCGTCAGACATACTGCCCGAATCCGCGCTGTAGCCGCCGTCAGCCGTTGCGTCCGCTCCGGTGTCCATGACGAGGGTGTCGCCATCGCGCAGCTTGGTAACCGGCACGTTGGGGTTAATCTCGTTGCCCTGGTCGTCGCGCTTGACCTGTGTCTTGCCGACTACGGCTTCGTTGTCGTTTTGCGTCACGACGGTCACCTTCACGCGGCGGGTCTGCTTGCCCTCGTCATCGGTTGCCACGTTGACATAATAGTGTTCGCCGTCTTCGGTCATGAGCGCCATCGTCGGCACCATCACCACATCGTCGAGCTGCTCGGTCACCACCGAGACCTCGGCCGTCATGCCCGGCTTCAGGCGCGCGTCGGGCGCCTCGATGAGGACGTCGACGTTAAAGGTTACGCTGCTGCTGCCATAGTTGGAGTCGGAGTTTGCCACCGAGGCGATGGCCGTGACCGTTCCCTGGCTCACGATATCCGGAAACGCGGGATACGTGACGTTGGCGTTCTGCCCAACGGCGATCTTGGCGATGTCTTTTTCGCCCACCTGCACGGTCACCTTCATCTTGGATAGGTCGGCGATCTGCATGCACTGCTTGCCGCCGCTCGTATCGCTTTCGCCCATGATCATGCCGCCTGTTACCGTGGCGCCTACCTTGGCGTTGAGCTCCACGATGCTGCCCGAGCTCGGGGCCGTGACCGTACGGCTGGCGGCCTTGGCGTTCGCCTGATCGAGGTTTGCCTGGGCCGATGCGAGGCTACGCTGCGCGGCCGATACGGCGTTCGTGTCCACTGATGCTGCGGGGGAGCCAGCCGCTGCGGAAGCTCCATCGACGTCCGTCGTTGGGGTGGCCTGCGCGGCGGCTGCGGCTTTCTGCGCGTTGGCGAGGTCTTCTTGAGCGGCTGTAACTGCACGCTGCGCCTCGGCAACGTTGCGACCGAGCTCGTCGTTTTTAATGGTCATAAGCACGTCGCCCTCGTTGACGGATTGGCCTGCCTGCACGTTGATCGAATCGACCGTACCGTCGACAGAAGGGGAGACCACTGAGGACGAAATAGGCTTGAGCTGGCCTTTCGCCTCGACGGTCGTGGAAAACGTGCCCTCGGTCACCATGTCGGTCACAGGTCCGCTGGCGCTCTGCGGCTGCGCATTGAAAACCAGAGTTGCAACAATGCCAATGAACGCGATGGCGCCAACGACGCCGGCGGCAATACCGCGTCGAATCAGCTTTTTGCGTCGACGTTCGGCACGTTTTGCCTTGAGCTTGGCATATGCCTCTTCATCGGAAATCTCGGCCGTTTCGTTTATGCGTTCGTTCTGCTTTTCGGCATGAACGTCTGTAATCAGAGGAATCGTTTCGGTGACACCTTCGGGCGTGCGCTCGGTATCATCTGGGTCCGGGGTGATCGTGGGGGCATTCGGCATAGCGTCTCCTTTATAGAAAGAACCTCCATAAGTATATGCGCCCACCGGTCGGGGCAGGCGCATAAGACGGTTTCTTTCGGAACTGTTAGATTAGTCGCAGCAGTTCCATGTTGTATGAATGCGCGCGTTGCACTACGAGTGGACAGCCACGCACAGGCCGACTTTAATGCAGTCGTGAAGCGCTTTGGCGTCGGCTAGGCGCAGGTTGATGCAACCGTGGCTGCCGCACCACTTGTACGATTCGGCGTTATCGAAGCTCTTGTCGTTTTGCCAGGTGGCATCGTGGAAGCCGATCATGTTGCCCTCAAACGGCATCCAGTAGCTCACCGGGCTCTCGTATTTGGGCTTGCCTGTCTCGGGGTCCTTGGCACCAATCAGCGTGCTCGCGCCGTCGTTGCTGTTGATCTGCCAGACGCCCTCGGGCGTGGCGTCCTCGCCCGGCTTGCCCGAGATAAAGTTGGCCTCCCATACGATATTGCCGCTCTCGTCGTAGTAGCGCGCGTGCTGCTCGGACAGATCGACATCGATGTATGCCTTCCAGTCGGGTTCGCCCTTTGCGGTAAAGGTATCGGCCTTCTGGGAATACTTAATCTCGATTTCGCCGGTCTGCTTGTTGTTAATGGCGTCCTCGACTTGCTTGGCTAGCGAGCTGCTGTCGATGGACCAACCAAAGTCACCGCCTTCGACGGCGCACTGCTTGCCATCGGCGCGCGTCCACCAGCGAGTGGAGCCCACGGTATTAAAGCCGTTGGCGAGCTCGGCTGCCCAGCTACTGATCTGCGACGTATCGAGCGTGGGGTTGGCCGGATCGGCAAAGCTGATCCACTGCAACACGGAGCTGCCATCAACCTTGCCGGCATCCTCGCCGTTGAGCTTGAGGGTCACGTTGACGCCCAGGAAGTTGTTGGCGGCATCACATGCGTCCTGAATCTGATCATCTGTCAGCGTTTCATTGAGTGGCTCATAGGCATCGTTGCCGAGCTTGGAAAGATCTACGGTCTCGGCCAGCGAGGCAAGCTCGAGCTCGGCATACTTAATGACATGCTCGCGGTTGATTTTTTCGTTGGAGCGCGCCTTCTCGACGGTAAACTTGCCGGCCTGCTCGTCATAGGAGCTATTGGCCTCGAACGTGCCCGAACGGCCCTCGTTAAACTCGTCGATAGCGGCGCCCAGGTCCTCCTCAAACTTCTTTTGGTCAAAGGTATCGGAGAGCATGGACAGGTCGACGTCTTGATCAAAATCGACTTCGTTGGAGGTAGCAGTTGTTTTGGTCTTGCCGCTTAAGGATTCCACAAGGCGGACCGGCCAAATAAAGGCTTCGTTGTGGTTGATGATTTCTTTTGCAGCAGCTTCACCGTCGACGATGGGTTCATCGGACTCGGGCTGATAGGTCCAGCTAAAGTCATCTCCTGTCACGGTGAGTTTATAGTGCTTCCATGCCGAGTTGACCTTGGTGGCGGCAGACGACGCGTTGGAGAACGAGACGTCGACGCCGGCGACGGTGGTGTTGGGGTAGGCTAGCTGCGAAAACGCTACGATGCCTACGATATATACAATGACGATAAGACCCAGGACGACAAAGAGCGTCGTCTTTTTGCCCGACTTATTGTTGCCGGCGGACTTGCGTGCGGGGCCGCGATCGCCTCGAGCGTGCGTGGGGGGCTGCTTGGGCGCATTGCCGTTTGCCTGACGCTGCTGACGTTGTTGACGCTGCTGTCGCTGTTGGTTCGGGCGTTGGGAAGCGTTTGCTGCACTACGCTGCTGACGGTGGCTCGGCGCGATAGGACGCGGCGACTGAACGCTGCCGGTGTGCCTGTTCGGCTGCTGCGGATCGGGAATCAGTTGAGTTCGATCGTTTTGCGACATCGTATGCATATCCTTCGATTTTCGCCTTGCGGTTCATCGTGTTTTTACTGGGCTTGCATTATAGCGATTGCCCTGCTGTTTGTGGTACGGAAACGGTGGCATTCGAAAGAGCTGGGACAAATGTCCCACCTTTGAGTCGTTCTTAGTCGCTATCCGCACACACCGCATTTTGCACAGGCCGAAAGTGCGGCCGGAGCCTGCGCGATGCCGCCCTTTGCCGTCTCGCGCAGCGTGGCTGGCAACGCGTGGCCCACCGAGAGCATTACATGTGCCATCTGGTCAAACGGCACCAAGCTCTTAATGCCTGCGAGGGCGAGTTGTGCCGAGCTAAAGGCCGCTGCTACGCCGATGGCGTTGCGGTTTTGGCAGGGCACCTCCACGAGGCCACCGACGGGGTCGCAAACGAGACCCAGCAGGTTACTCAGCGCGATGGAACTGGCGTCGAGCGCCTGCTCGGGCGTGCCGCCGAGCATCTGCACCAGCGCGGCGGCCGCCATGGCGGCGGCGCTTCCCACCTCGGCCTGACAGCCGCCCTCAGCGCCGGCGACGCAGGCGCTTGTGGTGAGGTTGAGGCCGATGGCGGCTGCGCAGTAGAGCGCGTCCATGACCTGCTCGTCGTCGAGCTGCAGGCGATCGGCGAGCGCCAGCACGCAGCCGGGCACAACACCCGCGGATCCTGCCGTCGGAGCTGCGACGATTACGCCCATCGTGGCCGAGCGCTCGAGCACGGCCATGGCGCGGGCTACGGCGTCGGTCTGGACGGCGCCCATCAGGCTCGTGCTCAAATCGTTGCGGCCGGTGGCATCGACGAGTTTGGCCTCGCCGCCGATAAGCCCGCCGAGCGATCGCTGCGGATTGGCGATGGGGGCCGTGGTCTCCTCGCGCATGACGTCGAGCACGCGACGCATGGCGTCGACGGCGTGGGCTTCGCCGGTCAGGCGCGCCTCACGCACGGCCATGACGGCGCCGATGCTGAGCCCCAGTTCCTCGCACGCATCGAGCAGCTGCTCGCCGTCGTCGAAGATCTCCTTGGCCGAGACGCCGGGGGAGAGCGACGAGGCAGAACCGGGGAGCTCGATAAAGGTCGCGTAATCGACATTGTCGAGCTTGCGTAACATGGGGACGACGGTGTCGTCGGGCGCACCGTCGGTCTCAAAGACGGAGTAGGCCTGGCCGCCCACTTCGGTTCGGTAGGTGCGGCAGAAGGCGATGTTCACGTGGGCGTAGGCGAGCAGGTTCGTGAGCGCGGCGAGCACGCCGGGAACGTCCTTGTGCGCCACGAAGAGCGTGGAATACATGCCCGAGATGTCGACGCCGACGCCGTTAATGCGGCTGATGCGCATCTTGCCGCCGCCCAGGCTCTCGCCGCGGACCTGCGCCGTGGCGCCCGTGTCGTCGACCATATCGATGTCGACGGTGTTGGGGTGGATGGAGGCGTCGTCGCCCTTGATGTCAAAGTGATATTCGAGGCCCTGCTCGCGAGCGAGGTCGAAGGCCTGCTTGATGTTCTCGTCATCGGTGTCGAGGCCCAGGATGCCCGCGACGAGCGCACGGTCGGTGCCGTGGCCGCGGTAGGTGTGGGCGAAGGAGTTCCATAGGCCAAAGGTGACTTTGGCGATGCGGCCTTCTAGCAGGCTGGCGGCAACTTGGGCGCACCGCAGGGCGCCGGCGGTGTGCGATGAGCTGGGGCCGACCATGACGGGGCCCAAGATCTCGAATGCCGAGGTCGTAGCTAGTGTTTGCGGCTTGCCTGCCATGGGTGCTCCTTTAATCTGTCCCGTCGTCCCGAGGGGCGGGGCATAAGGTCGCCTGCTCGGACAGTCCTGCTCGCACGGAGAGCACATTAAGTGCTCTCCGGCTCGTGCGGAACTCGCGATCGACCTTATGCCCCGCCCCTCGGGACTAAGGATACATGGTAGAAGGGCGCGTGCTGCAAAATTCATTAGCTGGTGACGCAGCGTGGGCTCATATCGAAATATCTTCACCACCGGATTAATAAAAAAGAAGTACCGCTTGGGGGCGGTACTTCTTTTGGTGCGTTGCTATTTGGCTGCGGCTTTTCTCGTTAGCTTACAGACCGCAGGCTGCCTTGAGTTCTTCGACTCGATCGGTTTTCTCCCAGGTGAAGTCGGGGTCTTCGCGGCCGAAGTGACCGTAGGCTGCCGTCTTTTCGTAGATGGGGCGACGCAGGTCTAGGTCGCGGATGATTGCGCCCGGGCGCAGGTCGAAGGTCTTCTCTACGGCTTCAACGATCTTGTCCTCGGCGACCTTAGCGGTACCGAAGGTGTCGACCATGATTGAGAGGGGCTTGGAAACGCCGATGGCGTAGGCAAGCTCGACTTCGCAGCGGTCGGCCAGGCCGGCGGCGACCACGTTCTTGGCGACCCAGCGCGCGGCATACGCGGCGGATCGGTCGACCTTGGTGCAGTCCTTGCCGCTAAAGGCACCGCCGCCGTGACGTCCGTAGCCGCCGTAGGTGTCGACGATGATCTTGCGGCCAGTGAGGCCCGTGTCGCCCATGGGGCCGCCCACGACAAAGCGACCGGTGGGGTTCACGTAGATGTCCGCGTTGTCCCATGGCATGTTCTCGGCGGCCATGACCGGGGTGATGACGTGCTCGATGAGGTCGGCCTTGATCTTGCCCATGTCCTCGATCTCGGCGGCGTGCTGCGTGGAGATGACGATGGTCGTGACCTCGACGGGCTTTCCGTCCTCGTAGCGCACGGTGACCTGGGTCTTGCCGTCGGGACGCAGATAGGCGAGGGTACCGTCGTGACGCACGACGGCCAGGCGCTCGGCCAGGCGGCTTGCCAGGTAGTGGGGCATGGGCATGAGGGTCTTGGTCTCGTTGGAGGCATAACCGAACATCATGCCCTGGTCGCCGGCACCGATCAGGTCGATCGGGTCGGTGGTAGCGCCGGTCTGGGTCTCGAAGGACTCGTCAACGCCCTGGGCGATATCGGGCGACTGCTCGTGGATGAGGCTCATAACGCCGCAGGTGTCGCAGTCAAAACCGAACTTGGCACGGTTGTAGCCAATGCGGCGGATAACGCCGCGGGCGATTTCCTGTACGTCGACGTAGGCCTGGGTGCGAATCTCGCCGGCGACGATGACGGTGCCGGTGGTCACGAGGGTCTCGCAGGCGCAGCGGACGTTCTCCACGTTGGCAGGCACGCCGTTGGGGGCGATGTAGCCCTGCTCCTGCAGCTCTATTTCTTTGGCGAGGATTGCGTCGAGGACGGCGTCGCTGATCTGGTCAGCGATCTTATCGGGATGACCTTCGGTCACCGACTCCGACGTAAAGACAAAGGACCCGTGTTGGGGCGGGATGGAACGAAGTTCTTCCGACATGATTGTCCTTTCAAAAAACGTGTCCCGGCGACCGTTACCATTCCGCCGGGCTCTCTATGCAAGGGCACATCATAGCGCGTAAATCAAACATTCACACCCTTTCCGCACCTACTCATTGGGGACAGACTTAAATGACCAGCCTTAAATTAAGAAGGTCCCCAAAGACTGGTCATTTATGTCTGTCCCCAATGAGTAGGTCGGTGCCCTTTGTGCGGAGGTTGCTTTGATGCTTTATACTGGTGCGGTTAGACATCCATCCTGCAATCGAGGAGATTTCCATGGCATCAGACGTTCGCGTCCGCTTTGCACCCTCACCGACGGGCAAGCTGCACATCGGCGGTGCCCGCACCGCTATCTATAACTGGGCTTTCGCCCGTGCTAACGGTGGCACGTTCATCCTGCGCATTGACGACACCGACCCCACCCGCTCCACCGACGAGAACACGCAGATCATCCTGCGCGCCATGCGTTGGCTGGGCCTGGACTGGGACGAGGGTCCCGAGGTGGGCGGCGACTTTGGCCCCTACGCCCAGACCGAGCGCCTGGACCTGTATAAGCAGGCCGCCCAGAAGCTTTGGGACGAGGGCAAGGCCTATCCCTGCTTCTGCACCAAGGAGCAGCTCGACGCCGACCGCAAGGCCGCGCAGGAGCGCAAGGACCCCTTCCAGGGCTATCAGCGCCGTTGCCGCGATCTTGATCCCGAGGAGGCCCGCCGCCGCATCGAGGCCGGCGAGTCCTACGTCCTGCGCATTAAGGTGCCCGAGGACCGCGGAGACGTCGTCATCCACGACGCCGTCCACGGCGAGGTGACCTTCGACGCCAAGGAGCTCGACGACTTTGTCATCTTCCGCTCCGACGGCACGCCCACGTACAACTTCGCGACCGTCGTCGACGACGCCATGATGAAGATCACCCATGTCATCCGTGGCGACGACCACCTGTCCAACACCCCGCGCCAGGTCATGGTCTACGAGGCCCTCGGCGCGCCCGTGCCCACGTTCGCGCACATCTCCATGATCCTGGGCGCCGACGGCAAGAAGCTCTCCAAGCGCCACGGCGCCACCTCGGTGGAGGAATACCGCGACGCCGGCTACCTGTCCGACGCCTTCGTTAACTACCTGGCGCTGCTCGGCTGGTCGCTCGACGGCGAGACCACGATCATCCCACGCGATGTCCTGGCCAGCAAGTTCTCGCTCGACCGCATCTCCAAAAACCCGGCGACCTTCGACCCCAAGAAGCTCGATTGGGTTAACGCCGAGTACATCAACGGCATGTCCGATGCTCAGTTTGCCGACGAGATCATGGTTCCCGAGCTGCACGAGGCGGGTCTCATCGAGGGTAATGTCGAGTACGGCGAGGACTGGATCGACGCGCTTGCCGCCATCGTCAAGCCGCGCACCAAGATGCCGGCCGACGCCGTGACCGTCGCCGCCCCCATCTTTGCTACGGCCGAGACGCTCGAGTATGACGAGAAGTCCGTCAACAAGGGCCTGGCCAAGGAGGGCATGGGCGCCATTCTGGATGCCGCCAAGGCCGCGCTCGAGGGTGTGGACGAGTGGGCGGCTGCCAACATTGACGCTGCGCTTGAGCCACTGCCTGAGCAGATGGACCTTAAGAAGCGCGTGGTGTTCCAGGCCGTGCGCGTCGCCGTCTGCGGCAACATGGTGAGCCCCCCGCTGGGCGAGACCATGGCGCTCGTCGGCCGCGACGACTGCCTGGCGCGCATCGACCGCGCCCGCACGATGGCACTGTAATCGCTGCGCAAACGTTTGTATCCGAGCCCCGTTCACCCCGAGCGGGGCTCTTGTTTCTGTAGACGTATGGGATAGGAGGTGCTGGGGCCATGGCCGAGCAACTGTCGCTGTTTGGTTCGCCGGAACCTGAGGAGACTACGGTGGTACCGGCATCCGCTGCTGCCCCGGCAAAGCCCGAGCCTGCGCCTGAGCCCATCGCCGCCTACGCGAGTGTGGTTCTTGACATCCCCACCCGTGCGCTGTCCGAACCATTTGCTTACGGCATTCCCGAGTCCCTTGCCAACGACGCCCAGGTCGGATCGACGGTCCTGGTCCACTTTGGCACCCGTGCCGCCGCAGGCTACATTGTCGACATCGCGCCCGAGCTGGCCAACCTGCAAGGTAACGACGCCCTCGACCCCGTGCGCATTAAAGCCATCGAGGCTATCCTCAGCAAGCCGCTCTTTACCGCAGAGGCCGCCCGCATCGCGCGCTGGATGAGCCGCGAGTACGTCGCAACGCTTTCCGAGTGCCTGCGTTTGTTCTTGCCCCCGGGTGGAAGCCCGCGCGTGGTCAAGGGCGATGACGGCGCATGGTCGGTTGAGCGTCCCACCGTCAAGCCTATTCAAAACCGCTGGGTCATGCTCACGCCCGAGGGTTTCGACTACACGCCGCCCAAGACTGCCGTTCGCCAGCGCCAGCTTATCGAGGCGCTCCAGTGCGGCCCGGTTACGACGCGCGACCTCAACCTGCTCTACAACAGTATGTCTGCGACCATTAAAGCGCTCGAAAAACGCTGCGTCGTAGTGGTGGAGGAGCGCCGCGCCTGGCGTGGATGCAGCGAGCAGACCACGCTGTCCTCGGCAAGCGGCAAGGCGCCGGTCTCCCTTACCAACGGCCAGCAACAGGCACTCGCGCAGATTGAGCGCGCCCGTCTGGACGCTCATGGCGACGTGGTGCTGGTCGACGGCGTCACCGGCTCCGGCAAAACCGAGGTTTACCTCTCCGCCATCGAACGCGTACTCGCGGCTGGCCGCTCAGCCTGCGTGCTCGTGCCCGAGATATCGCTGACGGCCCAGACCGTCGGCCGCTTCCGCTCTCGCTTTGGCGAGACGGTCGCCGTGTTCCATTCGCGCCTCTCGGCCGGCGAGCGCCTGGACCAGTGGGATATGGTCGCCAGCGGTGCCGCACGCGTGGTCGTGGGCGCCCGCTCGGCGCTCTTTTGCCCGCTCAGCGACTTGGGCCTCATCATCATCGACGAGGAGCACGAGACCAGCTACAAGCAGGGTTCCAGCCCGCGCTACCACGCGCGCGAGGTGGCGGCCGAGATGGCGCGCCGCTACCGCTGCCCGCTCGTGTTGGGCTCCGCCACGCCTTCTGCCGAGGCCCTCGACCGCTGCCGCCGCGGCACGTACAACGGTGCCACCTGGACGCGCGTCGAGATGCCCGAGCGCCCGGGGCATGCCGTGCTGCCCACGGTTCGCATTGCCGACCTGCGCCGCGAGTTCTCGCACGGCAGTCGCTCCATGTTCTCAAAACCGCTGATGGAAGGCCTGGAACGTGTGGTCGAGCGTCGCGAGAAGGCCGTGCTGCTGCATAACCGCCGCGGCTTTGCGCCATTCCTTATGTGCCGCGAGTGCGGCTGCGTGCCCACCTGCAACCACTGCTCCACCGCGCTTACGTATCACGAGCGCACGCACACGCTGCAGTGCCACACCTGTGGATCGTCCTGGCGCGTGCAGCCCTATCCCGCGCCCACGAGCCGTTGCCCCAAATGTGGCAGTCGCTACCTGGCAAAAATGGGTCTGGGCACGCAGCAGATTGAGGACGCACTGCACCAGATGCTTCCCGAGGATGTCGCCATTATTCGCATGGATGCCGATTCCACGCGCGGTAAGGATGCGCACAAAAAGCTGCTCGAGCAGTTCGATGCGGCAGATTGCGCCGTGTTGCTGGGCACCCAAATGATCGCAAAGGGTCTCGACTTTCCCGAGGTCACGCTCGTAGGCGTGGTCAATGCCGACTTCGCCCTCAAGCTGCCCGACTTTCGCGCAGGGGAGCGCGCCTACGACCTGCTGGAACAGGTGGCGGGCCGTGCCGGTCGCGGCGATCGCCCCGGCGAGGTGATCATCCAGACCTACCTGCCCGAGGATCCGGTCATCCGCGCCGTCGCTGAGCATGACCGTTCGATCTTTACCGACTACGACCTGGATCAGCGCCGCGACGCGCTATACCCGCCGTTTGTTCGCCTGGTCAACATCTTGGTGTGGTCGGCGAACCAAGACAACGCGCAAGACTACATCGGGCGCATCGCGAAGCTCCTCAAGCGTCGCTGGCATGCCGCCGCGCCCGACTTTTTGCGGGCGGGGAGCGCCGTGCCCCAGGTGCTTGGTCCGGCTTCGTGTGTAATCGAGAGAGCCAAGGACCGTTACCGCTTCCATCTGCTTGTAAAGTCGCCGGTAGGGTACCATGTCTCTGATGATATCGACGCCTGCCTCAAAGAGGTGGGCTCCGTGCGCGGCGTGAGCGTGAGCGTTGACGTCGACGCCTATGATTTGATGTAACAACCCGAAAGGATGGCCATGGAAGCCAACGGAATCGTACTGTCGCCCGACCCTCGTCTGCGCCAGGAGTGCGCCGTCATCGAGGAGATCACCCCGGCGATCGAGGCGCTTGCCGAGAAGATGAAGAAGATGATGTTCGACAACGGCGGTTGCGGTCTGGCTGCCCCGCAGATCGGTGAGCTCATTCAGCTTGTCACCATCGACTGCGACTACAGCGACAAAAGCGACTACGACCCGTACGTGCTCATCAATCCCGTCATTGTTGAGCAGAGTGACCATCTGGTGCCGTTTAGCGAGGGCTGCCTTTCCATCCCCGGCATTAGCTGCGAGATTGAGCGTCCCGACCATGTCGTGGTCGAGGCGTACGACTTGGACGCCAACCTGATTCGTTATGAGGCCTCGGGCGACCTGTTCTGCGTGTGCCTGCAGCACGAGATCGATCACCTGCACGGCAACACCATGTTCGAGCGATTGAAGCCGATGCAGAGGATCAAGGCTGTCAAGGAGTACCAGGACGCCCTGGCCCGCGGCGCTCGACCGGGCGAGACGGAGTAGGTTTGTCCGTCCCCGGGGCGCCGCCTATATCATCCCGTGCTCAAACATTCTCGCTGCGCTGCGAAACTGCGCGCGGGACGATATAGGCGGGCGCCCCGGGGACTACGTTGACGCTGCTTGTCTCGCCCGTGCGCCGTTGGGCCAGGGAGGGGCGTCTTCGCTGATAATTGCTTTGTTGGAAGAGCTGCTTTTATTGCGGCTCTTTCTTTGGTTTTGGGTATATTTGTGTTTGTTGGACTGTTCTGGCGGCTGGGTGCGCTTACGACCTGGATCGCTTCTTTTGTAGCCGTCTCGGCTCGTTGTTGAGAGGAGACTTACTTTTATGCGTATTGTGTTTATGGGTACGCCTGATTTTGCTGTGCCTTCGCTGATTTCGCTTGTTGAGGCTGGCAATGAAATTGTGCTGGTTATTACTCGTCCCGATGCTGTTCGTGGGCGTGGTAAGAAGCTGGAGCCGTCTCCTGTTAAGGCTAAGGCGCTTGAGCTTGGTCTGCCCGTTGTTGAGGCTAATCGTATGACGCCTGAGGTCGTTGAGGCGCTTAAGGCTGCCCAGGCTGACATTTTCTGCGTGGCTGCCTATGGTTGCATTTTGCCTGATGAGGTGCTGCATATGGCGCCGCTCGGCATTGTGAATGTTCATGCGTCCTTGCTGCCTCGTTGGCGTGGTGCTGCTCCCATTCAGCGTGCCATTCTTGCTGGTGATGAGGTTGCTGGCGTTTCCATTATGCGCATTGGGCATGGCGTGGATACTGGTGCTTATTGTGCTCAGGCTTCCACGTCGGTTGCCGGTAAGCATGCTGAGGCGCTGACCATGGAGCTTGGTGAGCTTGGCGGCAAACTGCTTGCCGATACGCTTCCTTCGCTTGCCGATGGCACCGCCGTGTGGACTGAACAGGATGAGTCGCTTGTTACCCATGCTGCCAAGATTTCTAAGCAGGAGATGCGTCTTGACCCTCAGATGGCGGCACTTGATTGTGTGCGTCATGTGCTTGCCTCGTCCGACACCGCTCCCGCTCGTTGTGTGATTGCCGGCAAGTCGGTTCGCGTGCTCGATGCTGAGCCGGCTGATGTGTCGCTTGGCGAAGGCGCTGTTGCCGTTAAGGGCAAGCGTGTTTACCTGGGACTTTCCGATGGTGCGGTTGAGCTGCTTGAGGTTAAGCCCGATGGCAAGCGTGCTATGGCCGCTTCTGCCTGGGCTGCCGGCCTGCAGGGTGCCGACCTTACGTGGGGTGTACTGTCATGAGCAAGTTGTCTCCCGCGCGCAAGCTTGCGCTCGATGTGTTGATGGAGGCCGATCGCCGCGGTATGTACGCACGCGACGTGTTGTCTTCACGTGCTTCCGCCAAGGCTATTGACCAGCGCGATTCCGCTTTTGCCGCACGTTTGGCGCTCGGTGTTGCCGCCACGCAGGGCGTTTTGGATGAGTTGCTCGATCAGTTTTTGGATAAGCCCAAAAAGGTCGCGCCGCGCGTGCGCATGGCGCTTCGTATCTCGGCCTTCGAGATGCTCTACCTGCATACGCCGGGCCGCGTTGCCGTAAGTCAGGGTGTTGAGCTGGTGCGCAGCGGTGCTAAGTCTGCCGCGGGCCTGGCTAACGCGGTGCTGCACAAGGTTGCGGACAACGTTGAGGACTTTGCCACGGCATCGGACGTGGATGAGTCCGAGCGCCGTTTGGTTCGTCTTTCGCGTTTGATGGGTCTTCCTCGCTGGCTGTGCGCTCGTATTATGGCCTCGTTTGATACGCCCGAGGGCGCGCTCAACTTTGCCGGCAATCTGGCGCCTGCGCCGCTTGCGCTGCACGAGAATGCGTTTGCGACCAAGCCCGATCCGTTTATTTCCCAGCTTGTGGCACCCGTGTTCCCGGGCTGCCATGCTCCGGTCGATGCGCAGGTCACGGTTGCATCGGGCGTGTTTGAGCGTGCTGCCGCGGTTGCCTCGGACCTCAACGCTCAGCTTATCGCTACTGCCGCGACACGTCCCGGTCGTTGCCTGGAGATTGGCGCCGGTCGCGGCACCAAGACCTATGTGATGATGTGCCAGGCCAAGCGTGCCGGGTATGAGCATCAGCATACCGCGCTCGATCTGCACGATCGCAAGTGTGATCAGAATCTCGCGCGCCTGCATAAGGCGGGTATCTTAGGTGTTCGTACGGTGTCGGGCGATGCCTGCGAGCTCAATGAGGTGCTCACGTCCTTTGACGCGATGCTTGGCGAGCCCGCCCTGTTCGACACGGTGTTTATCGATGCGCCGTGCTCTGGCACTGGCACCATGCGCCGTCATCCCGAGATACCGTGGCGTCTGACCGAGAACGACGTTACGACTGAGCTGCCCAAGCTACAACTGACGATGCTCAAGGAAGCCGCTGCGCGTGTTGCTGCCGGCGGTGAGCTTATCTATGCCACCTGCTCGGTTTTTGACGAAGAGAATACGCAGGTCGTGGATGCTTTCCTGGCCTCTCCCGAGGGCGCCGGCTTTACCGTGGCGCCGCTCTCCGAAGCCCAGATTCTGCAGCTGTCCGAGTTCGACCAGGCCAAGAAGCTCGTATCCGTACGCCAAAACGACCGCGGGCTTTTCCAGAGCGTCCCCGTAAACGCCGACTCCTACGACGGCCACTTCTGCGCCCGCCTAGTCCACAAGTAACTACTAAGTTGCGGTGAAATAGGGATTGAATAGCGGCATCTACCCGCCAAACAGTCCTTATTTCACCGCGACTCAGAAGGTCGTGCGAGTGGAGATTGCAATAGCGGTAAAGAGTAGGAAAAATAGCCCCGTTTCATGCTTGTTGTTATCAAAAGTAGGGCGGATTACGGGGCTAGATTGGTGATGCCCGACCACAGCAAAAATGGCCTAAACAAAATCGCAGGTAGATGGCTTGTTGAAATTTGCAAATTACCGGAATGGATAGAGGTTGTCAATTCAGCCCCGTAATCCGGTAGAGTTTAGAAATGTTACTAACTTAGCATCAGCCCGAAATCCGATCTATAGAAAAGTTGCGGTGAAATAATTTCTGTTTGGCCGTTGGATGGGCTGATTCAGGAACTATTTCACCGCAACTCATAAGGAAACCTGGGTAGCGGGACCGCTTGTCTCTAGTGGTTGTGCGGGCAATTGGCGCAGCAGCCGCTGGTGGCGCTGGTGCTGGAGCCGCCGCTTCGCTGGTCGGTGTTGTAGAAACCGCTACCCTCAAATTTAATGCCGCTGGCCGAGAACGTCTTGGCCGCCGGGGCACCGCAGCTCGGGCACACGACCTCGGGAGTCTCGGACATGGGATGCTCAACCTCAAACACGTTGCCGCAGCTCGAGCACTTGTAATCGTAGCGCGCCATAATACTTCCTTTTCAGCACAAAGCGGGCAGATTACTCTGCCCGCAAAAATTCAAACGTTTGTAACTGTACCCTATATCGGGGGTTTTATCACGCTTCGCCCCAGAATCTATGGTTGTTGCGCAGGAGCTGTGCGGTTTTGTTTTCGGCGGCTGCAATGTCCGCCTCGTCAGCCTGCCAGGTCCAGTTGCCCGTTGCCACGCCCGGAACGTTCATGCGCGCGTCGTCGCTAAGCCCCAGGATATCCTGTAGCGGCATCATCACTAGGGGAGCGTCGCTTGCAAGCGCGTCGCTCATCAGCTTTGCCGCCACCTCAACACCGCTCGGTTCATCGCCGCCCGCAAAGGAACGTGTGCACCAACCGGCCAGCGTCGACGTATCGTGCGTCGAGGTGTACAGGATCTTTCCTGGCGTGGGATGCACACCGCAACGAACGTCGTAGTCGCTAAACTCCAGCACATCCATGCCGGGGAAGCCGCAGGTCGAAGCCATGGCGCGAACACCGGGCGTCAAATAGCCCAGGTCCTCGGCGATAAAGTTGAGCGGACCCAGCTCGTCGTAGGCGGTCTGGAATAGGTCCTTGCCCGGGCCCGCAAGCCAGCGGCCATCGGCGCATGCCTTACCTGCGGGGATACTGAAGTAGCTGTGGAAGCCCAAGAAGTGATCCAGGCGCACGCGGTCGTAGAGCGAAAACGCACGACGCAGGCGATCCATCCACCAGCTATAGCCGTTCTGCTTCATGTGGTCCCAGCGGAACGTCGGGTTGCCCCACACCTGGCCCTCGGGCGCAAAGTTGTCGGGCGGCGCACCGGAAATCTCAATCGCCTTGCCGGTATCGGACAGCCAGAAGTTCTCGGGCTCGCTCCACGCATCTGCCGAATCGTCGGACACGTACATAGGAATATCCCCGATAACCTCGATGCCCTTCTTGTGCGCATAGTTCATGAGCTCGCACCAAGCTAGGTCAAAGCGGTACTGCATATACGCCTGAAGCTCGGCCTCGTCGTGGAAGCGCTTGTCGTCGATCAGATGCTCGTTGTAGCGCGCGACATCTGCCGGCCAATCATGGCGCGACTCGCCCTCAAAGTACTTCTTTACGGCCATGTAGACGCAGTACTTCTCGAGCCAATCGGCATTGCGATGTTTAAACGCTGTGTACAGTGGGTCGGCATCCTCGCCGCCGCGGGCCTTCCAGGTCTCAAAGTCGGCGGCCAGCTCCTCGTGGCTTTCGGGCAGCAGGTCGATATTGCCTGCAAAGGCCGAAGGACCGGCGTAAGGGGAGCGGAAGAAGTCCGTGGGGTTGACGGGAAGAACCTGCCAGTAGCGCATGCCCATGGCGGCCAGATGGTCGATAAAACGACGCGTGGGCGCGCCGATCGTACCGGGCTTGCCGTCGTCGGACGGCACCGATGTGATATGGCACACAACACCCGCACCGTGATCGAGCGGCTCCTGCAGGCGCTGCTCGGCATGGTGATAAATGATCGACGAGCCCAGCGGATACAGATCGAGCGTGACCGTACCGTTGTGGATCTCGCACTCGTGACCGCTAATCACGTCGCTCGCGCATTCGTTGAGTGCCGGAATCGTCACGCGGTGTGAATTGCGCAGGCTGCGGTTGATGATGACGGTCGCGGACTCGCCGTCTTTACCGGTACGGTTGTAGGCCAGCACCTCGTCATTGAGCGCGAAGGCCTTGATTTCACCGTCGATCATAAGCGGCAGCGCACGGCGCACGGCCGAGGCATTCTTGACGATCGCGAACGTATCGAAGTCGTGCAGGTCTTCCTTGGTCGGCATGGTGCGGCGATTGCCCGGATCGGTGAGACCCTCCAAGCCGTACTCGTCACCGTAATAGATTGAGGGAACGCCCGGGAACGTCATCTGCATGAGCGTCGCGAGCCAAAAACGGCTCTTGGCCAGGCCCATCGCGTTCTCGTCCAGGCGCCATTTGCTGCGCTCGCACTCGGGCAGCTGCGACTCGTCGGGGCCGCCGCCGAGCACCGAGATGATGCGCGGGCGGTCGTGGCTCGACAGCAGGTTGAGCGCGCAAGACAGGGCCTCACGCGGGTAGTTCTCGCGCAGGGTCTCGATATCCTCGGCAGCTTGGTAGGCGTTTTTGTATCCCATCAAAAAGCCGATGACCATGTCGCGGAAGGGGTAATCCATAGCAGAGTCCAGCTCGGAGCCCTGCAGGTAGCGACGCAGATGGCCGTAGCTGATCTTGTTGGAGGCATCTTCCCAGACCTCGCCGAGCAGCAGCGCGTCGGGCTTCTCGGCGAGCACGGCCTTTTTGATCTCGGTCAGGAAGTCATCGGAAAGCTCGTCGGCCACATCCAGACGCCAGCCGTGAGCGCCGGCGCGCAGCCATTTACGAATGACGCCGTTCTTGCCCAGGAGCCGCTCGCGTACCAGTTCGGAGCTCTCATTGATGGCGGGCATATTGCCCACGCCCCACCAACAGTCGTACGAGCCGTCCTCGTGGAAATAAAACGCATCGCGCCACGGCGAATCCTCGCTCTGCCACGCGCCCACACC
This sequence comes from uncultured Collinsella sp., assembly GCA_902491565.1. GTDB lineage: Bacteria > Actinomycetota > Coriobacteriia > Coriobacteriales > Coriobacteriaceae > Collinsella. The sequence continues at coordinate 134,564 of CABUIE010000005.1, forward strand.
GGGGTAGTTGCCGTAGCGGTTGAAGTAGATCGAATCGTCGCCCGTGTGGCTGAACACACCGTCCAGAATGATGGAAATGCCGAGCTTCTCGGCCGCCTCGCACAGCTCGGTAAAGTCCTGCTCGGTGCCCAGAATCGGATCGATCTTGGTGTAATCGGCGGTGTCGTAGCGGTGGTTGCTCGCGGCTTCAAAAATGGGGTTGAGGTAGATGGCTGTAAAGCCCAGCTCGGCGATGCGAGGCAGGTCTTCCTGGATGCCCTTGAGCGAGCCGCCGTAGAAGTCCCAAGTCTTGATGGAGCCGTCCTCGGCGCGCTCGTACACAGGCGGCTCGTTCCAGTCCTCGACCATGCGGCGCTGAATGCCCTTACGCGGTTTTTCGACCTCGGCCAGCGTGCGCTCGCGCCAGTGCTCGTCGCGGGCATAACGATCGGGGAAGATCTGGTAGACCATACCGCGCTCGTACCACTCGGGTCGAACTTCGCGGTGCTTGTAGACGGTGACCTGGAATGACGGCACCTCGGCGTAATCGTAGGTTACGCCTTCGCCGCCGGTGCGGCCCTGTGGTGCGCCCAGGCGAACCTCGGGCTGGCCCTCGATATTGCATATAAAGCTGTACCAGATAAGACAGGGCTCGGTGCACTCAAGCTCTACGGTAAATATGCCGTCGCCCTCGTGCGTCATGGGATACCGAGACTCACCAATCTCATCGACCCAGGTGCGCAGCGTAAGCGTTGCCTGCGCGTGATCGGCATCCTCCAGAATTACGGAGAGTGAAAGGGTAGTTCCAGTGGTCACAGCGCCAAACGGAGTGCGAAACTGCGGTAGACGGCTGTTGTGTATCAATCTCATAATACGGTCCAGTTCAATAGAATCACGGCCTGCGGGCCATGGGCTTTACGCACAGGATGTAAGTATATCTGTTGTACACAGGCTGTATAAACAACATCCGTTTACCATCGGCGAACGGTTGTCCTAGAAAATCGTTTTACCAACTATCAACAGAGAAGGGGCGCCCGGTTGGGGCGCCCCTTGCTTAGGGCTTGATGAGGTTTTGGATCGTCTGTGGGCTAGCGGCGCTTGCGGGTGGCCGTTGCCTTGCGGACGGACGTCTTCTTAGTTGGAGCCTTTTCCTCGGTCGCGGCGGCGGGGGAGACCGAGGTCTCCTTGACGGGTTCTGGCTTTACCCCTGCCTTCGGGGCAGCCTTGGTCTCGGCCTTGACCTCAGCGGCCTTCGGCGCCGGCTTGGCCTTTACCTCGGCCTTGGGCTCCTCTTTGGCAGTAGCGGGCTTAGTTTCTGCCTTGGGAGTTGTGGCCTTTGCCGTGGTCTTCTTGGCCGTCGTCGTGCGCTTTCGCGTGGTGGTCTTGGCGTCGGGCTTGGCCTCGACGGTTGCCTCCGCTTTGGACTCGGCGGGCGTCTCCTCGACTTTGGCGGCTGGCTTTGCGGCTGCCTTGGTCGTGGCGGCCTTGGTCTTGGTCGACTTTGTGACCGTAGCCTTCTTGGCAGCCGTGGTCTTGGTCGTGGTCGTCTTCTTGGCAGCGGTCTTTACCGGAGCCTTGGCGGCCGGCTTGGCATCAGCGACCTCGGCTTTTACCTCGGGAGCAGCCTCGGCTTCTGCGGCCTTCTTAGCAGCGGCGGTCGTGCGCTTGCGCGTGGTCGTTGCCTTGGCAGCAGTCGTCTTTGCTGCGGCGGTCTTGGTGGCGGCAGTCTTGGTTGTCGTAGCCTTCTTGGCCGTCGTCTTGCGAGTCGTGGTCTTCTTAGCTGCGGGCTTTGCAGCGGGCTTGACCTCGGTCTCTGCCTCAGGAGCAACCTCAGCCTTCACCTCAGGCTCGGCCTTTGCGGGCTCAGCTTCAACCGGCTTCTCCTCGGCCTTGGGCTCCTCTGCGGCCACCGGATCAGGTGCAGCCTCAGGCTCGTCGACAACCGCCGCCGGGCGCTCAATCTCCGGGTGCATAAAGAAGTACAGGTCCAGATATTTATCGGCCGAGCGCGTCCAGCTAAAGTCCTGGCTCATGGCCTGCGTGACCAGCTGGTTCCAGGCGTCGCGGTTATCCCAGAACAGACGCGCCGCGCGGAATACCGCATCGCCCATCTCGTCGCCGTTAAAGTTGCTAAACGAGAAGCCCGTGCCCTCGCCGGTAAACTCGTTGTACGGCTGCACGGTGTCCTTCAGGCCACCGGTCTCGCGAACAATCGGCAGCGTGCCGTAGCGCATGGCGATGATCTGCGACAGGCCGCAGGGCTCAAACTTCGAAGGCATCAGGAACATGTCGGCGGCGGCATACATGCGCTGCGACAGCGCCGGATCGAACTCGATGCGTGCGGCCATGGTGCCGGGGTACTTGTCCTGGAAGTAGCGCAGGCCGTCCTCGTAGTCGCGGTCGCCGGTGCCCAGCACCGCCACCTGCACGCCGCCGGACAGGATGCGGTCGAGCGCGTACATGACCAGATCCATGCCCTTCTGGCGCGTCAGGCGCGTGACCATCACCATGAGCGGACGGTCGTCGCGAACCTCGAGGCCCAGTTCCTCCTGCAGCTTGGCCTTGCACACGGCCTTGCCGGAACGGTCCTCCACGGTATAGTTGGCGGCAATTCGCTTGTCTGTTGCCGGGTCAAAGCCCGCAACGTCAATGCCGTTCAAAATGCCCTGCAGCGCGTAGGAACGCTCGCGCAGTACGCCGTCCAGGCCCTCGCCAAACTCGGGCGTCTGGATCTCGTTGGCATAGGTGGGGCTCACCGTGGTGATGGCGTCGGCATAGCGCAGGGCGCCCAGCATGTAGTTGATGCTGCAGGCGTCGCAACGCAGCTGCGAGGCGGCCGCCGGAATGTGCGCCACACCAAGGATGTCCTCCATCACGGTGTCGCTAAACTGGCCCTGGAACGCCACGTTGTGGATCGAGAACACGGTCTTGACGCGGTCATACAGCGGCAGGCCCTGGTAGAACTCGCGCAAAAACACGGGCGCCAGCGCCGTCTGCCAGTCGTTGCAGTGCAGGATGTCGCACTCAAAGCCGGCGGGCAGGTGCTGCAGGCTCTCGGTGATGGCCTTGGAGAAGAACGCAAAGCGCTCGCCGTCGTCAAAGAAGCCGTACGGATAGTCGCGCGCGAAGTAGCGCTCGTTGTCGATGAACATATAGGTGACGCCGTCGTGCTCGAGCTTCTCGAGTCCGCAGTACTCATTGCGCCAGCCCAGGCTCACGTAAAAGTCGGAGAAGTGCTCCATCTGCGACTTGTACTCGTCCTTGATGGTGGCGTACTTGGGCACCATCACGATTACTTCGGCGCCGGCGCGCACAAGCGCCGCAGGCAGCGAGCCCGCCACGTCGCCCAGGCCACCGGTCTTCACAAACGGTGCGCACTCGGCCGAGGCAAACACGATCTGCATCTTTTTGCTGGAATCAGCCATATTGTCTCCCTGTTGCAATTCGAGAATAGCCGCCTGGCGCGAACCGGGCGGCTATTCTACATGTTACGAGCGATGTTGCGGTACCAACGTTAGCGCACGATCGTGGTATCAGAAGTTAACGGAGCCTTGCCCAGCACCAGGATGTTCTCGGGCGTGCCGCGAAGCTCGGTGTTGGTGGGAACCACGTTGTTCTTGTCGAGGATGGCGTTCTCAACGCGGGCGCCGCTCTTGATGATGCAGCTCTGGTTGATGATCGAGTTGGTCACCGAGGCGCCTTCCTCGACCACGACGCCGCGCGACAGGATCGAGTTGCGCACGGTGCCCTTGATGATGCAGCCTGCCGAGATGATCGAGTTGCAGGCGTGACTGCCGGTCGCGTAGCGCGAAGGCGGCACGTCGTGGGCCTTGGTCAGGATCGGGCGCTCGGGGTCAAAGAGCTGGTCGGCCACGGTCTGATCGAGCAGGTCCATGCTGCGGCGATACAGCGACTTCTCGCTAAATACGCCCACGACCTCGCCCTTGTACTCGTAGCTGCACACGTCGATGTTGCCAAAGTCGCCCTGGAGTGCCTCGAGCAGGTCCAGATAGTCGGCGGCCTGGTAGTGGTCGATAATCTCGAGCAGCGTCTCGCGGTTGACGATGCAGCAGTCCATAGAGGCATTGTCGCCGTATACGACGCCGGCGCTCACGCCCGTCAGGCGGCCGTTCTCGTTAATTTCGAGTTTGGTCTTGTCATCGACGTTGTGCGTGGCCTTGCAGTACACCACGGTCATCTGGGCACCGGAGTTCTCGTGCGCGTCGATGATGGTGTTGAGGTCCATGTTAAAGATGATGTTGGTGCCCATCATCACAACGTAGGGCTTGTCCGAGCGCTGGAACAGCGTCTTGTTGGAGATGATGTCGCGCAGCAAGAAACGCATGCCGCCCTTGGTGGTGCCATACGCGTTGCCGGGAACCATGAACAGGCCGCCCTTTTTGCGGTCCAGGCCCCAGTCCTTGCCCGAGCCCACGTGGTCGATCAGCGAGCGGTAGTTGCCCGGCATGACGACGCCGACGGTCTTAATGCCGGCATTCATCATGTTGGACAGCGGGAAGTCGATCAGGCGGTAGCGGCCCAAAAACGGAACGGACGCGATGGGGCGGTCCTTGAGTAGAACGCTGCCGTAGGTCGAAGAGTAGTTAGCGGTGATATAACCGATGGCCTTGCGATTGATCATCGGATCATTCCCCCTTCCCGATAACGACGTCATTTCCAACGACGGCCGTATCCTTGGTGGTATCGACAGAGCCGAGCTTCACGCCCTCTTCGACCGTGGAGTTCTCGCCCAAAATAGCGCGGCAGATGTGCGCGCCGCTCTTAACGTGCGCACCCGGCAGCAGCACGGAGTCCTCGACCACAGCGCGCTCCTCGATGATGACATCGGTCGAAAGAATCGAGTGGCGAGCAGTGCCGTAGATCTTGCAGCCGTTGGAGACCAGGCAGTCGTCCAGGCGGCCGTCCGGGCCAATGTAGTGCGGCGGTCGCGTGGTGATGTTGGACATGATGGGGAAGTGCTTGTCAAACAGATCGAATTCGGGGTTGTTGCCCAGCAGGTCCATCGAGGTCTCGTGGAAGCTGGCGATGGTGCCGACGTCTTTCCAAAAGCCGTGGAACTCGTAGCTGTACAAGCGCTTGCCCTCGCCGAGCAGCTTGGGGATGATGTCCTTGCCAAAGTCGTGGCTCGAGCGCTGGTCCAGAGCGTCCTCCTCGAGCGCCTCGATCAGCACGTCGGCCGAGAAGATGTAGATGCCCATGGACGCGAGGTTCGAATCGGGCTTATCGGGCTTCTCGGTGAACTTGGTGATGCGGCCGTCCTCGGGGTCGGTGGTCAGGATGCCAAAGCGGCTGGCCTCCTCCCACGGCACGGGCATAACGCTCACCGTGAGGTCGGCGTTGTTCTCAATGTGCGTCTTGAGCATCTTTCGGTAGTCCATGCGATACAGGTGATCGCCCGAAAGAATCAGGACGTACTTGGGATCGTTGGCCTTGATGTAGTCGAGGTTCTGCGTAATGGCGTCGGCCGTGCCCGCATACCAGGCGCCGCCGGTCTGTGTCTCGTACGGCGGCAGGATCGACACGCCGCCGTCACGGCTGTCCAGATCCCACGCCTCGCCGGAGCCCACATAGGCATGCAGCAGGTAGGGGCGATACTGCGTCAGAACGCCCACCGTGTCGATGCCCGAGTTGGAGCAGTTGGACAGCGAAAAGTCGATAATGCGGAACTTGCCACCAAAGCTAACCGCCGGCTTAGCGATCTTTTGGGTGAGTGCCCCCAATCGGCTGCCCTGTCCTCCTGCGAGGAGCATCGCGATGCATTCTTTCTTACTCATCGATTTCTCCTTCTGTCATCGATGTTCCTAAACCCATTAGCGACGGGCGCGGCGCAACGTCACGCCCGTCGAGTAATGCCGTGCTGGCATAGGGGAGCTCGCGCGCCTTTACGCGTGCCAGATCTCGTCGCGGTACTCGCGAATGGTGCGGTCACTCGAGAACCAGCCGCTCGAGGCGGTGTTGAGCAGAGCCTTGCGGTTCCAGGTCTCCTGGTCGTCGTAGCTGCCCGTGAGCATCTCCCATGCATCTACGTAGCTGCGGAAGTCTGCCATGACCAGGTCGGGGTCGTTGTTGTTCATGAGCTCGTTGTAGATGCTCTCGAAGTTGCCCGAAAGGCCGGCAAACGTGTTGTCCTTGAGCTCGTCCATCACGCGGCCCAGACGCTCGCGGTCGCCGTTGAGGGTATCCCATGCAAAGTAGCTGTTGGATGCCCAGAGCCGCTCGACCTCGGGAGCGGTCAGGCCAAAGATAGCCTCGTTCTCGCGGCCGGCCAGGTCGGCGATCTCGATGTTGGCGCCGTCGAGGGTGCCCAGCGTAATGGCGCCGTTCATCATGAGCTTCATGTTGGACGTGCCCGAGGCCTCCTTGCCGGCCGTGGAGATCTGCTCCGAAATCTCGGCGGCGGGGTAGATGAGCTGGGCGTTGCTCACGCGGAAGTTGGGGATAAAGCAGACCTTCATGACCTCGTTGACGCGCGGGTCGTTGTTGATGACGTCGGCCACGGAGTTAATGAGGCGGATGGTCTCTTTGGCGAAGGTGTAGCTCGAGGCAGCCTTGCCGCTAAAGATGAAGGTCGTCGGCGTCACGTGGAAGTTGGGATCCACGATGCGACGGTTGTAGATGTCCATCACCTTCATGATGTTCATGAGCTGGCGCTTGTAGGCGTGGAAGCGCTTCACCTGAACATCGAAGACGGTGTTGGGGTCGATGACCAGACCGGTCTCGGCCTTAACGTAGGCGGCCAGGCGCTCCTTGTTGGCACGCTTGGAGGCACCAACGGCCTTCAGGAACTCGGTGTCGTCCTTAAACTCCTTGAGTTTCTCCAGCTCAAAGGCGTCCTTCAGCCAGCCATCGCCAATGGCCTCGGTCACGAGCTTGGCGTAGGTGGGGTTGGCCTCGGCAAAGAAGCGACGGTGCGAGATGCCGTTGGTCTTGTTGTTGAACTTTTCGGGCGTCAGGACATAGAAGTCCTTGAGCACGATGTTCTTGATGATGTCGGAGTGAATCTTGGCCACGCCGTTGACGCTGTGGCTGCAGATCACGGACAGGTTGGCCATGCGAATCTCGCCGTCCCATAGAATGGCGGTCTGGCGCAAACGCTCCTGCCAGCCCTCCTGGGTGGTGTCGAACGACTCGTGCCAACGACGGCTGATCTCATCGATGATCTGATACACGCGGGGGAGGAGCTTGGAGAACGTGCCGATGGGCCACTTCTCCAAGGCCTCGGGCAGGATGGTGTGGTTGGTGTAGCTCACGACCTGCGTCACGATGTTCCAGGCGTCGTCCCACTCGAGCTTCTTCTCGTCGATGAGGATACGCATGAGCTCGGGGCCGCACATGGCGGGGTGCGTGTCGTTGGTGTGGATAGCAACAAACTGCGGCAGCAGCTCCCAATTCTCGCCGTGCTCCTTCTCAAAGGTGTCGAGCAGGCTGTAGATGCCGGCCGAGACAAACAGGTACTCCTGCTTCAGGCGCAGCAGACGGCCGTGCTCGCCGGCGTCGTTGGGGTAGAGGATGGCGCTGATGGCCTCGGCCTCGGCGCGCTCGGCGTCGGCCAGGGCATAGTCGCCGCGGTTGAAGGCCTCGAGGTCAAAGTGCTCCTCGACCGGCTCGGCGGCCCAGACGCGCAGCTTGTTCACGGTCTCGCCGGCATAGCCCACAACGGGAATGTCATAGGGGACGGCCAGGATGTCCTGCGTGTCCAACGTGCGGTAGAACGTGCGGCCGTTCTCCTCAAAGCCCTCAACATGGCCACCAAACTTAATGGTCACGGCCTTGTCCTGACGACGGACCTCCCAGGGATAGCCGTGGGTGAGCCACTCGTCGGTGGCCTCGACCTGGCTGCCGTTGACGATCTCCTGCTTAAACAGGCCGTAGCGGTAGCGCATGCCGTTGCCGTAGCCGGCAATGCCCTCGGCTGCCATGGAATCCAGGAAGCATGCGGCCAGACGGCCCAGGCCACCGTTGCCCAGTGCCGGATCGGGCTCCTGGTTCTCGATGACGGACAGGTCAAAGCCCATGTCGTCGAGTGCCTCGGCGACCATGTCGCGCACGCCAAAGTTGAGCAGGTAGTTGTCAAGCAGGCGGCCGATCAAAAACTCGATCGAGAAGTAGTACACGCGCTTTTTGCCCTCGGCGGTGACGCGGGCGTCACTCTTGGTGGCAACGGTGCGTGCCTTCTCGGCCACGAGCTTGGCCAGGGCGTTAAAGCGGTCCAGGTCGCTGGCGGCCTCGACGCTCTTGCCGCTGATGCTCATGACGGCATCGCGATAGAGCTCGGTAAACTCCTGCTTGTTGTCGAAGATCTTATTCATACGTTCCTTTCCCCCGGGGATGTTTCTCCCGGAACGGTTATGACTTGTATCCTACGCCCCCGCTGGGCGGGTAATTGCAGTGGTAACGCTTTTGTTACGCTTTCTTGGCAGGAGCCTTAACAGCAGCTGCCTTGGCCTTGGGAGCAGCTTTTTTGGTGGCTGCCTTCTTTGCCGTTGTGGATTTGGCAGCAGCCTTGGCAGCGGGCTTGGCAGCCTTCGCCTTAGCCGGAGCCTTCTTGGCAGCTGCAGTCTTGGGCTTCACCGAGGACGTACGCTTGCGCGTCGCCTTTTTGGGCTCCTCGACCACGGGCGGCTTGTAGCTGCTAGGACCGCGGCGCTTAAGCACCACGCCAGCTAGGCCGGGCACCTTGATCTCGATGGAGTCCATCTGCCCGTTCCAGGGATAGGGCTCGCTCGAGCAGGTGTAGGGCTCCTCGCCAGCGTAGCCGCTGCCGCCAAACTCGGGACGGTCGGAATCGAAGATGACCTCCCAGTCGCCCTCGCGCGGCACGGCCACGCGGAAGCTCTCGTAGCTCGCCGGGTCAAAGTTGATCAGGATCACCAGGTCGTCATCGACGTCCTCGCCCTGGCGCACAAAGCTCACGATAGACTGCTTGGAGTTATCCGCGTCGATCCAGGTAAAGCCGTCGTCGGTGTAGCCGCGCTCGTACAGGGCAGGCTCGGCGGTGTACAGGTGGTTGAGCGCCTTGATAAACGCCTGATGATGACGGTGGGTCTCGTACTCCTCGGTCAGGAACCACTGAATTGACTCGTAGTAGCGCCACTCAATAAACTGGCCGATCTCGTTGCCCATAAAGTTGAGTTTGGCACCGGGGTGCGTCATCTGGTAGAAGGCCAGCGTACGCAGACCGGCAAACTGGCGCCACCAGTCACCCGGCATGCGGCCGATGAGCGAGCACTTGCCGTGCACGACCTCGTCGTGGCTCAGCGGGCAAATAAAGTTCTCGGTAAAGGCGTACATGATGGAGAACGTGAGTAGCCCGTGGTTGCCGGGGCGCCATGGAAAATCGGTCTGCATGTAGTGCAGGGTGTCGTTCATCCAGCCCATGTCCCACTTGTAGTGGAAGCCCAGGCCGCCGTCCTGCGGCGGGTAGGTCACGAGCGGCCACGCGGTGGACTCCTCGGCCATCATCATCACGTCGGGGTAGTGCGCCTCAACGGCGCAGTTGACCTGGCGGATAAACGCGCTGGCGTCCAGGTCTTCCTCGGTTCCGTACTTGTTGAACTTCTTTTGGCCGGGATCGTCGATGCCAAAGTTGAGGTACAGCATGCTGGACACGCCGTCCATGCGAATGCCGTCTACGTGGAAGTTCTCGAGCCAGTACAGCACGTTGGAGACAAGGAAGGAGCGGACCTCGCCGCGGGCGAAGTCGAACTTATGCGTGCCCCAGTTGGGGTGAATCTCGTGCTCAAACAGCATGTGGCCGTTAAAGGTGGCAAGACCGTGGGAGTCGGCGCAAAAACCGCCGGGCACCCAGTCCATGATCACGCCGATGCCCGCCTCGTGGCACGCATCGATAAAGTGCATGAGCTGCTGCGGGTTGCCGTAGCGCGACGTGGCGGCGTAGTAGCCAGTCGTCTGGTAGCCCCAGGAGCCATCGAAGGGATGTTCCATAAGCGGCATGACCTCGATATGCGTATAGCCCATGTCGCGCACGTAGTCCACGAGCTCAACCGACAGATCGTCGTAGGTGTAGAACTCACCGCGCTGCGCGGGGAAGGGATCCATGGGGCCGGGGTAGTTGCCGTACTCGTCGGGCTCGCCCTGCGGCGCGTCGCCGTGGCGCTTCCACGAGCCAATATGCACCTCGTAGATGTTGAGCGGCTGCGACATGTGGTTGTGGTCGGCGCGGCGCTTGAGCCACGCGGCGTCGTTCCACTTGTAGCCATCGAGGGTCCACAGCACACTGGCGGTACCCGGAGGGCACTCGGCCTTAAAGGCATACGGGTCGGCCTTAAAGAGCTTCTCGCCCTCGTTGGTCTCGATGAGATATTTATAGAGCTGGCCCTGCTCGGCGCCAGGAATAAAGCCTTCCCAAATAGCGCTCGTATGCACGGGCACCAGCGGGTTGGCTTCCTCATCCCAGTCGTTAAATTCGCCAATGACATGGACACTCTTTACGTCGGGCGCCCAAACGCAAAAGCGCCAGCCGCGCGTACGGTTCTGCGTGTCGGGATGCGCGCCCATCTTTTCCCAGCTGCGCTCCCACGTGCCGATGCCAAACAGATAGACATCGTCTTTGGAGAGCTCCGGTGCGTGCGGAGCCGGTTTGCGGGTTGCGGGCTTTTTAGCCGTTGGCTTTAGCTTTGTATCGCTCACGTTTGATCCCATCATGACGCGGCAGCGTGTTGCCTTGGTGACTAGATGCGAAAGGTCCAAGGCTGCACGAATCGAAGGGACGGCGATAGTTCTATGATTCGTTCCACCTCGCGTGCTCGGTGGAACTTTCGGCAGAAACCACCATAACACCTGTGCGTTACTTTTATGGACGAAAGCGGATTTGCGGGGGCGTTTAATCGGTAAGCGACATGTTTATACCACTGGCAGAATTGCTGTGGTAAAACTCTTGACAGTTTTACCAATTAGGGTTTCAAAATTGTTAGCCTGACGTTTGGTAAAACGTTTTTAGCAGGTTGTTTACCATTTGACATCGAAAGGTTCGTTTATGTCCCATACCGCCGCTCCCAAGGTTGCTTTTATTTTCGATTGCGACGGCACGCTGGTTAATAGCACCCCCGTTTGGGCCTATGCCCAGCCCGAGTTATTGCACCGTCACGGGATTGACGTGACGGTCGACGATTTTGCCCAATTTGAGCACCTGTCGCTGGAGGATGAGTGCCAGGCCTACCACGATACGTGGGGCATTGGCGCGAATGGCGAGGAGCTGTATCGCGAGTTGAGCGAGATTCTGATCGATGGCTACTCCAAGGTGCCGCCACGCGAGGGGCTCCTGGCATTTTTGGAGCAGGCGAAGGCGGCGGGCATTGCCATGTGCGTTGCCACGTCCACGCCGGCCGAGCTGGTGCAGTCCGCGCTCGCTGGTGCCGGGCTCGACGCTTACATGGAGTTTGTTACCACGACGGGTGAGGCAGGACGCTCCAAGCAGTTCCCGGATGTGTATGAACTTGCGCTGCGCCGTCTGGAGGAGCGCCACGGGCACAAGTTCGAACGCTCATGGGTGTTTGAGGACGCCGTCTTTGGCCTTAAGAGCTCTGGCACCGCCGGCTTTAAGCGCGTGGGCATCTATGACCCGCATGGCCGCATGAAGCGCGACGATGTGCGCGACAACTGCGATATCTTTATCGACAGCTATGAAGACCTGGATCTGGCCCACGTGCTTTCGTTTGAGGGATAGGCGAGAGCTGTGGGTTGCAAGGTATTAGTGGTCTGCGGCTCGCCCGTGGTGGCGAGCGCGGATCTGTTGCGTAGGCTAGCAGGGGAGTGCGACCATGTTGTCGCCGTGGACCGCGGACTCGACGCGCTTCTGGGCGCGGGTCTAGGCTGCGACGTGTATGTGGGGGATGCCGACACGGTGAGTGATGCGGGTCGCGCGTTAGTCGATGCCGCCACCGACTTTGAAGTTGAGCGCCACGACCCATACAAGGACTATACCGATCTGGCGCTGGCGCTCTGTTCCGTCCGCCGCCGCTGGCCGGGTGCCGAAGTGGTGGCAACCTGCGCCACCGGCGGTCGTCCGGATATGGCGCTTTCAGTACTGGGGTTGCTTGCAGGCTACGAGGATGCCTCTATCTGGATTGCTGAAGATGAGACCACGGCCCGCATCCTGCACGCAGGCGAATCGTGGACCATCGAGGACTCCGAAGGCAAGACGTTCTCCATAATCGCAATCGCCCCCAACACCGAGGTAAGCGAACACGGACTGGAGTGGGAACTAGATCACAGCCCCCTGGGGCTGTTGGCCGACACCGGCATCTCTAATGTCGTTAGAAAAACGGCCAAGATCCAAGTTCACACCGGCACCGCCATCGCTTACCTCTACAAGTGAGGTCTATCGCATCAGGGTTTTATCGGGACGGTGGATAGAAATAAGCGCTCGAAGAGTGATTATTTCTGCCCCGTCCCAGGAAAACCCGTAAGTAAGAGATTCAACCCAAAAAAGTCCTTGCATCAAAGAAAGTCTTCCCCTATAGTATCTCCTCGTCACGGGGGCGTAGCTCAGCTGGGAGAGCGCTTGACTGGCAGTCAAGAGGTCAGGGGTTCGATCCCCCTCGTCTCCACCCGAGCATTGAATGAGGCTCCAACGCAAGTTGGGGCCTTTTTTCATATAGGCACACAAGGTCAAAGGCGGCACCATGATCCTCCTGGTCGACAAGATCGTGCGTTGAACGGGCGCCGCGTGCATGGTAGTATTTCACGTCGTGGTTCAAGATGGGTGGCCTGTTCAATTGGCCTCTATTGCACGCGCCATTTTATAAGGGCTCTTGGCGCAACGGTTAGCGCAGGGGACTCATAATCCCTGGGTTCTGGGTTCGAATCCCGGAGGGCCCACCAGGTTTTTCAACAGGTCAGGCAATATGTCTGGCCTGTTTTCTTTTTCATGGCAGTAGTTTTCACTTGCGAATAGCCTGCTTGCTCACTTCCGGGCGCCCTCGGTCGGCTGCCTGCGATGCCGCTGCCACGAAACCGGCTCATCTACTACGTTAAACCCCGGCCCCTCGACCATACCCCGTATTTCGCGAAAACCGCAGGCCGTCTACTTACGGTTTTATTTTTGCCCGAGGCGCCATGGTCGGGGGATGCCGGCCAAACGTAGTAGATGGGCCGGTTTCGTGGCGAGAGGCCCCGGGGGCGGGCGGAGTGGAGCCTGATGGGAGGGCGGCGGCAGCGCCCCCCTCCCGCGGGGCGCGCCCCGTGGGCTTAGTCGGGCATCGCGGGCCCATCGCT
>CABUIE010000006.1 GCA_902491565.1 uncultured Collinsella sp.
TCCTGTCGTTTCCGTGCCCCTGGATTGGGTCATAGTGTCTGACTTATGCTCAACCTACGATAATTCCAAGCTGAACGAGTTACTCGCTGTAACGGGTGGCTATGGCAGCTTGCACCATGCCAGCGCTCATGAGGTACGTCACCAGGAAGTAGCCTCCGTAGGCTGCCAGGAAGATTGCACAGGTGAGGCCCACGGTGCCGCCGATGCTCATATTTCCGAATATGCTCACCAGCTCGATGATCACCTTAAGTGCCACAAAGGAGTGCGCCAGGCCCACTGCCAGCGGGAACAGGAAGAATACCGCTTGCTGCGCCATCACCGAATGGCGGATCTGGCGGTCGTCGCAGCCGATCTGTGCCAGCACACGATAGCTGCGGCTGCCGTCGGCCACGTTGGAGAGTTGCTGGATCGACAGAATCGCCGCGCATGCAACGACCAATACAAAGCCGATGTAGATGGCTAGGTAGCTAATAAGACCATTCATTTGCGCTGCTTGCGTGTACATCTCGGAGCGTGTGATGAAGGTTCCCCACGACCCCGACTCCTTGCCGTCAACGAGCAGATTGTCGAGCACAGTGTATTTAATGCTCTCGTCTGCCTCGGTCGTATCCATCCCCTGTTTGTAGTTAACGAGCAGGCTACTGGAATACGGCTGCAGATTAAGTTGGGACAACAGCTCGTCGGCAACGACGACGGTACCCGGATTACTGCCCATCGCCGAGTTGGCGATGGCCGCCGTATCTTCGTCCGACTTATCGGTTGCGGGCTTGAGCGTATGCCCGCCCAAGGTAAGGGCATGGCCGCCAGCCATATACTTGGTGTACAGGTCGACCAGCTCGCCGCCCATATCACACGTGAGCAGATACTGGTCGTGACCGATGTGCACCGGCTCCTCGCCCATCATCTGGCGCAGTTTGTTGTACTGGCTCGCCGGCGTCACAAACAGACCCATCGTATCGGCATTGCTACCCCCGAACGCCTTGGGAAGCTTTTCGCCCATGGTCTTGCACATCTCACTTGGAGTCACCGAAGGATCCGAGCCGCCAAGCGGGTAACTCAGATACGAATCGATCTGCACATGCTCACCGGCAACATCGGCGATATTGACCTTCTTGCCGGTCTCGTCGTTGTTGTCCGCCGACTTGCCCTTAATACCGTCTGCAACGTTATCGTGATCGATACGATCGCCGTGCCATGCGGAGTACAAATCGACCGTACTATCGGCCAGCACCATTCGATCGGCCTCAGACGGATTGAAAGACTCTTTGTAGAAGTCGAGCGTATCGGGCGTGTAATAAACATACGTCTGCGACATATCGGCCGGATTATAGCGCTCCAGATTCTCGTTCATCACGTTGGCAATCGACATACCGCACGTCACCGAGGTGATGGCCAAAAACAGGAGCATCGCGATGACGCCCATCGAAAAGCACACCGTGTTGACCTTGGCCGCAAGCTGGCGCACGGTAAACATGTTGAGGCCGCGCCAATACACGCCGCGCAGGCTCTGCAGCAGCTTGATGAGCATGCCCGAGAGTCCCCAGAACAGGGCAAAGGTGCCCACGGTAACCATAGCGGTTGTAATACCAAACTGGTTCATGGCCTCTTGCAGCTTGCTGTCCGTCGCGGTTAGCGGGAACCCATCACGTAGCAGACGGTAATAGGCCACGCCCACAAGCACCACGCCCACGGCAAAGATGGCAATCGCGATCCAGGGGTTGCGTGTCTTGATGCTCTCGTTGCGACGCTCGGCACCCATAAGCTCGATGAGTTTGGTACGACGCACGGCGCGAAGGTTCAGCAGTAGCGTGAGCACAAACATTACGAGCATGCAGGCAAGGGTCAGATTGAACGCATGCACCGAGAAAAAGAAGTGGAAATTGGCGATCTGTGTCTTAAAGAGCGAGGCCGTAAAGAACGTCATGAGCTGGGAGAGTCCCATACCCAGCACAATGCCGGCGACAAAGGCCACGACCGAGACGATCACGGTCTCGAGCGCCATGATCGTGGCGACGCGCCCGCGCCCCATGCCGAGCACCTGGTACAGGCCAAACTCCTTCTTGCGGCGTTTCATGATGAAGTTATTGGCATACACCATCAAAAAGGCCATGACACCGGCCAAAAAGTACGTCAGGTTGCCGAGCATGCTGCCCATTACCTGCGCTAAGCCCTTTTCATCGATTCCGGCGATGTCGACCTGCATCGAGATGGTGTTAAAGGCATAGAAGACCGTGACGCCCAAGGTGAGCGTCAAAAGGTAGACAAGGTAGTCGCGACCGGCGCGGCGGACGTTGCCCCAAGCGAGTTTACAGAGCATCGGAGCCCTCACCGCCCATCATGGCAACGACCTCCATAATGCGGTCGAAGAACTCTCGGCGGTCGGTATCGCCGCGGCGCAGCTCGGTAAAGATCTTGCCGTCACGAATAAACAGCACACGGCTCGTGTAGCTGGCGGCAAAGCTGTCGTGCGTGACCATGAGCACCGTGGCGCGCAGGCGGCGGTTAAGGGCCTCCAGGCTCTCGAGCAGCAGGCGGGCGCTCTTGGAATCGAGGGCGCCGGTGGGCTCGTCGGCCATGATCATGGTGGGGTCGGTGACGAGTGCGCGAGCCGCGGCAACGCGCTGCTGCTGCCCGCCGGACATCTGGTAGGGATACTTGTCGAGCACCTGACTGATGGACAGGCGCGCTGCCACATCCTGCACGCGGGTCGAGATCTCTGCCGAGTTTGTGCGGGCGATGGTGAGCGGCAGGGCGATGTTCTCGCGTGCCGTGAGCGTATCGAGCAGGTTGGAGTCCTGGAAGATAAAGCCGAGCTCCTCGCGGCGGAACTGCGAAAGCTTAGCCTGCTTCATGCGCGTCACGTCCTGCCCGTTGATGCGGATCGTGCCGCTCGTGGCGCTATCGATGGTCGACACGCAGTTGAGCAACGTCGACTTGCCCGAGCCCGAAGCGCCCATGATGCCGACGAATTCGCCGCGGTTGACGGTAAAGCTGACGTCGTTGAGCGCGCGGGTCACGTTGCCCAGCGCTCCGTATACCTTTTCGAGATGAGCGACCTCCAGTACCGGGGTCGCCATGTGCGTGGTTTGCATACCGAGTCCTTTCTTGCAATTAGTCTACGGCATCTATAGTCGCAAGAAGACGAGTCGGCTACCATCGATATGGCTTACGCTTGCCTTACCGTTGTGTAAGGTAGGGGTAGTCTTTTTGGGACGGGGCTTTTTAGCTACCCCATCCGAAGCCTTCGAAGCATGAGGCCGCATTTGACATAGGGCAGCTAAAAAAGCCCCGTCCCAAAAAGACTACCCTGCCATGTGTCGTTGTTGAGAGAGGACTCCAGTTGAAGACTGTTCATGTTGCCGCTGGGATCATTCGCAAGGAAGGATCTGACGAGCTGCTTGCCGTGCAGCGCGGCTATGGCGACATGCTGGGACTTTGGGAGTTCCCCGGTGGCAAGCTCAAGCGCGGCGAGACGCCCGAGGACGCCGTACGCCGCGAGCTCATGGAAGAGCTGCAGGTAAAAGTCACCAACCTGCGCGATTTCTATACCGTTGAGTACGACTACCCCGATTTCCATCTCTCCATGGAGTGCTACTACTGCTCGCTCGCCGATGAATCCGATGAACCCCAGAAGCACGACCGCCAACTCGATATCCGCTGGATTCCGCGCACCTCGCTTGCCACGGTTGAGTGGATGCCCGCCGACAAGGGGCTCATTGATGCCCTGATCGAGCTGAAGGAAGACCGGCTCGAGGCCAACAGCACTGCCAACGACGCCGAGGCCACCACGACCGACGAGCCCGCTTCCAAGCCCAAGCGCGCACCTAAGCGCCGCAGCAAAAAGCGTCCCAAGCCCGGTCTGCTCGACGGCATCGATACCTCGGACCTCTCCGCTGACGAGCGCGAACTGGTCCGCCGTCGCGCCGCCATCAAAAAGTCCATGAAGGGCAACAAGCGCGCCAACACCAAACCCGAGCTGCTCGTTCGCCAGCGCCTGCGGGCAGCAGGTCTTACGGGCTATCGCTTGGAATGGAAGGTTCCCGGCAAGCCCGACATCGCCTTCCCCGGCCGCAAGATCGCCATCTTCGTCAACGGTTGCTTTTGGCACCGCTGCCCCAAGTGCAGCCCCAGCCAGCCCAAGCGCAACGTTGAGTTTTGGGAGGCAAAGTTCCGTCGCAACGTCGAGCGCGACCGAGCAGCCATCAACGCACTTACCCAAATGGGCTGGACGCCCATCACCGTCTGGGAATGTGAGCTCAAGAAAGACCGCATCGATGCCACCATGGAAAAGGTCATCGAGCGGGTGCGGGCCGCAGAGCCGCAGCGCTAAGAACGAGCCGTCCACACGCCCCACACAGGCGAGCCACATCCATGCCACAAACCTTAGAAAGCCCTTAAGCTCAAAACCTTTCAAAGGTGTTACTCGATAGCTTTCACCTGCGGTTTCACCGTAATCGCAAACCTCATTAAGCCTTTCTTTAGCGCTTCTTTGCAACAGCCGCGGCATAATACTGCCAACGCACGGGACCTAGCAGCACACCCCGTGCGCAACCTTTTGGTGGACATCGAGGAGGCCGCATAAGCATGCATTCTTCCAATGACGCAGCACAGCAGCCATCCCTAACACATGCAGACCTTTTCTCCTTCCCCCCGACACAGAGAAACGGCCTCCTCGACTCCCCCACCACAAAAGCCAAACGCTCAACCGACCAGAGCCACAACTTGCGAGCATCGTTCGAAAAGCTCCAAGCATCCCTAAACAAGTCATTCCCCAACCAAGCCCGGGCATACTAACCCCTCATCAACAAAGCGCCCCTCGCGCCCCACCCCTTCAGCCCCAACGCCACAAGGGCGATCGAGCAGGACGGCTTGGGCGGGTCCCCGTACTTAGTTTCCAAAATCATTCCGCAGCGCGAAGGCTTCTTATTTTTTTAGACCTAACGCCACAAGGGCGACAACCTCGAGTAGGTCAACCTGGGAGGGACGAGGGCTTAGTTCCCCAATCTTTCCGCAGGGGGCAAAAAGCCTCGCCGCACGAAGTGCGCAGCGAGGCTTTTTGCATGCCCGAGGACGATTGGGGAACTAAGCCCTCGTCCCTCCCCGGGATTGTAGCGAGTCGGAGTACCCTTGCTGTTACTCTGCTTTGCCCACAGAGTTGAGGTTGGTCATGCGGATCTTAACCAGCTCGGTGATCTCGCGCATACCCTCCTTGGCCGGCTTCTTGGGATCGAAGCAGGCGGGGTTCTCGGCCATGTAGGCCATGAAGCCCTTGGTGTAGGCCTGACGCAGCTCGGTGGCGTAGTTAACCTTGCAGATGCCGTTCTTCACAGCCTCGGCAACCTGCTCATCGGGCACACCGGAGGTGCCGTGCAGGACCAACGGCACGTCGACGGCGTCGCGGATGGCCTTGACCACGGACTGCTCGATGTGCGGATCGCTCGTGTACACACCGTGGCTGGTGCCAACGCCAATAGCGAGGGAGGTGCAGCCGGTGCGCTCAACGAACTCCTTGGCCTCGGCCGGATCGGTGTAGGGGCTCTCGCCCTCAACCGCGGGACCGTCGTCCTCCTTGCCGCCAACCTTGCCGAGCTCGGCCTCGACGGGCACGCCCATGGCGCGGCCAGCGTCGGCGACGGACTTGGTCAGGGCGATGTTGTCCTCGAAGGACTCGTGCGAGCCGTCGATCATAACGGAGGTATAGCCCGTGCGGAAAGCCTGCATGCAGCGGTCATAGCCATCGCCGTGATCGAGGTGCAGGGCGACGGGCACGGAAGCGCGCTCGGCGGCAGCCTTGACCATGCCGTAGAAGTAGTCCAGACCAGCGGTCTTGATGGTGCCCGGGGTGGTCTGCATGATGACGGGGGACTTGGTCTCCTCGGCGGCGGCCAGAACGGCCATAACAAACTCGAGGTTCTCGACGTTGAACGCGCCGACGGCGTAGTGGCCGGCCTGAGCGTCCTTGAGCATCTTTTCGGTGGTAACAAGTGCCATGAGCGTTTGCTCCTCTCCCTCGCCCGCATCTGGACATCGGGCGTAGTTGTTCACAAGGCGTTTTACCTTGCGTTTTGCTGCGCTCATTGTATGAAATTCAGCGGCTTTACACGTGTGAGATATTGAGCCCATGCAGGTCAATACCGTCGTTTTTGAAAAGTAAACGGAAGGAATTTGAGCCGAGCGGACATGTTCGATATTGAATTTTGGGCATTCAGCGTCTTTCTTTTATAGAAAAGATAAGTAATCGAAAGGTGTTTTCTTATCCAAAAAGAAAATGAACGAAAATAGAGTCAACACAATTCCTGCAAATTTGGCCGTGAATGGAGCAGCTATGGCCCATGCAACAACCCGAGCCTTCGCCGATGAGCGTCGTGCCGCCATCATGGAAATGCTCGAGCACAACGCCTCGGTGCAGGTAGCAGAAATTGCCCAAACCTTTGGCGTGTCCTCTGTCACCGCTCGCGCCGACCTGGACGCACTCGCCGAGTCCGGCAAGCTGCGCCGCACGCATGGCGGCGCCGTATCGCTCCACAAGCGTCTGACTGTTTCCACGCAGGATCGCCGCATCAATGTCAACGTCGCCGCCAAGCAGGCCATCGCGCAAAGCGCCATCGAGCTCGTCAATGACGGCGACACGCTGCTCGTCGACTCGGGCACCACGGCGCTCGAGTTCGTCCGGCTCCTTGATCAGCGCGACGGCATCACCGTTATCACGGCCGACATTACCATCGCCGATTATATTGACGAGAGCATGCCCTCGGTCGATGTCGTCATGCTGGGCGGGGCACTGCGCAAAGGTCATCGCTATCTGTACGGTCCACTTACCATGCAGGCGCTCCAAATGGTCCATGCCGATCTGGCCGTCATGTGCCCTGGCGCTTTTGTTCCCGGCTGCGGCTTTACGACCGACTTTCCGCAGATGGCCGAGACCAAAACGGCTATGATCGCCGCAGCCCATCAAAGCGTCGCCCTCATGGACGCCAGTAAGGTCAACGGACGCGGCATGTACCGTTTTGCCGAGCTGACTGATGTCGACGCCATCGTGATGGACCGAGACTCCGAAGGCGCCGTCGCCACCTCAATCGCCAAGACCGCCGACGGCGCACGTCCAGCACTCATCATCGCCGCCAACTAAATAAAAACCACCACAAAGGTGCCTGTCCCCTTTGTGGTGGTTGTGGTGGTTGAGCGTCAAAAGTAAACGTGTCGCTACTTGGAAAGCTCGTCGGCGAGGACCTCGATCTGAGCGCGCGAGGCGTCGTTGAGCGAGCCCAGCACGGTCACCTTGTTCTGCGCCAGGGTGATGTCCTTCATGCCCTCGAGCTCCTTGGCCATAACCTTGGCAGCGGTGGGCGCCCAGGAGCCGGCCTCGACGAGTGCCACCGTACGGTTCTGATAGGCGTGCTCGGCAAGCGTATGGATAAAGGTGCTCATGAACGGGAAGATCTCACCCTGATAGGTGATGGAAGCGAGCACCAGACGGTCGTAGCGGAACGCATCCTCAACGGCCTCGGCCATGTCGTCGCGAGCCAGGTCAAAGACGGAGACCTTCTGGCCGCGAGCCTCAAGCGCTGCGGCGAGCTCCTCGACGGCAGCCTTCAGATGGCCATACACACTCGCATAGGCGATCGTGATGCCCTCGTCCTCGGGCTGATAGCTCGACCAGGTGTTATAGGTGTCGAGGTAATAGCCCAGGTTCTCGGTCAGTACGGGGCCGTGGAGCGGACAGATGATCTGAATGTCCAGGTCGGCGGCCTTCTTGAGCACGGTCTGCACGAACTTGCCGAACTTACCGACGATGCCAAAGTAGTAGCGGCGAGCCTCGCAAGCCCAGCCCTCGGGATCCTCGATGTCGTTGGCGCCAAACTTGCCAAAGCCGTCGGCACTAAAGAGCACCTTGTCGGTGGACTCGTAGGAGAAGAGCACCTCGGGCCAGTGAACGTTGGGGGCGCCGACAAAGGTCAGGCTGTGGCCGCCCAGGTCGAGCACATCGCCCTCTTTGACGACCATCTTGCGCTCGGGGAAGTCGGTGCCAAAGTAGTTGACCATCATGCGGAAGGCACCCATGCTGGCCACGATCTGCGCCTGGGGATAGCGCTCCATAAAGGCAGCGATGCCGGCGGAGTGATCGGGCTCCATGTGATGAACGACCAGGTAGTCGGGCGTACGACCATCGAGCACGGCCTCGAGGTTGCCGAGCCACTCGTCAACAAAACCGCCGTCGACTGAATCGGCAACAGCGATCTTTTCGCCCAAGATAACGTAGCTGTTGTATGCCATGCCGTTCTCGGACACATCGTACTGGCCCTCGAACAGGTCAATGTCGTGATCGTTAACGCCAATGTAGCGGATATCCTTGGTGATCTCCATCAGGCAAAGCCTCCTAGATAGACAAAAGAGCCCGTCTATCATAGCACTCGTCTTCATAGCCACGGCTATCTGCCAGCATCCTTATCGATTGTTATTGAGACGGAATATATCGCCATTGACCTGCAAAAACTATGTGCGCGGAGCTGCCGTGGTATGTCGAACGATAAGCTGGCCGGGAATACGAATGGCAACGGTTTTGTCCGTTGCCCCCGCCTTGGGAACCGCGTGCTCGAACACCTCGCGTCCACGCTGATGCAAATCGAATCGAACGGTCGTGAGCTCGTTGTGTGCCACAAAATCATCGAGCGAATCGTCGACGCCCACCACGCTCACGTCCTCGGGCACGCGCAGACCGCTATCGCGCAGCGCTGCAATCGCGCCATTTGCCATCTGGTCGTTTGCCGCGTAAATCGCCGTCATGGTGCGATCGTGCTCGGCCAGGTACCTGCCGGCCTCGTAGCCGCTGTTGGCAGACCAGTCGCCCTCGAGCGGCTCTGCCGGCTCGATGTGTTTACGCTCGAGTGCATCCTGCCAACCGGCGCGACGAAATTGCTCGTCGACCGAGAATGACGGGCCGCCAATATAGCGAATCTGCTCGTGCCCTAGCTCAAACAGGTGATCCATAAGCAATAGCGAGCAGCCGTAATGGTCGGAATCGACCGTGGTCACCCGCGGGTGCGCGTACATGGTAACGATGACCGTGCCAATGCCCGGCAGTGGATCAAACGTCTCAAAATCGGGCGCCATGCGACTCATACCGATGATGATGCCGTCCACCGGCAATGCGGCCATACGACGCGTGGCCTCGGCAAGCGAAAACTCCTCGGTCTTGGACATCTCGACCAGCGTGATGGCGCAATTATGCTCGCGAGCAGCGCTGGCGATGCCGTCGATCATTGAGAGGTTGCCGAACTTGGTGACATCGTTGACGCACAGGCCGACCGAATGATAACGGCCGTCGCGCAGCGAGCGACCGGCATAACTCGGACGAAAGCCGAGCTTTTGCATAGCGGCCTGCACGCGCTGGCGCGTCTGCTCGTTAACGTTAGGCAAGCCGTTGGCGACGCGCGAAACCGTCTGCTGCGAAACGCCGGCAGCGCGGGCGACGTCGGCCATGGAGACCGGACGCGAACTGGTATCGTTGGACGGGCGCCTTGCCACAGGATCACCTTCACCCTTGCGAGATCTGAATAGCGTGAATGCCGGCCCGGGCAGAAATACATCCCGCGCCGAGGCCCGCTATCGTCGGACGCATGTTAACGTACTCTACTTTTTCTATCTGCATCTCTTCTGCTTTATAAGTCCATACGGCAGTACCGTTCACGGCTGAATTTCTACCGATTACCAGATTCTCAAAAAGTGACAAGCGATGTGTTATGAGTACGTTAACATAGCCCGTAACGTGCGGTATCGTGAACACTTGGTTCATGCCGCTTTAAGTTGTTAACGTACTCATAACGACGCAAAACCCACCCGGGCGCGCCAAGGAAAGGACTCCCATGACCACCCCCGACGAAAAGACATTCGCCACGCTCACCAAGCTGTTCGAGGAGGAGTTTGGCCCCATCGGCGACCGCCAGGTGCTCTACGTGCACGCGCCCGGCCGCTCCGAGATCAGCGGCAACCACACTGACCACGAGGGTGGCCACGTTATCGCCGGCTCGCTCGATGTCGCCGTCGACGGCATCGCCGTGGCAACCGATTCCAACAAGGTTCGCGTAGCCGACGAGGGCTATCCCACGTTTGAGATCGCGCTCGACACGCTAGACGTTCAGGAGTCCGAGAAGGGCACGTCCGCGAGCCTCGTCCGCGGCATGGCCCACGAAATCGCTGCTCTGGGCGTTGAGCCCCAGGGCTTCGACTTTGCCTTCACCTGCTCCGTCCCCTCGGGCGGCGGTCTTTCGAGCTCCGCTGCTGTCGAGGCGGCATACGGTCGCGCCATGGAGACGCTCTGGGGCGCACCCGCCATCGAGCCCGTCGCGCTCGCCCAGATGAGCCAGCGCACCGAGAACAACTATTACGGCAAGCCCTGCGGTCTGATGGACCAGGCCGCCGTTTGCTTGGGCGGCCTCGCCTACATGGACTTTGAGGATCAGGCTCAGCCTAAAACCCAGAAGCTCGAGCTCAACTTTGAGGATCACGGTTATGCGCTCGTGCTCGTTAAGGTCGGTGCCGACCACGTGGCCGCCACCGACGACTACGCCGCCGTTCCGCGCGAGATGCAGGACGTCGCTGCCGAGTTTGGCAAGGCACGCCTGTGCGAGGTAAACGTGGCGGACTTTGACGCCAAGCTCCCCGAACTGCGCGCCAAGCTGGGCGACCGTGCCTGTCTGCGCGCCGTTCATTACTGGTACGAGAACGGCCTGGTCGATAAGCGCTGGGCAGCGCTCAACGCCGGCGACATCGACCAGTTCCTGGTCCTGACACGCGAGTCCGGTGCCAGCTCTGCCATGTACCTGCAGAATGTCGTTGCCAAGCTGGGTGCCGAGCAGCCTTCCATGTACGCGCTTGCTCTTGCCGAGCATGTGCTCGACGGTCGTGGCGCCGTTCGTATTCACGGCGGCGGCTTTGGCGGTACCATCCAGGCCTTCGTGCCGCTCGATCTGGTCGACACCTTCATCACCAAGATGAACAGCTGGCTGGGCGAGGGCTCTGCCCGTCACTACGCCATCTCTGACAAGGGGGCTTACGCGGCATGGCTGTAATGACTGATGTGCGCGAGGCCGCGCAGAACCTGATCGAGTACGCTATCCACCGATCGATGATCGGCCAGGACGATCGCATCTGGGCATACAACACCATTTTGGAGTGCATCGGCGCCACGGGTCCCGCACTCGACATGGCTTGGGCGCTCAAGACCGAGAAGATTTCGCTTCTGCACCCCGATACCCTCCCCGACTTTGACCTTGAAGGCACACTCGCCGTACTTTCCGAGGCCGCCGTTGCCAACGGCGCTACCGAGGACACGGCGTCGGGCCGCGATCGCATCACCATGCGCATCATGGGCGCGCTCATGCCGAGGCCTTCGGTTGTTAACGAGGAGTTCAATGGGCGCATGGGCGTCAACGAGCCCCGCGCCGCGACCGACTGGTTCTACGGTCTGTGCTGCGACGCCGGCTATGTGCGCCGTGCCGCCATCGCGCGCAACATCAAATGGAGCACCCCCACCAACTGGGGCGATCTTGAGATCACCATCAACCTGTCCAAGCCCGAGAAGGACCCGCGCGACATTGCCGCAGCCGGTGCCGCCAAGAACACGGGCGAGAAGTATCCTGCCTGCCAGCTCTGCATCGAAAACGAGGGCTATCCCGGACGTTCCGCCGCAGCCGACGGTGGCGCTCATCCCGCTCGCCAGAACCTGCGTGTTATTCCTATTGAGCTCAACGGCGAGCGCTGGGGCTTCCAGTACAGCCCGTACGCGTACTTTAACGAGCATTGCATTGCCATGAGCTCGGAGCATCGTCCGATGCACGTCGACCGTAAGGGCCTCTCCTGCCTGCTCGATTTTGTGGACCTGTTCCCGCACTACTTTATCGGCTCCAACGCCGACCTGCCCATCGTGGGCGGCTCGATCTTGTCGCACGACCACTTCCAGGGCGGCGCGCACGAGTTCCCGATGATGCACGCAGCCGAGGTCTCGCAATTTAGCGTGCCCGGCTTTGACCAGGTCACCGGCACCGTGCTGCAGTGGCCGCTCTCAGTGCTGCGCCTGCGCTCGCACGACCGCGCCCAGCTGCTCGATGCCGCCGAGAAGATTATCCTTGCCTGGCGCGAGTGGACCGACGAGTCCGTGGGCGTCATCGCGCACACGGCCGACGGCGTGGCACACAACACCGTGACGCCCGTCATCCGCCGCGTCGACTCCCGCGGCAATGCCGGCGGCGAGATCTACGAGGCCTACCTGGCGCTTCGCTGCAACATCACGACCGACGAGCATCCGCTGGGCGTTTTCCACCCGCATGCCGAATACCACCACATTAAGAAGGAGAACATCGGCCTGATCGAGGTCATGGGCTTGGCCATTCTGCCACCGCGCCTGGTTCCCGAGCTCGGCGCCGTTCGCGAGCACCTGCTGGCCGCCAAGGTCGACGCAAGCTACGATCTTGCCGCCGCGCTCGAGAGCGACGACCTTTGCCGCAGCCACGCCGCATGGGCAGAGGATGTCTTTGCCCGTCGCGCCGATGAGCTTACTGCCGATAACGCCATCGACATCCTGCACGAGGAGGTCGGCGTGGTGTTTGGCCACGTGCTCGACAACGCCGGCGTCTTTAAGTGGGACGAAGCCGGCCGCGCCGCCCAGCAGCGCTTCATCGACTCGCTGTAGCACGCGAGCTCGAACGCACGCACTTAACAAATAGCGCCTACACGACCACGGCGCCCGCCGGCAACATCGCCGACGGGCGCCGTTTTGTTGGTGTAAGGGTAGCTCGACGGAAGCAATGACTACTTGCGACCAAGGCAACGCCGATGTCTTGGCAATGCCAGCGAGCGGGTCGCATTTGAGACAAGGTGACGTGAAACGAAAGGGCGCTGACCTTCTGGTCGCGCCCTTGAAGTTGAACGTCAGATTGTCCAAATGCGGCCCGCGCAGCGTCGGCTGGTTACGGCGTTTGGTAAAACGCCGTAACTCAACGCCGTAACTCTACAGCTCCGTTACTTCAACGCTGTTGTAGACCTCGTCCCAGCGGTCCATGACCAGGTGGCCGGTCTTGGGATCCATGGCGTTGAGCTTGCCGCAGGTATTGGCGGTCTTGAGCACCGTGACGTCGTCGGCACCAGCCGCAATGGCATGCGCAAAGCCGGCGATGGTCGAGTCGCCGGAACCCGTCGCGTTCACAGCCGCAATCGCGGGCGTCTTGGCGCGGAACGCGCGACCCTCATGGAAGCCCACCGAACCGGCAGCGCCCATCGAAACGACAACCCAGGGAATGCCGGCAAAGCGGCCATCGGCGGCAAGCGCCTCGCGCAGGGCATCGACATCATCGGTCGTAAAGGACGTACCCAGCAGGCCGTTAATCTCGGTCAGGTTGGGCTTTACGAGCTCGGGCTTAGCGTCGGACTCCAGCGCGGCTTCCAGCGATGCACCCGAGGTGTCGAGCAGTACCTTGGCGCCCGCCTCCTCGGCAATCTTGACGAGCTCGGCATAGTAGCCTGCATCGACGCCACGCGGCAGCGAGCCCGAAAGCGTCACGACATCTGCCTTGGCGGCAAGCTCGGCAAACTTGGCCGTAAAGGCTTCGAGCTCGGCCGGGGCGATCTGCGGGCCGCTCTCCAGCAGTTCGGTCTGATTGCCCTCGTGCAGAATATTCAGGCAGATGCGCGTCTCACCGGCGATGGGCACAAAGTCGTTCTTGACGCCATCGGCATTCATAAGCTCGGCCATATAGGCACCCATGTGACCGCCAAGCAGGCCGGTTGCAAGTACGTCGTCGCCCAGCTGCAGCAGCACGCGGCTCACGTTGAGGCCCTTGCCGCCGGCGGTCTTTTCGGGCGTCACGCGGTTAACATCGTCGATGACCAGCTTGTCGAGCTGATAGCGAGTATCGATCGACGGGTTCATGGTAACGGTCAGAATCATATTGAACTCCTGTTTCCGGGGCACGACACGCGCGGCCCCAAACATATGATAGCTCGTTAAAGGATCTCGATTTCAAAGCCGCGGGTAACGGTCTCCCCCGGCTTGGCCAACAGGCAGCCGCGCTTGTGCTCCAGGATATCGTCCTCGTCGGAGCAGGTGGACAGGCCGCCCCACGGTTCCACGGCCACAAAGTCGCCCTCGGGCTTGCTCCACACAATCAGGTACGGCATATCGGGGAACGTCAGGCGCACGCCCTTGTCCTCGGTCTTCTTGGTCAGCGTAACCACGCGGCTCTCGAGCACGTCAAAGATGGTCTCTGCGAAGTCAAAGAGTTCGTGGGTCAGCGGCAGGTCATGGCCAACCATCGGGTTCTTGCTGCGATGCTCAACATCAATCAAGCCCGTCGAGGGAACGGCAGTACAGAGCTCGGCGGCCTCGCGCTGATCGAAACGAAGCTCGTAGTCGTCATAGGACTCGCCCTCGTCAAGCGGGCACTTAAAGCCAGGGTGACCGCCCACAAAGAACGGCATGTCCTCGGTGCCCTCATTGGTCACCTCGTACGACACGGCCACCTTCTCCGCATCGATCGTGTAACGAGCAACGATCTTAAACGGATACGGGTACTGCTCGAGCAACTCGGCATGGTCGGCAGAGCTTAGGCTCAGCGCAACCATGTTGTCGCTCTGCTCCTCGAGTTTCCACTCCTGTTTGCGCGCAAAGCCGTGGCGGGCGAGCTTAACCTCGCGGCCGCCCATGGTCATTGCGTGACCGTCGCGAAGGCCGCCGCAGATCGGGAAGCAAATGGGTGCCTGGCCCGACCAGACCGCCGGGTCACCCTGCCACAGGTACTCACGGCCGTTGGCCGCAATAGAAGTGAACGATCCGCCAGCCGTGCTCAACGCCACACGAATAGAACCGTTATCAAGAACAAACTCCATAGGAGCCTTCCCTTTCTTACGACAGCCTGCCAAGTCAATAGGGCTGATAGAAAACCGGCCCGCGCCCCCTCACAGAAACGCGAGCCGTCAACGGATTAGTTAATTACGCCGGATACCCGCTAGTCATGGTATTCGCCGCGGTCCCACTTCTCGAGGAACTCGTCAAAGAAGTGCGGGTCAGCCTGAGCCTCGGCGTCGGCCTTATTGCAGGCATCGATCTTGGCGATCAGGGCATCGTGCTCGGGGGTCTTCTCGTAGGGCTCCTCCAGGAAGGCAAGCATGATATCGGCCATCAGGAACTCGCCGGTGATCTTGCCGCCAAAGCCCACGATGTTGGCGTTGAGCTCGCGACGAGCGTACAGGGCAGAGGTCATGTCGCGGACCAGGGCGCAGCGGGCGCCGGGAACCTTGTTGACGGCGTTGGTGATGCCGATGCCGGTGCCGCACAGGGCCACGCCAAAGTCGGCCTTGCCGCTGGCAACGGCCTCGCCCACGGCCTTGCCGTAGATGGGATAGTGCGTACGGGTGTGGCTGTAGGTGCCGCAGTCGAGCACCTTGTAGCCAGCCTGCTCCAGGCGGTCGGCCAGATAGATCTTCTCGTCCGTAACGATATGGTCGCAACCGATTGCGATGGTCTTCTTCATCAGAACGTCCTTTCGTCTGAATTCACAAGTTGAGGTAGAAGTTCGAGTTCTCGGTGGCTCTCGTTAGGCCATCTTGTTGAGCATGTCGACACGGATCTGGTGACGGCCGCCGGCGTACTGGGCGCGCAGGAACTCGCGGGCGATCTTCTTGGCGACCTCGGTGCCCACAACGCCCGGGCCCATGGTGACCATGCGCGAGCCGTTGTGCTCGCGGGTCATGTAAGCGGAACGCTCGTCGGAAATGTTGGCGACGACCATGCCCTTGATCTTGACGGCGGCCATATAGGAGCCGACGCCGTACTTATCGAATGCGAAGCCCTGGGAATCCTTGTGCTCCAGCAGGTCCTTGGCAACGGCGGTCGCGGAATCGACAAAGTCCGCGGCAGGGGTCTCGGAATAGTCGACGACCTCGTGACCGTCGGCGATGAGCATCTCCTTGATGGACTCCTTCATCGACATACCGTCGGCATCGGAAGCGATTACAACCCTCATGACATCCTCCTTGAGAGATACGCAGGTGCGTAGTTTCTGTTTGGAAGTGTTGAATCGCGTTCAGGTCCGGGCATCTGAATGTGCGGTTCTTCACTGTTCATGTTTATTTGAACACATTCGAACAGTAACTGCAACAACTATTTGTTTATCTTTGTTCTTTTTTGAACAAATATCGTTCACGGATGATTGCTGACCGTTTGAGCCGGGCGCGGACGTAGCGATCATGTGTTCAACAAACAAAAGGGCGGCCAAGAACGTATCTCGGCCGCCCTTCGGCGGTATTCCCCGGTATATACAGCTGTTTTAGCTACTCGGACTGCCCACCCTTTTTGGCGTGCTTGGACGGAGCACTCAGAAAGCGGCCCGTCAAATAGTTCGCCGGGCCGGAAATATCGATCCCCAGCAGTACGTGTCCCAGCCACAGGAACGCCACGAGCACCAGCAGCGGGATAACGCACGAAGTCACGATCATCACGATGACGCCTTCGATGAGGTCGGTCACCTGCCGCACGATCTCATCGGTCATCTGCTTGGCGCCGCTGGTCACCGACGTAACAAGGCTCGATGCCCCATCAGTCAACTGCTCGAGCACGTTTTTGGACGCCGTGGTCTCGGATTTTTTCTTGTTCGATTTTGAGCTGGTCTCGGCTGACTTGTCCGTGGTGTCGGCCGCGTCCGCAGCGTCCGCAGCCTTTTGCTCAGCTTGCTCAATACTTACGCGATACGTTTCATCGACCTTTTGCGACACCCATACGCTCGCGGGCACGAGCGCCATGCCGATCACGGCAACCACCAGTACGCGTGTCGCCACACGGCGCAGGACAGTGCTCGTGCTCCAGCGCCCGTGAATGCCGAGCGACACCGCAAAGAGCACCAACGCAAACGGGATTAAGATGCCCAAGCCAACCGACCACAAAATGGTTAGCAGGTATTTCTCGAGGTAGAGCACGGCAAGCACGATACCAAGGTTGCCTGAAAGCTGCGCGAGCTGCTCGGCAACCGGCGTTCCCGTATCACCCGGCAGCGCGGTAATGCCCGCAGACAGCGCCACGCACGAGGTCGTGAGCGCCAGTACGTTACCCTTCTTTTGGTCGATGACCTCGATGGTGGAGTCCCAAGTTTTGGTATCGGCGAAATGCGGACGAGCTACAAAGCCCGACAGCAGCGCCAGGACCACGAGCGCAACGATAAAGCCAATCTGCAGCTTTTTGTTTGCGCACACGACATCGGACAGACTGGGCTGCAGCTCGGTTACCGCCGTGTGC
Organism: uncultured Collinsella sp.; assembly: GCA_902491565.1. GTDB lineage: Bacteria > Actinomycetota > Coriobacteriia > Coriobacteriales > Coriobacteriaceae > Collinsella. The sequence goes on from CABUIE010000006.1 coordinate 17,282, forward strand.
TCGGTTATCTGGACAGGACGCCCATGAGCCATCTCGTGCGCATCTTTCTTTTGAATCAATCCGTTGTCCGGCATTTGGATACCTCCTCATTCCGGCCTGTATTGCGGATGGAAGTATACCCACCGAGCAAAAATCGAACGGGAGGACCAACGGAGCGCACCAAGACTGTCCCCAATGACTACCTCCGGATGAGTTGCGGTGGAATAGGGATTGTTTTGCGCCCGTCGGCCCCTATTCAGTCCCTATTTCACCGCAACTTGGAGGAGGACAGAAAAAGCCCTGCCGCGGGTAGCGGCAGAGCTTTTGGAAGGGGACTTGGTTGTGAGGGCTCGTTAGGCGAGCTTGGCCTCGAGCTCGGCGATGCGCTTGTAGGCATCGATGGTAAAGCGGGCCTGCTTCTCCAGGATCATGGTGGTCATGAGAGTATCCTGAGCATGGGCCATGATGAAGGTCATCTCCATCTCGCCGCCGCCGGCCTCCTGCGAAAGCAGCTTGGTCTGCGTGTCGTGGGCGCCGATAAGTGCATCGCTGGCATCCTTGTGCAGCTGCTCAGCCTTCTCAAAATCACCTTCGCGAGCAGCATCGAGCGCTGCAAGCAGATCAGTCTGGGCGTCGCCCGCGTATGCGACAATCTCGAATCCAACCATCGAGATTTCTTCTTTGGTTGCCATATTGCGTTCCTTTCACATATGAACCAACGGAGAGCATCGCGTCCGGGCATACGCGCTGCGTTGTGTATGGCAGAAACAGTAACATTCAAACAAAAAAGAACAGCGCAAAACGTACTTTTGAGCTATGAACGGTCACTTTTCGCCCGTGAACGGTTTTTAAACCAATCTGGACAATATCGAACACAATTAGCGGCAACCCAAACAGGGCCGCACCCTAACGCAAATCGCGCACCGTATCGCCCTCTACGAGCACACCGGGAATCAGCATGTGCTCCACGCCAGACGCGCCCCCATCGGCGCCGGCAATCTTGTCGACCGCCCACATGCCGACGCGCTTGTTGTCAAAGCGCACCGTAGTCAGGCGACAATCGGGCACGATGTCGCCCAGACTGTCATCAACACCCACCACGCTCACGTCCTGGGGCACGCACTTCCCGCGCGACTCGAGCCCACGGATGCAGCCATATGCCATGGCATCGTTGGAGGCATAAATGGCCGTGCAGGTCGGATCATCCGCAAGCACCTGGCCGGCAGCATATCCACTCTGCGCCGTCCAGTCGCCGCGCACGAGCTGCGGTGGCTCAATGCCATGCGCACGCAATGTCTCGCGCCAGCCTTCCTCGCGCCGCATGCCCGAAAGCGAGCGCTCGGGGCACGAGATAAAGTGCACGGTTTTGTGCCCCTGCTCCAGCAAGTACTCGACCACCTGGCGCGAGCAATCGAACTGGTCGTTATCGACCGTTGAACAGAGCGGGTGCTCCAACATCGTAACGAGCACCGTCTGCATGCCGGACAGCGGCTCAAAGGTGCCAAAGTCCGCCGGCATGCGATTCATGATCACGACCATGCCATCCACCGGCAGTGCGCTCATACGCGACGATGCGCTCTCGAGGGTATACGGATGCCCGTCTACCTTAGTGAGGGTGATGGCATAGCCATGTTTGTCGGCCGCGGCGGCAAAGCCCTCCATACGATCGAGGTTGCCGGTACCGGTAATGTTGAACATGGCGACGCCGACGGTCTTAAACTTGCCACGGCGCAGCGATCGACCGGCAAAATTAGGGCGATACCCCAGCTCGCGCATGGCGGCACGCACGCGTTCCTTGGTCTCGGGGCGCACGCTGGGCGAATCGTGCACCGTACGCGAGACTGTCTGCTCCGAGACGCCCGCGAGGCGCGCTACGTCTTTGACGGATACCGATTTTTTAACAGCGGCCATAGGTCGATCTTTCTATGTCAACGATGCCATTGGTGGCACTTTGCGCATTCAAATGAAACGCCTTCAAGTATATCCAACGCCTCCCCCACCATACGCTCACCACCCAAAACCTACCGTTCACCGACATTTTTGCTTCCCCGAACGGCTTTTGTCGCCCAAATGTTAACGTTGCCATTGTGCAAACACAGAGCCACCGGGCGGCTCAAACGTTTACGCGTAAGGAATCGACGGTTCGCAGGCACAGGAACCACCGGTTCGCGTCTTTTTTTGTGTCACAAAATGGCAACGTCAACATTTTGGCAATCGAACGTCAAAAGCTACTATCGTTGCTAACCCACCGACTCTTAGGAGCATTGCATGGAGCAACTCATCGCCACTATCGAAAAGGGCCAGCCCTTTTTCAACGCGATCGCCCGCAACAAGTACCTCAAGGCGATCCGCGACGGCTTTATCTCCGTCATCCCCATCATCATCTTCTCGTCCATCTTCTGCTTGGTAGCCTCGGTACCCAACATCTGGGGTTTCTACTGGCCCGATGACATCAACAACGCCCTGTGGAAGTGCTACAACTACTCCATGGGCATCCTGGCCATCGCCTGCGCCGCTACCACGGCCAAGCACTTCGCCGACGCTCAGAACCGCGACCTGCCCAAGAACAACCAGATCAACTTCATCTCGTGCATGTGCGCGGCCATCATCGGCTTCTTGCTCCTTTCGAGCGACACCATCGCCACGGACGCCGCCAGCGGCTTCAACACCACCTACCTTGGTTCCAAGGGCCTGCTGACCGCCTTCATCGCTGCGTTTGTGACCGGTATCATCTACAAGTTCTTCATCAAGCGCAACATCACCGTCAAGATGCCCGAGCAGGTTCCGCCCAACATCTCGCAGACCTTCAAGGACATCATCCCCTTCTCCGTCTGCATCACCGTCTTTTGGGTTTTTGACATCGTCTTCCGCGCTGCTTTTGGCTTCTGCTTTGCCCAGGGCGTCATCCAGGTGTTCCAGCCCCTGTTCACCGCTGCCGACGGCTATATCGGCCTCGCTGTGATTTACGGCGCCATGAGCCTGTTCTGGTTCGTGGGCGTCCACGGCCCCTCGATCGTCGAGCCCGCCATCGCCGCCGCCCTCGTTGCCAACATGACCGACAACCTGGCTGCGTTCCAGGCTGGCCAGCACGCTTCCGCTGTCCTGACCCAGGGTGCCCAGTACTTCGTCGTCTGCATGGGCGGCACCGGCGCCACGCTCGTCCTGGTCTTTATGTTCTGCTTCCTGGCCAAGTCCCAGGAGATGCGCGCCGTCGGTAAGGCCGCTATCGTTCCCGTGTGCTTTGCCGTCAACGAGCCGCTGCTGTTCGCCGCACCCATCGTGCTCAACCCCGTCTTCTTTGTCCCGTTTGTCTTTGCCCCGATCGCCAACATCTGGATCCTCAAGATCTTTATCGACTTCTTGGGCATGAACGGCTTTATGTACACCCTGCCCTGGACTGTCCCCGGCCCCATCGGCACCATCATGGGCCTGGGCTTCCAGCCGCTCGCCTTTGTGATGCTCGCCCTTATCCTGGTCGTCGACTTCGTTCTGTACTACCCGTTCTTCCGTGCCTACGACGCCCAGAAGTGCGCCGAGGAGGCCGAGATTTCCCAAGAGGAGCTCGCCGCCAAGAACGCCGAGAAGGCCGCCAAGCTCAGCGATGCCTTCCAGGGCAAGGCTGACGCCAAGAGCGTTGCCGCCGGCGCTGCTGCCGAGGCCGTGAAGGCCGACGCCCCCGCCGCTGTCGCCACTGAGGCAACGACCGCCAGCGACCTCAACGGCAAGCGCGTACTCGTGCTCTGCCAGGGTGGCGGAACCTCGGGCCTGCTCGCCAACGCGCTGGCCAAGGCCGCCAAGGAGCGCGGCATCAATCTTGAGACCGCTGCCGAGGCATATGGTAACCACGTCGACATGCTCCCCGACTTTGACCTGGTCGTCCTGGCCCCGCAGGCTGCCAGCTACTTGGCCGACCTGCAGAAGGACTGCGAGCGCGTGGGCAACAAGTGCGTCGCCTGTCGCGGTAAGCAGTACATCGAGCTCTCCCAGAACGGCGATAAGTCTCTCGCCTTCGTAAGCGAGCAACTCTCGAAGTAAGTAACGCCCAAGGCCAGCCGACCATCCACAGCCGGCTGGCCCTTCGATTTAGACGATTGGATCATCATGTCCGTTAACCCCGCTAGCGTCACCAACCCGCCTGCGCAGTTTCCCGAGGGCTTTGTCTTTGGCGGCGCCACTGCTGCTTACCAGGTAGAGGGCGAGACCCGCACCCACGGTAAGGGCAAAGTCGCCTGGGATGACTTCTTGGAGGCCCAGGGGCGCTTTTCCCCCGATCCCGCTTCGGACTTCTACAACCAGTACCCCGTCGATCTGGAGCTGTGCGAGGAGTTCGGCATCAACGGCATTCGCCTCTCCATTGCCTGGAGCCGCATCTTCCCCAACGGCACCGGCGAGATCAATCCCGAGGGCGTGCAGTTCTACCACGATCTCTTCGCCGAGTGCCACAAGCACCACGTTGAGCCGTTCGTCACGCTACATCACTTTGACACGCCGCTTGCCCTCTTTGAGAAGGGCGACTTCCTCAACCGCGAGACCATCGATGCTTTTGTGGACTTTGCCACCTTCTGCTTTAAGGAGTACGCCGACCAGGTGACCTATTGGTTCACCTTTAACGAGATCTGGGCCGACGCCTCCAACACCTACATCGAGGGCACCTTCCCCGGTGGCGTCAAGGCGCATCTGGCCGAGGCTTTCCAGTGCGAGCACAACATGATGCTCGCCCACGCCAAGGCCGTGCTGGCCTTCCACAACGGCGGCTTTAAGGGCAAGATCGGCGTCATCCAGTCGCTGGAGTTTAAGTATCCGCTCAACGAGAACGACCCCGCCGACATCAAAGCCGCCAACAACGAGCACGTGCTGCAGAACCAGTTCTTGCTCGACGCCACCTTCCGCGGCGACTACGCGCCCGACACCCTCGAGTGCGCCAACCGCTTGGCTGCCGTCTCGGGCGGCACCATCGAGATCCTAGACGAGGATCTGGAAATCATGCGCGAGGCCGCGCTCTACAACGACTACCTGGGCGTTAACAACTACCAGTGCCGCTTCTTGAAGGCCTACGATGGCGAGAACGACCTGCACCACAACGGTACGGGCGAGAAGGGCACTGGCCGCTGGCGCGTTAAGGGCATTGGCGAGCATGTGAACAAGCCCGGCGTCCCCACCACCGACTGGGACTGGATCATCTATCCCGAGGGCCTGTTCGATCTGCTCGTCTACATTAAGCAGCGCTACCCCAACTACAAGCAGATCTTCATCACCGAGAACGGCATGGGCTACAAGGACCCCTACAAGGACGGTTTTGTGGACGATCAGCCGCGCATCGACTACATCGAGCAGCACCTACGCTGGTTGCTCAAGGCCATGGAGGTGGGCGTCAACGTGGGCGGCTACTTCCTGTGGAGCCTGCAGGATCAGTTCTCCTGGACCAATGGCTACAACAAGCGTTACGGCTTCTTCTACGTTGACTTTGAAACCCAGAAGCGAACGCCCAAGGCAAGCGCATACTGGTATAAGCACGTGGCGCAGACCCGTCGTCTGGACTAGCGGCTGGCGGGGTCGCCTGCCCACATAACCTGTCCCCATTTCTCAGCCGGGGGCGGCACGTCACACGGCGCGCCGCCCCCCGGCCTTTTTGTGCAGGTCGGAAGCCGTTTGTCTCAATCTGTAACATCTAGCTGAGTTTTTTGGTCCTAGCTGTTACAGATTGAGACGAACAGGATTGCTCTTTCCGAAGAATCTAAATCTGTAACACGTAGCCCGCTTTTGACCGTCTACCTGTTACAAATCGAGACAAACGGAGTAGGACCTAACCCCGTATGTCCCTAACAGTCGAGCGTTCGACCAGCGTGCTCGGCACATGAATCGCCTCGATAGACGAGCTCTCTCCAATCGCCGCCTCAAACGCAAGCTTACCGACACCGCGCAAATCAAATCGCAGCGTCGTCAGCCGATTGTGAGGAACAAGTCCCTCGAGTGCGTCGTCGATACCAACCACGCTCACGTCGTCGGGCACGGACAGGCCCGCGTTCTCGAGCGCGGCGATAACGCCCAGCGCCATCTGGTCATTTGCCGCAAGCACGGCAGTCGGCGCCTGCGACCCGCCGGCAAGCACCTCGGCCGCAATCCGCTCGCCCATGGCGTACCCACTGTCCGCACTCCAATCGCCACGCAGCATCGGAGCGGCATCGACATGAGCACGACCCAGCGTATCGCGCCAACCGGCCTCACGAAAACGCGAGGAAATCGAGTTTTCCGGACCCGCCACAAACCGCATATTCGAGTGACCATGTTCCAGCAGATAATTGGTCAACAGCTCGCACGAACCATACTGGTCGGAGTCGATCGTCGTGCAGCGCGGATGCGCATACATGGACAGGATGACCGTTCGCACTCCCGGCTGGGGAACAAACTCCTCAAAATCGGGAGCCATGCGGTTCATGTTGAGAATCATGCCGTCGACGGGTCGCTCGACCATGCGGCGCGAGGCATCGGCAAGTGTATAGGGCTTGTCGCCGCCCATCTCGATCATAGTGACGGCAAAATCGTGCTCGCGCGCCGCTTGCATGATACCCTCGAGCGTCGCCAGGTTACCGACACGTGTGATGTTGTACATGCACAGGCCAATAGAACGATACGACCCGCCGCGCAACGCCGCTCCAGCAAAATTGGGACGAAAGCCCAGCTCTTCCATGGCGGCCAGCACACGCTTGCGCGTCTTTTCCGTCACGTTGGGCATACCGTTGACCACGCGAGACACAGTCTGGCGGCTCACGCCAGCGAGCGCCGCAACCTCTGCCGCGCTCGCCGAATGACCATTCCTTGTCTGCTGAGCCATGCCTTCCACGCTAACCTGCTTCCCAACTATTCCCCGCGCCCATGGCGCATCGTACATACATCGATAACGTGCTCATGATACCCGAGCCATATACCACAACATGAAAACTTCTGTCAATCAAAACCGCTTACCGAACAAATACAACCGTTCGCGGCTGTTTGAAGTTGTTTTGTTTCTATACATCCCAGCCGGATGTTAACGTGCTCATTGTCAAATGTTCACGTGCTCATTTTGGTTCTAATCATTTTAAGATAGTGTTTATCGGGCTTTTTCACCGCTGAACGCTAACCAGGGAGCCTCCTGAGCGCAAACGCACAATATCGAACAGCAAGACGAGAGGGTGTATGCATATGTCTTTGCTAAACCGCGTACAGCAGCTGCCGAAGGGCTTTGTTTGGGGCGCCGCAACCGCCGCGTACCAAACGGAAGGTTCCACGAAGGTGGCAGGCAAGGGTAAGACCATGTGGGACGATTACCTTGTCGCCCAGGGTCGCTTTTTGCCCGACCCGGCCAGTGATTTCTACAACCGCTACGAGGAGGATATCCGCCTTTCTGCCGAGCATGGACTCAACGCCATTCGTGTGTCCATCGCCTGGACCCGCATCTTCCCCAACGGCGACGATGCCGAGCCCCTCGCCGAGGGCGTTAAGCACTACCACGAGCTGTTCGCCTGCTGCAAAAAGTATGGCGTCGAGCCCTATGTGTCCCTGCATCACTTTGACTCCCCCGCCGTCCTGTTCAACCAGGGCGACTGGCTCAACCGCAAGACCGTCGACGCCTATGTGCGCTATGCCGAGTTCTGCTTCCGCGAGTTCCGCGAGGTCAAGAATTGGTTCACCATCAACGAGCTCATCAGCCTCTCGCACTCCCAATACATCCAAGGCAACTTCCCGCCCAACCATCACTTTGATGTGACGAGCGGCATCCAGAGCCAGCACAACGAGCTCGTTGCCCACGCCCGCGCCGTCAACCTGTATAAGGATCTTGACGAGACCGAGCACCTGGGCGGACGCATTGGCATGGTCAACGTCCTGACGCCGGCATATCCTGCCACAGACTCGCCCGCCGACCAGCACGCCGCTGACCTGTACAACGCCTTCTACACCGACTTCATCATGGACGGCGCCTTCCTGGGTCACTACTCCGCGCGCACCCTCTCACTCATCAACGAGATTCTGCGTGCCAACAACGCCACACTTACGGTTGAGGACAGCGACATGGAGGAGCTCGCCAAGGCGGCGCCCCGCAACGATATGTTCGGCCTCAACTACTATCAGTCGGCGTTTATCGCCGCCTACGATGGCGAGTCAACCAACAGCTTTAACGGCACCGGAGACAAGGGCACCTCGTGCTTTAAGTTTAAGGGCGTCGGGCAGCAGGTCGATATGCCGGGTATCCCCACCACCGACTGGGATTGGCTCATCTACCCGCAAGGCCTCTACGACACGCTCAAGCACATCAGCGCCACCTATCCCAACCTCCCCGTCATCTATATCACCGAAAACGGCCTGGGCCACAAGGACCCCGAGCCCGACGCAAACGGCATCGTCGCCGATCCCGAGCGCATCGACTTTGTCGACCAGCACATGGAGAAGGTGCTCCAGGCGCGCGCCGAGGGCGTCGACGTCCAGGGCTACTTTATCTGGAGCCTGCAGGACCAGTTCTCGTGGGCCAATGGCTATAACAAGCGCTACGGCCTGTTCTACATCGACTTCGACACGCAAAAACGCTACATCAAGCAGTCGGCACTCTGGTACAAGGAGCTCGCCGACACTATGGCGGACGCGCAGTAGCGCATCGCCTCGCTTTCCCCCGAGAAGGGAGCGGCCCTATGCGATACAAACCCAGCCGCTCCCCTCTCTCCCCCTGGGACCGACCCCGCCTGCACCCGGGCTTTTAGCAAGCGGGAGACCATATAGGTTTTCAACGTCCATGCCATTAAGATTTCATGCAAAGAGGAGCGTGAACTATGGAATCGATCGTTAAGTTCTTGGAGAAAGGTCAGCCGTACTTCGACAAGGTCTCTAAGAACATCTACCTTCAGGCCATTAAAGACGGCTTTTTGGCAGCAATGCCCATCATCCTGTCTTCTTCTGTCTTCCTGCTTATTTCGACCCTGCCGGGCGTTGTCGCCACGGTCGGCGGCTTTACGCTGCCCGACTGGTGGAACGTCGACGTCGTGAACTTCTGCAACAAGGTTTACAACTTCACGATGGGCGTCGTGGGCATCATGGTCGCCGGCACCACCGCAAGCGCGCTGACCGGCTCCAAGAACCGCCGCATGCCTGCTGGCAAGGCCATCAACGCCACGAGCACCATGGTCGCCGCCATGTGCGCTATGCTCATCTTGGCCGTTACCCAGACGAGTGCCAAGATCGACGGCGCCGATGTCTCGGTGTTCTTTACCGACAACATGGGCACCAAGGGCCTGCTGAGCTCCTTTGTCGCCGCATTTGCCACGGTCAACATCTATGCCTTCTGCATTAAGCGAGACATCACCATCAAGCTGCCCAAAGAAGTCCCCGGCGCCATCGCCCAGAACTTCCGCGACATCTTCGCCTTCAGCTTCTCCATCCTGTTTGTCGCCGTCATCGACGTTATCTGCCGCACCTGCTTGGCCGTCCCGTTTGCCAACGTCATCTCCACGCTGGTGAGCCCGCTGTTCGCCGCTGCCGATTCCTACGCCGGCCTCGCCCTCATCTGGTTCATGATCCCGCTGTTCTGGTTCATGGGCATCCACGGCCCCTCGGTCGTTAAGCCTGCCCTCAACGCCGCGCTGTTTGGCAACATCACCACCAACCTCGCCACGCTGCAGGCCGGCGGTCACCCCGCCCTCGCCCTGACCGAAAACTTCGGTAACTACATCGGCGAACTCGGCGGCACCGGCGCCACGTTCATTGTCCCGATCATCTTCCTGCTCTTTATGCGCTCCAAGCAGCTCAAGGCCGTCGGCAAAGCCTCTGTCGTGCCCGTGATGTTCGCCGTCAACGAGCCGCTGCTGTTCGCCGCGCCCATCATCCTCAACCCGTACTTCCTGATCCCGTTCCTGTTTGCCCCCGTGGCCAACGTCCTCATTGGTAAGTTCTTCATCGACTTTTTGGGCATGAACGGCTTTATCTATGCCATGCCGTGGGCACTCCCCGGACCGATCGGCACCTTCATCGACACCAACTTCCAGCCGATCTCTCTGGTCCTGGTTGTCGTCCTGCTGGTCGTTGACTTCTTGATCTACTACCCGTTCTGCAAGGCCTACGACAACGTCCTGTGCAAGCAGGAGGCCGAGACCCTGGCCGAAGAAGAGGCCGAGGAGACCAAGGCCGTCAAGACCGCTGCCGCCCCCGCCGTTGAGGCTCCTGTTGTCGAGACCGCTTCTGCCACTGAGGCCTCCGCAGCTCCGTCCGCCCTTAAGGGCAAGGATCTGAGGGTTCTGGTTCTGTGCGCTGGCGCCGGCACCTCTGCACTGCTCGCCAACGCGCTTAAGGAAGGCGCCGACGAGCTGGGCATCGACATTACCGCCAACGCCGGTGCCTACGGCAGCCACTACGCCATCATGGACCAGTACAACGTCATCGTCCTGGCTCCGCAGGTTCGCACCTATTACAACGAGATGAAGGCCGACACCGACCGCCTGGGCATCACGCTGCTGTCGCCCAAGGGCAAACAGTACATCGACCTCACTAAGGATCCCAAGGGTGCCGTTGCCTGGATCGAGGAAAACCTCGAGGCATAAGACGCTGACACCACCTGCCGCTTGCAGACAATAAATGGCCCGTGCATCGATGTGTGATGCGCGGGCCATTTTGTTTAGACCGCACCCGTCCTCCTGTTCATCTCAATCTGTAACATCTAGCCGAGTTTTTCGGTCCTAGCTGTTACAGATCGAGATGAACGCACAGGCCAAGCCGAAAATCTCAATCTGTAACATGTAGACCACTTTTGACCGTCTAGTTGTTACAGATCGAGACAAACGGAATAAGCCGGGCCAAAAATCTCGATCCGTAACATCTAGCCGAGTTTTTGGGTCCTAGCTGTTACAGATTGAGACAAACGGAATAGGCCGAGCACGTCTACGCCCGCAAGTCCTTTACGCTGGAACGCTCGACCAACACGCCCGAGACGAGCGTACGGCTTCTGGAGCTCGGAGCTTCCAGACCCGCGACGACCTCGTTGAGCGCACGGACGCCCAGCTCGCGGTGGCGAAACTTCACCGACGTCAGAATCGAGTTGGGAATCGTCTTATAGAGCTCATCGTCGAAGCCGATCACGGACACATCATTGGGCACACTGAGCCCTTTGTCACGTAGAGCCATCATCACGCCGTTTGCCATGCAGTCGTTAGCAGCGAGGACCGCCGTGCAATCGGGCTTATCGGCAAGCACAAGGCCCGCGGCATAGCCACTATCCGCATTCCAATCGCCTTGCAGAGGCTCGGGCGGCTCAATGCCACGCGCCTCGAGTGCCGCACGCCAACCTTTCATACGGCACTGGCTCGACAACGACTCTTTCTTACCAGAGACGAAGTACACGTTTTTATGCCCGTGGTTCAAGAAGTACTCGCACGCCATGCGCGCGCCGCCCTCTTGGTCGTCACTGACGGTGGAGCAGGTAGGATGTTCCATCGGTGTGATAATCACCGTCTTGAGGTCCTTCGGTGCCTCAAAGGTATCAAAGTCATCGACCATCTGACGCAGGTTGAAGATCATGCCATCAACAGGCAGCTGCGACATCCTACGCGCCGCTTCGGCAAGGGTCATCTTCTCCCCCGCCCGCTTCTTAATCATCGTGAGCGCAAAGCCGCGTTCTTCGGCGGCATCGGCGATACCGTCAATCATGTCCACGGCGCCGCCCGACAAGTGGAACATCACCACGCCGATGCACCCGTAACGGCCCAACTTGAGCGAACGCGCGGCAAAGTTGGTTCGAAACCCGAGCGCCTCCATAGCCGAATGGACCTTATCGCGTGTCGACTCTCGCACGCTATTGGGCTCGTTGATCACACGCGAAACCGTCTTGAGAGAAACGCCCGCGGCAACTGCCACATCATTCATTGAGACATTTTTCTTGTCCATCGTTGCCACTGCTTCTCCACTCGGTTCTCTATCGCTTGTTTTTTGCGTTCTAGCATACACTACCTGCCTGACTGATAAATCAACCGTTTACCGGACAATATCGACCGCTCACCCGTATATCCTTGTTGCTCTTCCAAAAATGTCTTACGTTGTCATTAACGAAATGACAACGTTGTCATTTAGCAATGCCTTCCTTAAGCAGGAAGGTTTCCGGGCAGTCCTGACCATCCATCGACGACCAGTTCCATCCACATGCATCGCGCATCAAGTAGCAAAGGAGCTTTATGGACGCCATCGTAAAGATGCTCGAAAAGCATCAGCCGTTCTTTGAGAAGATCTCGAGGAACATCTACCTCCAGGCTATTAAGGACGGATTCCTTGGGTGCATGCCCATCGTCCTCACCTCTTCGATCTTTCTGCTCATTGCCACCCTTCCTGGCGTAGTTGGCATCACGCTGCCCCAGCCGCTCATCGACTGGTGCAACAAGCTGTACAACTTCACCATGGGCGTCATGGGCATCATGGTCGCCGGCACCACTGCCAAGAACTTTACGGCTTCCATGAACCGTCGCATGCCCGCCGGCAAGGTGCTCAACGACGGTTCCACCATGGTGGCCGCCCAGTGCAGCATGCTGCTGCTCGCAGTCACGCAGTTCACCACCAAGTTCAACGGCTCCGAGCTTTCGGTCTTCGATTGCACCAGCATGGGTACGCGTGGTCTGTTCTCGGCCTATATCGCCGCGTTCATTACCGTTTGGGTCTATAAGTTCTGCGTCTCGCGCGATCTGACCATTAAGCTGCCCAAGGAGGTCCCGGGCGCCATCGCTCAGAACTTCCGTGACATCATCCCCTTTGGCGGCGCCGTCATCATCTGCGGCATCATCGATGTCGTCGTGCGCAACCTCATGGGCGTTCCGTTCTCCGAGCTGCTCATCAAGCTGCTCTCCCCGCTCTTCACTGCAGCAGAAACCTATCCTGGCCTTATCCTTATTCAGGCGGCCACCGCGTTCTTCTGGTTCATCGGCGTCCACGGTCCTTCGATCGTCCAGCCGGGCATCGACCCCATCCGTCTTGCCAACCAGGCCGAGAACCTGCAGGTTCTGCTGGCCGGTGGTCACCCCGCCCATTCCCTCACCTTTAACATGTCGCTCGTGGGTGAGTTCGGCGGCACCGGCGCCACGTTCATCGTGCCGCTTCTGCTGATTCTCTTTATGAAGTCCAAGCAGCTCAAAGCCGTCGGTAAGGCCTCGATTGTTCCTGTTGCCTTCGCCGTCAACGAACCGCTGCTCTTTGGCGCGCCGATGATCCTTAACCCCTACATGCTCATCCCCTTTGTTGCCGCCGGCTGCGTCAATGTGAGTGTTGCCAAGTTCTTTATCGATAACGTGGGCATGAACGGCTTCTCCTTCGTGGTGCCTTGGGCTACTCCTGCCCCCATCGGCATCTTCATCACCACAAACTTCCAGCTTATCGCCCTGGTGTTTGTCGCAATCATCATCTTGCTGGACGCCATCATCTACCTGCCGTTCTTAAAGGCATACGATAAGCTGCTCTGCGACCAGGAGGCCGAGCGCGCCGCCGAGCTGGGTCTCGAGTCCGATGGTGCTGCCACCATCACCGCCAGCACCTCTGCGCCCGCTGTCGAGCAGACCGCCGCTTCCGTCGAGCCGACCGCCGCTGCCGCCGACAGCAAGCCTGTCGCCGATCAGCCCGAGCCCGCCTCCGACGCATCCGCTAAGAAGGATGTCGATGGCCTGAAGGTCCTCGTCCTGTGCGCCGGCGCCGGCACCTCTGCCATGCTCGCCAACGCCATCAAGGAAGGTGCTGCGCAGACCGGAGAGAACATCGCTTCCTCCGCAGGCGCCTATGGCCAGCACACTGCCATCATGGATCAGTACGACGTTATCGTGCTCGCCCCGCAGGTTCGTAGCTACTACAACGACATGAAGGCCGACACCGATCGCCTGGGCATTAAGCTGCTTGCTCCCCGCGGTAAGGAATATATCGACCTTACTCGCGACCCCGCTGGCGCCATCAAGTGGCTCCGCGAGAACCTCGACTAGTTCCTCCCTCCGTTGGTGCCCGGATCCCCAGTTCGGGCACCTCTCCCTATTCGTATCCCACAGAAAGGATGACTCATGACCAACCCCATGCAGTTCCCCGACGGCTTTGTGTTTGGCGGCGCCACCGCTGCTTACCAGGTTGAGGGCGAGACCCGTACGCACGGCAAGGGCAAAGTGCCCTGGGACGATTTCCTGGCTGCTCAGGGTCGCTTCTCCCCCGATCCCGCAAGCGATTTCTACAACAAGTACCCGGTCGATATCGACCTGTGCCAGCGCTTCGGCATCAACGGTATCCGTGTCTCCATCGCTTGGAGCCGCATCTTCCCCAGCGGCACTGGTGAGATTAACCCCGAGGGTGTTGCCTTCTATCACGAGCTCTTTGCCACCTGCAATAAAGCCGGCGTTATCCCCTATGTCACGCTCGATCACTTCGATACGCCCGAGGCCTTTTACCAGAACGGCGGCGAGGGCTTCCTGACGCGCACGACGATCGACGCCTTTGTCGAGTACGCCAAGTTCTGCTTTGCCGAGTTCACCGAGGTCAAGCACTGGTTTACCTTTAACGAGATTCCCGCGACCGCCGAGGGCAGCTTTATCGTCGGCAACTGGCCGCACGGCGAGAAGTATCGCCTGGACAAGGCCTTCCAGCTCATGCACAACATGATGGTGGCCCACGCCAAGGCTGTCGTCGCCTTCCATGAGGGCGGCTTTGAGGGCGAGATCGGCATTGTCCAGAACCTGGAGCCCAAGTACCCCCTCGACCCCAACAACGCCGCCGACTGCGAGGCAGCTCGCATGGCCGACGTCATCAACAACCGCTGGGTACTCGACGCCACCTTCCGCGGCCACTATGCAGCCGACACCATGGAAGCTGCGACCAAGCTGGCCCATATCGCCGGCGGCGAGCTCGACGTTCGTGACGAGGACATCGCCGCGTTGACCGCCGCGCTGCCCTACAACGATTGCCTTGGCGTCAACACGTACAAGTGTCAGTTCCTGCGTGCCGCCGAGGGCGAAAACGACATCAACCACAATGGCACTGGCGACAAGGGCTCCTCGCGCTGGTTCCTCAAGGGCGTGGGCGAGTCATGCGTGCGCGAAGGCGTACCCACCACCGATTGGGACTGGATCATCTATCCCGAGGGCCTCTACGACCTGCTGCTGCGCATTAAGAACGATTACCCCAACTACAAGAAGATCTACATCACCGAGAACGGCATGGGCTATAAGGACGACTTCGAGGATGGCTTTATCGACGACGCCCCTCGTATCGACTACATGCGCCAGCATCTCGCATGGATCCTCAAGGCAATCGACGGCGGCGTAAACGTCGACGGTTACTTTGTGTGGTCGCTGCAGGACCAGTTCTCCTGGACCAACGGCTATAACAAGCGCTACGGCCTGTTCTACATCGACTTTGAGACCCAGAAGCGCTATCCCAAGGCGAGTGCGTACTGGTACAAGAACGTCGCGGAGACCGGCCTGCTTATGGCCTAGTTTCCGCCGCATACCCCCTGTCGGCCGTATGCGAATCCCTCCACGGGTTCGCATGCGGCCTTATTTGTTTTGGCTCGGCCCGAGCTGGCCGTTTGTCTCAATCTGTAACATCTAGCAGGGATTTTCGGCCCTAGCTGTTACAGATCAAGACAAACAGAACGCCCGAGCAGAAATATCTCAATCTGTAACACATAGCCCACTTTTAACCGTCTAACTGTTACAGATCGAGACAATAAGATAGTCAAATCCAAACTTTCCAAGCAGTTATGAAGCATGGTTTCTAGTTTTCGGTATCACGAACATACTTTCGGTATCATTTAATGATATTATGATATCGAAAGTATGTTCGTGATACCGAAAGGAGCCGCATGCGCCAGTTCGATTACACCACAGTCCCAGCGGAACTCGAAGCAACTCCAATCACCAACCTCCTCCTCTCGATACGCGAGCATAAAGGCCGTCAGCTTGCTCTGAGTCAAGTCAAACCCGAGCTTCTATCGTCCCTAATGGAGGAGGCTAAGATCCAAAGCACCCGATCCTCCAACGGACTTGAAGGAATTGTTACCACCCAAAAAAGACTCAAAGCAATCATGGCGTATTCCGCCAAGCCAAGCTCCCGCGCAGAGGAAGAAATCGCTGGATACCGAGATGCGCTGTCGCTTATTCACGAGCAGCACGATTTCATTCCCGTAACGCCATCGGTCATTTTGCAGTTGCATCGTGACCTCATGGTACACACAGCAATCTCGTATGGGGGCCATTGGAAAGATAGCGATAACGAAATCATCTCCATCGACGATCAAGGCAATCGATTTGTGCGCTTTAGGCCGCCTTCGGCCCTAGCAACCCCCGGACTTATCGAAGAAGCCTGTCGGTCCCTCAACGACGCCTTATCTCGTCAAGTTTGCGACCCCCTCCTTATATCATTCCGCTTCATCTTCGATTTTGTCAGCATTCATCCCTTCAACGATGGCAATGGCAGGATGAGCCGGCTCCTTACAACGCTGCTACTCGAAAAGACTGGATACGACGTTGCGCGTTACATCAGCATCGAACGACTTATTGAAGACAACAAGGCGCTCTACTACAACGCCCTCGCTGCAAGCTCCATTGGATGGAATGAAAATCAAAACACCGAAGCACCCTTTATCCGTTTCATGCTCGGAACAACCCTGGCCGCCTACCGACAGCTCGAGCAGCGTACCCTAATTGAATCAAGCACTCGTCCCATGTCGAAGCAAGCGCGCATCGCCGTTCTATTTCAACAGAGACCCGGCGTCATTAAGAAATCCGACATCCGATCCAACTGCCCCGATATCAGCGAGGTTACCGTTAAACGAACCCTCGGTCAGCTTGTTAGTTGCAGCGCAATCGAAAAAACAGGAGCGGGTCGTTCGACGGGCTACATACTCAAAGACGTCCATGCTCTAGAACTATTCTTGCAATCCACAATACCCGATAGCGAGGCCGCAATAACAAAAGAGGCTCCAAAGGATAAGCTCCTTGAACGTGTAAACCACGCCGAGGATGAAAGCAGAGAGGGGCTCTATGAAGACTACGATTCATTCTCAAGGGACATAAAGACGAAATACGGAGTCTAGTCATATCCCAGAATAGCCTCATCCTTGTTGCCCAAAGTTATTTACGCGTCATTGTGAAGCGATAACCCCTGCGCCGGCAGGGGCAGAAGTATCGTCTGTAGCATTAGCTAGCAGATGACCCGCGTATGTTCCTCGATGGCGACACGATCCTCGGCGGCGATGCCCGGCTCGCACACCACGGCGTCCAGGCTGTCCAGGCGGCAGAAGGTGTAGAAGTCGCGTTTGCCGATCTTGCTGGAATCGGCGATCAGATAGCGCGAGTCGGCCTTGCTAAAGGCGAGCTGCTGGATACGGCCCTCGTCCATGTTGGACGTAGATACGTCACCGTCCAAGATGCCGTTGGCGCCGATAAACGCCGCGTCGATGCCCAGCGCACGCAGGGTATCCTCGGCCGTTGGCCCCACAAAAGCGGCAGTGCGGCGACGGTACATACCGCCCACGAGGCACAGGTCGCAGTCCTCGCGCGCCTCGAGCAGGTTA
This sequence comes from uncultured Collinsella sp., assembly GCA_902491565.1. Lineage (GTDB taxonomy): Bacteria > Actinomycetota > Coriobacteriia > Coriobacteriales > Coriobacteriaceae > Collinsella. The sequence goes on from CABUIE010000006.1 coordinate 34,803, forward strand.
AACACCGAAAGCGAATTGGTCACAATGCGCAGACGAAACGCCGGCAACATCGAGGCCATCTGCTCAACCGTGGTGCCTGTCCCCAAAAAGATGGTCGAGCCTTCCTCGATAAGCTCCACAGAACGGCGCGCAATCTGCAACTTTTCCTCGGCATGCTTCGTGCGCTTTTCGCTGTGCGAATACTCATGGCGCAGCATAGCGTGTGGACGGCCCTGCGCACTGCGGGCTCCGCCGTGCACGCGCTCGATCTCGCCCAGGCTCGCAAGCTCCTCAAGGTCACGGCGGATCGTCATATCCGAGACACCTAACGCATCCGAAATCTCCTTGACCGAGACCGTGCCCTGCTCTTCGAGCAGCTGCCGAACCTTATCCTGTCGCTCCGCTTTAATCACGATGAGTCCTCGCTGTTCCACGCTCACGTCAATTCAAACAATAACGAACAAATTGTATCAGACTCACGCGCGTCAGAAATGAACGCCCGCACAGCTCCAATCATCACTTTTTTGAGAAAAATACCCCCTGCTTTAGTGGGGTGTAGTGATAATCTCGCCTGTTCGCGCTACAGTTTGTCGGAAATACCTCGATGTTAGGAACCAAATGATCACTTCCGAGCTTTTCGGCACCGCGCCGTGCGGTACCCCCGTTCATCGTTACACCCTCAACGGGCCCGAGATCTGCGTTCGCATTATGGACTATGGCGCCACCGTGTTGGGCATCGACGTGCCCGACATCCCCGGCAACGTGCGCGATGTGGTGCTGGGCTTCGATAAGCTCGAGGATTACTTTGACAACCCCGCCTGCTTTGGTGCGACCATCGGACCTGTGGCCAACCGCACTGCAGGTGCCACGATCACCATCGCCGGCACGGACTGGCATATGCCCGCCAACGAGGGCACCAACAACCTGCACAGCGATCTTGAGCATGGTCTGCACAAGCGCGTATGGGACGTTAAGCTCGACGAGGTCCACAATGCCGTGCGCATGACCACCTCGCTTGAGGACGGTGAGCTGGGCCTTCCCGGCAACCGCACCTTTACGGCTGTGTTTACCGTGACGTGCACCGGCCACTTCCGTATCGAATACGGCTGCGAGAGCGACCGCGCCACGTACGTGTCCATGACCAACCACACGTACTTTAACCTTGCCGGCCATAACGCCGGAATGGACTGTGAGCACTTCTTTGTTGCTAACGCTGCCCACTACCTGCCCATCAACGAGCAGAATATCCCCACCGGAGAGATCGCTCCGGTCGAGGGCACGCCGTTTGACTTCCGTGAGCTGCGCCCCGTCGCGCCCGGCATGGAAGCCGACGACCCGCAGATTAAGCAGGCCCGTGGCTACGACCACTGCCTGTGCATCGATGGCTATCAGTACGGCCGTAATCTGCGCCGCGCGATGCACGTCGAGGAGATGTGGACCGGCCGTGAGCTGGACTATTACACCACTGCCCCGGGCGTGCAGCTCTACACCGGCAACTGGCTGGGCGACGAACACGCCAAAGACGATGCCAACTATAGCTGGGGCGCCGGCTTTGCCCTCGAGGCAGAGATGTACCCCGACACGCCGCACCAGCCGCTGTTCCCGCAGGGCATTGTGGGCCCGGGTCACCCATACAGCAATGTGATCGAATACCACTTTATGAGGCACTAGGCCCACAACGCGACATATTGCACAGCAACGCCCGCCGGCACCACCGCCGACGGGCGTTTTTTCATCTTTTGGGCTCAATTTCGCTGTGACTGTATGAGTGACATATCAAAACTATGCCCATTTACTACGTTTAGCCCGGGATGCTCGACCATGCACCGGTTTTTGCTAAATTCGCGAGCCGCCTACCTGCGGTTTTGTTTTTCTCAAATTCGACATGCTCGGCGATAGCCGATCAAACGTAGTAAATGGGCATTGTTTTTGACAGGCAGCATCGCACGCGTCCCTCGCAAGGGCAAAATGATTCGTTTTTCTCCGTCCCCAAGGGATCAGTTGAACAGATTGCCGATGGGGTCGGGATTGGAGCTGGGGAGATAGCGGATTTCTAGTTCTATGCCGAGCTTTTGCAGCTCTTTGAAGGTGGCGACATCTTCGCCGTCTACGGCGACTGCGGGCGTTATGGGGTGCTTGCCCTCCCCTGCCTGCATATGGCCAATGCTGATCTTGGTGATCGGCACGCCACCCTTAACCAGCGCGAGTGCATCGGCGGGTGAGGCCACCATGATCAGAATCAATTGGCGCGGCGTTGCGGTATGAATGATGTCGATGGCCCTTTGCACCGAGAAAAACCGTGTCCACACGCCCTCGGGCACCGCGACCCTCATAGGCGCCCACTTGCGCGAATCCGCCGCAATCTCGTCGTTAACGATCAGGACGAGGTTGGAACCAACCGCCTCATTCCACAGCTCAACGTCTTGCCCGTAAATAAACCGATCATCGATGCGCGTGAGAAGAATCTTGGGTTGAATCATCACTGCCCCATTCTGCTTGAGACCCGTAAGAGCAAGACATCACGTCTCCAATATTAGTGCATTTAAAGTGAGAAAAGCCGTCAGAACACTTGCGCGGATGTGCGATGTCCCGTATTATAGACAGCCGTTGACGCCTCAGTTGCGTCACCACATGGCCGCCAGCGTAGCTCAGTTGGTAGAGCACCGCTCTCGTAAAGCGGGGGTCACCGGTTCGAGCCCGGTCGCTGGCTCCATTGCACAAGATAGCCGCCCTCGGGCGGCTTTTTTGTTGCCGATTTTGAGTGCGTGTGCGCCAATCCAGGCACAACGCCGCCAGCAACTCCCCTACTCAACAACAGAAAACCCCACCAAACGTGATTTCCCTTAGGGAAACACGCTTGGCGGGGTCGTAGCGTGATTCCCCTAGGGGAATCACGCCATCAGACGAACAGCTCAACCGAGCAGCTCGTTACTCCTCCCAGTAAGCGTCGGCAAGCAGCTTACTCGGCAAACGCATTACCAAAGCTGTTGCCGCCCACCTACGTCTCGACTAGGGTAAGGTCGGGACTGAACACGACAAAGTCGGCGTCGCGCCCCGGCATAATGCTACTGCACTTGTCGTCGACATGAGCTAGCAATCGATGCCGGGGCGACGCCCAAGCCCTTACAGCTCGGTCACGACAACGCCGTTGTAGACCTCGTCCCAACGGTCCATGACCAGATGGCCGGTCATAGGATCCATGGCGTTGAGCTTGCCGCAAGTGTTGGCGGTACGCAGCACCGTCTCGTCGTCTGCGCCAGCAGCAATGGCATGCGCAAAGCCAGCGATAGTGGAGTCACCAGAGCCCGTGGCGTTAACCGCAGGGATATCGGGCGTCTTTGCGCGGAACGCACGGCCGTTGTGGAAGCCAACGGAGCCGGCAGCGCCCATGGACACGACGACCCAGGGGATATCGGAGAAGCGGGCATCAGAAGCGAGCGCAGCACGGAGCTCATCCACATCGTCGGTGGTAAAGCTCGTGCCCAGAAGGCCGTTGATCTCGGTCAGGTTAGGCTTGACCAGCTCGGGTTTAATTTCGGACTTAAGGGCGGCCTCGAGCGAAGCACCCGAGGTATCGAGCAGCACCTTGGCGCCGGCGTTCTCGGCAATGCCCGTGATCTTGGCATAGTAGTCTGCCTCGACACCGCGGGGCAGCGAACCCGAAATGGTTACGACGTCGGCCTTGCCCGCAAGCTCGGTAAACTTGGCGGTAAAGGCATCGAGCTCCTCGGGGGCAATTGTCGGGCCGCTCTCGAGCAGCTCGGTCTGGTTGCCGGCGTGGAGTATGTTGAGGCAAATGCGAGTCTCGCCCTTGATGGGCACAAAGTCGTTGTTAATACCGTTGGCGTCCATGAGCTCAGCCATGTAGGCGCCCATGTGGCCGCCGAGCAGACCGGTTGCCACAACGTCGTCGCCCAGCTGACCCAGCACACGGGCCACGTTGAGGCCCTTGCCGCCGGCGGTCTTTTCGGGCGTCACACGGTTAACGTCGTCGATAATGAGCTCATCGAGCTGATAGCGCGTATCGACAGACGGGTTCATCGTAACGGTGAGGATCATTTTTAGCTCCTTATCTCGCAGGCTCCTTATGCCTCGCGATACGAGTCGACAATACGGAATTACAGAATCTCAATCGTGAACGAGCGAACGACGGTCTCCTTGGGCTTAGCGACAAGGCAGCCGCGCTTATGCTCAAGTACGTCGTCCTCATCGGAACAGGTCGAAAGGCCGCCCCAGGGCTCAACCGCCACAAAATCGCCCTCGGGCTTACTCCACACAATGAGATACGGAAAGCCCTCAAAGCTCAGGCGGACGCCCTTGTCCTCCCCCTTCTTGGAAAGCGTGACCTGACGGCTCTCGAGCACATCAAAGATGGTCTCCGCAAAATCGAAGAGCTCATGCGACAGAGGCAGTGTCTTTCCCACCATGGGGTTCTTGGAGCGATTGGTCACGTCAATCAGGCCAGTCGAGGGGACGGCAGTGCAAAGCTCCGCAGCCTCGTCCTTCTCAAAGCGCAACTCGTAGTCCGTATAGGCCTCGCCCTCATCGAGCGGACACCTAAAGCCGGGATGACCGCCGATAAAGAACGGCATGTCCTCGGTTCCCTCGTTGGTCACCTCATAGGAGACGCGCACGGCAGCGTCCTCGAGCGTATAGCGAGCGACAAGCTTAAACAGATACGGATAATCGCTCAGCAGCGCGGCGTTATTCTCCGAAGCCAGGCACATCACCAGCTCGTTTTCGCCTTGGCTCAGCAGCTTCCACTCCTGTTTGCGCGCAAACCCGTGGCGAGCGAGCTTTACATGATGCCCGGCAAACGTCATGGCGCTGTTGTCGCGCAAGCCTCCGCAAATCGGGAAGCAAATCGGTGCTTGGCCGGACCACACGGCGGGATCGCCCTGCCACAAGTACTCGCGACCTCCAGCCTCAATCGAGGTAAACGAACCACCAGCCGTGGACACCTTAATAGAAATCGAATCGTTGGAGAGAGCGTATTCCATTGCCCATCCTTTCGAACAACTGCTTTTGCTCGCAAGTACCCGTCTCGGCCCTGACCAAAGGACAAACCCGCACGTTCACCGATGCATCCGGTATCCCAGGCATGCAACGGGGCACCATACAGACATTGACGCAATTACAGCTGAAAGGCCTTCTTATGCGAACCATCATCCTCTATGCCTCGCGCCACCACGGCAATACGAAAAAGCTCGTGGACGCCATCGTCGAGGCGCACCCCGAAATCGATACCCTCGACGTCAAGGCGCTTGGCAAAAACGAGTACCCCGACCTGCACGAATACCATCTGATTGGCGTCGCCACGGGCATCTATTACTCCGAGATCGACAAGGACATGGCACGCGCGCTCACGAACGTGCTGCAGCCGCAGAACAAGGTGTTTGGCCTTATGACCTACGGTGGCAAAAACAAGTGGTACGGCAAGGATATCGATGGTATCTGCCGCATGAGGCAGGCCATCTTTATGGAGGTCTACGGCTGCCCCGGCTTTGATACGTGGGGGCCGTTCAAACTCACCGGCGGTGTCCAAAAGGGACACCCGACCGCTGAAGAAATTAAGGGCGCCGTCGACTTCTTCGACAAGATCGAAGACGAGTACGGCGACATCATCGTCGAAGAGTATGCCAAGCGCGAGAAGCGTCTAGCCTACGAGAAGGAGCATCCTGCAGGAGGCCTGGTGGCCGGCGTCAAGCGCACGGCAAAGAAGATCGCTAACAAGCTGTAACTGTAAAGGTGCTTTTGAGCGTTTAACCCATACGGCGGGTCCGAGCAGATTCGGGCCCGCCGTTTTTTCTATCGTTACTCGGTAAAGGCGTTGCCGACGCTCTGGCCGCCAACATACGTCTCGACGAGGGTGAGCTCATGGTCGAACACGACAAAGTCGGCGTCGCGACCTGGCATGATGCTGCCGCACTTATCCTCGATGTGCGCAGAGCGAGCCGGCACCTCGGTTGCCATGCGAATGGCGATATCGGCGCTGGCGATGCCCCAGTCGACGATGTTCTTGACGCCCTGGGCAAGCGTGAGCACCGAGCCGGCAATGCTCTTGCCGTCGGCGAGCCAGCACAGGTTGTCCTTCATGATGACGTCCATGCCACCACTGGTGTAGCTGCCCTCGGGCATGCCGCCGCAACCCAGGCAGTCGGTAATAAGCACCGTGTGCTGCCAGCCCTTGGCCTGCAGCAGCGCCTTGATGGCAGCAGGGTTAACGTGCTTGCCGTCACAGATGATCTCGGCGTAGGTCTCGGGCGTGGACATGGCAGCGCCCACGACACCGGGCTCACGGTGATGCAGCCCGCGCTGGCCGTTATAGGTATGCGTAAAGCAGCTGGCACCGGCGTTGATGGCAGCGATGCACTCATCGTAGGTGGCGTCGGAGTGACCGATGCTGGTCACCACACCCTTGGCGTTCAGAGCAGCCGCATAAGCAGCGGCACCGTCGCGCTCGGCCGCCATGGCGCTCTTGACGATGCGACCACCCGCAGCCTCCTGCCACTGATCAAAGATTTCCTCGGAGGGATCGATAAGATAAGCGGGGTTCTGCGCGCCCACGTGCTTCATGGTAAAGAAGGGGCCCTCCAGGTAGATGCCCTGAATGCGAGCACCGCAGAAGTCGGGGCCGCGACCCTCGTCCGCCTGAGCGATGGCGGCGCAGGCGTCCTTGATCTGCTCGACGCCATCGGTGAACGTCGTGGGCAGCCAGCTGGTGGTACCGCGACGGGCGAGCTCGGTCGAGCTGATATCGATGCCCACGGGATCATTATCGGTAGTTGAGTGGTTGTAGAAGCCGTGGATGTGGGTGTCGACCATGCCCGGTGCGATCCACGACCCCGTGTAGTCCTTAATCTCGCAAGAGGGCTCGTCGGCCTGCCAGGCGCCAAAGACGCCATCCTCGACCATAAGATAGCCGCCCAGTTGCGGGCCTGCCGGCAAGAAGAACTTGTCAGCCTTAATTGCGTACGTGCTCATATGCACTCCTTGCTTCTAAAGCAGTTGACTGTGGTGATGCTATACCCAGCTCAGGTAAAACAAAAAGCGCCCGCCCGCCGTTATGAGCGGACGGGCGCCCTTACAGAGGGACGCGATTAAGCGGTGAAGGGGTGAATCGTCACGCCCTTGACCACGCGGTTGACCGTGCCGGTGGGGCTCGGCGTATCGGGCGTGTTGCCCACGCGCACGGAGTTGAGCAGGCTGATGGCCTGGGCAAACATCACGAACGGCAGAGCGAGGTAGCCCTCGGGAAGCGCTTCGTAGCCCTTAAAGGTGAAGGACTCACCCTCATAGACGGTAGCACCTTCCTGCTGAACGGCGATGGTGTGCTGAGCGATTTCGTCGCCACCGATCTCGTTGAGGATGTCGATGTCGTACTGACGGGTGTAGGCGTCGTTGTTGACGAACACGAAGACGAGCGTCTTATCGTCGACGAAGGACTTGGGTCCGTGACGATAGCCCATGGAGGTATCGTAGGAAGTAGCGACCAGACCGTGAGCGAGCTCGAGGATCTTGAGCTGGCTCTCCTGGGCAAGGCCACCAAAGGAGCCAGAACCCAAGTAGGTCACGCGGTTGAAGTCGCCAGCCAGGTAATCGGCGATCTCAGACTCACGAGAGATGACCTCCTCGCCCATCTTGGCAATCGTCTCGACCCACTCGGCCTTCTGCTCGTCAGAGGCAGTGTCGAAAATAAGGGTGGAGAGCAGGGTCATGCAGGAATAAGAGCCAGTCATGGCGAAGCCCTTGTCGTTGGCGCGCGGAATGAGCAGCGTCAGCGCATTGGGATCATCGGCAGACTCGACGGCGAGCTTGCCCTCAGGAGCGCAGGTGATGTTGAGGAACTTGACGTTGTGGACGAGCTCCTTGGCAACGGCAACGGCGGCAAGGCTCTCGGGGCTGTTGCCAGAACGGGCAAAGGAAACCACGAGCGTGGGATCCTCGGCGCGCAGGAAGTCGCGCGGGGCGCTCACGATGTCGGTCGTGGCGATGGGCTTAAAGTCGTAGAGATCAGTGTTGCCAGCGTGACGCAGGTACGGGGCGCAGGTATCGCCAACGTAGTCGGACGTACCGGCACCGGTGAAGACAACGGACAGACGACCCTCACCCATAGCGCGAGCCTCGGCCAGGAAGGCCTCGATGGCCTCCTTGTTCTCGCGATAGATGTTGAGCGTATCACGCCAAAGCTCGGGCTGCTGAGCAATCTCGGCCGTGGTGATCTGGGCGCCGAGCTCGGTGAGCTCCTCGACACTCTTCTCGAACATTTCTAATACCTCTTTCTTTACTAAATTTTCTGATATACAAAGACTCAACCTGAAAAGTCAAATCGAGTAGTAGTCATAGACTGTTTTTCTTTCGTTAGCACTCGTATCCGATCACACAGTATCTCGATAGTGAGAGATTCTGTACTTGAACTTGTCCGCGCGAGCCACCGAAAGCGTGAACTCGACAACATCATTTTGGGTGTTGTGAGTAGTTCGGACTATGTCCAGAACTGGCGCACCCTCACTAATACCTAGAAGCCGAGCGTCACATGGACGTGCTATACCCGCAGAGAACTCCTCATCCGCTACTCGAATTTTCTGCTGATAATCCTGCTCAATGACATCGTAAAGGGGCTTTTGTTCGAGTAGAGGACGCTTGAGTGAAATAAAGAGCCTTGCTGGAAGATAGCTACGCTCAACCATCATAGGTATACCATCTGCCATTCGTAAACGTTTGAGTTTTAATATCTTTTCACCCAAATGAATCCCCATTTGCATCGAGAGCGTTTTATCTGCTTCCATTTCACAGAACTCTAAGATGGTTGTTTCTGGCAGCCGGCCCATCGCTTTCATCTGTTCAGTAAAACTGTACGATTGGGTAAGATTTGTTGCTTGAGCTAGTCGATCGGCAACAAACGTACCGCGACCTTGTTTTCGCACAATCCGACCAAGATACTCAAGTTCCTGAATTGCAAGCCGGACAGTCGACCGCGAAAGCCCGAAACGTTCGGCAAGCTCACGTTCGGACGGAATCAAATCACCTGGCTGATATTCATGATCAATTTTTTCGATCAGAATATCTACGAGCTGGTCATATAGCGGTTGTCTGTGCCTCGTGCACGTCATGATATTCTCCACGTAATGAGCAATTGACCAATACTTCAGCCTTCAGGTAACGCACCAACATGTCCAATAAATGGGCTAATAGCGACACTACATCTCATCGTCTTCGTCAATGTCAGCACTCTCGAGTTTCTTGAGATCGACTCCCTCACGACCAACGACCCGTGCGCGTTCGGCAAGTTCATCAAGCGTTGGGTCTCCAAACGCACGCGTCATAACGAGCTCCACCAACATAGGTAGATTTGTTCCGGTGACAACGGTCACGTTATCGAGCTCAGTCGTCATTGGGATAGCTTGATTGAACGGAGTACCGCCAAGCAAATCAACAAACACCAATACGCCATCACAAGCTTGACGCATCTTGGCAATGCAGGTTCGCAAATCATCACCAAAAGTAACCGCCTCCGAGCCCGCAAAAGGAACTACCTCAAAATTAGGCTGTTCGCCGGCGACCATATCCACAGCGCTTTTCAAACCAGGTGCAAACTGACCGTGACCAGTTAGTACAAATCCAATCATTCTATCTACCTTTCTACCGTTCGCTTTCTCTAGCCATAGAACCCCTCAAAAGGGCTCTTACGACCACTGCATCATTAAAGTTTAGTGAGTATTTTGTTTTATCGTGGGAGGTCTGTGAGCGTCTCTAAGCTGCTTTTCAAGGTTGCGATATCTACGTGCTTCGCTCTTGTTCCCGCTACTCTCATATTGATATGAAAGCAGCAGATAGAGCTTTCCGCGTAACCCAAGGTCGTTCGTATCTAGCATGGCTTCCATCTCATCGATCTTATCATGCCGACGGCGAAAGACTATGTCGTAGGTCAATTGACTGTCCGCCAAAATACCCTTCGACACGACGGGACGCATCTCTTCCAACATGGACGCCGCCCGCTTGCGGTCACCCGTCTTGATATAGAAATTAAAGGCGCGAACCGCAAGCTGTCGACGTTGCTTATCGCTGCACGACATCTCCAGCAAGTGGTCAAGCATTCGATCTGCATATGCGTCCATATCAGCAGCTTCGTAGATAGTGAAACGAAGGTAATACTGCTTATACGTAGACATTACTATACGCGCTAGTTTGCGATCGAGCAGGTCTATGCAATCTTGGTATAAGCCCAAGTTAAACAATACCTGCAATTTCATATCGAAGTATTTTTTCGCTCCTTCGGTCACAGCGAAATAAGCCACGACAACACAAATGAACAGGACAATCCAAAATGGCATTGCACTATATTCCCTTCAAGGCAGCCTTAATGAATTAATCGAACACGATGACTGCATAACCGCCTATGAACAGCGGTGTCCGACAAAACAAAAGAGGCGCACACTCCAGGGGATATGGCGATAAAGTCGCCTTGGAGGTGTGCGCCACATCTTAATTGAGGATCAAATGTCGCGACAATATGGGGTACTTAGCCCTTGCAAATGATACCGAATGCACCCAAGGCAATGGACAGAACCAAGACGATAAAGATAGCCTTCGTCGAGGTCATGCCCTTCTTACCAAGGAGCCAGTATACGAAGCCGACGAGCGCGGCAGGAACCAGCTTGGGGCAAATCATATTGCAGATATTCTGCAAGTCAACGGTAACGCCACCGATAACAGGCTTCGCTGCAATGACGATACCGACATTGGTTGCGACCAGGGCACCGACCATAAAGACACCCATTACGGAGGCCGCGTCGGTCAACGCGTTCAGGCGGTCGCTCATGGTGGTGACGAGCTTCATACCCTGCTCATAGGCCATGTGGGTCTGCTTGCAGCGGAACCAGTCAACAAGGATGTTAACGGCGACCCAGATGAAGATACCCAAGGGGTTGCCGTTCATGGCCATATTGGCAGCCAGGGCGCCAAAAATGGTCGGGAGCAGCGAACCGAAGATGGAATCGCCGATGGAAGCCAGCGGTCCCATGAGACCAGTCTTGAGACCGGCAACAGCCTCGAGGCCCTCAATGCCCTCCTCTTCCTCAATCGCCAAATCGATACCGGTGATGATCGTGTTGAGGAAGTTTGAGGTGTTGAAGAACGGTGCGCACTGGGCGCGGCAGGCTTCTTTTAGCTCCGGCGTGCCGTCACCGTACAGCTTGCGCAGCGTGGGCAGGATAATCCAGAGATAACCAGAGTGTTGCATGCGCTCGTAGTTCCAACCATCCTGGAAACCAAGCAGGTTACGACGGTTGATCTGCGCAAGGTCGTCCTTGGTAATCTTGTAGCCAGTGGTGCCATTGGCGAGTTTCTCATTAGAGCTCATCGTCGTCTCCCTCCGCAGCGCCAGCAGCAGCGACGGGACGCTGGTTGTTCTTGTAGTACAGCAAAGACAGAGCAAAGCCAATAATAGCGATCGCCAGCATCGACATGTTATTGAACATACCGACCATATCCACGGCGCCCTTACCAAGCGCACCGTTCACAGCGACGATGTTGGCGTTGAGGTTCATGATGCTCGTGAAGGCCGTACCAAACAGGGCGGCGACTACAAAGCCGAGCAGCAGGTAGGCGACGTGCTTTTTGACCGGCAGGTAACGGAGCAGGATGGCGAAGCCAACGGCGGGCAAGGCACCGCCAGCAACAGACAGACCGTCACCCAGCCACTTCAAGTCGCCGTTAAGGGCGGTGGTGATGCCCTCGACCAAGCCCTGGCCAAATGCGAGAGCCAGGAAGACCGGAATCATGCGGGACAACATCCAGGAAACGGCACCGAGCAAGTAGTGTACGTTGTAGGCGCCCCAGTTCATCTTCTCGATATCGGCATCGCACATGTGACCGAAGAACGTGTTGGCGAAACGACCGGCGATATCGGTGTAAACGAGAATGGCAGCGACAGGTACGCCGATAGCGGCAAGAGCCGTCTCGGGATTCATGCCCGCGCCCACGGCAAAGGCCGTGGCGACCAGAGTGCCGGAGTTGGCATCGATACGAGAGGCGCCGCCAAAGGTACCAACGCCCAGGACGGTGAGCTGCATGCTGCCGCCGATAAACAGGCCAGTCTGCAGGTCGCCCATAATCAAACCGGTAATCATACCGGAGAAGACGGCTGAGCCGGCACAGGTGTACCAGTTCAGCTCATCCATAATCTGATAACCCGCATACAGGGTTAACAGAAGAATCTGCCACCAAGCAATCATGGTAAACTCCTTATTTAAGGTGTAACAGTTTCTACAATACCAATACGCTTATATAAACCGTGCATCCCCCTTCACGGCCTAGCGTTAATTCGACTAGAGCGTGAGAGCCTCTGGGTTATCCTGCGGCGTCAGCTGAATGACAATAGGAAGATTATCGGCCTTGAGTTTGGCAAATGCGTCAAGGTCCCCCTGGTCGCAACTAATGTTGCGATTCAGCTTCTTGACCGGCTCCATTGTCGTCATATTACCGACGATGAGCTGCTCAAGCTTAACACCTTGTTCCAAAAGTCGAACGTAGACCTCAGGCTTTTTCGCAACAATGAAGAGACGTTGCGCATCATATTTGCCAGCAGTGATGTTGGCAGCGGCCTTGTCGACAGGAAGCACGGACAACTTCACAGTTGCCGGGCAAGCCATGCGAAGAACCTGCTTTTGGGTAGCATCTTGCGATACCTCGTCGTCAACTACCATGAAGCGGCTTACCTGACGGGCGTTAGACCAGAGGTTTGCCACCTGTCCGTGAATCAAGCGAAAGTCGATTCGTGCGCCTACAATCATTTCTACTCAACTCCTTCTTGTTCAAGTGTACGGATAACGGGCTCAGAGCGAAGGGAGATTTTCGCATCATACACGCCCTCTGTTTCGAACATAACGAGTTCATTGGTACCAGGGTGTAATAAACCGTGCGGAACATAGAGCGTCATGATGGGACCCTTATCCCAAAAACGTCCGACATTCGTTCCGTTTACGAATGCCACACCCTTTCCAAAACCCGTAGTGTCGATAAAGGTATCAGCCGGCTCAGATATATCAAACTTTGCGCGATAAAAGGAAGGTTGCCCCTCTACCCAGCCGGCGGAATAATCAAGATTATCGATGTTATCGAGTGGCAGACAACGCATCTCCCAACCGGTAACAAAGTGAAGATCAACGCAAACTCCTGTCCTAATGCCCTTATGCTGCGTATCAGCGAGCAATTTGTGACCATAATTGACGCGACCCATATCCTCGGTCAGAACATCCAGGCGGTTGTGTTCACAGGGAAGAACGCAGTGAATATCTTCCCCGATGTGCTCCTGATACTGCGTCGCCACCTTGTCACCGTTCACAAACACCTGAGCGCGGTCGCGGGCGTCAATAACCCGAATACGCTCTTCATCTGCACGGTCACGCTCGACAGTCGTGGTATATAACGTATATCCATACGACTGACCCATCTCTTCCATGGGCATAGGATATTGGGCTTCAATCGGCTCCGAAAGAATATCGAGCACATTAAAGAGACTTACGCGCTCACTCACCGAAATATCGGGCATGGAAAACGCCTTTTTTGTTAACGGCTTGCTTTGCGCGATATCGGGATACAGCTCGTGAACTGTCCTTTGAATTGCGAAGTATTTCTCGGTCGGGTTGCCCTGTTCGTCCAATGGAGCATCGTAGTCATATGATGTCACCTGGTGCAGGTCATGCGTATGGCGTGCAGAACATCCGTTCATAAATCCAAAGTTGGTGCCTCCATGAAACATGTAGAGGTTTAAAGATCCTCCAAGCTCGAGCACCTCGCGAACGCAAGAGGCAAGATCTTCGGGATCGCGTCTGATGACGTTCTCCCCATAGCGATTGAACCAGCCGTCCCACAACTCCATGCACATAAGAGGCCATTGTTTTCCATGCTCCTTGTGAAAAGCAGAAAGAGCCTCAAAGTTCTCCTTTGCATGAGAACCAAAGTTGCCGGTGCACAACACATCATCGTCAATGAGCGTACCGGCACGAAGGCACCCACGCCACGGGCCATCGGAAGTACAAAGGGGCACGGAAACCCCACGCTCGACCATAAGGCGACGAATCGCGCGAAGATAGTCCTTATCCTCGCAATATGATCCATACTCGTTTTCAACCTGCATCATGATGATATTTCCGCCCTTGTCAATCTGACGCGAGACGAGTATCGGCATGAGATGGTCGTAGTACTGCGCAACGTGAGCAAGAAATTTGGGGTCGCTGCTACGCGGCCTCATATCATGTTCGCGCAGCAGCCATGCTGGCATGCCGCCAAATTCCCATTCTGCACAAATAAACGGAGAGGGCCGAACAATTGCATACAGACCGAGCGATGCTGCCTCATCAAGAAATGCCGCCAAATCGATTGAGCCAGAAAAATCGAAGACGCCAGGCTTTGGCTCATGAAGATTCCACGGTACATACGTTTCGACCGTATTAAACCCAAGAGCCTTAAGGTTATAGAGCGAGTGATGCCAGTCGCTCGGATGAACACGCATATAGTGAATCGCCCCCGACAAGATGGTGAACGGCTCATCATCGAGTAGGAATTGATTGGTGATCTTAAACGAATGCATGCTACTCCCGATCTTCGTGCTCTACGACGCCGATGCCGGTTCCTCGGCCCTCGGCTAAACGCCTTGCCTATTATGGACGCATTGACGCAATTATGTAGTCAGAATCTGAAGTGGTCCGTAAACGGTAGCCAAATGACGATGAACGGCTTTAATGAACAAAATATAAACCCGCCGGTAAATTACTTTTTTACTATAGATTTCTAGCGATTCTATATTTGAAAGGTGGTATGTACCAGCTATCCACTATTTCATACTAGTTACATTATGCTTCAATCGCATTTCTTCAAATGCTTATCTACTTTGTTGTTGCCGATTTGAGTGCGCGTGCGCCAACCCAAGCATCGTCACGGCTTCAGTTCCCCTATTCATAAACATAAAACCCCGCCAAACGTGATTCCCCTAGGGAAAACACGCTTGGCGGGGTCGTAGCGTGATTTCCCTAGGGGAATCACGCCATCAGGCGAACAACTCAGCCGAGCAGCTCGCTACTCCTCCCAGTAGGCGTCTGCAAGCAGCTTAAAGCAGATCTTCTTGACCGGCTGCGCGCCATCGCCCGGGAACTCGAGCGTGGGCATGTGAGGCTCGCCGGCAACGAACAGCGCAAACTTGTCGTCGGCAAGATCGCCGGCGATCGAGGCGTCGGAATCGACCAGATCGTAGTCGTCCTTCTCGTCAAACTCCTGGACCAGCGTTAAGCTGCCCGTGGCGACCTTAAAGGCCTCGCGACCCTCGACATCGATCTGCAGGTCGTGATAGCGCTGATGCGTCTCGTAGTGGGCCTCGGCCTCGGGACGCGTCGTGGGCGCCATGACGTTCGCAAAGACCTTGTCGCCCAGAATCGGATGGCTGCCGACCTCGAGCTCCGCCGGGTCGTTCTCCTCGAGCCAGTCGATCAGCACGTCGAGGCCCTTGAGCATTCCGCGATATTCCTCGATATCGCCTAATGCACCGTAAATCATCTAAATCCCCTTTCGGATCGTTTCCTTGGCGGCTACTCGGCAAACGCGTTGCCGACGCTGTTGCCACCCACATACGTCTCGACCAGGGTAAGGTCGGGATTGAACACGACAAAGTCGGCATCGCGGCCGGGCATAATGCTGCCACATTTATCCTCGACGTGAGCAGAGCGCGCGGGCACCTCGGTCGCCATGCGAATTGCGATATCGGCGCTCGCAAGACCCCAGTCGACGATGTTCTTGACGCCCTGTGCGAGCGTGAGCACCGAGCCGGCGATAGCAGAGCCATCGGCAAGCCAGCAAAGGTTGTCCTTCATAATGACATCCATGCCACCGCTGGTGTACTTGCCCTCGGGCATGCCGCCGCAACCCAGGCAGTCGGTGATCAGCACTGTGTGCTGCCAGCCCTTGGCCTGCAGCAGCGCCTTAATAGCAGCAGGGTTCACGTGTTTGCCGTCGCAAATGATCTCGGCATAGGTGTTGGGCGTGGTCATAGCAGCCCCGACAACACCGGGCTCACGGTGATGCAGACCGCGCTGGCCGTTGTAGGTATGCGTAAAGCAGCTGGCGCCAGCATTGATCGCTGCAGCGCACTCACCATAGGTGGCATCGGAGTGGCCAATACAGGTCACGACGCCCCTTGCGCTCAGAGCCGCGGCGTAAGCGGCAGCGCCATCGCGCTCGGCCGCCATGGCGCTCTTGACGATACGACCGCCGGCGGCCTCCTGCCACTCGTCAAAAACTTTCTCGGACGGATCGATCAGATAAGCAGGGTTCTGGGCGCCCACATGCTTCATGGTAAAGAACGGACCCTCCAGGTAGATGCCCTGAATACGAGCACCGCAGAACTCAGGTCCACGCTCTTCGTCCGCCTGTGCAATGGCAGCGCAGGCCTCCTTGATCTGCTCCACGCCGTCGGTAAAGGTCGTAGGCAGCCAGCTGGTGGTACCACGACGAGCGAGCTCGGTCGAGCTGATGTTGATACCCTCGGCATCGTTATCGGTCGTGGCATGGTTATAGAAACCATGAATGTGGGTGTCCACCATGCCCGGCGCAATCCATGTACCCGAATAATCTTTGACCTCGCAAGCGGGCTCATCGGCCTGCCAAGCGCCAAAGACGCCATCTTCGACCATGAGGTAGCCGCCCAGCTGCGGCCCTGCCGGCAAAAAGAACTTGTCGGCCTTGATAGCATACGTGCTCATCTATGCTCCCGTACCCGCAGTGCGTTTTAGGGCGGATCAAAAACCACTGCATTGTTAATTCGAGCGATTGTTCGTTGCCTTCTTGCGCTTGGCACATTTTGCACCCGCCGCAAAATGTGCCAAGCCGTTTATACCCAATAACTCTAGACGGCTCGGTTGTGGTAGACCTTGTACTTAAACTGGTCGGCACGCGCAACCGATCGCGTATACTCGATAACCTCGTTGTTCATGTCGTATGTGGTACGAATCAAGTCCAGGACCGGTGCGCCTTCGGCAATCTCGAGCAAACGAGCGTCGGAATGGCGGGCGATACTCGCGTAGAATTCTTCCTCTGCCACGCGAACTTTCTCGTGATAGTCCTGCTCGATCATGTCGTACAGCGATTTGTTCTCGATCATGGGGCGCTTAAGCGCAAAGAACTTGCGGCTTGGCAGATACGTGCACTCAATCATCAGCGGCACACCATCGGCAATACGCAGGCGCTTGATCTTGTACAGACGCTCGCCCAGACGCGCGTTCATCTCGACGGCAATATTCTTGTCAGCCTCGACCTCGGTAAACTCAAGGATCGTCGTCTTGGGCACACGGCCGATCGCCTTCATCTGCTCGGTAAAGCTATAGGTTTGCGTGAGGTTTGCCGTTTGCAGAGAGCGGTCGCACACCATGGTTCCACGGCCGCGCTGACGAACCACCAAGCCCAGACGTTCAAGCTCCTGCAGGGCAAGGCGAACCGTCGTACGCGAGAGCCCGTAGCGCTCCGACAAGTCACGCTCGGACGGCAAATAGTCGCCGGGTCGAAGTTCGTGATCGATTTTATCGGTCAGCAAATCGACGAGTTGATCGTACAGAGGTTGTTTGCGCGCTCCCATTGCCATAATGATACCTGCCGGAAAATGACTCGAAATTGGTTGTAACCAGACACCACGTACTATAGCAGTTTTAATGGAATAACAGCAGGTCAACAAGCATATTTCAATAATGTTTGCCAGTTGATTGCCTGTGTACTGTAATACCAATTACATCGCTGCATCAAGTATTGAGGTAGCAAAAAGGGCCGCCCCCGCGGAGCGGGACGACCCTTTGCAAGACAGATACGTCTTTAAGGCTTAGAGAAGCTTCTTGAGCTCCTCGGCAACAGCCTGGACCTGCGTGCCGATGATGACCTGGGTAGCACCCTTGTCCATCTTCATGACACCCAGAGCGCCGGCCTTCTTGCAGGCAGCCTCGTCGACCAGAGCGGAATCGCCGAGCTCGAAGCGCAGGCGAGTAGCGCAGCAGTCAACGGTCTTGACGTTCTCCTTGCCACCGACGGCAGCAAGAACAGCGGCGGCCAGAGCGGCGAACTTGTCGTCGCCAGCAGCGGCGGAAGCGGAGGTCTCCTCGACATCCTCATCCTCGCGACCAGGGGTCATGAGGTTGAACTTGGTGATGGCGAAGCGGAACACGAGGTAGAAGACCACGAAGGCAGCGATGCCCAGCGGGATGATCATCCAGGTGTTGGCGGCAGCCGGGAGGCTAGAGGAGAACAGGAGGTCGGTAGCACCAGCGGAGAAGCAGAAGCCAGCACGGAAACCAACATAGTAGGTGACGATGGTGAAGATGCCGTAGAGGGCAGCGTACACGACGTAGAGCGGGAAGCACAGGAACATGAAGCCGAACTCGAAGGGCTCGGTGACGCCGCAGACGAAGGCGCAGATAGCAGCGGAGACAACCAGGCCGATAGCAGCCTTCTTGTTCTTAGCGGTCTGAACCATAGCCAGGGCAGCGCCCGGGACACCGAACATCATGCAGGGGAAGAAGCCGGACATGTACATACCGAGGCTCCACTTGACGTCAGCAGAGGTCTCGCCAGCCCAGAAGTGGGTCAGGTCGCCCAGGCCGATGGTGTCGAACCAGAACACGTTGTTCAGAGCGTGGTGCAGACCGGTCGGGATGAGCAGGCGGTTGAGGAAGGCGTAGATGCCAGCGCCGATACCGCCCATGGCGGCGATACCCTCACCAAGAGCAACAAGAGCACCGAAGATGAGCGGCCAAGCAAAGAGCAGGACGACGGAGACGACGATGCAGATGACGGCGGTCATGATGGCGACGCAACGCTTGCCGGAGAAGAAGGCCAGCCAGTCGGGAAGACGAGTGTCCTTGAACTTGTTGTAGCAAGTGCCACCGATGACGGCGGACAGGATGCCGATGAAGGAGTTACCAGCGATCTTGGAGAACGCGATGCCCTCGGTCGTGGCAAGCCAAGCGGTCTGAGCATCGGCGTCCATACCACGAATGGTGCCAACAACAGCGGGGTTCAGGAGCTGCTGGATCATCAGGAAGGCGACGAGGCCAGCGAGGCCAGCGGTGCCATCGTGATCGTCGGCAAGGCCGACAGCAGCGCCGACTGCGAACAGCCAGGCCATGTTATCGATAAGAGCGCCGCCTGCCTTGATGAGCAGGAAACCGGCGGTATAGGCAAAACCGGTAGTGTCACCGGCAGCACCCGTGACTGCGGGAGCGAGCAGGTAGCCCACGCCCATAAGAATACCTGCGACGGGAAGCGCCGCGACGGGAAGCATCAGCGCTTTGCCGAGCTTCTGGAGGTACTTCATCATATGGTATCTCCTCCAACCTTTCTTTCGTTGTTCACCAACGAGTTCCATGTCCGCGCCTTGTGCATACCGGCTTCTCCGCTTGCCGGCATTGATGCGCAAACTTAGACAACCCAGTCCCTATTTGGGGTTGCTGGTATGTACGGTAGCACACACTCAATTCAAACGTCCACCACATTTCGTTCAAATTACTATATCGTTGCCAAACGGTTATTTTTGGCTCGTAAACGATAATTTACGCAGGTAGACATGGTGTGTTTCTTTCATTACCAAACTAATTCTTAGCAATTTCCATTCGATTTCGTCTCAAAATTGGTTACTACCAGATGACCAGTGGTACCACATTGTTACTACCAGTTTAGCGGAAATCGTTTTCACTTTATATGAATAAAGTCTCTAAGAATTTGTATATAACCTCTCCCCTACCACCCTCTTCCCCGCCCTTCCCTGCAACGCAAAAGCCCCCTAGAACGATGTCCGTTCTAGGGGGCTTCATCAGATATTTCGGCTACGCGCTCGGCGGCTCAGGCAAACCTTACGCAAACAGGCCGTAGATGCTGATGTTGGCCTTGGCGTAGAGGCCGTTAGCATACTCGGTCCACTTGGAGCTGGCGCTCGAAGCCTGCGAAGAGTACTGCTGGTAGGCGGTGTAATAGGCGGTCATGGCCTGCTTATAGGTAGCGCTATCGGCCGTAAAGGCATCGTCAGCGAAGGCCTTGGCATAGGTGCTATCGGCGTCCTTCCAGGTGCCCTTTGAGCTATCCCACTCATCGCCGGCAAGGTTGATGATGTAGTCGGCGTAGTCCTTGCTCGCGGTCTCCTCGTTGCCGTCAGCAGGCTCAGTCGGAGCGGTCGGCATGCTTGCGGAGCTATCGCCCACCTTCTTCTTGTAGAGCTTCTGCAGCGTCGCGGACTGACGGACGATCTGCTTGGCCTGGTCCTTGGACACGCCGTACTGCGTGGCCATGGTCTTGTAGTCGGAGGTGCCGATGGAATCCTCGGCGTACTGCTTCATTTCCTTGGAAGAAACGGTAATGCCCTCGTCCTCGGCAGCATCGAGCAGAATCTGGTTGCGCACGTAGGACAGGATGACGTCAGCAGAAGGAGCGGTGTAGTTGCCGTCGTCGTCCTTGACGGTGTCGAGACTGTACTGGCTCTCGATGGCCTCACGCGCGGTGATGTCGCTCTTCTTGCCGTTGTAGCTGTAGCTTGCCACGGTCGAATCGAGCTGGTCCTCGGTGAGGGTCGCCGAGCCGACGCCCTTGCCGCCAAAACCACCGTTGCCGATAAAGAAGCCGACCACGGCAGCGATCACGACGGCGACCACAAAGGCGGCAATCATCGTCTTCTTGTGCTTGCAAGCGTGGTCGTCCACGTCGGAGTCGTCGTCCTCGTCCTGTTCCTCGGGCATGAGGTTCTCGTCAGCTGCATCCGCGGCGATCTTTGCCTCCAGGCGAGCGTCCTCCTCCTCGGCCGTCGTACCGGCAGCAATGTGCTCAGCAGACGTGCCGGCGACCAGGTCGATCTTCTCGTCCTCATCACCGTCGGGGCCTTCGCCGCGCTCGATGATCTGGATGCCGTCGATCTCGTCCTTCTCGTCCTTCTTTTGAATCAGACCCATATCAGTTACTCCTTGTTAGGAAACATAGTCCCCAATAGAATACGCCCGGCAGAGCGCCGGGCGTATTGATTCTTAGGTTATACGCAAACACTTAAGTACTATTTAGGCGTTTGCAGTGTGCATGCCTTAGGCCAGGTGCGCGATAACGGCATCGGCAAAGGCCTGCGTGCCCACCGCGCCCTCGACGGAACCGGTCTGGGCACGACGCACGTCACCGGTAACTTGCTCGCCCTCGTCGAGCGTGGCAGATACGGCGGCACGAATGCGATTGGCAGCATCGTTCTCGCCCAGGTGATCGAGCATCATCGCAGCAGAGAGGATCTCGGCCGTAGGGTTGGCGATATCCTGGCCGGCGATATCGGGCGCGGAGCCATGCGTAGCCTCAAAGATTGCGCAGTCGGCACCGATGTTGGAGCCGGGGGCCATGCCCAGACCGCCCACCAGGCCGGCGCACAGGTCGCTCACGATGTCGCCGTACAGGTTGGGCAGCACCAGGACATCGAAGTCGTTGGGGTTCTGGACCAGGCCCATGCAGGTGGCGTCGACGATCTTGTCGTTGAACTCGATATCGGGATAGTTGGCGGCCACCTCGCGCGCCACGCGCAGGAACAGGCCGTCGGTCGCCTTCATGATGTTGGCCTTGTGCACGGCCGTCACCTTTTTGCGGCCGCAGCGGCGGGCATACTCAAAGGCATACTCCACAATGCGGCGGCTCTTGGCGATGGAAATCGGCTTAATTGAAATGGCGGAATCAGCGGCGAAGGTCTTCTGGCCCGAGCGCTCGACGAGCTGCGAGAGCTCCTCGACCTCGGCAGCGCCCTCATCGAACTCGATGCCGGCGTAGAGGTCCTCGGTGTTCTCGCGCACGATAACCAGGTCGACATCGCGGAAGCGCGAGCCGTCGCCCGGCTGCGACAGGCAGGGGCGCACGCAGGCGTACAGGTCGAAGTGCTTGCGCAGGGCCACGTTAACGCTGCGGAAACCCGTGCCGACCGGTGTGGTGATGGGACCCTTGATGGCAACCTTGGTCTCGGCGACCGCATCGAGCACGTGCTGGGGCAGCGGCGTGCCAAACTCGTCCATGACGCCGGCGCCGGCCTCCTGGACGTTCCAGTTGATCTGGACACCGGTGGCCTCGACCACGCGGCGCATGGCCTGCGTAATCTCGGGACCGATACCGTCACCGGGAATCAGGACTACATCGTGCGCCATAATCTGTTACTCCTCGTTTTCGGCGTCGTCAGATTTTTTAACGCTAGCACGCTTCTTCTTTTTGGAGAGATCAAGGTCAAAGCGTTTAACAAGCATTTCGCAAATCTCGCTCGAACGGGCTTTGAGATAGCTGCCCTTGCCGTTCTCGGCGTCGAACTTAAGGCGCAGCGCGAGCTTCTCGGCGACCTCGGCGTCAATCTCGCCCTGGCCAAACTCGTACAGGCAACCGAGCATGTCGCGATACTCGAGGTCGCCGTGGTAGCACTGGATGGCCTCGTCCAGGATGGGCCAAGCCTCGCGCGAACGCTCGACGCTCGTGGCGCCCCACACGCACAGCAGGCGGAAGGCAGCATAGCGCAGCGTGGAGGAGATCTCGTCGAACAGTGCGGTCTCGGCACCCTCAAAGGCATCGCCCAGCTGCTCGGGGCAGGTGGTGGCGAGCGCCGTCAGGGCATCGAGGGCCTCCCAGCGGGTCTGAGCCTCGGGGCGGTCGAGCGCCTCGATCAGCGCGGGCACGCAGGGCACGACGCGCTGCGGATCGCGCTCGGCAAGCAGGTGCAGCACGCGGGCGGCAAACTGGCGGATGCGGCGCGTGGGGCAGCCGAGTTCCTTGACCAGACGGTCGACGGCGTTCTCGTTCTCCTCTGCCAGCTGAAGCTGTGCCAGCTCCTCGTCGGTGAGCTGTTCGTCTTTGTTTTCTGCCATAGTTACCTCTTCTTACTATTTCTTAGCGTGCTTGCCAGCACCCTTGCTGTCATCGGTGACCGAGATGAGCTGTCGATCGGCCGCGCCATTGCGACGCGCACGGCGGCGTTCCTCGGCGTCGCCCGCGTCGGCGGCGGCACGGTGAGCCTTGTTGACGTTAAAGACCTCGTCGTGCTTGCGCCACGGACCGACGGACTCGCCAAAGCTCATCTTAAGGCCGGCGATAAAGCCGCCGAGCCAGCCGATCGGCGCAAACTGCACCAGCGGGAACAGTGAGAACACCCAGGTCAGCAGGACGACTGCCGCCGCTCCCGCAAAGTTGGCAATCCAGTAGTCGCGCTTGGTGATGACACGCTTTTCGCACGCCCACTGGCCGCACAAAAAGCCAATGTAGATCGCAAAGAGAAAGAGCACCAGCGCAAGCACCACGAACGTCCAGCTCATGGGCGCTACTCCCCGTGATGGTGG
This sequence comes from uncultured Collinsella sp., assembly GCA_902491565.1. Classification (GTDB taxonomy): domain Bacteria; phylum Actinomycetota; class Coriobacteriia; order Coriobacteriales; family Coriobacteriaceae; genus Collinsella. Next base: position 58,136 of record CABUIE010000006.1, read on the forward strand.
CCGCAGCAGCACTCGTGGCCGTCATCATGGCCGTGGCCGCCGCAGCACTCGTGGCCCTCGTCGTGGTGGTGGCCACAACCGCACTCGTGATCGTCGCCATGCTCGCCGCAACCGCAGCCGTCCTCGTGAGCGCCATGCTCCTCGGGACGATACTGCGACCAGTCCAGACCGGCGGCGATGGCGTCGGCCTCCTCCTTATAGAGGACCGTGACGGCCTGGGTACCCAGCTTGGCACCACCGATGGCGTCGAGCATGTCGTAGAGCGTAAAGGCCACGTCGGCACCGGGCAGCGCAAGCTCGCGGTCGTCGGCATAGGCGAGCGCCAAGCGCAGGTCCTTGATAAAGTGCTCGACCATAAAGCCGGGCTTGTAGTCGCCGTCGAGCGCCTTGGGAGCCAGGCTCTCCATGGCGCCGGACTTGCCGGTGCCGCCCAGGATCATCTGGCGGGTCTTCTCCAGGTCAAGGCCGCTCAACTCGGCAAATGCCATGGCGTCTGCCATGCCGACCATGCAGGCGCCCAGCGACACCTGGTTGGCGAGCTTGGCAGCCTGGCCCTTGCCGGCGCCGTCGAAGCAGCAGATGTTGGCCGCAAAGGTGGCAAGGATGTCGCGGACCGGCGCGATGTCGTTCTCGGTAGCGCCCACGATAGCCGTGAGCGTACCGGCGATAGCGCCCGACTCGCCGCCGGTGACGGGGCAGTCAAACGCCATGCGACCAGAAACCTGGGCGGCCTCGGCAATGTCACGGGCAAGCTCGGGCGAGCTCGTGGTGAGGTCGATCAAGACCGCGCCGGGCTTAGTGCACGAGAGCAGGCCGTCGCCCGCCAGGTAGAGTTCCTCGACCTCGGAGGGATAGCCCACCATGGTAAAGACGACATCGGCGTTCGCCGCGGCATCGGCCGGCGTATCTGCCCAGACGGCGCCGCGCTCGATAAGCGCCGCCGCCTTGGACTTGGTGCGGTTGTTGACCGTGACGGGATAGCCGGCGTCCAGAATGTGGCCGGCGATGGGGGCACCCATGATTCCGGTGCCAATGAATGCGACGGAGAGCTTGTTTGCCATGAAACCTTTCCTTTTGGGTTGGGTGTTGTTACCAGGTTGAATACTCGGTGCCAGCGTTTGGGCTGTGAGTCGAGGGCGATTACGGACGCAGCGCTTGCCTACTGACCGCGCACGCGGCGGGCGATACGGTCGGAAAGCGACGCCTTGTCGGCGCGGTTCTTACCCCAAAACGCGCAGCCCACCATGCCGGGGCCCACGTGCGAGCCGATGGTGGGACCCACAGAGCCGCGAATGATCGTGACGTCGGCGCAACCCTCCTCCTTGCGGATGGCGGCTTCGAGCCAGTCACCATCCTTTTCGGCATCGGCCGTCATGATGGCGATGGGCATGGTGCGATCGGGCACGTAGTTCTCGCGGAACGACTTGAGGATGGACTTGAGCGCCTTCTTGCGGCCGCGGTTGACGCCGATCAGCGACAGCGAGCCGGCCAGGTCGTAGGAGAGCTCGGGCTTGACGTCGAGCTTTGCCGTGAGCTGCGCCGCCGCGGGCGGAATGCGGCCGCCGGCAGCCAGTGCGTCGAAGCTCTCGAGCGTAAAGTAGCCGTGGACGTAGGTCTTTGCCTCGTTTGCCCAATCGACCAGCTGCTTGGCGGTCAGTCCCGCCGAACGCTGGCGCACGGCCTCGAGCGCCAAGAGCGCGCCGGTCGCGCAGGGCAGAGCGTTGTCGACCACGTACAGCTCAAAATCGGGATACTCGGCGCGCACGGCATCTGCCGCCTGGCACGCGGAGTTGTAGCTCGACGACAGCGCCGAGGTAAAGCACAGGTAGACCGTGGGCGTGCCCTCTTTGGCGCACTCGGTAAAGAACTCGATATAGCGACCGAGCGACACAGCCGAGGTGGACACGCGGGCACCAGCGCGCATGCGGTCGTAAAACTCCTTGGGCGTGATGCTCGACCAGATGTCATCCGTGCGCTCCTCGCCATCGATAATGAAGGGGAAACCCAGGATATCGACATCGAGGTTCGCGGCGACCTCGGGGCTAAAGTCGCAGCAGGTATCGACGACGATGCGGCAACGGTCCGAATGACCGGTAGATGCGGCCTTGTCCATCAAAGCGACTCCTTACGTAAAAAGGCGGCCACCCGCATGGGATGGCCGCCAACCGTTAACTCATGCAAGTTAACGTATTTTACTCGTCAAGTGTTTCGATGCGGGGCTTGATGATGCCATATCCACCATTCTTACGGTGATACACCACATTGATAAGGCCGGTCGTCGCGTTCTCGAACACGTAGAAGTCGTGGCCGAGCAGATCGGTCTGCACCAGCGCCTGCTCCTCAGTCATCGGGGTGACGTCGATAACCTTCTCGCGGACGAGCAGGTCGTCCTCCTCCTCGGGCAGCAGCAGGTCGGCCAGATCCTCGACGCGCTCGACCGGCGCGACATCCGCGGCGCTGGCACCGCCCTGGCGGTTGTCCACGACCTTGGTCTTGAACTTGCGCAGCTGGCGGGTGACCTTATCGGCGGAGAGGTCGATGGCGGCGTACATATCTGCACCGTGCTCGGCAACGCGAATCACCGAACCGCGGGCACGAACCGTGACCTCGACGATTGCCGGGTTGGGGTTCGAGGGGTTCTTCTCATAGCGAAGTACAACGTCGACCGTCATGGGCTCGATATCGAAAACCTTGAGCGCCTCGCCGATCTTCTCATCCACATGCGCACGCAGAGCATCGGTTACCGTCGTCTTGCGTCCAGAAACCTTGATATCCATACGTGGCTCCAATCTGCCTCGGGGACTTACCGTACTGGCTATGTACCCATTGCCGTGTATTTAATCACGCGGATTCCTAAAGACCCGAATAACGATTGCTTGATACCGCATACCGAAGTCTCGCACTTTTCTGTGGCAAAGTGCGCTATAGGAGGGAGCCGACAGATTTGTATTTGGTCCCGAAAATTAGCTTTGACCTGCTGGTTTTATAGGGATGAAAAAGCCGGACTCCCCTATTGGAGAAGCCCGGCAGTGCGTGTTGAAACCGTGAAGAAGTGTCCTTTCCAACGTATAGGAGACACCACCCCTAGCAATAACTAGCTATTGAGTTTGTTAATGTCGTCGTCGGTGATGGTGCCTTCCTGGCTGGACGAGTTGTCCTCGGAGGATGCGGTCTCATTGTTGGAATCGGAGGACTCGCTGCCGGAGGACATGGTCTCACTGGACTCAGAGTCACCCGGCTGCACGCTAGCGCCCGAAACCGTCTTAGTGGTGAGGTCGTAGGGCATCGTGCCATACCAGACGCAGTGGACTGCCTCGAGCGTACCGTCGACCGTGATGTCGTCGAGGGCGTCGCTCACGGCACGGCACAGTTCGTCATTGGACGAGGCGCCCGCAACACCAAGCGTCGAGGGCGCCTCGAGCGCACCGACATAGGAGACCTCGCTCATCAGGCGTGCAAGGTAGCCGCCGGCCGTGGAGTCGCAGATCACATAGTCGACCTCGCCGGACTCGAGCGCCTCAAAGCACTCGTTGATGTTGGAGTAGGTCTTTTGGTTGGCGGTGATGCTCTGCTTAGCAAGCGCCTCCTGCGAGGCCGAGGACATCTGAACGCCCAGGGTGGACGTGTTAAGGGTATCGGTGGAAACGCTTAGCGACCCACCATCGCTAGTTTTACCGAACACGGAAGTGGCATCGTACAGGCAGGTGCCGAGCGAGCTAATGTCCCCGTCCGTGGAGTTAATCTCGCCGATAAAGATATCGGCCTTTTTGTCGCCGAGCGCGGAACCTGCCGAAGACGCATCGACAAAGGAGACCTTAAGGCCCATGCGGCTTGCGAGGGCGCGGGCGGCGTCAACCGCATACCCCGTGAGCTCGCCGTCGGCGTCCTGCATGGCCTGCGGCGCATCGGAAGTATCGAGGGCGACCGTCAGGGTTCCGGGAGTGACCAGGGCGTCGTCCGACACCGCCGGCGTGACGGTCTCGTACTCGATCTGGTCGATCGTGGGAGTCGTGAACGTAGACAGCGGGTTGAACGCGCATCCGCTCAGGCCCAAAACGGCGATGACCGCTGCGGTCCCAGCACCTAACCGAGCCGCGTGCATCAAGCTGCCCCTCACCATGTCCACTACCCTGCCTTCTGTGTCGTATACGATCCGTGCGTTGCGCGGAATATCAGGTTGTTCCCACCAGCTGACCTGGTATTTGACCCCACACTTGCGCACCGGGGTGTTTGCTCGGGAGGCCGCAGCCACCTTCACGACTGACCCGCTCGCCCGCGAGGCGGTATTGCCCCAAAGAAAGTAGAACGGACGGTGCGGCTTACATCTAGGACGCGCCATGATCGCGCCGCGCGCACGCGGTCGCTTACGTGGATCCCTTTGACCGCGTCTGTCTTGGACTAGGACGGGCATTTCGTCCGTCCGCAACCACAGCCTGGCAGGAACGTAGCGCATTATAGCTAAGTTCAAGCTAAAGTTTAAGGTTAGGGGCGTTATTCGCATCGCGAGTACAGATTTCGCAGGTCGGAGCGGGCTATTCGTGCCCCTATGAAGCCCGGAGCTCCCCTACGGGGAGCTCCGGGGCACCCGTCTCAGGGTGCCGTGGCCAAAAAATAGCAAATATGAGTACTGTTACCAATTTAGTAGCAGGAGTTTTTGGCTCTGCAAGCTGTTTTCACGCTCTATAACGTCAGATTGATGCCAGGATATTCCACATTTGTTTAATAACTTTCTAATTTACCCCATCTTCCAGTCCCAAAATCCCTGATTTTACTGTTACTGAATTTGTAGCAGTACTCATATTTGCTATATTTTGGCCAGAGCATATATCCAACTCCCTGTTTCAGAGCATTGTTAGGCGGGTTTAAGCCCAAAACACGCCCGCAGCGTGTTAAGCAGCGCCTCTTGCTTTTTCCTGCGGGCATCGACACGATTCCGGTACCGCTTTCGCATACGCTGGTGGATGCGCCATGCGAGTGCTTCCATCGCTTCCATGTCACAGAGCATTTCGTTGTTGACCGTCGCGACCTCGATTCCCATAGTAATCAAGCCCGTGTTGCGCTTTTCATCATGGATACGTCCCCTCCGAGAGGAATGGCCCAGCTCACCGTTGTATTCCAAGTCAAACCGGGCTGCTTCCTGAAAGGCATCGCAAACCGCATGCGGCATCCCCGAGATCGCCTGTGCACGGTCGTTGAACTCGATCTTGTAGTCGGTCTTAAAGGGACCACAGGCAAATCCGCCATAGGAAAACGGAAGCGAAAACATGGCAAGCATGATGCACTCCATGGGTGAACGCAGGTTTTCCGACAGATAGGGACACAGCCGCCGCAGCTGCTTGGCCGCGCTCCCCTTGCATGCCGCGAGGTAATCTACCAGGCAATCGGGTGTCAGCACGGACTCGACCTCAAAGTAACCGACATCTGGCGGCTGGTCTTTGTCCTTTGCCAATTTGTTCACGACAGGCGAGGTGTAGGGAGGCAGATACTTCCCGCGGTCACTCAGTGAAATCTTAGAGCACAGCTCCTGGGCCAGGGCAAATGCCTGGATGCAGCCGACCTCGCGCGCGACGGCTACGCAAAGGGCCTCGGGAGATAGACTGTACACCCCCGGTTCCACCTCTAGAATCGAGCCGGCGGGCAACTCGGAGCATACGGACCAGCTCACGCCAAGAATACGGCGGCGCTGCGCTGCAGACCCTACCAGCAAGCACAAATCCTCTTGCACCTCGCCGCTTGCGGCCCCAATCCGCACCAAATCGGGAAGATAGATGTCCTCGGTCGAGGGCGACGATGTGCGCAGCACACGGCGCTCTTCATCGGGATTAAGGTCCTTCCAGCTGATATAGCCCATCTGCCGGCGCTCGGCGCGCATCATGCGCAGCGCCGAGGCGCCGGTCAGAATTATGGAAGCCGCTAGCTGTTCGCCTGTCGGCTCGTTGCGCCGCTCAATCTTTACTGCCACAAAACCACCCCTACCAAACGCGTGCGATAGTGAGGCCATCAACGGCCGTGGCACCGGCGCGCTTGAGTTCCGCCGAAGCCGCTGCCATCGTCGCACCCGTGGTGATAACGTCATCGATAAGCAGCAGGTGGCGGCCGTGCACGTCCTCAACCGTCTCGTACATGCCTTGGGCACGCTCGCGGCGCTCCTCACGACCGAGTTCGCGCTGGTCGCCATGCCCGTACTTGGCGAGAGCATCGAGCAGAGGAACACCCGACAGCTCGCAAAATGGGCGCGCAATAGCCTCCATATGATCAAAACCACGCCGCCGAAACGCTGCCGCCGTCGCAGGCACAAACACCACCGCATCCGCACCGGACAGCACGCCTCCGTAGCGATCGGGCGCTACGACCTGGGCATGCAGGGCGGTGTCGTAGAGCAGCTCCGCCAGATACGGAGCCAGACGTCGCTCGCCCGCATCCTTGTACGCTTTAATGATGCGCGGCAGCGGATGCGCATAGACGGCGCACGCCAGGCAGCGGTCGAGCGCCTCCGCCATTGCCGAGGACGTGCCCTCGACCGAACACTCAGTGCACAGCAAATCCCCAAACGGGGCGCCGCATCGGGTACAGCTATGACGTGGGTCGATGAGCGTGAGCGCGGCCAGGCAGTCTTGGCAAATAAGCGCATCGGCGCGTTCGCAGCCGGCACATCGTGTTGGCGACAATGCCTCGAGCGCCTCGTACGTCGCGCGCTCGGCAAACGGTAGCAATTCGTCCGCAAACGGTAGGGCACCGGCACTCTGCAGACGGCTCAATATGTTCAGATGGCTCTTCAAGACACAACCCTCCCTACGCTCGATCGCAGGGAGGGTTGTTGATTCGGCGCTATGATACCCCGATGCGCTCGGGGCAAGGCGGGTTAAATCCGCTCGCGGGCGTTATTCGCCGGCGGGCGGTTGTGGTGCGGACGAAGACGGGGTCGAGCCCTCGCCACCATCCTGGCGCGGCTTGCGGGAACGACGACGGCGACGGCGCTTTTGACCCTGGTCGGCCGAGCCCTCGCCACCGCGCGGCTCGCGCTCGTCACGAGCGGCGCCATGCGAAGCCTTGGCAGCCGCTCCCCCGCCATCTCCGGGACGACGGCGCGTGACCTTGACCTCGCCATCCGAGACCTGATCGGCCACGGAGGGCACTGAGGGCTTCTGCTGCGCGCCCGAGGAATGGCGACGGCGCGGACGCGGCGCGCGCTCCTCCTCGCCACGTGGCTTGCCGCCCTTGTCGACAGGCGCATCGGAGGCCGAGGCGCCCTTGGAAGCGGCACCGGCCTCGCGAGCAGCTGCGGCGCGGAAGGCGTCCTCGCGCTCCTCGCTCGACAGATGACGGCGGCGGCGACGTGTGGGGTTCATGCCGCCGCCGCGATTCTGCTGCTGGGGCTGCTGAACCTCGCGCTCGCGAGAGGCGTTCTTGCCCGCGGCTGCAACCTCGGTAGCATCGCCCGAGCCCGCGCGCTTGCGACGGCGACGGCCATCGGCCGCCCCCTCGGCCTCGGGTGTCTCGGCCTTACCGCGGCCCTTTCCGCGGCCACGGCCCTCGCCCTGACCCTGACCGGCGCGAGCATCGGATTCAGCATCGCGACGACGGCGCTTGGGCATCGACGTGCCGGCCAGACGGTCGGCACTCGACAGGCCATCGCCCACATCGACGCCGTTCTCGCGGTCGAGCTCCATGAGCGCCAGGCGCATCTCGGGCGACTCGATGCGCTCGAGCACGTCGCGCGTCACGCAGTCGGGGCGGCAGCTGCAGCCCTGCTCGGCGGCCTTCTTTTTGCAGCCCTCCGAGCACGTCATATCGGCCAGGTTGACCTTAAAGACTTTACCGTTCTCCAGGCGCAGCACCAGCTGCTCACGCGGCGTGTCATACTCCTGAATACGCGCCTTGCCAAGCGGCGTATCGATGAGCGTCTTCTTTTTGGGCGCACGGCTCTTAAAGTCCTTGTACGCCTCGAACTCATAGCGCAGGCAGCACATCAGGCGGCCGCATACGCCGCTGATCTTGGACGAGTTGAGCGGTAGGTCCTGCTCTTTTGCCATGCGAATCGAGACGGGCTCAAACTGTCCGCCAAAGCGCGTGCAGCAGAGCTCCTGTCCGCATTGGGCATAGCCGCCCACCAGGCGGGTCTCGTCGCGCACGCCGATCTGGCGCATGTCGACGCGAATGTGCAGCGTCGAGGACAGGTCCTTGACGAGCTGACGAAAATCGACGCGCTCCTCGGCCGCAAAGTAGAACACGGCCTTCTCGCCGCCAAACAGGTACTCGACGCCGACCGGCTTCATCTCGAGGTCGAGCTCCTTGACCAGGCGGCGGAAGTCGACCATGGCCTCGTCGCCCTGAATGGCCAGATCGTCGGCAAGCTGCAGGTCGATGTCGCTCGCCACACGCAGCACGGGCTTGAGCGGCTGACCGATCTCATCTTGCGGCACCTCAAAGGGATCGGCAGTGACCAGGCCGATCTCGGTTCCGCGCTCGGTGGAGCAAATGGCATAATCGGCCTCGAGGATATCCAGATCCTGCGGATCGAACCACAGGTCGCGCGAGGCGTAGGTAAACTTAACGGGTACGACTAACGGCATTTCAGTGCCTTCCTGATATCGAACAGCATGACCTCGATGGCCAGCTGGGGAGTAACGTTTCTGGCGATGTTGCGCTCGGCGGTCGCGACTGCCTCGAGCGCCCGGGTGGCACCCGCAACATTGGTCGCGGCGGCAAGCCGACCGATCGTGTCGCGCACGTCTTCGTTCACCACGTCGGCCGCCTCGTCCTGAAGCGTCAGCAGCACGTCGCGCATGAGCGTCCGCGCGCTCGCCAGCGCTTCCATGATACCCGAACGCTCGCGCGCGTTGAGTTCGCGCTTGTTGCGGTCCTCAAGCTGCTTCAATGCTCCACGCGACAGGTAGTCGGCGTTTTGCTCGAGCACCTTTTCCTGCGTGGACTTGACCTCGGCGAGCGGCGCCTTAACGGCGACGATGAGCGACTTGGCGCGGCTGAGCACGTCGGCCTCGTCGGCGGCGATAAGCGAATCGATGGCGCGAACCATCTGACGGCGGGCGTCCTGGCGCTCAGCGCTCTTGAGGAACTCGATGCCACGCGTGGGACTCCCCGCCACGGCGACCGCCATGCGGCAACGCGCAGGGTCCTGACCGGTGGCGCGGCTCACGGCCTGCGCGGCGACGGCGGGCGATACCAGCCGAAACGGCACGCACTGGCAGCGGCTCACGATAGTGGGCAACATCACGTCTGCCGAGGTGCCCAGCAAGATAAACATAACGCCCTCGGGCGGCTCCTCGAGCGTTTTGAGCAGTGCGTTGGCGGTGTTGGCGCGCAGCTGCTCGGCACGGTCGATGATGTAGACCTTGGCCTTGGCACGGATGGGCGCCAGCGGCACGTCGTCGAGCAGCTCGCGGGTCTGGGCGATGAGGTAGCCCGTGGCGCTCTCGGGCGTGTAATAGTGCACATCGGGGTGCGTATGGCGGGCGACGCGCACGCAGCCATCGCATGAGCCGCAGCCGTCCTGCTCGCACAGGAAGGCTTGGGCGAGCGCCCACGCGGCGTCGAGCTTGCCCGCGCCGAGCGCGCCCAAGAACAGGTAGGCGTGCGATGCGCGGCCGCTTGCGATGGCGTTGGTCAAAAAGTCGCGCACGCGCTGTTGGGTGTCGAGCTTGGCCAGCAGGCTTGCCTGAGCGGGGGCCATATTACTCGGCCTCCTGGGCTAGCGCGGCAGCGACGGCATCCTGGGAAATGTGGAGGCCGTAGGCGCAAACCTGCTCAACCGTCTGCGCGAAGACGTCCTCGATGGACGCGGTCGCGTCGATGAGCTTTACGCGGTTTGGTTCCTCAGCGGCAATGGCGCAAAATCCCTGGTAAACACGCTCTTGGAAGGCCATACCCTTGGCCTCCATGCGGTCTGCCGCACCACGGGCGGCCATGCGCAGCGCCGCCTGCTCGGGCGTGATGTGATAGACGAGCGTGAGCGCCGGGTGCGTTCCCGCGACGGCCAGGTTGTTGGCATCGCGCACCATCTGGCGATCGAGGCCGTCGGCAAACGCCTGGTAGCAGGTCGTGGAATCGTAGAAGCGATCGCACAGGACCACCTTGCCGGCTGCGAGCGCGGGGGCGATGACCTCGTGCACCAACTGGGCGCGCGCGGCCTCGTAGAGCAACAACTCGCAGGTGTCGCCCATCGCCGTATTGGCGGGGTCGAGCAGCAGAGCACGGATCTTTTCGCTGATGGCGGTACCGCCCGGCTCGCGCAGGGTCACAACCTGGTAGCCGGCAAGGTCGAGCGCACGGGCAAGCAGGCGCGCCTGCGTAGATTTACCGGCGCCATCGACACCCTCGAGCGTAATGAAGCTATGTTGAGCGGGCTCAAAAGCCATGGGCGCAGCCCCTTCCTACAAGGCGCGTAAATGCGAGTTATAGCAACCAAGCCATGATACCCCAGGGGCAGGCGCGTCCCAAACCCCACCTAGTCATTGGGGACGTTCTTGAATGACTAGTCGTTTAAGAACGTCCCCAATGACCCCCACAACCTAGCCATCGAGGCATCCCCGAAGTTGCGGTGAAATAGGGACTGATTGAAGCTCTGAGACCGCCAAACAGTCCCTATTTCACCGCAACTTATGATGGGGATTTTTGGGCGCTGGGTATAATCGTCGTATTGCATTGAAATGTGGCGAAAGGAGTGGCAATGTCTCGGTATTGCGCCTCGTGCGGCAAGCTTCTTGCAGATAATGCCAAGTTCTGCACCTCGTGCGGTGCACCCGTTGAGCAAACAACCGCGAGCGATAGCCAGCCCGCTTTCGAGCAGACCGGTTCCCTCGATACGCCGCAAGCCAAGGCGGACGACCCCCTCGCCTATCGCCCCGACCCCGCCGCAGGCCCCGCGGCCGTCGAGACCACGCAGCGCATACCCGTCGCGAGCGGCTCGTCCCAACAGGAGCCGGCTCCCGCATACGCGCCCGCTTCGCCACAGACCCCCGCTCCCAAAAAGAGCGGCGCCGGGCCGCTTATCGCCGTTATCGTTGTGCTGGTGGCGATCATCATCGCCCTGGTCGTTTTCTTTGTGATCAAGCCTTTCGACAGCGCCGCCACGCAGACGACTGCCGAGGTAGCTAAGCTGCACCATGACGTCGACGACGATGACCTAAAGCCTCTCGGCGATCCCAACAGCCTGTACGACGATGATGACGATGACGATGACGATGACGACGAGGATGGCGGCGAAGCAACGCTCTCCGAGCAGAATCTCTACCGCCAACTGAGCGAATACTACGACTTGCTCGAAGACCTCGACAACTACGTCCGTGGCTGCGCGCAGAACTTCAACGGCAGCTATCTGGAAGAAGATCGCACCACCCGTCAAAATCTCGCCGACGTCGCCGAGCGCACAGAGGACACCATCGAGCAGTATTACGACATCGTCGAGGACCTGGACGTCCCGACGAGCTCTAAGAACTACAGTTCCTGGAAAGACATCGTTGCCCTGTATGACGACCTGGATCACCGCATTGACGCAATCTGTGATGCCTGGGAGATCAGCCTGAAATACACCAAGCCTGCGGATCACAAGAATGAGATCGTGGCGCCGCTGTCGCGCGACAACGTGGCGGGCACCAATGACAATAAGTACCGCCTAGATTTTGAGGAGCGCTATCCCAGCGCCAAGCCTGTCGAGGTGAAGTAATCCCAACAACTGATCAAAACTTGCGGTGAAATAGGGATTAATTAGGCCTTTTGCCAGCAAAAACAGTCCCTATTTCACCGCAACTTAGAAGTGGGGCCGGGCGCGCATTTGCATTTGCGCGCCCGGCCCCGCCGCGTCTATATGTGCTCGGCTACTTGTCGGCAGCGGTCTTTTTGGTAGTCGACTTCTTGGACGTCGTCTTTTTCGCCGTCGTCTTTTTGGCAGCAGTCTTCTTTGCCGCCGTCGTCTTCTTGGCCGTGCTCGCCTTGGTCGTGGTCTTGCGGCCGCGGGCGGGCTTCTTCTCCTTGGTCGGGCAGTCCATGTTCACGCAGATGCGCCACGGGCCGCGCGCCGTGTTGACCACCACGATGGGGGCGCCGCACTCGGGGCAGGTCTCACCCGTCGCCTCGAGCTTACCGCGCGCCGGCAGAGGATAGCTCACGCCGCAGTCATCGTAGTTGGTGCAGCGGATAAAGCGCTTGCCGCTCTTCTCGCTCTTGTGTGCGATCAGGTCGCCATGGCGTCCGGCCTCGGCACATACCTTGCACTCACCCACCTTAAGGTCGGGTTCGTAGTTAGTGGGGCACGTGGGGTTCACGCAGATCTCAAAGGCCTTCTGACGGAACGGCTGGCACTTAATGCGCGGCGCGCCGCACTCGGGGCACACGGCCGCCTCGCCCTCGAGCGGGCTCACCTTAACGCCGCTCGGCACCGGATAGGTCACATCGCAGTCGGGCCAACCCATGCAGCCGATAAAGCTGCCACGGGTCTTGGCGCTCGTCTTCATGACCAGGTCCTTGCCGCACTTGGGGCAAGCGCCCACGCGCGCATCGGCCGTGACGGCGTCGCTGATGGCGTCGCCCAGCTCCTGCGTGTGCTTGAGCAGCTCGTCGAGCACGCCAGCCAGCAGCGCGCGCGAGTGCGTCACGACATGCTCTTCGGTGTCCTCGCCGCGCTCGACGCGGGTCATGTCGCCGTCGAGCTCACTGGTCATATCGGGGCTCGTGATGCGCGGGGCAAACTGTGACAGCGCATCGATGATGGCAATGCCCAGCTGGCTCGGCTCAACGGGATCGTTTTTGAGATAGCGCACGGCATACAGGCGCTCGATGATGCTCGCGCGCGTGGACTTGGTGCCCAGGCCGCGCTTTTCCATCTCCTGCACGAGCTTGCCCTGGCTGTAGCGCGCGGGCGGCTCGGTCTGCTTTGCCTCGAGCTTAATGTCGAACACGTCGACCGTATCGCCCTGCTCCAGCGGCGGCATCTGCTCATCGCGCTTAAGTCCATACGGATACGCCTCGCGGAAGCCCGGAGTCACGAGCACATCGCCCGAAGCCACGAACGGCTCACCGTTGACGTCGAGCTCGAGCTTGGTGTTCTCGATGGTCGCGGGACCCATAAGCGTCGCTAGGAAGCGGCGGGCGATGAGGTCGTAGAGCTTGCGCTGGCCGCCGTCGAGTGTGGACGGATCGCCCTCGCCCGTAGGGTAGATAGGCGGGTGGTCGGTGGTCTCGACTTTACCGCGCGTGGGCTTCATGGGGCCGGCGAGGACCTTTTTGCACACGGGCGCCAGCGCCGGGTTGATCTTTGCCAGGTCGCTCACTACGGCGCCCAGATCGAGCGTCGCGGGATACACGGTGTTGTCGACACGCGGGTAGCTGATAAGGCCCGCCATGTAGAGGGACTCAGCGATGCGCATGGTACGCGCAGGCGAGATGCCCTCGGCTGCGGCGGCAGCCTGCAGCGAGGTGGTCGCAAACGGCGTGGGCGGCTGCTGCTTGCGCGAGCGCTTGGTCACCGCGGCGACGGTTGCCGTCTTGGCACCGTCAACGTGACCGTACGCCGTCTCAGCAGCATCCTTGTCGGTAAAGCGCGCCGTCTTGTGCGCGATCTTAAAGCGATCGTCCTCGGCAGCGCCTTGCGCGGCACCCATGCCGCGAATCTGCCAATAGTCCTCGGGCACAAACGCCATGCGCTCGCGCTCGCGCTCGACCACCAGGGCAAGCGTCGGCGTCTGCACACGGCCGGCAGAGCGCACGTTACCAAAGCCGCCAAACTTGGCGAGCGTCAGGTAGCGCGTGAGCACCGCACCCCAAATGAGGTCGATGTGCTGGCGGCTCTCGCCGGCGTCGGCCAGATTCTGGTCGAGCGAGACGAGATTATCGAAGGCCTGCGTGATCTCGGCCTTGGTAAACGAAGAGTACTGGGCGCGGGCAACCGGCAAGTCCGGCGCCACCTCGCGCACCTTGTTGAGGGCGTCCGAACCGATTAGCTCGCCCTCGCGATCGAAGTCCGTGGCGATAATGACGCTGTCAGACTTTTTAGCGAGGTTCTTGAGCGAACGAATGAGTTCCTTCTCGGCCGGTAGCTTAATGACGGGCGCCCAGGTGAGGTAAGGCAGGCTCTCGAGTTTCCAGCCCTTGATTGAGATGCCATCGGCAAGAAACGGCTTGCGCTTGGTGTCGTAGGGCGGACGCGCCAGGCCATCGGGTATGTCGGCCGGCAGCATCTCGCCGTCCTCGGTGACCGAATACCAGCCCAGCTTTTTATCGAACAGCACGCTGTCGCAAAAATCGGGCGCTAGGATGTGACCGGCAAGGCCGATGGTCACGCACTCCTCGCCCTTCCACTCAAAACGGTAGATGGCGGTGTTGTACACCTTGTCCTTTTTGGGCTTGCCCGTGGACAGACGCTCGGCGATCTGACGCGCGGCGTCGTTTTTCTCGGCGATGATGAGCTTCAAAAGAGGCTCCTATCTCGTATCTCTGCGGCTACGCCCGCCCGTATGGCGGCCGACTTACGCCCTTGCTTGCTCAATCTGCCCGATGAGCCAATCGCACCAGGCATCCATGCCCTCGCCCTTGCGCGCGCTCACGGCAAACCGCGGCGCCTGTGGATTGAGGTCATCGAGTGTCTTAGTATACCTATCCATGTCAAAATCGAAAGCCGGAGCCACGTCAACCTTGTTGAGCAGCTGCGCGCCGGCGTGTTGGAAGATGCCCGGGTACTTGATGGGCTTGTCGTCGCCCTCGGGCACCGAGAGGATCATGATGGACAGGTTCTCGCCCAGGTCAAAGTCGACTGGGCAGACCAGGTTACCCACGTTTTCGATAAAGATGACGTCGATGTTTTCCAGACCCACAGCCTGGTCGAAGGCGTCAACGGCCTCCATGATCATGTTGCCCTCGAGGTGGCACAGGCCGCCCGTGTTGATTTGGATGGCGGGCATGCCGGCTTCCTTCATGGTGATGGCGTCGACGTCCGAGGCGATATCGCCCTCGATGACGGCGCAGCACAAGCCGGCCTTGTCGCGCAGGCGCTCGTTGGTGCCCAGAATCGTAGTGGTCTTGCCCGAGCCAGGGCTCGACAGCACATTGATCACATAGGTGCCTGTCTCTTTAAATCGCTGTCGCAGCTGATCTGCCAGGCGCTCATTGCGCGACAGAATTGGCGATGCGATATCAATCGTTTTCTCGGCCATACTCGGCGCTCCTTACTTCTACCATTTATACCCCGTCCCCAGGTTGCTGGCGGGCTAATCGTCGGGGGTCTCGATCTCGATACTTGCGATGTCGAGTTCGCGGCCGTGCAGCAGACGCACGTTGGCGCCGCCACACTGGGGACAGCGACAATGGAAACGGTCGTGATCAAAGACCTCGCCGCAGTCCAGGCACTCGCTTTGTGGATGGACCTCCTCCACGGCAAGCTCGCAGCCGCGCGTGAGCGGGTCCTCGTCGCGAAACGTCTCCCAGGCAAAGTCGAGCGCCTCGCGCACGACCTCGGTCATATCCCCGATACGCAGCGTTACCAAAACGGCGCGCGAGGCCCCCGCCCCACGCGCCGCGCGAATCACTGTATCGAGTATGCCGTTGACAATGCCAACCTCGTGCATACCGATTTACTCCTCGTCGTCCTCATCGTCCGAGAACAGGTCCAGACGACTCACAAACAGGCCCTCCTTGCCCTCGCGCGCGGTAATGACCACACGGGCGATGGCGAGCGAAATCTCGTAGAGCGAGAGCAGGGCGCCATACATGAGACCCAGCGTAACGGGCGAGCCGTCGGGCGTGATCACAGCCGAGCCCACGAGCAGGCCAACGTATACATAACGCCAGGCACCGCGGAAAGCAGCGTAGGACACGATGTGGAAGACGGACAGATAGAAGATGATGAGCGGCAGCTCAAACGCCACGCCAAAGCCGATCATAAAGAGCAGCTCCATGTTGACGTAGTTCTCCAGATCGGGCAGTGCCGTAGCGACGGCCGAGGTCTCGCCGATGAGCCACTCAAAGCCCGCAGGAATGATGATGAAGTAGCAGAAGATGGCACCCAGGAAGAACAGCACCGTCGAGGCGAGCACCGTGGGCACGACCCACTTGCGCTCGTTGGGTCGAAGCGCCGGCAGGAAAAACGCTAGAATCTGCCAGATGATCATGGGCGTGCACATGACCACGGCCATCTTGATGGCCAGCGAGAAGCGCAAGCCAAAGCCGCCGAGCGTGGTAGTGATGTAGAACTTACCGTCCGGCACAAAGGAGCGGATGGGATCTTCCAGGATGTCGAGCACAACAGGCGTGGCGAAATACAGCACGATAGCGGCGGCAAACACCGACACGACCACGATGGTCAGGCGGCGACGGAGTTCTCCCAGGTGATCGAAGAGCGGCATACGCGCAGGTCCGATAGGCATTACTCATCGCCTCCCTTCGAGGCGTCGGCGGCGGCAGCGTCGTCCTCGGCCTCGAGCTCGCGAGCGAGCTGGTCGACGACGGCCTTGCGCTTGCGGGGACGACGGGCGTAGAGATCGGCCGTCGTGGGCTCTGCCGGCTCGGGCTCGGGCTCCGGCTCTGCAGCAGGTTCGGGATCGACGGTGGCAGCGGCAGGCTCGGCCTTGGCGGGCTCGGCCTCATCAGCAGCGCCTTCGCCCTCGGTGGCACCCTCGCTTGCGGCCTTCTCGGCGGCAAGGCGGGCACGGCGCTCGGCAAAGGTCTCCTTCTTTGCGGGCGCAGCCGTCTCGACGGCATCCTCGTCCGCATCGGAATCATCATCGACGGCAGCCTTCTTGGGCTTGACCGGGGCCGACGCGGCCTCGCTTACCGGGTCGATGATCTCGGACTGAACAACGGCCGTCATCTTTTCCTGCGTCTCGCGGAACTGACGGATGGCACGGCCGATCGTACGGCCCATCTGCGGGAGCTTATCCGGGCCAAACAGCAAAAAGCCGAAGACCACGATGATCGCGAGCTCACCCTCTCCAATACCAAACACACATACCTCCAAGGCTCGATGTGAGTCGAGCCCGCACCGCGCCATTCGGCCGGAACTCGTCTATTCATTCGGTCAAGTATAGCGCCCGGACGCCAAAACGTCCGAGCGCATCACAAACATATGCCAAACGGCATGCCCTTTTGGGGGCAAAGATTATGCAGCGGTGATCGAAATCTCCTGGTCGACACCCAACAGCTGAACCACGCGCATCACCGGGGGCTGCACATTGGTGCAGCTAAAGCGCTTGCCGTGGTCGACCGCGTGGTGCGCGGCGCCCACGAGCACGCCAATGCCCGTCGAGTCGATGTAGCTCACCTGGGCAAAATCGAGCTCAACGGCCTCAGTGGGCTGCTCGAGCGCCAGGTCGATGGCATTGCGCAGGCTATCGGCGTTAGAGATATCGATCTCGCCGGTTACCTTAATGGTGTAGGTCTCCGGCGTGGGGTTGGTGGAAATACCCAAATCCATGTATACGCTCCTTTACGTATCGAAAGTGCGGATAGTACTGGGCGCGGACTTGCGGGGCCCTAGACGTTAGGCGCGCTCGGCACGAGCAAGCTCGGCAGCGACAAGCTTAACGGCCAGCACCAGCACGTCGAGCGCGGCCTCCAGGTCCTCGACCGTGGGATAGCTCGGCGCGATGCGGATGTTGGTGTCGCGCGGGTCCTTGCCATAGGGCCAAGTGGCGCCGGCCGGTGTGAGCTTGACGCCCAGGTCGGCGCAGAGCGCGGCGACCTTTTGGGCCGAGCCCTCGGGACCATCGAAGCTTACAAAGTAGCCGCCGCGGGGGTGCGTCCAAGTAGCGCAACCCGTATCGCCCAAGCCCTCGGTGAGCTTGCGCTCAACGGCCTCAAAGCGCGGGCGCAAAAACTCGGCATGCTTTTTCATGTGCTCCTTGACCGCCTCGATGGTGGGAAGGAAGCGCACGTGACGCAGCTGGTTGAGCTTATCGGCACTGATGAGGCCGGCCTTCAGGCGCTTGGAGAACTCGGCGATGACCGCGGGGCTCGCACCGATAAAGCCGATACCGGCGCCCGGGAAGGTGATCTTGGACGTCGAGGCAAAGGCCACCACGCGGTCCTCGGTGCCCGCCGCGCGAGCGAGGTCAAAAATGTTTGCGAGCTCATCGGTCTCGTCGTACAGGTCGTGCACGCAGTAGGCGTTGTCCCAGAAGATGCGGAAATCGGGCGCGGCCGTGGGCATCTCGACCAGGCGACGCACAGTGTCCTCGCTAAAGGTGATGCCCGTGGGGTTGGAATACTTGGGCACGCACCATATACCCTTGATGGAATCGTCGGCGGCAACCAGGCGCTCGATTTCGTCCATATCGGGGCCGTTGTCGGTCATCGCGACGGGAACGTTCTCGATGCCCAAGTCGGCGGTGATGCCAAAGTGGCGATCGTAGCCGGGAACCGGGCACAGGAACTTGACCTTCTTGCCGTCGTGCGCTGCCTCGTAAGCCTCCCAGGGCTCGCTGCCGCACGAGCCACAGCGCCAGAACATGCCGGCGATGTCGTGCTCGATCAGCAGGCTCGACGAGCCCAGCACGAGTGTCTGCTCAGCGGGGCAGCCCAGGAACTCCCCTGCCAGCTTGCGTGCCGAGGGAATGCCCTCAAAGCAGCCGTAGTTGGAACAATCGACGTTGCCGTCGTGCAGATCGGCATCGGCATTGAGGATATCGAGCATGGGTCGAGAGATGTCCACCTGGGAGGGCGACGGCTTGCCGCGGGCCATGTCGAGCGCCAGGCCCTTGGCCTTGACCTCGGCGACCTCGGCTTTGAGCGCCTCGATGGCGGCATCGAGTTCGGTGGTTTCCATCTTCTGGTAGATCGTCTGCATGGGTGCGACCTTTCACGAAGCGGTACGTTGCAATTCTTCTAAGTATAGACCGCCACCGTCGCAACGTTATGAAGCCGTGATAGATTAAGTCCATCGCAATGAATTACGAATCGCCGCGCATGCCGGCATGAAGCGCCCAAGGAGGCACTATGGAGTACGGATCGTTCCAGACCGAGGAATTCGGCGACCTTCAGCGCCTGGTCGACGGACTGTTTTACGACCGCCACGCCATCGACCGCCTGGATCTGATCGTACAGGCCGAAATCTTGGACCTGGCGCCCGATCTCATGGAAATCGTGAACCTGCTACCGCCCGGCTATTACGACCGCCAGTCACTTTGCGACCAGCTCAACTCCGCCTTGGCCGCCCACGGCTGGGGCGCCATCTACGGCACCGTGGAATAAACCTAGTCATTGGGGCCTGTGGTCAAAAAATAGCAAATATGAGTACTGTTACTTTTTTAGTAACAGCGATTTTGAATTAAAAAGGCCAGTCTTGGCCTTTTGTGTCCGGTTTTGGAAGGATGCATCAGCATTTTTCGTCCAGCCACGCAATCGTTAATGCACAGACAGAATAGATTTGTACATTATTTTTCGCGCCTAAAATGAAACGCCGTTTGTGACAGTACTCACAAACGGCGTTTTTTGGCCACTGGGGTGTCCGGCAGGTGGCAAGTACCACTCAAAACCGCGTTTTACACGCGCTCGAGCAGGCTCTGGCGTCTGTTTCTACGCGCCTACTCGTTCTTGGGCGCGGGGTGCTTGCAGATCACACTCATGTAGATCATGCCAAGTACGGCCGCGGTGACAGAGCCGGCGAGAATAGCGGCCTTGGCAGCCAGAACCTCAAACTGGGCCGTCGGGAAGGCGAGGCCGCTGATGAGAATCGACATGGTAAAGCCGATACCGCCCAGAATGCCCACGCCGGCAATCATATGCCAGTTGACATTGTGCGGCAGCTCGCAGGCCTTGAGCTTGACCAAGGCGAACGTCATGCCAAAGATACCGATCGGCTTACCCAGCAGCATGCCAAAGTACACGCCGAGCGTCACCGGGTCGGTGAGCAGCGTGCTCATGTCCACGCCCACTAGGCGAACCTGTGCGTTGACGAACGCAAAGATCGGCAGGATCACAAAGTTGACCGGCGTGGAGATCAGGCGCTCCATGCGGATGAGCGGCGGGGTCACGCGGTGCATGACGCGCTCGACTTTGGTGGTCGAGACGGTAAAGTCATGCTGGCCCAGGATGTGCGCCTCGTCGTCGTAGCGGTCATCGAGCAGCGGCAAGCACTCGCCCAGCCAATCGGTGAGGCTATCAAGCTTAACACCGCACTTGGCCGGGATGGTGAAGGCCAGGATGACGCCAGCAAGCGTAGCGTGCACGCCGCTCTTGAACATGCAGAACCACAACAGCAGGCCCAGTACCGAATACGGGGCAAGGCGGTAATGCTGCGTCTTGTTGAGCCACACGAGCGCACAGGTCACAAGCGCGGCGGCGCCCAACCAAAACGGATTGGGGCTCTGACCGTAGAAGATGGCGATGGCGGCGATGGAGATGAGGTCGTCGGCGATGGCGAGCGTCGAGAAGAACACGCGCACGCCGTTGGGCACGCGGTTGCCCAAAAGCGACAGCACGCCCAGCGCAAAGGCAATATCGGTTGCCATGGGAATGGCCCAGCCGTTGTGCGCGCCGGCATGGTTAAAGATCAGATAGATGCAGGCGGGAACGACGACGCCGCCCACGGCCGCCAGCATGGGAAGCATAGCCTGGCGCGGGTTCTTGAGCTCGCCAACTGTCATCTCGTACTTAAGCTCAATGCCCACCAACAAAAAGAAGATCGCCATGAGGAAGTCGTTGACGAAAAGCTCAACGGTGAGACCGGCCGCAAGGTTGCCCAGACCCACATACAGCGGGGTCTCCAAAAAGTGATGGATGGCCTCGTAGGCATCGGTGTTGGCGCAAATGACGGCGGCGATGGCGGCGAAGACCATGACGGCGGCGGAAATCGTGCCGTTCTCGGTGATGCGCTCCCAAATGTCGTGGCGCTCAAAACGCTTGCGCTCACGGACGTTGAACAGCTGCTCGGGTGCTGCCATGGGCGGCTCCTTTCACGGGAAAGCTCCCGTCTTAAAAAAGCACGGCCCGCCCAAGTGGCGGCGCCGCGCTCTAACGTATTACGCTTGCATCTAGCCTACCCTGCACGACAAGCGCGCAAGCGTGGCCGAAAAGCGGAACCACAGGTTGAACATTATTTGCTCAACGGCACGGGCACGCCTGTCCAAGAGACGACGCGGCGACGTGCACAAAAAACGACCGGAGCGCGGGGCGTCCGCGATCCGGTCGTGGCGTTTGGTCAACTAAACCTAGCAGGCGGCCATGATGGGGGCAGCGACCTGCTTCTTACGGGAGAGGACGCCCGGCATCCAGACGCCGTCGTGCTCGTCGGCAATGCCCAGGCCCTTCTGAGCAGCCTCGGTCTCGCCCTCGAGCAGGACCTGCGAGCCCTCCTCCATGATGTCGGTGATGCACAGGACGATGCCGTCGGCACCCTTCTCGGCGGCGTAGGCGCGCATGGCCTCGCGAATCTCGTCGATCATGCCAAGCGCACGGCTCTTGTCGACAGTCTCGTACTGGCCGATGAGCAGCTTCTTGCCGGCAGGCTCGAACATCTTGATGTCGTTGCCGACCATCTCGGCTGCGGTGAAGGAGCCGGACGGACGGGTGAGGAAGACCTCCATGCCAAACTTGACCGGGTCGACGCCCACCTGCTCGCCGAGCTTGGCGGCGACGGCGCGGTCGACATCGGTGGTGGTGGGGCTCTTGAGCATGAGCGTGTCGGTCATCATGGCCGAGAGCAGCAGCTTGGCCTGGACGTCGGAAAGCTCAACGCCGAGCACGCCGGCGAGCTTGGTGACGATGGTGCAGCTGGAGCCCCAGGGCAGGCAGATGTAGTGCAGCGGGCCGGCGGTCTCGAAGTCGCCGATGCGGTGATGATCGACAACGCCAAAGACCGTGGCGTCCTTAAGGCCGGCGACGGACTGGGCAGACTCGTTGTGGTCGGTGAGGACGACGAGCTGACCAGCCTCGACGGACTCGATCACGCGGGGCTCGGCGATGCCGGCGTCGGCGAGCAGCTTGGCGGACTCGGCCGGAAGCTGACCAAGGGCGCAGGCCTCGTAAGTGTTGCCGGCATACTCAACCTGGTTGAGCAGCTGGGACAGGACGACGGCGCTCATGATGGCGTCGTTATCGGGGTTCTGGTGACCAAAGACAAGAACGTTTGCCATGGATATCCTCCACTTGATATGTGTACTTGGACGTAGCTATGGTAGCACGCCGATGCCGAGCCTTCGCAGACGGAAGGGCCACGGCATATTTTGGGGCGCAGGCACGGGGGCCAAGGCTGTCCCTTTTGCACCATGTTGGTGCAATGTAACCTGTCCCCCTTGCACCAGCTATTTACCGGCGGCGCGCAGGGCTACGTAGGCGGCACCGATGATGCCGGCGTCGTTTCCGAGCGAAGCGACCTTAATGGGCGTCTCGCGCGAGGCAGAGAGCGCGTACTGCTTAAAGTGCTCGCGAACCTTGTCGAGATAAACATCGGCCGAGGCAGACGCGCCGCCACCGATCAGGAACATCTCGGGGTCGACCACGTTGGCGATAAGCGCCAGGGCGCGGCCAAGGTAGTCGGCCATGGTGTCGGCTGCGGCCAGCGCAAGCTTGTCGCCCTCGCGGCAGGCCTGGAACACGTCCTTGGAATCGGAGGGGCCGGTGAGCTCAATGGGCTCGACACCCGCCTTCTTGCACTCGGCAAGGTAGTTGCTCACCACGCCGGTGGCGCTGGAATACTGCTCCAGATGGCCATGGCCGCCACAGCCGCAGGTGCGCTCCTCGGCCGGGTTCAGGCACATGTGGCCAATCTCGCCGCCGGCGCCCACAACGCCCGATACCACGTCGCCGTTAACGATAACGCCGCCGCCCACGCCGGTACCGATGGTGACCATCACCACGTTCTGCACGCCCTTGGCAGAACCGAGCCAGGCCTCGCCCATGGCAGCGGCGTTGGCATCGTTCTCATACTTAACGACCGCATCGGGGCAGTGCTTCTGAATGGCGACCCTCAGCTCGGGCAGGTTAATGGCAATGTTGGCCTTGACCTTGGCATCGCCCGACGCCGGGATGGGACACGGAACGGCCAGGCCAATGCCCGCCACAAAGGCACGCGGAATCTGTGCCTTGGCGACCACCTGGTCGATAGCCTCGGTCACCGCGGCAAAGCCCGCAGCGTCAACGATAGGAGGCGTGGGCACGCTGGCCTTGGCAAGCAGGTTGCCGTCCTCGTCGAACAGGCCCTCCTTAACCGAAGTGCCGCCGACGTCGATGCCGATGTAGTACTGCTTAGGTTCCATGGGAGCCCACCTTTCTCGTTTAAACATTGCCTGTATGGTACCGCTCTCAAGGCAAAAACCTACCAAAAAGGGACAGGTTTGTTTTGGCAGGTTTTATCTGGGGTAACGCAATTGGCTGCCCAACAGGCCGCGCAAGACCATCCCCAAAAATAAAGGCGCCGGGAGGCGGAGGCTCCCGGCGCCCGTCAAAGGGACTATGTTGTCTGTTGGACCGCACGGTCCGTCGCGGCGATAACGCCGACTAGGCCTGAAGTGCCTGCAGCTGCTTGTGAACCTCGATGAGCTCCGTCGCCATGACGCGCATGGTCTCGGTGCCGGCCATCTGGTCCTCGGCATGCAGCAAAATCAACGGGGCCTCGCCGTTACGCTCGCCGTTGGCCTCCTTCTTCAGAAGCCCCATGTGAACATCGTGGCCACCGTTATAGGCCTCGTCGCCCTGCTTGATAAGCTCCTCGGCGGCGTCAAAATCGCCCTCCTTGGCCTTTTGCACGGCATTGATGTACATGCTCTTGGCGGTACCGACGTAGCTGATGATCTCAAAGCAGGTCATCTGCAGTTCGTTCATATCCTCCATGCAGAGCACCTAGCCCATCACGCTGACGCAGTGGTCGATGATGCCGGCAGCGTTCATGCGGCCGTAGTCGACCATGTTGATAACCTCAACCGGGAAGCGGCCGGCGGCCTCCTTCTCAAAATCGCCCTTGGTGTAGCCGATCTGCGGACCAAGCAGCAACATGTCGCACTCGTCCAGGTGATCGTGGGCCTCGTTCATGGGACGAGCCTCGACCTCAATATCCAGACCACGGTTTGCAACCTCGGCCTGCATCTTCTGGACCAGCAGGCTCGTGGACATACCGGCATTGCAGCAGAGCATGATCTTCTTCATGGTTTCCTCCTTATAACTGCGCGGCGCGCAGACGACAACTGGTTTTATTCCTTGCGGCTATTGTGCCCACCCCCCCTGCATCTTTACACAAGGGAGAGAGCTGCGGGCACCGGCACCGCGTACCGGCGCCCGCAAAGGTGAAAGGGACGAACGTTAGGCGTTCTACTCGGCGAAAGCCTCCTGCTTGGCGATTGCCTTCTCGGAAATCTTCATAAAGGGCAGGTAGACGGCCATGCCAATGACAATCTCGATAGCCTGCCACACGCCGGCGCGCCAGTCAAAGCCCGTAGCGAGCAGGGCATTGATGACGGGAGGCATGGTCCAGGGCACCTGGGCGATGCAGGGGCTGATGATGCCTGCGCAGGTAAGGCCATAGGTGATGCCGATGAACAGATCGGGAAGAAGAACGAACGGGATCATGAGCGGCAGGTTGTACACGATGGGGTAACCGTAGATAACCGGCTCGTTGATGTTGAACAGACCAGGCAGGATAGCCATCTTGGAAACGGTCTCGGAAGCCTTATTCTTGGAGAACAGGAGCGTGTCGAGCAGGAGCATGAGGGTGCAGCCCGAGCCGCCGATGAGGGCGAAGCTGTTAACGATCTGCATGTTCATGTAGTGATCGGGCTGGATGGTGCCACCGGCGGCAAAGGTAGCCATGTTGTCGACGATGAGCATGGTCAGGATCGGCTCGACGGTAGCGCCAGAGATGGTGGACTGGTGAATACCGACGCAGAACAGCAGGTTAGCAAGGGTGTAGATGAGGATAACAGCCCACGGACCGGCGTTCATGATGCTCTTGAGCGGGTTGGAGATGCACGTGGAGATGATGGTGCACAGATCGGTGCCGGCGCACACGGCGAGCAGGGCTGCGGCAAGAGCGAAGACCGCGAGGTTAAGCAGCATCGGAATCATGACGTTGAAGGAGTTGGAGACCGCGGGAGGCACGCCCTCGCCCAGCTTAACCTTGAGCTTCTCGACGCCAGAAATCTTGATGAAGAGCGAGACGGAAAGCAGGGCGATGATAATAGCCGAGAACAGACCGTTGGTGCCGGTGTTGGCAGTCGAAAGGGCGCCCGTGACCTCGGCGGAGGTGATCTTGTCGGTGAGCAGTGGGCTCGTGGCGGCAAGCGAGGCGGTGATCTGCTGCGGCATCATGATGACGAAGGCAGAGATGGCGACGACCACGCAAGCGAGCGGGTTATCGAAACGCTTGTTCTTGGCGAGGCTGTAGCCAATCAATCCGGCCAAGATAATGGCAGAGACGTTGAGGGTGCCCAGCGTAATTGCCGAGCCCCACGTCTGAAGGTTGGCAAGGCCCGCCGCATCGAGCGGGAACAGAGGGAACACGACGTTGTTAATAAGAACCGCGATACCCGCAAGGATATAGAGCGGCGTGATGGTCGCGAAGGCGTCACGCAGGGAACGCAGGTGAACCTGGTTTCCCACCTTCGCAGAGACCTCGGCAAACTTGTCGAGGAAGCTCTTTCCGTTGTCACTGGCCATGATTGCTCCTAACTTTCAAATCCGGCCTTTTCCTATGCGCACGGTGGTCTGTCGCCCTCTGCCACCAGATGTGCCATGTGTTGCGCGCGGCGGCGCGCGGTCTGGGCGTTCGCCCGGTCGCTAATCAACCACGTGGGTCGTGGCGACCTGTTTGAGCCAGGCCGCCGACTTCTTAAGGCGGCGCTTGTAGCCGTCCATGAGATCGACCTCGACAAAGCCGTAACGATTCTTAAAGGCATTGGCCCAAGACCAGTTATCGATGACGGCCCAGTAGTGATAGCCCCGGCACTTGGCGCCCTCGTCGATGGCCTTGGCCACCCACTCCAGGTGCTGACGTACAAAGTCGACGCGGTAGTCATCCTGGATGGTTCCTTCGGCGTCACGGTTCTTGTATTCGTCCATGATGCCGATGCCGTTCTCGGAAACGAACCACTCAAGATCGGGGTAGTTCTTAGCGCAGTCCATGCCAAAGTCGTAGAGGCCCTGCGGGTAGATCTCCCAGCCGCGGCTCTCGTTCATAACGGCGTCGGGCCATACGTACTCGTCGGCAAAGTGCGGCAGGCCGTACTGGTCGACCTTGCTCGCCGGCGCCTGAACACGCGTGGGGTGGTAGTAGTTGCAGCCGAGCCAGTCGACAACACCCTGCTTAAGGATCTCTTGGTCGCCGGCGCGGAACGGGAGCTTAACGCCGCCCTCGGCCAGGCTGTCGAGCACGTCGGCAGGAAGCTCGCCCTTGGTGATGAGGTCGAGCCACCAGCGGTTGTTGATGCCGCTGGTCATGCGCACGGCCTCGAGGTCCGCCTCGCTGGGGTTCTCCTTGGTGTAGACCGGGGTAAAGCAGTTGATCATGCCGATCTTGGCATCGGCGCGAATAGCGCCCTCGTCATAGGCGCGACGATAGTTGGCCACGGCCAGCGCGTGCGCCAGCGAGATGTGATACTGCACGGTGCGGGCGCGGTTGAAGTCGTGGAGCTGCGGGAACCACACGCCCTCCTGATAGCGCTGCTCGGGCTCGACGATGGGCTCGTTAAAGGTGAACCAGTACTTAATCTCCTGGCCAAACTCGTGGAAGGCGACGTCGGCGTAATGTGCGTAAGCCTCGACAACCTCACGGCTCTCCCAGCCGCCACGGTTAAAGAGGTAGGTGGGCATGTCAAAGTGGTACAAGTTGACAAACGGCTCCAAGCCGGCTTCGCGAGAGGCGCGGAACAACTCGTGATACCACGCGGCACCTTCCTCGTTGAGGTTGCCGTCGGCATCGAGCAGACGGCTCCACTGGATGGAAGTGCGATAGGTATCCAGACCCAAGTCCTTCAAAATGCGAAGGTCTTCCTGGTACTTGGCCATAAAGTCATTGCCGGCGTAAGAGCCAACGCGGTTGTAGAACGAACCCAGATCCTGGATGGACCAGGTGTCCCACAGGTTCTCGAGCTTGCCGCCCTGGTTCCACTGACCCTCAGTCTGCGGGCCGGACATAGCAGCGCCAAAGAAGAAGTCGTTGGGCAGCTGATACTGTGCCATCAAAGTCCTCGCTTTCGTGTTCTAGAGCTTCCGGTTGGAGACGGGTTTGCTTTGGCAGGTTATCCGGCGCGGGCGCGCACCGGCCATACCGATATCCAACCCGCCAAAACAAAACCGTCCCCAAACGGTCGATCCTGTTGTGCGGAAGGATTCCGTTCGTTGCTTAAACTATAGCGCTCTAATTTTAAAAGTAAAGCGTCTTTTTCTTTTTTCTTTCTCGAACTTCTTAGATAAAAGTAATATGGATGCCCTGTTGAGGGTTATACTTACTTTTTGTATTCATATATGTCGGAAAGGAGGTTCCATGATTCCCAAATACGAGGCGATAGCTGCAGATATTCGTCGAAGTATCGAGGATGGCGCTCTTAAACCGGGCGACAAGCTTCCCACCGTCGTTGAGTTCTGTGAGCTCTATAGCGTTTCCAAAATCACCGTCAAACGAGCTATCGAGCAAATCACCGAGGAAGGTCTTATTACCAGCCGGCGCGGATCGGGTACCTACGTTAAGGACACGGCGGGACTTCCCGGCCAGGCGTTTTTCCAGGGCAAAAACGACCGTGCCCAGGGCTTTTCGTATGAGCACCGCGGGGAAAAGGTGACCTCGGTGGTCTACGATTTCTCGATTGTTAATCCACCAGCGGACATCGCAGCCCAGCTGGGAATTGCCGAGGATGACTTTGCCTATCACGTCGTGCGCGTGCGTCAGGCCGATGGGAAGCCCATCGTTATCGAGTACACCTACATGCCCCTCGAGCTGATTCCAGGCCTTAAAAAGAAGGACCTGTACGGATCGGTCTACCATTTCATCCGCGAGCAATGCGGGCTGAAAATTTCGAGCTTCCACCGTACCATTCGCGCCGTGGCAGCAACCGAGGAAGAAGCCAATCGCCTGGACACCAAACCTGGCTCTCCCCTGCTCGAGCTCACCCAGATTGGCTTTTTGGACAGCGGCGCCGCCTTTGAGTATTCGGTCTCGCGCAACGTTGGCGACCGCTTTGAGTTGCACAACGTAACGTTGGCATAGGTTTTTGTAGTCATCCGGGCGCTCGCTTTGAGCTGTTTTGTGCAGCGCCCGCACAACACAATGGGGGTATAAACATGTCCGATTTGATTAAGCTGACGCCGATCTTTCACGAGAAGATCTGGGGCGGCCGCCAGCTCGAAACCGTATTTGGTTACGACATTCCCGATGGTCCCATCGGTGAGTGCTGGGCCATCTCGGCCCACCCCAACGGCGACTGCCAGATCGCTGAGGGCCCGTACGCCGGCCACACGCTGTCGTGGCTGTGGGCCGAGCACCGCGAGCTCTTTGGCAACTGTGAAGGCAAGGAGTTCCCGCTGCTCATCAAGATTCTGGACGCCAAGGACGACCTTTCGATCCAGATTCACCCCAACGACGAGTACGCCGCCAAGCACGAGAACGGCAGCTTGGGCAAAACCGAGTGCTGGTATGTGCTGGACTGCGAGCCCGGTGCCACGATCATTGTCGGCCAGCGCGCCAAGGACCGCGTCGAGGCCGCACAGATGATCGAGGAAGGCCGTTGGGACGACATGCTCAACGTGCTGCCGATCCACAAGGGCGACTTTTTCCAGATTGATTCCGGTACCGTGCATGCCATCAAGACCGGCACGCTCATTTTGGAGACGCAGCAGTCGAGCGACGTGACGTATCGTCTGTACGACTACGACCGCCCCGGCACCGACGGCAAGCTGCGCCCACTGCACATTGAGCAGAGCCTCGATTGCATCGACTTTGATGCTCAGGCTCCGACCGACGGCACGGTAACCGCACCCGAGGTCGATGGCGTGACCGAGCTCGAGTCTAACTCCTGCTACACCGTCGATCGCGTGCGTGTCGACGGCAGCAAGACCCTCGACCAGCGCTGGCCCTTCATGTGTCTGTCGGTCATCGACGGCGAAGGCACCGTCTGCGGCGACCCCGTCCACAAGGGAAGCCACCTGCTGGCCCCGAACACCGTCAGCTCCATCGACCTCGAAGGCAAGATGGAACTGATCATCAGCCACCTGTAGGTCGCACCAACAACCCAAACGCAACAAGGGGCTCTCCCGTCCATGTGCGGGAGAGCCCCTTGCCATATCTATTTATCAGCCCACCCGGCTCTCCAGATCAAAAAGCGAACGAGCAGAGCGACGTTCGCAAGCACCGTTACCCAAGGACCTGGGCGGGCGTATAGGGCAACATCGATCGCGAGTTCCGCACGCAAAGGAGAGCACTTAATGTGCTCTCCGTCTTGCGCAGGACTGCCCGAGCAGGCGATGTTGCCCCATACGCCCGCCCAGGTCCGCCGGGATCACGACAGCTTGACGATCGGTGCAAAACCTTTCATTAGCTTTTTGGTCTGGCCGGTCTTTTCGAATTGAACCTCGATCATGTCTCCGACGACCGAGATCACGGTACCCGTGCCAAAGGTCTTGTGGCTCACGGTATCGCCTGCGGCAAAGTCCTGCGACGCGCTAGCGCGATTGACCTTGCGCTCCACTGTCGGCGACACCTTAGATGACGGCTTTTTGGCTCGCGGCGCACCCGAACCAAAGGTCGAGGCAACACGGCCGGCGTCGGGCGAGACCCCACGATGGCGCTCGGTCCCGTAGCTGCTGCCGCCAAAGAAATCGTCAAAACTCGATCCACCGCGCGAACCGGAACCGCCGGTCGAGCGCGTATGCGAACCGAACACCTTGCCGCCATACATATCCGAACCCACGCCCGAGCCAAAGGTGCCGTGACGGTCGCCGCGCTTCTCCCAGCCCGTGCCCTCAAAACCGGCAGAACCGATACCGCTAAACTCGATATCCTCAAACGGAATCTCATTGAGGAAGCGCGAGCGCGGGTTGGCAGAGGTCGAGCCGTAGGTGCGACGCGTGGCCGCATAGGTCAGGAACAGGCGCTTACGGGCACGCGTGATGGCAACGTAGGCCAGGCGACGCTCCTCCTCGAGCTTGCCCGGGTCATCGCTGCCGCCAAAGTCGTGCACGTGCGGGAAGATGCCCTCCTCCATGCCGGCCACGAACACCGCCGGGAACTCCAGGCCCTTGGCGGAGTGGATAGTCATCATGGTGATGGCGTGCGTCTCGCCGGCCAGGGAATCCAAGTCGGAGCGCAGGGCCAGCCACTCCATGAGTGCCGGCAGCGCCTTACAGGTGAGCGGACCGTAGGTGCGCTCGATCTCGTCGGCATGCACGGCACCCGCCGGCATCTCTGTCGGCACGGCATACGCGTTGCCCGCGATGGCGGCGGCCAGGGCATCCTGCGGAGACAGCGCCGGAGCGGCCAAGCCATCGAGCGGATTAGAGCCCGCGGCGTCACGGGCGCCGACGAGCGCCTCAAACGAGGATGCCGAGGCGGACGGCCCCGGCTCGGGCGCGGGCGCGCTCACCACGACGGGCTCGGACTCGGCGCCGGCAGGCACATCGGCAACACCGGCTGCGCGCAGCTCTTCCAAGCTCTCGAGCGTGCCCTCGATATCCTCGTGCGTCTCCTCAAATTCAGCGGCGACGCCCAGGAATTCCTGGATGTTCTCGGCGCGGCTCTCGGACTCCATGGTGTCCTCGGCGCGGAAAGCCTGCAGCAGGCCCGTCTTATCGACGATCATCTCGACGACGTCCTTGAGTTCGCCGTCCATGCGGCGACCCTCGCGCACCAGGGAGACAAAGCTCGACAGGCCATTGCGCACCTTGGCGCTAAACATGCCTGTCTCGGCTGTTGCGATCTCGCAGGCCTGGAAGAACGAGCAACGGTTGTCGCGCGCCAGCTGCTCGATCTTTTGGATCGAGGTGGAGCCGATACCGCGGCGTGGCGTGTTGATGACGCGCTTGACGCTCATCTCGTCTGCCGGGTTCACGATCATCTTGAGATAAGCCATGACGTCGCGGATCTCGGCACGGTCGAAGAATCGCGTGCCGCCCACGATCTTGTAGGGCACGCCCGCGCGCAGGAACATATCTTCGAGGATACGCGACTGGGCGTTGGTGCGGTAGAACACGGCGATGTCGTCGTAACTCGTGCCCTTGGAGTGCAGCTTCTCGATCTCGCCGGCAATCCAGCGGCCCTCGTCGCGCTCATCGCTTGCCTGGAAGGCCTGGATCTTCTCGCCATCGCCCTCGGCCGTAAACAGGCGCTTGTCCTTGCGCTGCGAGTTGTGGCGCACCACGGCGTTGGCGGCGCTCAGGATATGGCCCGTGGAGCGGTAGTTCTGCTCCAGCTTAACGGTCTTGCAGTTTTTAAAGTCCTGCTCAAAGTCCAGGATGTTGGTGATGTCGGCGCCACGCCAGCTATAAATGGACTGGTCATCGTCGCCCACGACCATGAGGTTTTGGTACTTGGCGGCCAGCAGGTTGGCGATCTCGTACTGGACGTGGTTGGTGTCCTGATACTCGTCGACGCTAATGTAGCGGAAGCGCTCCTGGTACTTGTCGAGCACCTCGGGGCGGGTGCGCAGCAGCTCGAGCGTGCGCACGAGCAGGTCGTCGAAGTCCATCGCGTTGGCGGCGCGCAGGCGGCGTTCCAGCTCCAAGTAGACCTGCGCGGCCTTTTTGTCGTTGGGGCTGTCGGCGGATTTGAGCATGTCCTCGGGGCCGATCATGGCGTTTTTGGCCGAACTGATCTTGCTGCGGATCATGTTGATGGGGAATTGCTTTTGCTCGATACCGAGCGCCTGCATAATATCGCGCACCATGCGCTTGGAATCGTCGTCATCGTAGATGGTGAACTGACCGGTGTAGCCCAGCAGGTCAGCGTCCTCGCGCAGCATGCGCACGCACATAGCATGGAAGGTGCACACCCACATGCCGCGGGTACCGCTGGGGATGAGTGCCGCCAGACGCTCGCGCATCTCGGCCGCGGCCTTGTTGGTAAACGTGATGGCAAGGATCTGCCAGGGCTTAACGCCCAGGTCGCCGAGCATATGTGCGATACGGAAGGTCAAGACGCGGGTCTTGCCCGAGCCGGCGCCGGCAAGGACCAGCAGCGGGCCCTCGGTGGTCAGGACCGCCTCGCGCTGAGCGGGATTAAGGCTGTCGATGTCGACGAGCGGCTTGGCGGGCTTGGGCGCCGGCGCGGGAGCGTCGTAGATGTCGAGCGGAACGAGCTCGGGCTCCGGCGCAGCAGGGGCGATGTATGCATCGAGCGGCACGGGTTCCGGCGCGGGCGGCACAGGTACCGCGACATTCTTTTCCCAGGGCAAGGGCTGGGTCATGGGCGACTCCTCATCTGACGGACGGCGCGCCTGCGGGCGGCGCCATAGTTTGAGCCGTACCAGTATACCGAGCCGCGCGGACACCGACGCAAATCACACCACGACTCCGTCCGCCACAATCGGGCCCGCCCAGCGGATTTGGCGCAATGGGGTCAGGTTACTTTGCACCAATCTATTGGCAATCACGAAACCGCCGATGTCATGGCAGCAGCAGCGAGCGGCGGCCGGGGCGAACAAATTGGCATGAAAAGGGGGCGGCATAGACCTTTTGGTCATGCCACCCCCTTTGAATGACAAGTTGTCGCCCCGGCCGCCGCGCAGCGTCGACTAAGTTAGAGGCCGAGCATCGGCTCCAAGACGAAGAAGTACGCAAGCACCACGATGCCCAGGATGATGCGGTAGACACCGAAGCACTTGAAGTCGTGACGGCGGACGAAGCCCATGAGCCACTTGATGGCGATGAGCGAAACCACAAAGGCCACAACGCAGCCCACGCCCAGGATAGCGACCTCGTTGGCACCGAACGTGCCGCCCTTGATGAAATACTTGACCAGCTTGAGCGCACTCGCGCCAAACATGACGGGAATGGCCAAGAAGAACGTAAACTTGGACGCCACCGAACGCGTGCAGCCCAAAAGCAGGCCGCCGATGATGGTAGAACCGGAGCGAGACGTACCAGGCACCAGCGAAAGCACCTGGAAGCAGCCGATACCCAGCGCAGTCTTCCAGCTCAGGTCCTCGAGTGTGGCGATGGAGCCAAAGTCCAGATTCTCGTCATCGTCCTCATCCTCAGCGGTAGCCGCGGCAGGCGCCGCAAAGTGCGCACCGGCGGGACGTCCGCCCGACACCACAGCACGCGAACCAAACGAACCGGCAACGGCCATTTCCTCGCGCTTGTTCGCGCGCCAGTTCTCGATCACGATAAACAGCACGCCGTACACAATGAGCGCCAGCGCCACGACGGGAGCATTGTAGAAATGCTCCTCCATCCAGTCGTTGAGCGGCAGGCCGATCGCCGCGGCGGGAATGCAGCCGAGCACAATCTTGCCCCACAGCACCCAAGTGTCGCGACGGCCCTCCTTGCCCTTGCTGGGAGAAAACGGATTAAGGTCGTAGAAGAACAGGACGCAGACGGCCAAAATGGCGCCAAGCTGAATCACGACCAGAAACATATTCCAGAACGTCTCGCTCACGTTCATCTTGACGAACTCGTCCACCAAGATCATGTGACCGGTCGACGAAACAGGCAGCCATTCGGTGATGCCCTCGACCAGGCCCATGAAGGCAGATTTTAGAAGCTCGATGATATCCAAAGGGACCCCCTCGTTAGACACCCGCCGATATTGTTCTGCGGACGGTGCGGGCGATGTCCCATTATCAACCGTTGACGGCGCGCCTGCGCCTACCCTTACCAAAAAACTCGCCCGTTCACAGAATTGCGAGCGGTCAAACCCAAATCCTTGGGTATAACTGCAACAAGATAAAGTGTCCGGCGGCCACGCATCCGCGCCCGCCCGATGCACGAGCCCCACGCCCGTGCGATAGACCAAGGAGGAAACCATGAACGAGGGCTACACCAAGGTATTTGTTTCACTCGACGGTACTGAGCAGCAGGATTTTGTGCTCGCACGCGCCATCAAGGTCGCCGCGAACAACGGCGCCAAGCTGATAATCGGCCACGTTATCGATTCCACGGCGCTCGAGAGCGCCGGTTCCTATCCGGTCGATCTGGTCAACGGCCTAGAAGAGGCATTTAAGAACTCCATCGCCAAGCAGCTCGAAGAGGCCAAGGCCAATCCCGACATTCCCGAGGTCGAGGTCATGATTCGCGCCGGCCGCATTCGCGAGACGCTCAAAGACGAGATGCTCGACGTGGTCAAGCCCGACCTGGTGCTCTGCGGCGCTCGTGGCCTGTCCTCGATCAAGTATGCACTCCTGGGTTCAATTTCGACGTTCCTGCTGCGCAACACCGACTGCGACATCTTGGTCGTGAAGTAGGTTCCTTCCCGCCGGCGCAAGGCCTGCGGGGTTATCACGCCGACGTCCTCGCCGCTTCGCGGCTGCGGGATGTCGGCTTTGATAACCCCTTCCGGCCTTGCGCCTTCGTCACCGTACTTCAGTGAGTTATCTGAATAGAGGAATGGCGTGGCGCCCCGTTTGGGGCGGCACGTTTTGTTTGAGGCGGCACGTTTTGTTTGGGCGGACGTCTGCCGCGTGCGTTACTCGAAGTATTGGAACTTGTTGGTTGAGAAGGCAAACGTTACGACGAAGCCTTTGCCGGAGTCGGATGCCGCGGTAACTTCGATGCCCATCTTGGAGCACAGACGCGCCACCAGGTAGAGGCCGATGCCCGTTGCGCGCTTGGTGGTGCGACCGTTGTCGCCGGTAAAGCCCTTCTCGAACACGCGGGGCAGGTCGGCCGCGCTCACGCCGCAGCCATTGTCGGCGACGGTAAGCTCGATGCGCTCGCTTGCCAGGCCCTCGTCCAGCAACGCGCCCGAAAACGTGATCTTCGCACCGTCCTCACACGCATATTTAATGCTGTTCTGAATGAGCTGGCCCAGAATAAACTCGAGCCACTTCTCGTCGGTAAAGACCTCAAAGTCGAGGTTCTCGCACACCGGAGCAACGTGCGCCGCGATAAGCTCGCGCGCATTGGCTTTAATCGCGCCCGTCACCAAGGTCTTAAGATCCCAGCGGCGAATCAGGTAGTCGCGCTCCACGACTTCCGAGCGCGCATAGTACAGAGCTTGGTCGATATAGCGCTCCACGCGGGCAAGCTCGCGTGCCAGGTCATCCACGCGCGACAGGTCGTCTTCGCTGCCATCCAGGTTTTCCAAAATTAGATGGGCCGCCGCCAGGGGCAGCTTGGCCTCGTGGACCCAGCTCTCGATATAGTCGCGATAGTCATCGGTCTGACGCCTGCCTTCGGCAACCTCGTCGCAAGCGGCTTTGCCCACCCGGCGCAAGACCTCGTACTCGAGCTCGCCCTCGGCATAGGTCGGGCATTGCACCATCTCCTGCACCCATGCAGGACTCTCGAGCTCCTCTGCCGCACGCTCCAGCTGGCGCAGAAAACGACGACGGCGCGCGTACTCGATCACGATGCCGAGCATACCAAAGATATAGGACACGCCGACCGCCACGACCACGATAGAAACGGGTGCGCCGGCGACCGTCAGCACAAAGCAGCTCAGCAGCACACCGCACGTCCACACGGCGACGGGAAGCAGCGCATCTTTAAAGAACTTGCCAAACGACATAGACGGCCCCTAGACCGAATAGCCTTGGCCGCGGTGCGTTGTCAAATACCCCTTGATGCCGATTTTTTCGAGCGTGGTGCGCAGGCGGTTGATGTTGACGGTAAGCGTATTGTCGTCCACAAAGGCGTCGGAGTCCCACAGGTCCTGCATGATGGCCGAGCGCGAAACGATCTTGCCCGCGCGGCTCAGAAGCAGCGAGAGGATACGCAGCTCGTTTTTGGTGAGCTCGGTGCTGGCGCCCGTTTGCGTGTTGGTGACCATGGAGCGTGCGAGGTCGAGCTCCAGTCCCTTGTGGACGAGTGTGCTGCGCTCGCCCGCCGCCGCGGTGCGACGCAGCAAGGCATTGATGCGCGCCACGAGCACGCGCGCGCTATAGGGCTTGGGAACAAAGTCGTCCGCGCCGAGCGTCATGGCCATGACCTCGTCAATCTCGGTCGTGCGCGAGGTGAGGACGATGATGGGAACCTCGGATTCGCGGCGAACCTCGTGGCAGATATGCTGGCCGTCCTTGACGGGAAGCGTGAGGTCGAGCAGCACCAGGTCGGGCGCGGCGGCGAGGATATCGCGCGAGACATGCTCGAACGATTCGCAGGCCTCAACCTCAAAACCAGCACGGGCCAGGATGTCGGCAAGCTCGCGACGAATGGGCTCGTCGTCCTCAACGATATAGATCAGCGCCATGGATTCCGCTCCCCTCTTGGTTGTCTTGTCCCATTATGACCGCGAAGCCGCAGGTACGCACCGCGCGCGGCACCAAGGTGACAGAACTGTTCGCGAGCGGGAGCGTTTTGTCCGCCTCGCACTCGCAGCGGTGGCGGGGACCAAAATGATTCTTTAATCCCCGTCCCAGAAAAATCATTTAGCGGCGGGCGCGGAGCTTTTCGTAGCCGTCGGCAAAGAAGGCGACCGTCGCGGCGTCGGACTCGGCGGCGTCGGACTCGGCGGCGGCAACCACACCGTGCTCGTCGCTCACCAGGAACAAGGCGCCCTTGAGCTGTGCGGGAATGTCCACGCGCATGACCGGGATGCCCTTGGTCTGGGCCAGCTGCTCGATGAGCGTCGCCGTGCCGCACAGGCACTCGTCCGCTGGCGCCACAAAGGCAAGCTCGCCGTTATCGACGGCGGCGAGCAGCTCGGGCGCCACGCCGGTTTCGTCGGCCTCGGAGCGGGCCTCGGCGGAGCGGGCACGTAGCGCCTTGGCCGACGTATCGGCCAGCGGCTCGTACTCGCCCACCGTCATGGCGGCATTGCCGTTGATGTCGATCACCAGCATGAGCACGCCGTCGCGTGCGGTGTAATCGCCCTCGGCAAGCGACCACTCAACGTGCTGCTTGGCCCAGCTGAGCATGTTATGGGTAAGCGGCTCGCCCTGCACCAAGCGCTCGGACAGTGCGCGAATGTGGCGGTTGAGCATGGGTACCTTTTTGTTGGACATGCGCCAACGGCAGACAAGCGCGGGCTTGTCGAGCGTAAACTTCTCGACCGCCTCCTGATTGGCGCAAAAGTCCTCGTACGCACGCTGATCCTCGACATTGCCAAACAGCTCGGCATCATCAATCTGGGGCATGGTCATACCTTTCGTGTTAGTCATTCCGTCCTCTTATACCAAAAAGACGGCCCTCCAAACGGAGCGACCGTCTTTTGCGGAGATTATTTTGTCCCGGGGCGAAACTTAGTGACGGAAATGCCTGGCACCGGTGAAGACCATAGCGATATTGTGTTCGTTGCAGGCCTGAATGCTTTCGTCGTCGCGCTTGGAGCCGCCGGGCTGGATGATGCAGGTCACACCATGCTCGGCAAGCACGTCGACGTTGTCGCGGAACGGGAAGAATGCGTCGCTTGCGCAGGCAAAGCCGCCCTTCTCCACGCCCTCGCGCTCGCAGAAGTCCTCGGCACGCTCGCAGGCCAGCAGCGCAGAATCCACACGGTTGGGCTGACCCGGGCCCATGCCAATGCCGGCCTTGCCCTTGGAGACCAGGATGGCGTTGGACTTAACGCCCTTGCAGACCTTCCAGGCAAACTCGAGCTCGGCCATCTCGGCGTCGGTGGGCTTGCGGTCGGTGGGGAACGTAAAGGTCGCGGGGTCCTCGGTCACGTGGTCGACCTCCTGCACCAGCATGCCGCCGTCGACGGAGCGCAGCTCCACCTGGGCGCCGTGGTCCACGCCGCCGGTCGCCAACACGCGCAGGTTGGGGCGCTTTGCCATGCGCTCGAGCGCCTCGGCAGTGTAGCTCGGGGCGATGATGACCTCGACGAACTGCTTGTTCTGGTCGGCGAAGTGCTCAACCAGCTCATAGGGAACCTCGCGGTTGCAGGCGATGATGCCGCCGAAAGCGCTCTTGGGATCGCAGGCGAAGGCGCGGTCGTAGGCAGCCGTAATATCCTCGGCAACGGCAGAACCGCAGGGGTTCTGGTGCTTGAGGATCACGCAGGCCGGCTCGTCGAACTCGCGGACCAGGTTCCAGGCGGCGTCGGCATCCAGATAGTTGTTGTAGCTGAGCGGCTTGCCCTGGATCTGCTCGGAGCCCACGAGCGGGAACTGCGAGCTCGCGGTGTTCTCGCAGCCCTCGGCAAAGCGGTAGACCGTAGCCTTCTGCTGAGGATTCTCGCCATAGCGCAGGTCGTCGACCTTCTCCAGTGAGATCTCGAGCTTGGCAGAGGTGTCCGCCACGTCGCTTGCCTGGGCGGCAAGCCAACGGGAGATAGCCGTGTCGTAGGCGGCGGTAGTCTGGTAGACCTTCACCTGCAGGCGACGACGGGTGGAAAGCGTGGTGCAGCCACCGGTCTCGCGCATCTCGGCCAGGACGGCATCATAGTCGGCCGGGTCGGAGATGACGGTAACGCTCGCGGCGTTCTTGGCGGCAGAGCGCAGCATGGAGGGACCGCCGATGTCGATGTGCTCGATGGCATCCGCGAAGGTGACCTCGGGGTTGGCGACGGTCTTCTCGAACTCGTACAGGTTGACGACGACCAGGTCAATCAGCTTAATGCCGTGCTGAGCGGCCTCCTGCATGTGCTGCTCGGAATCGCGACGGGCAAGCAGCGCGCCGTGAACCTTGGGATGCAGCGTCTTGACGCGGCCGTCCATCATCTCGGGATAGCCCGTGAACTCCTCGATGGGGGTTACGGGAACGCCCGCGTCCTCGATGGCACGAGCCGTGCCGCCCGTAGAGATGATCTCGACGCCAAAGTCGTCAACCAGCGTCCGTGCGAAATCGACGACGCCCGTCTTATCGGTAACCGAGATCAACGCGCGTGCGATCTTCACATCAGATCCCATGCAGTCCTCCTGTCTGGTACGCCGCCGTGCTCTGTGAGTCGGTGATACGTCGATCTGCAGCGCTCGCGCAGCGGCATTGAAAATACTGATTCAATGTAGCGCATCGAGCGCGACGATGCACCCCGCAACGCACGGCTGTGCAGAAAAAGCTTGCGAGCGGGGTTGCAGGAGCGCCACTGGGCACGGTGAGTTGATGGAACACAGGGGCACCATAATTAGATGCCAACGGCGTGGTAGAACTGTGCTCGATATGCATCCGCAATAGAAAGAGGCACCATGGTCTCGCGGGTTCTCTACCGACCGTTTGATACCGAAGATTTCGACGCCATCGCGCTGATCTTGCAGCAGCTTTGGCACAACAACTCGGATAACGATGAGTACAACCGCCTTGAGGCCGCGTGCGATCTTGCCTACTGCCTTTCGTCATCGACGTTTTCGCAGGTTGCCGTAATCGACGGTCAGGCGCGCGGCATTGCGCTTGCACGCGCAGGACAGAGCTCCGGCGTCACTATCAACGAACATTGGATGGATACCGAACGCGCGTTGCTGTCGCAGATGCGCGAGCTGGAGCCCGAAGCTTGCGCCGAGTACCTCTCGTTTGTGCGCGCCACCATTCGAACCAACAACCGCCTGCTCGAGAAAAGCCCTCTGCAGCATGACAACGAGGTCACGCTGCTCGCCGTGGATCGCGATGTCCACGGCCTGGGCGTTGGCACGGTGCTGCTCGACGCCGCCATCTCGCATCTGTCCTCGTGCGGGGCGACGAGGGCGCACCTGTACACCGATTCCAACTGCTCGTGGAAGTTCTACGAGTTGCATGGCTTTAAGCGCACCGCCACGCACCGCGCCAACCGCGAGGAACGCCGCCACGCCATGCCGCGCGAAAGCTTCCTCTACGAACTGGACCTAACCGTCTAGGCCCAGCAGCCATACCTAGTCGTTGGGGACAGTCTTAAATGACTAGTCGCTGGAGACAGTCTTCGTAGGTAGCGCAAAAAAGGGGATGGACTTTCCCCGACGGCTGTCGAGAAAAACCCATCCCATAGCTTACGACCGCTAGAACGTTCCGCCGCCGCCTCCGCCGACGCCGCCGCCTCCGCCGCCCGAGAAGCCACCGCCTCCGCCGCCGCTCGAGCTATCGGAACTCGAAGCCAGCTCACGGATGCTCTCGTGATACACATCGTTAAACGAATCGAGCGGCGAATCGATGCCGTAATGATGGTAGTACCACCAGTAGCAGGGGTAATTGTCGTAGAAACCGTCGGCCTCGCGCACCTCGGGAGGAACGGCCTCGGCAAGCTGACGCAGCACTTCCTTCGAAACGCCCAGCGCCGCACCCATCACCAGAAGTTTATTCCACAGGACCAGATCGCCGGGGACGGCTTCCTTTAGACGCGTGAAGTCCTCGAGCCAATGCTTGAGCGCCTTGCAGCGAGCCGCCACCTCGGCGCCCTCCGGCGTAAAGCGGCGGAACGTAAGGCCCACGCCAATACCCACCAGCACAATCGGCGCCGAGATAACCGCGGCGATAATGTTCACCTGCGCGCCGTCAGTAAAGAAAATGGATCCCACGGGAACAAAGGCGATCAGAATACCAAGAACCAGGCAAAACACCATTGCAACGATGCCGTCCGAGGCAACGTACTCGCTATCGGCCAGCTTGCCCTTAACGGTGTTCTGATAGTCCTCGAGCTTGTCCCCCATGGGCGTAGCGTGCTGTTTAACGTAGTGCTGCAGCTCGTCAAACGTGCGCGAGCGATCGCCGTTCTCGTCGGGCTTAGCACCGGCAAAGAAAACCTTGAGCACCATGTGGTCAATGCCCTTGGCCGACTTCCAGCCCGCATCACTCACCGTCACGCGATATGTCTGCTCTTCTTTTTCACGCCCCAACAGACCCTTCTTGGCCTTGGTCACGGTCGCCTGCTCCAGCTTGATCACACGGTCGTCGGTGAGCTTCATGAGCGTGGCGATATATGCCTGATCGGGTACCTCGTTCCAGCTCATGAGGGCCGAAAGCACGGCGGGATGGTCGGCCGAAGGCACATCGCGGAAATATTCGTCCTGGAAAAGCGGCTTGGGCTTGCGGCGGCGCAGCTTGAGCACAACGATTGTGCCGGTAAAGGCCACCGCTGCGACAACACTTAACACGGCAAGCGCATTGGAAATCACGCGAGCGTGAGCGCGGCGGGCGTTAGCTTCGTCGGCCCACGCCTTCTCCTCGCTCAGGATTGTCGGCATGCGCTCCTCACTTGAAGCGGAAAGCCATGGCACCCAGTCGCTGGGGAAGGCGATGCGCGCCTCGGCGAATTCGCCCTGATGCACGCAGGGAATGGTATAGGTGACCATGGGTTCATCCGCATCGAGTGACACGTCGCCCGTCAGCGGACCGTGACCCCATGCGCGGAAGTTATCGCCCTTGACGGCCGCCGTCCCGGCAGCGGCGTTTGCGAAGTACACTTCCATCTCGACATCGTCGGAATCCGCGGACCAGCCGTCACCCACGAACTTCCAGTAGAGCTCGGCGGTATCGGCCCAGTTCATGACCGCACCGGTCATGGTGTAGCTCACGTAATAGATCGCGCTATCGCCGCTCTCGTGGGGGCTGAAAACCTTGATCTTTACGCCGCCGTCGGACTGCTCGACCGTATAGACGCCGCTGTCGCCTTTGTTTGCATAGTCGACCCTGTTAAACGCGGCATCGTCTTCCTCGACGCTCAGCACGTCGACACCCGCCGCACCGCCCTGCTGGTTGGTGCCCGCATTGATCTCCCAATACACGCCGTTGATGTCGTCGTCGAAATCAAACCGACGTCCCTCGACAACGGTCAGCGATCCATCGGCCTCGACCGTGGCACCGATATAGGTTTGGGTCATGGAATAGCCGTCGGCGTGCGCGGCGGCGGGCAGTAGCAACAATGCAAGCGCGACGAGTGCGCAGACGGAAGCAAATCGCGCGAATAGGCGACGCTGCCGACAGGTCTTGGCAACGGGGGCGTTCATAGGCATATCCTTTGTCTGTAAAACCAACAGCGCCATTGTCCCACGTTTGCGGGTACGCATGACGAACATCTAGGCGACCGGAGCGCCAAACGGGATGAAAGTCACACCCGCACCCCAACAGCCAGTCATTGGGGACGTTCTTAAATGACCAGTCATTAGGGACACCCTTGGCATGGCCTGCGCCAGCAATAGATACCACTCCACAGCTCCGTCACAGGTGTAGCGGCTTTGTGTGGGCGCGGCATGCGCTGATTGAGCCGCCAGCCGAGGGGCATAAAGCAGTTGAGCGAAAACGGTTTGCCCCTTTGCCGTTCGCTCGAGGATCATGTCCCCCTTTTCCGCGGAA
Organism: uncultured Collinsella sp.; assembly: GCA_902491565.1. Classification (GTDB taxonomy): domain Bacteria; phylum Actinomycetota; class Coriobacteriia; order Coriobacteriales; family Coriobacteriaceae; genus Collinsella. The sequence continues at coordinate 100,349 of CABUIE010000006.1, forward strand.
ACCCCGGCAGTTGCGAAGAGCTGCCGGGGTTTCTGTCGTCTAAGGCGCCGAATTGATGGACAGGAATCAAAGCGCCGAGTCTGCGGCCCGCCATACGCAATGCGGGGCTTCGACAACTTGCGGACCACAGTGACGTCTCCCCATCGCGCCCCGCGCTATACTCGTCCGCATGGATATCAAAGCACGCAACATAGCAACGCCCGCCGCGGACGCGCCAACGACGCCGGCCGCCTCTGCCCCCGCGCCCGTCGTGGGCCGTTTTGCCCCGTCGCCCTCGGGCCGCATGCACCTGGGCAACGTGTTCAGTTGCCTGTGCGCGTGGCTTTCGGCCCGCAGCCAGGGCGGCCGCATCGTACTGCGCATCGAGGACCTGGACGATCGCTGCAAGCGCCCGGAACTTGCCGCTCAACTGATTGACGACCTGGCCTGGCTGGGGCTTGAGTGGGACGAAGGCCCCTACTACCAGCACGATCGCCTGGACTTGTACGAGGACGCCCTGCACCAGCTGCAAGACGCCGGCCTCACCTACCCCTGCTTTTGCACGCGCGCCGAACTCCACGCCGCGAGCGCGCCGCACGCCAGCGACGGCACGCCCATCTATCGCGGCTCCTGCCGAGGGCTTTCGGCCGAAGAGGTCGCCCGCCGCAGTGCCCTGCGCGCCCCGGCCACGCGCCTGCGCGTGCCCGCCGTCGACGACCTCGCAGACGATGTGATCGAATTCGTGGACCGCACGTACGGGGCCCAATGCGAAGCGCTCGCCACCGAATGCGGCGACTTTTTGGTGCGCCGCAGCGACGGCGTGTTTGCCTATCAGCTGGCCGTGGTGGTCGATGACGCCGCCATGGGTGTTACCGAGATCATACGCGGATGCGACCTGCTTGGCTCCACACCACGCCAGATCTACCTGCAGCATCTGCTGGGCCTTCCCACGCCGCACTACGCGCACATTCCGCTGCTCATGTCACCGGACGGCCGCCGCCTTTCCAAGCGCGACCGCGATCTGGACCTGGGCGAACTACGCGCCCGCTTTGGCACGCCCGAGGCACTACTGGGCTGGCTCGCCGGGCAAACGGGCATCGCGCCGGACACCACGCCGCGTACCGCCGAGCAGTTGGTCGAGCACTTTGGCTGGGATGTCATCCGCGCGCACCGGGAGAACATCACTGTAACGGTCGAGTAGCCAGCCACCGCGCCTCTACGCAACATCCCAGGGCTGGAGTTCGTCACCCAGGCGAACGATGCAGTCGTAGAGCACGGTGTGGCGTTCGGCCGGGTTGGCATCCCGATGGAAATGCCCGTAGTACCAGCGTTTGTAATCCAAGTGGTCTTCCAGCTCATCGAAAAATGCCGTGAGCTGATCAACGGCGGGGTAATTCCAGCCGGGTGCCGGATAAAGCGTGGGCGAAAGCATGCGCGTAGAGCAGGTGTGGGTGATCACGTAGTCGACCTTCCAGCCCACGCTGTCGAGCTTTGCCCGCGCCTCCTCAAAGTTGCGCTCGTCCGGCAGCTCCTGTGGCCACCAGCTGGAATACGGTATGCGGTATTCCTTGTCCACGCTCGTGGCACCGCCCATAGTAAAGATCGTTGAGTCATCGAGCTCAAAAATCTCGGCACGCGCCAGACGCCGTATGGGAGAGGCATCCGACAGGCGCTGCGTCAGCCCACCGTGCCACAACTCCATGGGGCGCTCTGCCCAGTGATCGAAACGCTCGTGGTTGCCGTCGACAAACAGTACGGTATAGGGACGCGATTCCAGCCAGGCGATATCAGCGCACTCCTCGGCAGAGAAATCCCACGGAAAGCCAAAGTCGCCCGCGACGATTAGATAGTCGTCGCTCGTCAGACTATCCCCAAGCTCCCAATCGCGCAGCTTTTGCATGTCGAGGCCGCCGTGAATATCGCCCGTCACATAGACCGTCATCGGATCACCACTCCCCTGTAAGTCGCTAGCCACATTCTGCACGATCACTAAGCCAACCGTTCCAGCCCTTCCATCCCTTAGGGCTTACCCCTCGTTCTTCCATCCAAACGGGTCGAGTACCCAAAAAACCAGATCGAGCACGCCACCGGTCATCATGGCGCCGGCAAGGGCCATGCAAACGTGCAGAGAGCTGGCGCTTCGAAGCATGTCGAACGGCCCCAGAACAGCCAGCAGCGCGACCGCTGCGCCGGCAAGGCACAGCACGAGGCACGGCCCCGCGTCCTTGACGCACTTCTTTGCGAGATGTTTGGTGTTGTCACTCATCGATATCGAACTCCTTAGAGGACCGTCGTTCAGATGCATGCCGCCGCGGCAGAGCAGGGCGGCAGGGAAAGTGTCACATGTCGTGCGGACATCAATGGAGAAACCGCCTGCACGACCAACCCTTGACGCCGCTTTGCTACCGGCACCCCATCCCCCGCTATTGAGGTCTAATACTTTTCCGCGAAGTGAACGGCTGTTTTTGGACCCCTGAAACATCCGCACCTTTCGGCGGCAAAATCGCAGGATTTCGGCATTAAAACCGCAGGAAGCGGCACCTCTAAAGTGTCGATGCTTCGGGGGTCCGTTTTCACTCGTTCACATCTCGGAAAAGTATTAGACCTCGCTATCAGCTGTCCCAAAGATCAGACCGCCCCTCCTTCACGCCCCGCAAAACCTGCCTTTTCTGCCCTTCCCCACCGCCACCCAAAAACTCATCCAACATTAATCTTGGCTCAAGAATCGCTTAATCTATAACCTGCACTATAGAGTTCGACCAAGGGCGGGGCGGCGCCGCGCAACGCAGGCCGCCGAACGCAACGCTCGCGCCCGGGCAGATCGCCCGGCGTCGCGCCCATCGAACGAAAGGACAGGTCATGGACGACCTCGAAAAAGTTGAAACCATCCGCACCAAGTGCAACGTGAGCTACACCGATGCCAAGGCAGCGCTCGACGCCGCCGGCGGCAACGTCCTTGATGCCATCATTTGGCTCGAGTCGCAGGGCAAGACCCAGACCACATCGGCGCATGCCGCCACCGAGTCCGCGCCGGTCGATGAGCCCTCTGCCGAGATGGTCGCCGCACAGGCCGCCTACGAGAAGTCGAGCGAAAAGACCGACTTCTCCAAGAAGATGGACAGCGTGTGGGAGTACCTCAAAAAGCTCTTCCGTCTGAGCCTGGACACCAAGTTTATCGCCACGCGCCGCGATGCGATCATCCTCAGCATCCCCATCCTGATCCCCATCGTCGCGCTGTTTGCCTGGGGCGCCACGATATGGCTGATGCTGCTTGGCCTGTTCTTTGGTATGCGCTACCGCATCGATAGCGACGGCGACGTGCCCGGCAGCATCAACAACCTGATGGATCACGCCGCCGATGCCACGGACGGCATCAAGCAAATTCTGAACGACGACAAGTAATCGCAGACGGGGGCACGCATGGCACGGATCCTGATCGTAGAGGACGAAGAGAAAATCGCCCGCTTTGTGACACTCGAGCTGGAGCACGAGGGCTACCAGGTGGAGCACGCCGCCGACGGCCGCACCGCCGTGGACCTGGCGCTGGAGCGCAACTACGATCTTATTCTGCTCGATGTGCTGTTGCCGCAGCTCAACGGCATGGAGGTCCTGCGGCGCGTCCGCAAGCACAAGGATGTGCCGGTGATAATGGTCACCGCGCGCGATGCCGTGATGGACAAGGTGGCCGGGCTCGATGCCGGCGCCGACGATTACCTGACCAAGCCGTTTGCGATTGAGGAGCTGTTCGCACGGATCCGCGTGGCGTTGAAGCGCTCGGAGGCCGTGCGGGCGGCTTCGGGCGTTGGCGGCGTTGGGGCCGGGGAGGGCGCTACGGGTGCCGCTGCGATACCCCCGGCTGGAGACTCGGCCAAGACCTCAGCCGCGCCCTCCCCCGCCGCGCTCACCGTGGGTTCGGTCGCGCTCGATCCCGACCGCCGCGAAGTCACGGTCGGCGGCTCGCCCATCGTGCTGACCGCCCGCGAGTTCGACGTCCTCGCCCTGCTTATGGCACATGCCGGCACCGTGCTCACGCGCGAGCGCATCGCGCACGAGGCGCTGGGCTACGAATACGTGGGCGACACCAACAACGTCGACGTGCACATCGCGCACCTGCGCGCCAAGATCGAGGACGCCGGCGGTGCCCGCATCATCCAGACCGTGCGCGGGGTGGGCTATGTCTGCCGCACGTAACGCCGAGGCCAAGCGCGTCACCTCCATCGCCCGCGCCATCAACTGGAGCTATATGTGGCGCCGCCTGATGAGCTACGTCTGGCTCGATCTGTTGCTGGTGGTGATTGCGGCGGCGATCCTCGTCTATGGATACAACCAGACACTGCCCGACAGCGCGTTTACCGCAGGATGGATCCCCGGCGCCACCGTTCGCGGCATGTCGCTGAAGCCCGCGCGCGGCTGGGACCTGACAACGCTCACCTATACCGTCGAGCTTGCGCGTACCACCAAGACCTTCCCCCTCGCGCAGGACCTCATCGCACTTTGGCCCCTCTATATCGTTGTTGTAGGTTGGCAGGTCATCAGCATGCTCGATATGCTCGGCGGCGCCCGCCGCGTGCGCCGCACCATGGCGCCGCTCAACGATCTGGCCCTGCGCGTGGACGAACTCGGCCGCATGCAACTCGCCGGCGGCAAAATGGAAACACTGGAGCAGGCCATCGAGCGCGCAAGCGTCGACTCGCCGAGCGTCACCACCGGCGACGCCGACCTGGCAAGCATCGAGGTCGCACTCAACCGCCTGCTGCGCCAGATGCAAGAGGCCAAGCTGCAGCAGATGCGCTTTGTCAACGACGCGAGCCACGAGCTGCGCACGCCCATCGCGGTGATTCAGGGCTACGTGAACATGCTCGACCGCTGGGGCAAAGACGACCCGGACGTGCTGGCGGAATCCATCGCGTCCCTCAAGGCCGAAAGCGAGCACATGCAGGAGCTCGTGGAGCAGCTGCTGTTTTTGGCGCGCGGCGATGCCGGGCGCACGGTCCTGCGACGTGCGCATACCAACCTGGCTGCACTGGTCGGCGAGGTTTGCGAAGAATCGCAGATGATCGATGCCGGGCACACGTATCGGCTGGCCTTTGACGCTGCGCTTATCAGCGACCCGCGCTGCGACGCGTCCGTCGATGTCGCGCTCGTGAAGCAGGCTCTGCGCGTGATCGTGCAAAACGCCGCCAAGTATTCGGACGCGGGCACGCCCATCTCGTTTGGCGTAGCGCCGGATGCGGGCGCGGGCACGATCGACATAAGCGTTGAGGACGAGGGCATCGGCATGAACCAGGAATCCGCAGCTCACGCGTTCGAGCGGTTCTACCGCGCCGACAACGCGCGCGATGCCGGAGCGCAGGGCTCGGGCCTGGGGCTCGCCATCGCCAAGTGGATCGTCGATAGCCACGGCGGCGTCATCGGCGTGACCTCGGTCGAGGGCGTCGGCAGCCGCTTTACGATTCGCCTGCCGCGGTAGGAAGCCCCTCGGCATAAATAAAGGGATAGGGCCACGCAGCCCTATCCCTTTTTGCCAGCTATGACAGCTTGTGCGCTACTCGCGGCACAGGTGCACGGCGAAGCCGGCGAACTCGCGCTTAAAGTACACGAGCTTGGTACCACCGTCGGGTAGCAGCGCGCGCGACTCCTCGTTGACCTCGAGCCCGCGCTCGGCAAACCACTTCTCAGCTGCATCGATGTCGTTAACGGCAAAGCCGATGTGGCCTTTGGTGCCACGACCGTTCTGCTTCATGACCTCGACCAGCGAATCGTTGAAGTACGAAACCGGGGTCTCGATAACAGGCAGGCCCATCATCGTCGAGAACAGCTCCGCGATCTCCAGGGCGTCTGCCGGGTCGGCGGCGTTAATGCCCACATGGGCAACGCGCATGCCAAAGAGCTCGACCGGGTTGACGTTCTGCTCACTCATACAGGCAGTGCCTACTGAGCCATGACGTCGAGAACGGCCTTCTCGGCAGCGACGCGGTTCATGCCGGTCATGAAGGGCACGCCGCTCACGTACGGGCAGGTGAGGCCTTCGGGGGCAACGGTGGTGGCGATCAGCAGGTCGGCGCCCTCGTCGCAGTAGTCCTTGGCCTCGGAGATGGCGCACTGCACGATCTCGTACTTGTCGGCGTAACCGTTGGCGTCGAGCAGGGTAGCGACCTTCTGGGCAACGAGCGTGGAAGTAGCAGCGCCAGCACCGCAAGCCAAAACGATCTTCTTCATAGGTAATGTCTCCCTTCGTGGTTTACTTTAGGTAAGTGTACCGCAGCGAGCGATGGCACTCAGCCTCGATGAGCTTTTATGCCAGTTTGCTTGCGCGCTGCGTATAATACATCTAGCACGTGTTGTCATACCGCTCGCTTTATGAGCGACTAAGGACCCCAATATGCCCGATTCCCGCACCCTCTGGACCGCCGTCGTCATCATCTGTATCGCCGTGTCGGTGTTCTTTAGCGTCAAAAAACGCACCACGTTTAAGCGCTTGCAGCAGCTTATGGCCGCCAAGCAGTGGGACGAGTTCGATCGCTTGCTCGATGGCAAACTCACCAGCATGCTGTACCCGCGCTATAACCGCGACTACCTGCGCCTGAACTCCTATCTGCTGCGCGAGGACCATAAGCGCGCCGACGAGATGTTCGACCTGCTGCTGGGACTCAACCTCCCCAAGATGCAGCGTGTCGACCTGGTAATTAAGGCCTTTAACTACTACGTTGGCCAGGAGGACCGCAAAAAGTCCAAGGAGCTGTTGCACGAGATCAAGGGCTTTGAGGGCGGTCAAGCCGAAGCGGTTGCACACGAGTGTCAGCTGATGTACGACACGATGATCTTGAAGCGCCACAACGATATTCCCGAGCTGGAGCGCATGCTCGAGGAGGCCGGCGACGATAAGGTCAAGAGCTGCCGCCTGGAATACCTGCTGGCCCTGCAGTACAAGAACAAGGGCGACGAAGCCAAGTTCCAGGAGTTCCTGGAGAAGTCGGGGCAACACTCGATGGCCGTCAACGCGTAACGGACGGCTTGTGCTAGACTTCTAGTCTCACGGGGGCGTGGCGGAATTGGCATACGCAGGAGACTTAAAATCTCTCGCCGCAAGGATTGTGGGTTCGAGTCCCACCGCCCCTACCATGTGATTGCTTGCGAGCCCGTGTTCCCCAGGGATGCGGGCTCGCTTCTTTTAGATGCCGGTGGGACTCGAACCCGCGAGGGGGCGAGCGTTAAGCGGACGCGCAGCGTCCGTAGCGAGCCGGCGAGGGCGCCGACAGGCGGCCGAAGCCGGTGCGTATTTGCGCAGCAAATGCGCGGACGTCCCACCGCCCCTACCATTTGGCTTTTACGAGCCCGTGTCCCCCAGGGATGCGGGCTCGTTTCTTTTACACACCGGCAGAGCTCTAAGTTGCGGTGGAATAGATCCTGTTTATACCGTTTACCAGCCCATTTAGGAACTATTCCACCGCAACTCAGAGGAAGACGGTTAAAGAGCACTCAGGCTCGGGGTCCAGGCGATGGTGGGGGTCACACCGTCGAGAACCTCGTTGATGGTGGCGGCCATGCCGGCGAGTAGGCTGTTCTCGCTTACAGTGAGCGTCTTGTAGCCGCCGGCTCGCATGAGCTCGCGGACCACCACGGCGCCAGCCAAGATCACGCCCGCGCGTTTGGGCTGCACGCCTGGCAACGCGGCAATGCCTGCGACATCCAGCGCAGACATGCGCTCAATAGCGACCGAAACCTGATCCAGCGAAAGCTCGCGCAGGTGCACAAAGCTCGAATCGTACGGCTCCAGCTCGTGGATCAGAGCCACCAGCGTAGTCACCGTGCCACCCACCGCGACCAGGCGCTCTGCACGCTCAAAATTGCTCGGCAGGCCCTCAAAATAGGCGGCGAACTGCTCGCCCGCCCAGCCGGCAGCGGCAGCAAGCTCGCCGTCCGCAGGCGGCAGCGCCGAGAAAAACCGCTCGGTCACGCGGCGACAACCGATGTCCAGCGAGCGCGTTCCCTCCAGTGCAAAGACGCCGCGCTCCGGCGCATAGACGCCCGTCGCGAGCTCCGTGGATCCGCCACCCGAATCGGCAACAATGATGCGCTCGCCGGCAAAGTCGTGCGCCACGCCAAAAAACGTCAGGCGTGCCTCGACCTCGCCCGGAATCACCTGTGGCTCAAGCCCCAGATCGCGCAGGCCGTCCAGCAGCAGCGCGGCATTGGACGCATCGCGCGCGGCGCTCGTGCACGTGGTGCAGATGCACGCGGCCCCAAAGGCACGCGCCTCATCCACAAACATGCGACACGCAGCGAGCACGCGCTCGACCGCCGCCTCGCAAAAGCGGCCCGTCGCGTCCACGCCCTCGCCCAGGTCTGTAATCTCGGTATGCTTGGACGATTCCACGATCGCCCCGCCCTCGACCTGCGCCAGCACCAGTCGCGACGACACCGTTCCCAGGTCGATCGCTGCCACCTTATATCGTTTGCAATCTGCCATTGCGGGCTCCCCTCCGGGCGCTATTTGCCGTTGGACACGACCGTCTGGCCCTCGACACCGTTAAACCCAAACAGCATGTCGAGCGCCTGGATGTACCACGGGGCGTCCTTACCGACTTCTTCGATTTCCTTGGCAACTTCGCTGGCCTTCTTGGCGTTCGACGACTTCTTGCTCGAAGACGAATCCGAATCGTCGTCCAGGCCCTGCACTTCAATCCTCTTCTCGCCGGGCATCACCAGGCCCAGATCCTCGGACGCCGCATCCTTAATGCCCTCCTCCGAGAGCAGCTTGTCGACGCTTTTTTGCAGCTCGTCGTTGTACTGCTGGCGAATCTCGACCTGCTTGGCCAAGATATCGCTCGAGCGTTTGGCAACGTAGAGGTCGCGCACGGGAAAGTACAGGCTCACGAGCACCAGGGCGACGACAATACCGATAAACAGCCCACGCTGGGGCCCATGGGTAAAGTCGTAAATCGCCTTGACCGCTGCGTTGTCGTTGGCGTAGTGCATAAAGTCCGAGCCGGAAAGACGACTTGAGGGACGGCGCGGCCTGTCGGACGCCTGGGTCGAAGGGCGCGACGCATGCTTGGAACGCGATGGGCGCACCAGACTATCCGAGGAACTATTTGGCTGAGCATTGGGATGCGAAGTCGCCGGCGAGCTATACCTGGAGCGATCAGCACCGGCATAACCGGACCCGCCAAGCTGTGCGGTACGCGCACGGCGAGGTGACGGTTCGCGCGAACCGGCGGAATAGTACCTGTTGTCGTAAATCTGATCCATGTGCGCCTTGTGCGGTTGAGGTTTGTTTGCGCTAAGTCCTTTAGTTATAGCACGAGCGCCCGCACCGCCTTCGCCAGCCTTTGCTCGACATAAAAAAGGCGCTGAGCCATATGGCCCAGCGCCCATAGTGCTTTGCGACATCCAGCCAAGGCGGGGAGGAACCGAGTCAACCTTCCCCTCGCCAAATTCGCCCGTTTAGCGAATGTTGTAGAACGCAGACTTACCGGCGTAGCGCGCGCTGCCCTCGAGTTCGTCCTCGATGCGGATGAGCTGGTTGTACTTTGCAATACGGTCGCTGCGGCACGGGGCGCCCGACTTGATCTGACCGGCGTTAACACCCACGACCAGGTCGGCGATTGTGGAGTCCTCGGTCTCGCCGGAACGGTGACTCACGATGCAAGCGTAGCCGGCCTCCTTGGCAGTCTCGATAGCCTCGAGCGACTCGGTGAGCGTGCCAATCTGGTTGACCTTGACCAGGATCGCATTGGCGGCGCCCAGCTCGATGCCCTTCTTAAGGCGCTCGGTGTTGGTGACGAACAGGTCGTCGCCTACGAGCTGCACCTTGTTGCCAATGCGGCGGGTGAGCTCGACCCAGCCGTCCCAGTCCTCCTCTGCCATACCATCTTCGATGGAGATGATCGGATAGGTGTCGACAAGCTTCTCCCAGTAATCGACCATCTGAGCGCTCGTGTACTCAACGCCCTCGCCCTTGAGCTCGTACATACCGGTCTCGGCGTTGTAGAACTCGGTCGATGCCGGGTCCATGGCGTACATGAAGTCGACGCCGGGCTTAAAGCCAGCCTTCTCGACGGCCTTGGTGATGTACTCGAACGGCTCGGCATTGGTCTTGAGGTTGGGCGCGAAGCCGCCCTCGTCGCCCACGCCGCCGCCAAGGCCGGCCTCGTGCAGCACGCCCTTGAGGGTGTGATAGACCTCGGCGCACCAGCGCAGGCCCTCGGCAAAGCTCGGAGCACCCACCGGCATGATCATGAACTCCTGGAAGTCAACGTTGTTGTCGGCATGAACGCCGCCGTTGAGGATGTTCATCATGGGCGTGGGCAGCAGGTGGGCGTTAACGCCGCCCAGATACTGGTACAGCGACAGGCCCGCCGACTCTGCCGCAGCGCGGGCAACGGCCAACGATACGCCCAGAATGGCGTTGGCGCCGAGCTTGGTTTTGTTGGGCGTGCCGTCGGCGGCAATCAGTGCAGCGTCAACGGCACGCTGATCGAAGGCATCGAGGCCCACGACGGCATCGGCGCACTCGTTGTTGACATGCTCGACGGCCTGCGAAACGCCCTTGCCCAGGTAGCGACCCTTGTCGCCGTCGCGCAGCTCGCAAGCTTCGAAAGCGCCGGTCGAAGCGCCCGAAGGCACCATCGCACGACCGAAGCTGCCGTCCTCGAGCACGACCTCGACCTCGACGGTGGGGTTACCGCGGCTGTCGAGCACCTCGCGACCGTAGACATCCAAAATATCGCTCATGTTGTCTCCCTCTCACTTGGAAACGTAGTGGTTGCAAGCGACCGGCTGACCGTGCACCGTCGGTGCGCCTCCGTAAGTTAGCCATGTCGCACTTTTTGCATTATGCCCTAAGTTAGCCGAGGGATACACTTGTTTTTCGAAAAATTTAGCGGGAACGATGAGGCGTGTCAGCTCGTCGTTCCCGCGGTTTTACTCCTCCGCCTTTGCGGCATCCCACAGGTCGTTGAGGCCATGGGTCGAAAGCTCAGCCAGATCCACATGGGCGTTGGCCGCCATCTGCTCCATCGCGGCCCAGCGACGGCGGAACTTGGCCGTGCTCGCGCGCAGGGCGCTCTCGGCGTCGATGCCCTCCTTGCGCGCAACGTTGACCAGGGCAAAGAGCAGGTCGCCAAACTCCATCTCGCGCTCGGGCGAGCCGGGAGCCTCGGCCTCAAACTCGGCACGCTCCTCGGCGACCTCGTCCCACACGTCCTGGACCGTCTCCCACTCAAAGCCCACGGCCGCTGCCTTGCGCGACACCTTCTGAGCCTGCATCAGCGCCGGCAGATGCGTGGGCACGCCGTCGAGCAGCCCCTCGGGCGCAGCCTCGCCTGCCGCCACGGCTTTGTCCTTGGCGGCCTTCTCAGCAAGCTTGACCTCGTCCCAGATCTTGAGCACCTCGTCGGAGTTATCGGCATCCGCATCGCCAAACACGTGTGGGTGGCGGCGGATGAGCTTGGCGTCGATATCGCGTGCCACATCGGCCAGCGTAAACTCACCGGCGTCCGCCGCAATCTGCGCATGCAGTACCACCTGCATGAGCACGTCGCCGAGCTCCTCGCGCAGATGCGCCGCGTCGTCCGCCTCGATGCAATCGAGCGCCTCGTAGGCTTCCTCGATCATGTTCTTACCGATGCTCTGGTGCGTCTGCTCGCGGTCCCACGGGCAGCCGTCGGGCTGACGCAGGCGCCAGATGGTCTGCACCAGATGCTGCAGCTCGGCCGACGCGTCGACCAGCGTGGACAGGTCGCGCGAGCCCTCGGCATTTTGCTGAGCCATGGTTAGTCCTCCTCCATGATCACGTGACGGAACGCACCGCCCTCGTAGATGCCGTAGCTGTGCGTACCGTCCTTGGGAATGCTCACGCTGCCGGGATTGAAGAGCCGCAGGCCCGGGTGCGCCTCGCTTGCCTCGTTAACCTTGATGTGCGTGTGGCCGTAGACGAGCGCGGAGCCCTCGGGCAGCGCGGGCGCGTGGTCGACGCTGTTGTGCATGCCGGCGCCAAAGACGTGGCCGTGTGTCAGGAACAGCTCGCGGCCGGTCTCGTCGAACAGCGTGGCGTAGTCGGCCATAACGGGGAAGTCGAGCACCATCTGGTCGACCTCGGCGTCACAGTTGCCGCGCACCGCGATGATGCGGTCGGCCAGGGCGTTGAGCAGCGGAATCACACGCTTGGGGGCGTAGTCGCGCGGAAGGTCGTTGCGCGGGCCGTGGTAGAGCAGGTCGCCCAGCAGAACGATGCGGTCGGGTTGCTCGGACTCGATGGCGGCGCAGAGGCGCTCGGTCCAGTATGCCGAGCCGTGGATGTCGGAGGCGATGAGGTATTTCATGGTGGTCCTTTCGGGTGGGGTTGATATGACTGGGCGCGGGATGTCGCCGGCCGCGCTATTCAAATCGCAGTGCCGCGCTCTGGGCCGCCTGCATCACGCGTTGGAGCGGTACGTTGTGCTCGCGAGCGAGGCGGGAGCAGTCCTCGTACTCGGGCGCCGCACGCTCACTGCCGTCGGGCAGAGTGGCCACTTTGACGGCCACCTCGCCCCAAGGCGTCGCCACCTGCTCAAAGCGGCGCGGCAGGCAGACGCGCTCCATAATCTGGCGCCGGATACCGTTGGTCGTGGTTTCCAAAAAGATGATCGTCTGCAGACGGTCAATGTCCTCGCGGACGCAGATTACCTGCAGCTGCCAGCCGGGACGACCTTTTTTGCAGTAGAGAGGCAGCCAGTGCACTTCGCGGGCGCCCGCCTCGCGCAAGCGGTCGGCGGCATAGGCGAGTACCTCGGGCGACGCATCGTCGATGTCGCACTCTAGCTTGACGATGGTCTCGGGCGCATCGGTCTCGCGGGACAGCGGAGATGTACTTCCACGTTGCATACGGTCCGGATCCTTTCCGCACGGGCTCGTTTTATTCACCCAAACGCTAGCACATCGGACGTGGCACAGGCGTGACTTTCGTCCGTCGCCGCCCTCGCCCCTATCCAAACATGTACATCAGCCTCCAAACATGTCATTTTATGTCGGTTTTGGAGGCTGACGTACATGTTTTGAGAGCAAGCGAGGCCGCGCCGCGCAGCCTTTCCGATCGATTTCGAGCTCCGGCGTGCGCGGTGTGTTGAGAGCTGCACCATTACAATGGAGCAGATTCGCCGAATGCAAAGGAGTCGCCATGCCCGCCTGCCCGCTGGTCGATTGCCACACCCACACCTCGTTTTCGGACGGCCATGCCTCATTTGAGGACAACGTCCGCGCCGCTGCCGCCGCCGGCTGCCGCGTCATGGTCTCGACCGACCATCTCACCCTGCCCGCCAGCATGGACGCCAGCTGCGAAGTGCAGGTTGTCGAGGGCGACTTGCCGGCACATCGTCTGGCCTTTGAGGACGCCCGCAAACTCGCCGCGCAGATTGCGCCGGAGCTCACCTTTATCTATGGCTTTGAATGCGATTGGTACGAGGGCTGCGAGCCTTTGGTTGAGCGCTGGTCCCAGGGCGCCGTCGTACGTCTGGGCAGCGTGCATTGGATTGGCAACCCCGGCGATATTGCGGCCGGTGCCACGGGTACGGCGGGAACGGAAAACGTCACTCGCCCCGATACACCCGATTCCCTTTGCGGTTGGATCGACGACGACACCAACCTGCACGTTTGGGAAAACCTGGAAGTACACGGCGTGTGGGAGCGCTACGTCGACGACTGGTGCCGTGCTTGCGAAAGCTCACTCAACTTTGACGTGATGGCCCATCCCGACCTGGTCATGCGCTTTTCGAAGGAGGGCTTTGCGCCCGATTTTGACCCGACGCCGTTTTGGGAGCAGATGGCCGAATGCGCCCACGATACGGGTCGCCGCGTTGAGGTCTCGACCGCCGCACCGCGCAAGGGACTCGACGACTACTATCCCGCGACCGGGCTGTTGCGTTGCTTCGCCCACGCCGAGGTACCCATCACCTTTGGCTCGGACGCGCACCGCGCCTGCGATATTTGCTGGAACATCCGCGAGGCTCAGGCCCACGCCTACGACTGTGGTTATCGAACCTTCGACATCCCCCACCCCACCGGAGAATGGGAATCCATACCCCTCGCCTAAGACTAGTGGCGGCGAGCGTTGAGCTCACCGGCCAGCTCGTCGAGGGTGATACCGTAGCGCTCGAGCGTTACGAGCAGGTGGTAGACCAGGTCGCCGGCCTCGTAGCGAATGTGATCGTGATCGTTATCCTTGCAGGCCATGATGACCTCGCTCGCCTCCTCGGCAAGCTTCTTGAGCAGCTCGTCCTCGACGTCGGTCAACAGACGAGCGGTGTAGCTCTCCTGTGGCGACGCATCGCGACGACCGTGAATCACCTCGGCCAGACCCGTCAGCGTCTCGCCGATATTTCCATCCTGAACATTTGCGGTGCGCACACCCATAGTTCAATCCTTTCCGTTTTACCGAGCGCCCAACAGGACGCCCGCCTTAGGCGAGTTTCTTAAAGAAGCAGGTACGGTTGCCGGTGTGGCAAGCCGGGCCCGGAGAGTCAACCTTGACCAGCAGCGTATCGCTATCGCAGTCGGCCCAGAGTTCCTTGACCTCCTGCATATTGCCGCTCGTCGCTCCCTTGTTCCAGAGCTCCTGGCGGCTGCGACTCCAAAACCACGTGGTCCCGGTCTTGAGCGTCAGCCCCACCGACTCCTCGTTCATCCAAGCAACCATAAGCACCTCACCGGTGTCATATTGCTGAACCACACAAGGAATCAGCCCCTTGGCGTCATATTTAAGATCCGCTGGAGTAGTAATTTCTTTCATTTCAATTCCCCAATTTAAACATCGCCGGTTGGCGAGGGTTGTCCAGGTACCGCAGGTTGCCGCGAAAGAGGAGCGACGCGTACTTTGGTACGCGAGCGACGGTTTGAGCGGCAAGATGCGGTGCCTGGGCAAGCCGCAGCGCTAGAAGTCCAACCTGACAGGAATGCCCTGCGACGCCATATACTCTTTGACTTCGCGAATGCTGAAGGTTCCAAAGTGAAAGACGCTGGCAGCCAGCACGGCGTCGGCCTCGCCCTCGATCACACCCTCGGCAAAATGCTCGAGCGTACCCACGCCGCCGCTCGCGATGACGGGAATCGGCACCGCGCGCGCCACGGCACGGGTGAGTGCCAGGTCGAAGCCAGCCTTGGTGCCGTCGCGATCCATGCTGGTGAGCAAGATCTCACCGGCGCCGCGACGAGCCGCCTCCTCGGCCCACGCCACCGCGTCGATACCCGTGGCGTTGCGACCGCCCGCCGTGAAGACCTCCCACTTGTCGGCTCCGGATGCGCCGGGCAGGCCGACGCGTTTGGCATCAATCGCCACGACCACGGCCTGGCTGCCAAAGGCCGCGGCGGCTTGGCTGATCAACGACGGATCGCGCACGGCCGCCGAGTTAAGCGACACCTTGTCGGCGCCGGCGGCAACCATGGTCCGCATGCCCGCCAAGTCGCGAAAACCGCCGCCCACGGTATAGGGAATAGCGAGCTCCTCGGCCGCATGCGCCGCCATCTCGATAGTCGTCGCACGGTTGTCACTCGTCGCGGTAATGTCCAAAAATACGACCTCGTCCGCACCCTCGCGGTCGTAGGCGCGGGCCAGCTCCACCGGGTCGCCCGCATCGCGCAGGCTCACAAAGTTGACGCCCTTGACCACACGACCGCCCTTGACGTCCAGGCAGGGAATCACACGTTTGGTAAGCATGGGCTACTCCTCCCCTCGGGCGGCGGCCAGCGCCTGGGCCAGCGTAAAATTGCCCTCGTAGAGCGCACGACCGGTGATGGCGCCCTCGATGGCATCCTCGCCCACCGCGGCAAGCGCGCGGATATCGTCGAGCGTCGAGATGCCGCCCGACGCCACGACGGGAAAGCCCGCGACCTGCGCCACATGGCGATATGCTGCCACGTCGATGCCCGTCTGCATGCCGTCGCGCGCGATGTCGGTATACACCAGATGTTTAAAGCCCAGCTCGGTGAGCTGCGCCACGGCGTCATCGAGTGCCACGCCTGCGCCGTCACGCCAGCCGTTCACCTTGACCTGGCCGTCGCGCGAGGCGATGTCTGCCACCAGCAGCTCGCCAAAGCCTTGGGCCGCCACCTCGGCAAAACCCGGCTCGGTCACCAGCACGGTACCCAGCGCAATGCGACGCGCACCGTAGCCGGCCAACTCGTCGATGCGCGCGAGCGAGCGGACGCCGCCGCCCACGTCCACAGACAGACCGTCGACGCCGCAGATGGCCTTAATCGCCGCCGAGTTAGCAGCGCGCGCGTCCTCGTCCTCGCCAAAGGCGGCGGACAGGTCGACGACGTGCACCCAGCTCGCGCCCTGCTCGGCAAACGAGCGGGCAACGGCCACGGGGTCGTCGGAATATACCTTGCAGCGGCTGCGGTCGCCGCGCTCCAGGCGCACAACCTTGCCGCCGATCAGATCGATTGCGGGAAACAGGATCATCGGCCGGCCTCCTCGACGATGTTGACGAAGTTCTTAAGGATGCGCTGCCCCAGCGCGGAGGATTTCTCGGGATGGAACTGGCAGCCCCACACGTTGCCATGGCGCACGATGCACGGGAAGCTCCGCGTATAGTGCGTGCGCGCCAGCACATCGGCGGCATCGGTGTCGTCGGCCACCGCGTAGCTGTGGGTAAAGTACATGTTGGCACCCTCGGCAAAACCGGCAAGCAGCGGATCGGCCGCACCGGCGGGCGTCATGTGCACCTGGTCCCAGCCCACGTGCGGCACCTTCAGGCGACTCGACTCCAGGCGCGTGCACGAGCCGCACATAATACCCAGGCCATCGACCCAGGGACCGCCAGCCCGCTCGGAGGCGTTGCCGTCGGCGACCGCGCCCTCGTCCGCAGGCACGCCCTCGTTGCCGCGCTCAAAAAACAGCTGAAGGCCCAGGCAGATGCCGAGCAGCGGAGTCCCGGCGGCGACGGCATCGAGCACCGCGTCCGCCTCGCCGCTCTGGCGCATAAAGGCGATCGCGTCATAAAACGCGCCCACGCCCGGGATGACCAGGCCGTCGGCGCGGCGGATCTGCTCCGGATCGTCCGACGTGCAGGCGGCGGCACCGGCGCGCGCAAGCCCGCGCGCAACGCTCGACAAGTTGCCCTTGTGGTAGTCGACCACCACGATTTTCGGTTCGCCCACGCGACCCTCCTTTTCCCATCATCCAAAACCACCACAAAGGGGACAGGCACCTTTGTGGTGGTTTGTGCAATCCGTCAGCTACAGTGAACCCTTGGTGCTGGGGATGCCCTGCACGCGGGAATCGAGCTCGCAGGCGTGGCGCATCGTGCGGCCCACGGCCTTAAAGGCGGCCTCGATAATGTGGTGCGAATTGCCGCCCGCCAGCTCACGCACGTGCAGCGTGAGCTTGGCATCGCGCGCAAAGGCGTAGAAGAACTCGACGGCCAGCTCGGTATCAAAGGTGCCCACGCGCTCGGTCGGCACGGGCAGCTCGCAGTAGGCCTGCCCGCGGCCCGAAATATCAACAGCAGCCATCACGAGTGTCTCGTCCATGGCGATTGCCGCATCGGCAAAGCGTGTAATGCCCGCCTTGTTGCCCAACGCTTGGCAAAACGCCTCGCCCAGCACGATGCCCGTGTCCTCGACGGTATGGTGCGCATCGACCTCCACGTCGCCTACCGCATGCACCGTCAGATCAAACAGGCCATGGCGGCCAAAGGCGTTGAGCATATGGTCGAAAAACGGTACACCGGTCGAGATATCGCACACGCCGCATCCATCCAGGTCGAGCTTGACGACAATGTCGGTCTCCCCCGTCTCGCGGGTCACCTCGGCATAGCGGTCCATCTACATCTCCTCCTTCACCAGCGCGGCAAACGCGGCCAGCACCTCATCGTTTTCCTGCGGGGTGCCTACGGTAATGCGCAGACAGTCCGCGAGCCCCGGCGCGTAACTAAAGTCGCGCACCAAAATCGAATACTCGTCGCGCAGACGCTCGCGCACGCGCGTGGCATGCGGCGTGCGCACAAGCACAAAGTTCGCCGCGCTCGGCCACGCCTCCACGGGCAGACCCTCGGCAGCCATTGCGCGCAGGGCACACAACTCGCGCTCGCGCTCGGATGCGACCTGTGCCACCACGGGCGCGTACGCATCGCGGGCACGCACGCAGGCAAGCGCCGCCGCCTGGCTCAACACGTTGACCGAATAGATCTGGCGAATCGCCGCGAACACGTCGATGACCTCGGGCGCCGCGATCACATAGCCCAGGCGCGTGCCGGCGGCGCCGAACGCCTTGGACAGTGTATGCAGAATCACCAGGTTAGGATGCTCGGCAATAAGGCCTTGCGCCGTAGTTGCCGCGCCAAACGAATCGTCGGCAAACTCAACGTAGGCCTCGTCGACCATGACCATGCCGGGGCACGCATCGCACAGCGCCGCGACAAAGTCGAGCGGCGCCACGTCGCCCGTGGGATTGTTGGGCGAGGTCACGATCGCCAGGTTGCACTCGGGTGCGGCCGCAAGCACCGCCGCCTGGTCGAACTCAAAAGTTGCCGGGTCGCGCCACACGTCGCGCACCTCGGTCTGACAGAGCGACGCAAAGAACGCGTACTCGCTAAAGCACGGCGGGCAGTTGAGCAGGATCCGCCCCGCGCCGCCAAACGCCAGCAGGAAGTTATAGAGTAGCTCGTCGCCGCCGTTGCCCACGCAGATGTTCTCGCGCGTCACGCCATGCCAGGCAGCAAGCTCGTCGCGCAGGTCGTTGGACATGGGATCGGGATAGCGGTTGAGCGGTGCGGCAGCCAAGGCCGCATCAACCGCCTCGCGCACGCCGGCCGGCACGGGATAGGTGTTCTCGTTGGCCGAAAGATTGATGCGCGTGGGCGTAAAGTTGGGATCGTAGGGCTCGATGCCGGTCAAGTAGGGCTGGACGAGCTCCTTCATGCGCGGCGTGAGTTCGGCCATGTTAGACCTCCTCGCCGGTCGCGCCAGCGGCACCGCCTGCAGCCGCCGCCAGGTCCACGCCCTCAGCAACCGTCGCCACGGCGTCGCCCGGCCAGGCGACCTTGGTCAGGTCGGCCGCAGCCAGTGACTCGGCACTCACGGCATCCTCGCCCTGCTCCAGCACGCGACGACGCAGGGCAGCAGAAAGCGCGTGCGCCCACAGGCCCTCGGCCTCGGCTAGACGCTGTGTGGCAGGAGCGTCGGAGAGCAGGCCCTCGGGCGTATAGCAAATGACGCTCGAGCGCTTGACGAACTCCTCCACCGAAAGCGGGTTGGAGAACATGGCGGTGCCGCCGGTCGGCAGCGTGTGGTTGGGGCCGGCGACGTAATCGCCGAGCGGCTCGGAGCTCCAGGCGCCCACAAAGATGGCGCCGGCGTTGCGGATGCCGCCGAGCAGGCCCATAGCATCCTTGCAGTGCAGCTCAAGGTGCTCAGGCGCCACGGTGTTCACGGCCTCGACGGCGGCGGCCATATCGGCAGCCACCACGATGGTGCCCTCGTTGTCCAGCGAAGCACGGGTAATCTCGGCGCGCGGCGACTGCGCCACTAGAATGTCGATGCCAGCCTCGACCTCGCGCGCAAACTGCTCGTCGCAGGTCACCAGATAGCAGGCAGCGAGCGGATCGTGCTCGGCTTGGGCCATCAGGTCGGCCGCAACCACCATGGGCTTGGCCGTGGCATCGGCCAGCACGCAGACCTCGGAGGGGCCAGCGACCATGTCGATTCCCACGTCGCCCGAGACAATCTGCTTGGCCGCGGCGACAAAGGCGTTGCCCGGGCCGGTGATCTTGTCGACGCGCGGAATGGTCTCGGTGCCGTACGCCAGCGCGGCCACGGCCTGAGCGCCGCCCACCATATAAATCTCGTCCACGCCACCGAGCTTTGCCGCGGCAAGCGTGTACGGGCTGATCAGGCCATCCTTTTGAGGCGGGGTCACCATGACCACGCGCTTGACGCCGGCGACCTTGGCGGGAATGGCGTTCATGAGCACCGTGGAGGGATACTGCGCGCGACCGCCCGGCACATAGATGCCAGCCGCCGCGAGCGGGGTCACCTTAACGCCGAGTATCGTGCCGTCCGGGCGCGTGGTAAACCAGCTCTGCTCGACCTCGCGCTGGTGGAACTCACGAATCTGGCGTGCAGCCTTCTCGAGCGCCGCGACAAAAGCGGGATCGAGGCCTTCGAGCGCGGCATCGATCTGCTCCTGCGGCAAGCGGAAGCTCTGCAGCTCGACACCGTCAAAACGCTGACAGTAATCGCGCACCGCGGCATCGCCGTTGGCACGCACGTTGGCCACGATATCGCGGGCGGCGTCGACGATGTTTTGCGGCAGCACGCCCTTGCGGTTGAGCTGGTTGGTAACGAGGCGCTCACCGGGAGCAAGCTTGATGGTCTTCATATCGGTATCCCCTATCGGTCGAGGTTGTGTTCGAAAAACGAGAGGCCGGGCGGCGGCGCCAATCGGCCCGCAGCCCAGACGTTGGGACGCCCGTGCGTGCTCGCGCTATTGTGCCGAGCCCGCAACGGGCTCAAAATGCTTGTCCTTCACGGCCGCTGCCAAGCGATCTGCCAGATTGCGCACGCGCGGATCCAGGCGCGCAGCACCCGGGTTGACGAAGAAGCGGGCCGTACAGTCCATAATGCGACCGGTGATGACCAGGTCGTTGTCGCGCAGCGTGGCGCCCGTGGCGGTAATATCCACGATGCGATCGGTCATGCCGACGATGGGGCCCAGCTCGATGTTGCCGTGCAGCGAAACGATGTCCGCGTTCACGCCTCGCTCGGCATACCAGGCACTCGCGATGCGCGGATACTTGGTGGCCACGCGAAGCGACCCGCGGCGAGCATAGTTGCGCTCGGCCTGACCGGCGTGCCGTGCGGGCTCCGCCTCGATAAAGGTGCACAGGCCATAGCCCAGGTCGACCAGCTGCAGCAGGTTGAGGTCTGCCTCGATGAGCGAGTCCCAGCCGCAGATGCCGCAATCGGCACCGCCGCAACCCACAAAGGCAGGCGCATCGCTGGGACGCACGATGACAAATTCGATATCGCCGACCGCGCCCTCGCCGGCACGCGTGTCGCGGCCGCGCACGATCAGGTGACGGCCGGGGTCACGCAGCTCGGAGACGTCCAGGCCCGCGGTCTCAAGCACGTCGAGGGTATCGGCCTTGAGCGAACCCTTGGGCACGGCGATACGCAGCGGCCCCTCGGCGCCACGGCCCACGGCGTGGTCGCCATCGGAAGCGGCGTCCTCGGCCGAGGTGCGCACGGCCTCCAGACGCTCGAGCGAAAAGGCGAAGCCCGCCGCCGGCACCTCGATACCGTCGCCAAATGCGCCGGTAAAGATGGAATCGTAGCGTCCGCCCGAACCGACCGGATCGGGCAGTCCGCCGGCATAGGCCTTAAAGACCAGGCCCGTGTAGTAATCGAAAGAGTTCATGATAGAGAAGTCGAACGACAGCACCTGGGCGTCCTCGGGTGCCAGGCCCTCGACCAGGGCACGCAGCTCGCGCGTCAGCGGCGCGACGATACCGGCGGCCTCCAGCAGCGCGTCCACGCGGTCGAGCACCTCGGCACCGCCGTGCAGACGCGGCAGCTCGCTAATGGCGGCCTTGACGGCATCGGACTCGACGCTTACCGCCACGCGGGCATCGAGGCCCACAAAGTCGTTGGCATGCACGCAGCGCAGGGCCTCGGCAGCCAGCTCACGATCCTCGCACGCCGCAAGCAGCTCCTTAAACGGACGCACGCTACCTGCGATAATGCGCGCATCGGGCAGCGCCAACTTGCGCACGGCCTCGGCCACGAGCGAGACAATCTCGACATCGCCCGCGGTATCGCCCGCGCCGATAAGCTCAAAACCCAGTTGCGTAAACTGACGCGAGCCGCCGGCATTGCGCTGACACTCGCGAACCACCGGCGCCTCATAGCGCAGGCGCAGCGGCAGATCGGCCGCGCGCATGCGAGTCGAAACCAGACGAACGATCGGCAGCGTGTTGTCGGGACGGACCACCAGCAGGCGACCGTCGTCATCAAAGAGCTTAAACGGCGTGTCCGCAATGCGACCGCCCTCCTCAAGCGACCCCTTGTCCTCGAGCAGCGGCGTCTCGACCGGCAGGTAATGATGCTCCCTGAAGCAGCCCTTCACCGTCAGCGCAATCTCCTCGCGCGCCTGAGCCTCCTCGGGCAATATGTCCCGGAATCCCCACGGTGTGGCCGTCATCTGGTGAGCCTCCTCATGCTGTGTTTCATATAGAACAGAAGACCGGCATAGCTCCGCCGGTCTTCTGGGTACTTTAGCATACTAGAGTGTTTGCGGGGAAAATCCGTCGCAGCCGCTCACACCGTATTCATTTGGAAACATAGGGCAGATTGCCGCAGCCCAACCCCACCTAGGCGCCAATCGCACGACGATACTCTGCCATTACCTGCGCATCGGCAGCTGCGGGGTCGGCGAAATAGCGCCAGTCATAGGTCTCGGCCGAAACAACTCCGCGATAGCCGCGCGCCACCAGCCTATCTAGGTCGGCGCGCATATCGCGGTCGCCGTCACCCCAGGCAAGATGCGTCGTGCCATCTGCCGCAACATCGACAAAATGCACGTGGGCGACATCATCGCCAAGTAGATCGAAATAATCGTCGATGGTATCCCCCGCCACCGCCATAGCGCCCATATCCAGACACGCCTTAAGTGCCGGATGATCAACTGCCTCGATCATGCGCTTCGTGTCGGTCGCCGAGTTCACGATTATCGACTCAACCGGCTGTAGGGCCTCGAGCACCAGCCGCACGCCGCGCTCTCCCGCATGCTCGGCAATCGCACGCAGCATCGAGGAGCTGCGACCCCACGCGTCCTCGATCGGCTCGTTCAAAAATGCCCAGCCGCTCGAAACCATGACCTGCTCGGCTCCAAGTTCCTCCGCAATATCAACAACGTTCTTAAAGTACGCGAGTGTGCGGGCACGCGCCTCATTCCCGCGCGCCGCGATATTCCACGGCTTGGGGTTGTTCTGTTCGGGACAAAGCCCCACAATCCGAATCCCATACCGCTGTGACAGCTCCCGCACCTGCTCGAGCGAATCGTATCCATGGCAATCGACATACAGATGCATCGCCCCGGTCCAAAGCTCGCAACACGTATAGCCCGAGGCCGCTGCCGAAGAAAAGAATTCCTCAAGGTCAAAATAACGATGGCTGATATTCATGACGGCAAGCAGGGGGTAGCTCATAATTACTCTCCAACCTAAACGAGGCCCCGTTCCATATAGGAGCGGGGCCCAATTACACAAACGTTATTTGCTCTTAGTAGTCGAACTGGTGATAGTAGCGACGGTAGTTGAGGTTGTGCTTGGTGACCGTCTCGTAGTAAGCGGCAAGGCGATCGGTGATCAGCGAGGAGAGGATCCACGGGGAGACGATGACGCGGAACTCGTCGTCAAGGCCGGGGATCGCGAACTCGGCGGTGT
>CABUIE010000007.1 GCA_902491565.1 uncultured Collinsella sp.
AGTGTCGCATCCGGGCAGACATCGAACCATTTGAAATGGTCTAACTTGGATTTGTTTTTCGCAAGGCCGCCGAGAGGCGGCCCCGAGAAATTCCTTTTCCTATACTAAAACCATATGAATCGAACGGAACCGATCAGCGATGAACTGAGAGGACCGGACGGGCTCGAAGCCCATACATTTTGGACGGAGAGTTCGATCCTGGCTCAGGATGAACGCTGGCGGCGCGCCTAACACATGCAAGTCGAACGGCACCCCTCTCCGGAGGGAAGCGAGTGGCGAACGGCTGAGTAACACGTGGAGAACCTGCCCCCTCCCCCGGGATAGCCGCCCGAAAGGACGGGTAATACCGGATACCCCGGGGTGCCGCATGGCACCCCGGCTAAAGCCCCGACGGGAGGGGATGGCTCCGCGGCCCATCAGGTAGACGGCGGGGTGACGGCCCACCGTGCCGACAACGGGTAGCCGGGTTGAGAGACCGACCGGCCAGATTGGGACTGAGACACGGCCCAGACTCCTACGGGAGGCAGCAGTGGGGAATCTTGCGCAATGGGGGGAACCCTGACGCAGCGACGCCGCGTGCGGGACGGAGGCCTTCGGGTCGTAAACCGCTTTCAGCAGGGAAGAGTCAAGACTGTACCTGCAGAAGAAGCCCCGGCTAACTACGTGCCAGCAGCCGCGGTAATACGTAGGGGGCGAGCGTTATCCGGATTCATTGGGCGTAAAGCGCGCGTAGGCGGCCCGGCAGGCCGGGGGTCGAAGCGGGGGGCTCAACCCCCCGAAGCCCCCGGAACCTCCGCGGCTTGGGTCCGGTAGGGGAGGGTGGAACACCCGGTGTAGCGGTGGAATGCGCAGATATCGGGTGGAACACCGGTGGCGAAGGCGGCCCTCTGGGCCGAGACCGACGCTGAGGCGCGAAAGCTGGGGGAGCGAACAGGATTAGATACCCTGGTAGTCCCAGCCGTAAACGATGGACGCTAGGTGTGGGGGGACGATCCCCCCGTGCCGCAGCCAACGCATTAAGCGTCCCGCCTGGGGAGTACGGCCGCAAGGCTAAAACTCAAAGGAATTGACGGGGGCCCGCACAAGCAGCGGAGCATGTGGCTTAATTCGAAGCAACGCGAAGAACCTTACCAGGGCTTGACATATGGGTGAAGCGGGGGAGACCCCGTGGCCGAGAGGAGCCCATACAGGTGGTGCATGGCTGTCGTCAGCTCGTGTCGTGAGATGTTGGGTTAAGTCCCGCAACGAGCGCAACCCCTGCCCCGTGTTGCCAGCATTCGGTTGGGGACTCGCGGGGGACTGCCGGCGTCAAGCCGGAGGAAGGTGGGGACGACGTCAAGTCATCATGCCCCTTATGCCCTGGGCTGCACACGTGCTACAATGGCCGGTACAGCGGGCTGCGACCACGCGAGTGGGAGCGAATCCCTCAAAGCCGGCCCCAGTTCGGATCGGAGGCTGCAACCCGCCTCCGTGAAGTCGGAGTTGCTAGTAATCGCGGATCAGCATGCCGCGGTGAATGCGTTCCCGGGCCTTGTACACACCGCCCGTCACACCACCCGAGTCGTCTGCACCCGAAGTCGCCGGCCCAACCGTCAAGGGGGGAGGCGCCGAAGGTGTGGAGGGTGAGGGGGGTGAAGTCGTAACAAGGTAGCCGTACCGGAAGGTGCGGCTGGATCACCTCCTTTCTAGGGAGATAAGTTCTTAGAGAGAAAACACTTTAACTCGAATGGAGGGCAGGAGCCCGTCCGGTAGATGTCGCCTGGATGATTCCCCGCAGCACCCGGTCCCCGGGGTCGCACCCGCGTACCTTGAGAGCCGCATAGCGATAGGAGAGAGATGGAAGAGATTCATCTTCCAGACTCGATTCTTTTCTGCGATTTAACGTAAGAATGATAGCAATCATTCATCCGATCCAAACAAGAAGAATTCACTTATATATGAGTGAGGAGCATCTGATCGCGAGCACAGTGAAGACACTGTGCCGCGGTATGAGATACCCGAATTGCGACATACGAGCGCTATTCATGATATCGATTAATTAACTTAATTAGCGACACGTGGATATCCCGCGGGCCCGATGCGGTCCCGCAAGATACCACGGGCGCACGGCGGATGCCTTGGCACAGGGAGCCGATGAAGGACGCGGCAAGCTGCGATAATCCCCGGCGAGGAGCACACATCCTTCGACCCGGGGGTCTCCGAATGGGCGAACCCATGCACAGCAGTGTGCATATCCCCGGCCCGAACACATAGGGCCGGGGAGGACAACCCGGGGAACTGAAACATCTAAGTACCCGGAGGAGAGGAAATCAATCTCGAGACTCCCCGAGTAGCGGCGAGCGAAAGGGGACCGATGGCCAAACCGACGAGCGGGCATACCCGGCAGGGGTTCCGCCGTCGGGGTTGCAGGGCCGCGCATCCGGGGGCTGCCGCCCCCGGGCGCAGGTCCGGCTGGGGAGCGGAACGGCATGGGAGGGCCGGCCGCAGCGGGTGACAGCCCCGTACGCGAACCCAGACCGGACGGCGCGACGCGGTCCCTGAGTAGGGCCGGGCACGTGAAACCCGGTCCGAACCTGGGTGGACCACCATCCAAGCCTGAGTACTACCCTGTGACCGATAGCGCACCAGTACCGTGAGGGAAAGGTGAAAAGCACCCCGGGAGGGGAGTGAAACAGTACCTGAAACCGTGCGCCCACGAGCAGTCGGAGCAACTTTCAGTTGTGACGGCGTGCCTTTTGTAGAATGAGCCAGCGAGTCGCTGGCGCGGGGCGAGGTTAACCGAAAGGGAGCCGGAGCGAAAGCGAGCCTTAACAGGGCGACTTGAGTCCCGCGCCGCGGACGCGAAGCCGGGTGAGCTATCCGTGGGCAGGCTGAAGCGGGGGTAAGACCCCGTGGAGGGCCGAACGCACGTCGGTTGAAAACGGCGGCGATGACCTGCGGATAGGGGTGAAAGGCCAATCAAACCCGGAGATATCTCGTTCTCCCCGAAATAGCTTTAGGGCTAGCGTCGCGCGTTCACCGCCGGAGGTAGAGCACCGGATGGACGAGGGGGCTTCGCCGCCTACCGAATCCAACCGAACTCCGAATGCCGGCGGCCCAGAGCGCGGCAGTCAGAGCATGTGGGCTAAGCTGTGTGCTCGAGAGGGAAACAGCCCGGACCGCCCGCTAAGGTCCCCAAGTTCCAGCCGAGTGGCAAAGGATGTGCGTCCGCCCAGACAACCAGGATGTTGGCTTAGAAGCAGCCATCCATTCAAAGAGTGCGTAACAGCTCACTGGTCGAGTGGACATGCGCCGACAATACACGGGGCTAAGCTGGACACCGAAGCGGCGGGATTTTAATTCATTAGAATCGGTAGGGGAGCTTCCCATGGGCGGAGAAGCCGGAGGGCGACCGACGGTGGAGCGCATGGGAGTGAGAATGCTGGCATGAGTAGCGAGAGACGAGAGAGTAACTCGTCCGCCGTGAACCCGAGGTTTCCTGGGCAAGGCTAATCCTCCCAGGGTCAGTCGGGGGCTAAGGCGAGGCCGGGAGGCGTAGCCGACGCGCAGCAGGCAGACATTCCTGCACCGCGCACGCGGCGCTACGACCGACGGGGCGACGGATGGGGGTGGCTCGGCGGGGTTCTGGACGTCCCCGTGATGGAGCGCGGCCCGCGGACCAGGGAAATCCGGTCCGCAGAAGGGCGAGGCTCCGGACGAAGCGATTGAGCGAAGCGAGTGAGCCCGAGGTCCCTAGAAAAACCCCTAGGCAGGCGCGTGCGCGCCCGTACCGCAAACCGACACAGGTGGGTGGGTAGAACATACCGAGGCGATCGGGTCAACCATGGTCAAGGAACTCGGCACAATGGCCCCGTAACTTCGGGAGAAGGGGTGCCCGCGCGTACGTGAACGGACTTGCTCCGGGAGCGGAGGCGGGCCGCAGTGGAGAGGCCCAAGCGACTGTTTACCAAAAACACAGGACTCTGCAGAAGCCGCAAGGCGACGTATAGGGTCTGACGCCTGCCCGGTGCCGGAAGGTCACGCGGAGGAGTTAGCGCATCGCGCGAAGCCCCGAAGCCAAGCCCCGGTAAACGGCGGCCGTAACTATAACGGTCCTAAGGTAGCGAAATTCCTTGTCGGGTAAGTTCCGACCTGCACGAAAGGCGCAACGACTTGGGCGCTGTCTCGACCATGGACCCGGTGAAATTGCACTGGTCGTGAAGATGCGACTTACCCGCGGAAGGACGGAAAGACCCCGTGAACCTTCACTGCAGCTTGGCATTGGCCGCTGGTCCCGCGTGTAGAGGATAGGCAGGAGGCATCGATCCGGAGGCGCCAGCCCCCGGGGAGCCGCCCTTGGAATACTGCCCTCGCGCGACCGGCGTCCTAACCCGAGGCCGTCAACCGGCTCGGGGACCGTGCCAGGCGGGCAGTTTGACTGGGGCGGTCGCCTCCTAAAGGGTAACGGAGGCGCGCGAAGGTCCGCTCGGGACGGTCGGCAACCGTCCTTTTGAATGCAAGAGTACAAGCGGGCTTGACTGCGAGGCCCACAAGCCGAGCAGGTGCGAAAGCAGGCTCTAGTGATCCGGCGGCCCCGAGTGGGTGGGCCGTCGCTCAACGGATAAAAGGTACTCCGGGGATAACAGGCTGATCTTGCCCAAGAGTCCACATCGACGGCAAGGTTTGGCACCTCGATGTCGGCTCATCGCATCCTGGGGCTGAAGTCGGTCCCAAGGGTTGGGCTGTTCGCCCATTAAAGCGGTACGCGAGCTGGGTTCAGAACGTCGTGAGACAGTTCGGTCCCTATCCTCCGTGGGCGCAGGAGAATCGATGGAGGCTGCCCCCAGTACGAGAGGACCGGGGTGGACGCACCTCCGGTGAACCGGTTGTCGACCAACGGCACGGCCGGGTAGCCGCGTGCGGCGCGGATAACCGCTGAAGGCATCTAAGCGGGAAGCCGTTCCAGGGATTAGTTCTCCTTCCGGTAAGGGCCCAGGTAGACTACCTGGTCGATAGACGGCAGGTGCAAGGGCGGCGACGTCCTCAGCCGAGCCGCACTAATCGCCCGAGCTCTTCCGGAACCGCACCTCGCGGCCCGCGGGACATGCGCTCACGCGCGGTCCGGGCACGAGGATGCCCCCGAGTCAGACCTTTCCTATACGCCATGCGGCCCCCAGGGCACGTGAGAGAGATACCGGACACCGTAACGGTGGGCGCCGCCCACCGGTCAGCGGCCAGAGCATGGGGGGCACGCCCGGTCCCGTTCCGAACCCGGAAGCTAAGCCCCATCGCGCCGAGAGTACTGCGGGGTCAGCCCGTGGGAGGCCAGGGCGCCGCTGACCGGTGGACGGCACCGAGCCGTACGCTTGGACTGAGAAGGGGGAGGCCTCGCGGCCTCCCCCTTTTTTGCGTTTACGGGGCATAAATGACTCAATTACACCAGACGATCTTATCGTTTTTGGTATTGAGCCTTTATTTAAAGAAGATAAATCGAATAACAAGGGCAACTGCTATGACCGCAATGATCAAAAGCAGGATTGTCAGTCGATGCTGCTTGCGTCGTTTACTTGTCGAAACGAAGATTGATTTTCCCTGTTTTGGCGTTTCGAGATAGCGAGCCGAATGCGTCAAGGTTTGCTTTGGTCGAGGACCTCTTTGTTGATGAGTGGCGGATGCTTTCATCGGCTCATCACTAGCTGCGCTGTTTTTAGATAATGGTGCGTCTTTCAGATATACGGGGTCTCCCGAGGCGACGCCCATATGTTTACGTCCCGTTTGGGCATCCTCGAGCGTTTGATATCGATTTCTCGTCACATACTCGGGCTCCGGATCATTAATGGGCTCTTGCGAGATGTGGGGGCGATGGAACCGTGGCGGCTGCGTGGAAGTATCTTCCCCCTGCGTCGGCATAAACATATTGTTCTGGTTTTGGTCGTCCATGATGCCCTTTAGCTCGTTACCAACAACGTGTACGCGCTCATTGTAAGCCCCTTGTTATTTGTAGCTGGGGACATACTCGGTATTTAAGCTCTGGTTCAAAGAACCTTAACCTTCCTAAAACCTGAGTCATACTCACTTAGATATGCTTATAGTACTGGACTCAAAAAACTTTATAGTCGATGTATATATGAGCACTGGGTGGGCATATATAAGAGCGTCAAAAGAAGTTCCAGTCACCTGGAAGATGACTCGGCAGTCCTTAAAAGGAGTGGTAAACATGGCAAGCATGGTTCCTTATCGTTCGGTTTTTGGCGTTCGTCCTTCTGCTAGCTCGCTGTTCGATCTGTTTGATGATATGAGCGACCTAGCGAACAGCTCGATTGCCTCTAAGGCGTTCCCCGTTGACGTTGAGGATAAGGGCGATGGCTATGAGGTCAAGGCTTATCTGACCGGCGTCGCCAAGGACGATATCGATGTCGAGCTTAACGAGGGCCGTCTGTCCATTAGCGTGAATGTCGAGGAAGACGAGGAGAACGAGGGCAAGAACTTCCTGCAGAAGGAGTTCAGCTCGTACAGCGCGACGCGTGGCGTGTATCTTAAGGACGCTTCGAGCGAGGGCCTCTCGGCTAAGTACGCTGACGGCATCCTGACCGTTACGGTTCCCAAGATCGTCGAGAAGAAGAACGTTACGAAGATCTCCATCGAATAACTTCGTTGGTGTTTTTCGATATTAAAAGACAGCAAAAGGGGCTGGGAAGCGATTCCCGGCCCCTTTTGCTGTCTAGGACAGTTATTGAATGGTTGCTGGCCGATACTGGCTTGCGGGGCGTATCGAGAGTTTTCGCGATCCTTGGAGAAGGGTGGCGGAGCTGCCGAGCTCGTCATCCAGGGTTGCGGCTAGAGCTTTGGCATAGCTTTTGACGGTAAGGCTCGGACGATTGTTGTCTTGGCTGATATGCATGGCAATGAGCTGTTCGGTGCGATCGGTAACAAGTTCGCGCGCGGCTTCGGCGGCTTGGCTGTTGGAGAGGTGTCCCCTTGCAGACAGGATGCGCTCCTGAAGAAAGCGGGGATATTCTCCCTCGCGCAGCATGGTCACATCGTGGTTGCTTTCGAGCGCGAGGACTCGACAATCTTTGAGGGTGTTCATGGCTTGGCTCGATAGCTCTCCGGTGTCGGTAGCAAAGCCGATGGAATCATCGAGGGCGTCGAATCGAAAGCCGATTGGATTTATGACATCGTGTGATGTTGAGTAGGTTTGCACGTGGATGCCGGCAATGGATAGGGTGTCACCGGGGTCGAATTCCTCGACAGGCAGATGCGAAAGATATTCTTTGTTCGAAAGAGTGCCCCTGCTGGCAAAGAGGGGGCCGTGCCAGTGCTTGCACCAGACATCGAGGCCCTTGATGTGATCGCTATGCTCATGAGTAATGAGAAGAGCCGAGACGTTGTCAGCCGAGAGCCCCAGTTCTGCCATGCGCTTTAATGCCTCGCGGCGAGACAGTCCGTCATCGACCATAATGAGCCCCTGCGGGCCCTCGATGAGTGCGCAGTTGCCTTTAGAGCCACTGCCGAGGATATGAAGGTGCAGACGAGACATAAGATTCCAAAGGATACAATGGGTGCGGACGAATAGAGGAGGAAGCAAATGCCTACGGTATCTCAGCATTATGGACACCATGCCGTGCCTGGGGCAGTCGATGAGACCCGGACGAGGCAGCAGGCTGCTCCTGTCGTGCTCATGGTATCAGGCGGCGCGGACTCGACGGCACTGCTTCTTATGGCGTGCACATCAAAGCTGGATATCCAAGACGGGCGCGGTGTTGCCCCCATTGCTCGCGAGCGCCTGCATGTGCTGCATGTAAACCATCATCTGCGCGGCAAGGCGTCCGATGGCGACGAGGCCTTTGTGCGTGAGCTCTGCGCGAAATATGGTTTACCGCTGTGCGTGGAGCACGCTTATTTTGATGGGGAGTCGGGCAATATTGAGGCCGCGGCCCGCGAAGTGCGCTATGCCGCGGCGCGGAGGTATGTTCGCGAGCTCTGCGCCCAGACGGGGGCACCGCGAACGGCGGCTCGTATCTGCACCGCGCACACGTCTTCGGATCGCGCGGAAACGTTTTTGATGAACGCGATTAAGGGTTCGGGGCCCGCTGGCCTATCGAGCATTCCTCGCCGGAGGAATATCGTGGTGCGTCCCTTGCTCGACCTAACTCATGGCGAGCTCGTGGGCTATCTACAGGTACATGGTCAGCCGTGGCGTGAAGACGAGAGCAATGAGGATATCTCGTATCTGCGAAACTACGTGCGCCATCGGGTAATGCCAGTGGTGGCACAGCGTAATGCGAGCGTGTGCAAGACGATTGGCGCCGCCTGTGAGATCTTGGGTGACGAAGACGCGTTTCTATCCCAGCTGTCGGCGCAGGCGTTTCGAAGCTGCCTGCGCAAGGAGGCGGCGGGCGCGCTAGTGCTCGATGCCAGACGCCTTGCTGCGGCCGAGGTGGTAATCGCGCGGCGCATCGTGCGACTGGCGATCAAACGCATCGATCCGGGCGCTCGTCCAGAGATGCGACATGTGGAGCGAGTCCTTTCCTGCGTTGCCGAAGGCACAGGCTCGGTCACGCTTCCGGCGGGAATTGACGCGCGCGTCGAGTTTGGCATGCTAGCGTTTAAGGCGCCGGCGGCTCGTGAGGGGCTGGTTGCGGACTGGATTACCATACCCGGTCGTTTGCCGTTGGGCGGGGGGCGCATGCTGGTCGCAGAGCCGATGGCCGTTGAGCCGGGATGCGATATCGTGCGCCGCGCCCGTGAGCTAGCGGCTGCCGGGGAAGTGACAGCTTTGGTAGACGCGGCTGCCCTGGGTTTTGCCGACAGCGATAGTGAGCGGATCCTGGCGGGCTCACGTGGCGAGATCCCTGCAGAGGCGCGATTGGCGCGCCTGTGGGTGGACGGTCCCGCACCGGGAGACGTGATGTGCCCGTTAGGAATGAGTGGCCGAAGCAAGAAGGTATCCGACTTGCTAGGCGAGGCTCGCATTCCCGTTTCCGAGCGCGCCGGCGTGCCCGTGGTGAGGACGGCGCCGGGGGGTGCCGTGGTGTGGGTCGCCGGAGTTCGCGCGGACGAGCGTTTTAAGTGCACGGCCGCAACGCGCGTGGCATATCTGCTCCGCGTGGTCGATGCGGAATAGCGTCCCACGCCTGCTATTCTGTGCGACGTTGACGGTATTCCCGCGCTGATGGCGCACGGGCTGGTAAATTTACCCCGTGCGCTGCTAGAATGTGTAGTTCGCGTCCATACGGCGGTGTGTGGGCGATAAGCACAAGAAAGGGTTGTCATGGCTTCTCAACATCCGGATATCGAGAAGGTTCTGTTCACGCAGGAGGATATCGACGGTATCGTCTCTCGCCTGGGCGAGGAGATTACGCGCGACTACGCGGGTAAGGATCTGGTGCTGATTGCGGTCCTGCGCGGCGCCGTGGTCTTTATGGGCGACCTGATGCGTAAGATCGAGCTGCCGACCAACATCGATTTCATGGCTGTTTCGAGCTACGGCGACGGTGTGAAGTCCTCGGGTATCGTGCGTATCATTAAGGACCTGGATATCGACATCCGCGGTCGCGACGTGCTGATCGTCGAGGACATTCTGGACTCGGGCCTGACGCTCAAGTATCTGATGAAGAACCTCGAGAGCCGCAAGCCCGCTTCTCTGGAGGTCGCCGCCTTCCTGTGGAAGGACGTTGAGGACCGCGTCTCGGCCATCACGCCCAAGTATGTTGGAACCCATTGCCCCGATGCCTTTGTGGTGGGCTACGGCCTCGACTATGCCGAGCGCTATCGTAACCTTCCGTATCTGGGCATTTTGAAACCGGAGGTTTATTCGTAAGATGCCCGACGACCATAACGATAACAATTCCCAGACTCCCCGGGAGCCTAAGATCCCGGGGATGCCCGGAGGCAAGAAGCCCACGCGTACGGGCTGGCTGTATTTTATTTTGGCTTGCGCGCTTCTGGGCTACGCCTTCTTTAACATGGGCTCCGGCTTTGCCAATTCCAGCAATACCGTTAAGCTCGCGACGAGCGAGATGGTGGGCGCCATCAAGCAGGATCGCGTCGAAGATCTGACCTATACGGTTCAAGACGGAAGCGTGACGGGTCATTACTGGAAGACAAAAAAGGACAAGGGCGATACGAGCGAGCTCAAGAGCTTCTCCTCGACCTATGTCGGCTCCGATTCGCTTGCCGAGCTCATGGCGGAGCACCCCGATACCAAGTACATCGTCAACACCAACGATCCCGATTTTTGGGGCGACTTGGCGATGAGTGTGCTTCCGACGATCGCCCTTATCGCCATCATGTTCTACTTTATGCGCCAGATGATGGGCGCCAACAACAGGAACATGCAGTTTGGCAAGACCAATGCCAAGACCAACGAGGCCACACGACCCAAGGTCAAGTTTGAAGACGTTGCCGGCGTGGACGAGGCAGTCGAGGAGCTCGAGGAGATCCGTGACTTTTTGAGCGATCCGGACCGCTATCGCAAGCTGGGCGCCAAGATCCCGCGTGGCGTGTTGCTGGTGGGCCCTCCGGGCACCGGTAAAACGCTGCTGGCTAAGGCCGTCGCCGGCGAGGCGGGCGTGCCGTTCTTTAGCATCTCTGGTTCCGACTTTGTCGAGATGTTCGTGGGTGTCGGCGCCAGCCGTGTGCGTGACCTCTTTAAGGAGGCCAAGTCCCAGGCCCCGTCGATCATCTTCATCGATGAGATCGATGCCGTGGGACGTCAGCGCGGAGCTGGCTTGGGCGGCGGTCACGACGAGCGCGAGCAGACGCTCAACCAGCTGCTGGTCGAGATGGACGGCTTTGAGGAAAGCGAGTCGGTCATCCTGATCGCTGCGACCAACCGTCCCGACATCCTGGATCCGGCGCTGCTGCGTCCCGGCCGTTTTGACCGCCAGGTTACGGTCGACCGTCCGGATGTGAAGGGCCGCGAGCAGATCTTGCGCGTGCATGCCGAGAACAAGCCGATGGACGAGGACGTTAAGTTTGAGAAGCTCGCCCAGATGACCGTTGGCTTTACCGGCGCCGATCTGGCAAATCTGCTCAACGAGTCTGCGCTGCTGGCCGCTCGCCGTCATCGTTCCGTGATCTCGATGGACGAGGTCGAGGAATCGATGGAGCGCGTGATTGCCGGACCACAGCGCAAGGGTCGCGTGATGACCGAGGCCGAGCGCACCACGATTGCCTACCACGAGAGCGGTCACGCCCTGGTGGGCCACATCCTGGAGCACTCCGATCCGGTTCACAAGATCTCGATTGTCAGCCGCGGTCAGGCGCTGGGCTACACGCTGCAGCTTCCGCAGGAGGACCACTTCCTCAAGACCAAGAACGAGATGCTCGACGAGCTCGCCGTGTTCTTGGGCGGTCGCGTTGCCGAGGAGCTCATGTGCGATGACATTACGTCGGGCGCGAGCAACGACCTGGAGCGTGCGACCAAGATGGCGCGCGAGATGGTTACGCGTCTGGGCATGAGCGAGGAGCTGGGCACGCAAGTGTTTGGCGAGGCGCAGCATCAGGTATTCCTTGGTCGCGATTACGCCGATCACCAGGATTACTCCGAGGAGACGGCGCGCCGCATCGATATCGAGGTTCAGCGCATCATGCGCGAAGCCCATCGTCGTGCGGTCGAGATTTTGGATGCCCGTCGCGATCAGCTCGATCTGATGGCGAAGGTGCTGCTTG
The DNA here is from genome assembly GCA_902491565.1 of uncultured Collinsella sp. Taxonomy (GTDB): domain Bacteria; phylum Actinomycetota; class Coriobacteriia; order Coriobacteriales; family Coriobacteriaceae; genus Collinsella. The sequence continues at coordinate 11,656 of CABUIE010000007.1, forward strand.
AGCGCGAGACCGTCGAAGGCGACGCCGTGAACGCCCTGCTCGACAACGAGTGGAATGCCTACCTTGAGCGCGAGGGCGATATCCTGGCGGCCAAGGAGGAGCGCAATGCCAAGGCGGCCGGCATGCCGACCAAGAAGCGCGCGCCTCGTATGAGCGAGGAGGAGCTGGCGGCTGATGCCGCGGCCTTTGCGCAGGCGGCCATGCAGGAGGATGCCGAAGCCGCATCCGATGATGCTGACGATGACCATGCCGTCGTCGATGCCGATGCCGATGCCGACACCGACAAATAGTCTTTGTGGCGAAAGCCTCCGCGGGGAAACCTGCGGAGGCTTTTTCTTTTGAGCGATATGGGGCCGTCTGTTGATTGGGGACAGACTTAAATGAGCGTTTTCACGCATTTAAGTCTGTCCCCAATCAACATTGCTGCGGCACTTTGCTCGGCTAAAGCGTACAATAGCGCCTATGCGAAAGGGGAACAGATGATCAACGAAACTATGTATGCTCGCGGTGCGGAAAGCTCCATCATCCGTGAGATTTTTAGCTATGGCCTTGAGCGCAAGGCCCAGATCGGTGCGGAAAACGTATTCGATTTTTCGCTGGGCAATCCGAGCGTTCCGGCGCCTGCTGCTGTGGCTGAGTCGATTAAGAAGGCCCTGGAGCTGCCGAGCGACCAGCTGCACGGCTACACGCCCGCACCGGGCCTGCCGCAATGTCGTGCCGCTGTGGCCGAATCGCTCAACCGCCGCTTTGGCACGAGCTATGAGGGCAAAGACGTATTTATGACGGTGGGTGCCGCGGCTTCGCTCACCTGCACGCTCAACGCCGTTACGAACCCGGGCGACGAGGTTATTGTTATCGCCCCGTACTTTCCGGAGTATCGCGTTTGGATTGAGAAGGCCGGCTGTACGTGTGTTGAGGCGCTCGCCGATGAAGATACGTTCCAGCTGAGCGTGGACAACGTGCTCAAGGCGATCAGCGATAAGACGGCGGCCGTCATCATTGACTCTCCCAACAATCCGACCGGTGCCGTATATACATGCGACACGCTGACGCGACTGGCCAATGTTCTGCGCGAGGCCAACGCTCAGCGCGATCCCGAGAATCCGATTATGCTCATCTCGGATGAGCCGTACCGCGAGATTGTGTACGGTGCCGAGGTGCCTTGGGTGCCCTCGATCTACGAGCACACCATCGTGTGCTACTCGTATTCCAAGTCGCTGTCGCTGCCGGGCGAGCGTGTGGGGTGGATCTTGGTTCCCAACACCAATCCGCAGGCTGCGCGTCTGATGCCGGCTGTTGCGGGTGCTGCCCGTACGCTGGGTTTTGTATGCGCACCGGCGCTCTTCCAGCGCGTGATTATCGATTGCATCGATGAGCCGAGCGATGTCGAGGCCTATGCGCGCAACCGCACCGCGCTTACCGACGCACTAGCGGAGTACGGCTACACCTATGTTGAGCCGGATGGCGCGTTCTACCTGTGGGTGAAGGCGCTGGAACCCGATGCGAATGCGTTTTGCGAGCGCGCAAAGAAGTATGAGTTGCTTGCGGTCCCCTCGGACAGCTTTGGTATGCCGGGTTGGTTCCGCCTGGGCTATTGCGTGAGTTACGAAACGATTGTCAATTCGCTACCCGCTTGGAAACAGTTGGCGGACGAGTATCGTTAAAAGTAAAGCGCTCTGCCTACAATGTTTTACGTGAAACGGGGTTTGGTGTTAAGCCGGACCCCGTTGTCATGGACGTTGTGTCTTTGGGATGGAGTGGTTTTACGACTATCGAAGGCTATGCGTACAATGAATATAAGCGACGGCCGTGCCAGATAAGGAGACCTGATGCCCTACCTGCTTTCTTGTGACATTCATACCCATACGATGTTCTCTGCGCATGCATATTCGACCATTGAGGAGAATGTGTACTGGGCGGCAGAGCGTGGCCTGCAGGTGCTCGGATCTGCCGACCATCTGAGCTCTATGGTTACGGCTTGCCCCAATGACCTGCGCAGTTACCAATTCTTTATCAACCAGGATATCTGGCCGCGCATTTGGAGCGGCGTGCTGGTGCTGCGTGGTGCCGAGGCCGATATCGTTTCGCTGGACGGAAGCCTGTTTGGCGAGGACACTCCTGTCACGCTCGATATCGCCGGCGATTCGTACAGCCGTCAGCATTCGCTGTTCGATTTGGTTACGCGAAATTTGGATTATTTGGTTGCGAGCGTGCATAATCCGCAGATTGCTGAAGGCGCGACGCTGGCCCAGACGACCGAGATGTATATCAATGCCCTGGAGCACCCCAAGGTGTTCATGCTGGGTCACACGGGGCGTTCGGGCGTGCCGTTCGATATCGACGAGGTGCTGTTGGCAGCTAAGGCCAAGCACAAGATTATCGAGATCAACAACCATAGTCTTGAACACGGTGTCGACACTGAGCATTGGGCCGTATGCCGCAAGATCGCCGAGCGCTGCGCCGAGCTGGGCGTGGGCATTGGCGTTTCGACCGATGCGCACATTGGCATGGCAATTGGTAAGCTCGATCACGCGCGCAAGATGCTCGACGAGATTCACTTCCCGCTGGATTTGATCGTGACGCGCGACCGCGAGACGCTACTGCGCGAGATGGCGGCAGCCGGCGTGTGCGATCTGCGCAATGGGATGTAGCGGAGTTTATAAACCAAGCGAAGGGGGCGGCCCAGGCGGGTCGCCCCCTTTCTTGTCCCAAAAATCTACTGAGGTTGGTTAGCGGCGTTCGAGGACCGCTACGGTTTCGGTGTGGTCGGTATGGGGGAACATGTCGACTGGCGTGATCTTGAGCAGGCGATAGCCTCCGTCGAGGAGCTGGTGCAGGTCGCGCTCTTGGGTCACGGGGTTGCAGCTGATATAGGTGATGCGGCGCGGCTTAAGTGCGCAGGCAGCTTCGAGGAACTCGGAGGTAGAGCCGGCGCGCGGCGGGTCGATGGAAAGGACGTCGATCCGCTCGTTGTTATCGGCGGCATCCAGGATGTAATCGGTGGCGTCGTCGGCCATAAACCAAGCGCTGCGGGTGAGGCCGTTGAGCTCGGCATTGCGACGTGCGTCGGCAATGCCCGCCGGGTTGCGCTCCACACCGAGCAGCATAATGCCGATACCCTTGTTCTGGGCATCTTTAGCTGCGCAAAGACCGATGGTACCGCTGCCACAGTAGGCATCCATGAGCACATCGCCCTGGTGCAAATCCATGCCGTCGATAGCGAGCTGATAGAGCAGCTCGGTCTGTTGCGGGTTGGTCTGATAAAACGCGGTGGGGGAGATGTCGAATTCGCAGCCGAGCAGCTGGTCGCGCATGCATTCGGCGCCATACACGATGCGGGTTTCCTCGCCGAGGATGGCGTTGCCGGGACGTCCGTTGATGTTTTGGGCGACGGTGACGATGCGCGGATCGAGTGCGGCGACAGCCTCAAAGAACTCCTGCGCATGCGGTAAGTCACGCTGGGCGGTCACGAGCGTAACCATGACCTGGTCGGTACGCCAACCGCAGCGGACGACGGCATAGCGGAGCAAGCCCAGATGCCTGTCCTCGTTAAAGGCGGGAATGTGCAGGCGCTCAGCTTCGCGTGCGATGCCGTTGAGAACCTGACGGGCGCCCGGTGCCTCGACGGGGCATTCGGGAACAGCAACGATTCTGTGCGTGCCACGCTCAAAAAAGCCGCAGCGGACAGCACCCTCTTTGCCGGGGGCAAAGGGAGTGGCGGCCTTATGGCGAAAACCGCGCGGCGCAGGATATTTGCCCGGGTCGCCAAGGGTGACGCCCATACCGCGAATAGGATCGACAGCAATGCTCTCGCGCTCACAAAGCTCGGCAAACAGCTCCTCCATAGCAGCCTGCTTAGCCGCCAACTGCTTTTTATAAGGACGATTGAGCGCCGTGCACCCACCGCAAGATTTCATGATCGAACAGGGAGACTTGGGGTCCACGGCCTTACGCGCAGACGAAACCCGATCTTTATGCGAGTGCTTGGAGCGAGTCTGAGATGCCTTATCCTCGTTCCGACGAGAGCCGGGACGCTTGGCCTTAGCCTTGCCCTTGGCCGACTTACCCTTCGCGTCTTGAGACGACTTGGATTTCTTAGAAGATTTTTTCTCCTCTGACCCCTCAGCCGCCTCGATCAAAGCACGACGAGCCTTACGCTCCGCACGAGATTCTGCCATGAATTAACCCCACTATTAAATAAAAGAAAAGTCCGAAGCAATTGTACCGTGCATTCAACGTGCCCGTTTGGAGAGGAGGCTATTTAAGGTTTCGAGCACGTTGTCTCCCGGCTGAGTGGCGCCCGGCGCGGAGTTTAATTTGTCGCGAGTTCTGCACGAACAGGAGGCCACTTAATGTGGCCTCCGTCGTGAGCAGGACTGTAGAGCAGCAAATTAAACTCCGCGCCGGGCGCCACTCAGCCGGGTGCTCCAACCTAGTGCTCCATGCGTGCTTTCCGTCTTGCGCAGGACTGTAGAGCAGGAAACTTAATTACGTGCCGCTCCCCGCCCACGCCTGGCAAACCATCCCTTGTACTTTATCAAGGTAGAGTGTATGATTCTGAACGTTACATGACTCACTTTACCTAACTAAAGTGCCATCAAGGGGGAATACCATGAATACCGATATGTCTCGTCGTCAGTTTGTTGGTCTAGCCGGCTCGCTTGCCACGGTGCTTGGCCTTGGTCTTGTCGGCTGCGGCGGTGGTGCCGGCAAGGGCTCCGCTGCTGGCTCTGCCGCGGCCAAGGATGTGAAGGGTGCTGCGGAGTCCAAGAAGCTCGTGGTGGGCTTTGACAAGTCCTATCCTCCGTATGGCTTTGTGGGCGACGATGGCGAGTACACCGGCTTCGATCTCGATCTGGCCAAGGCTGTTGCCGATAAGCAGGGCTGGGAAGTCGATTACGAGGCCATCGATTGGGATGCCAAGGATACGCTGCTTAACTCGGGCGCCATCAACTGCATTTGGAACGGCTTTACCATGGAGGGCCGTGAGGACGACTACACGTTCTCCGAGCCGTACATGCTCAACGAGCAGGTGCTGGTGGTAAAGAAGGATGCGGGCATCAAGAGCTGGGACGATCTTGCCGGCAAGACTGTGATTACCCAGACTGATTCCGCTGCGCAGGACGTGCTTGAGGGTGACCAGAAGGATCTGGCAGCGACGTTTGCCACGCTCGACACGATCGGCGAGTACAACACGGCCTTTATGCAGCTCGAGAGCGGCGCGGTCGATGCCGTGGCGTGCGATCTTTCGATTGCCCAGTATCAGCTTGCCGCCAAGCCCGATGCCTATACGCAGCTTGATGAGCCGCTGTCCAGCGAACACTACGCCGTTGGCTTTAAGAAGGGCGACACCAAGTCGGCCGATGCCGTGACCGAGTCGCTCAAGGCACTCTACGAGGATGGCACGGTCAAGGACCTCTGCGATAAATATGCAGATTATGGTCTGTCTTTCGATAATTGGGTGCTCAAGTAATGTCTATCCAAGTCATGATGCAGATGCTTGGCCAGGGATTCTTGGTCAGTTTGCAGTTGTTTGTGCTGACGCTGCTGGGGTCGATTCCGCTGGGAATCCCCGTGGCGTTTATGCGCATGAGCAAAATCGCGCCGCTTCGCTGGATTGCGCGCATCTACATTTCGGTCATGCGCGGTACGCCGCTCATGTTGCAGATGTTTGCCATCTACTTTGCTCCGTACTATGTATTTGGCATCTCGCTCACACCCGATTCCAAATGGACGGCGTGCGTTGTGGCGTTCATCATCAACTACGCCGGTTACTTTGCCGAGATCTATCGCTCGGGCCTGCAGTCGATTCCTCGTGGTCAATACGAGGCTGCCGAGGTGCTGGGCTATTCGCGCGTGCAGACGTTTCTGTATATCGTGATGCCGCAGGTCGCCAAGCGTATTCTGCCGGCGATGGGCAACGAGATCATCACGCTGGTCAAGGACACGTCGCTGGCGTTTGCCATTGGCGTGGGCGAGATGTTCTCGACCGCCAAGGCCCTGGTTGCCTCGCAGGTGAGCATGGTACCGTTTGCGATTGCGGCGCTGATCTACTGGGTTTTCAACTTCGTGGTCGAGATGCTGTTGGGCGTCGCCGAAAAGAAGCTGGACTATTATCATGACTAACTCGGTGATGAAAATCGAAAGCGCGCGCAAGGCGTTTGGCGGCAATGAGGTGCTCAAGGATATCTCGCTTGAGGTGAAGCGTGGCGAGGTCGTGGCGATTATCGGACCTTCGGGTGGCGGTAAGTCCACGCTGCTGCGGTGTGCCACGCTGCTCGAGACACTCGACGGCGGCTCGCTTTCGTTTGGCGACCTTGCCGTTGCGACGGATGCGGGTTCGGGCGCGGTCTATGCGAAGGGCGATGTGCCCAAGCAGGCGCGCTCGCGATTCGGCCTGGTGTTCCAAAATTACAACCTGTTCCCGCACTATACCGTGATGAAAAACATCATCGACGCGCCGATCCGCGTGCTTAAGCGCCCGCGCGAGCAGGCGGAAGCTCGCGCTCACGAGCTGATTGCGCAAATGGGGCTGACGGGCAACGAGAACAAGGTGCCGTGTGAGCTTTCGGGCGGTCAGCAGCAGCGCGTGAGTATTGCCCGCGCCCTGGCGCTCGATCCGGAAATCTTATTCTTTGACGAGCCGACCTCGGCGCTCGACCCCGAGCTGACGGCCGAGGTGCTGCGTGTCATTAAAGACCTTGCGGCGCAGAATATGACGATGGTGATCGTGACCCATGCGATGCAGTTTGCGCGCGATGTTGCCGACCGCGTGGTCTTTATGGACGGCGGTCGTATTGTCGAGGAGGGTCCTGCCGAGCAGGTCATCGACCATCCACGCGAGCAGCGCACCCGTGAGTTCTTGAGCCGTATCGAGGGATAGGCTCAGGTATTTGCTCAACTATTAATTGAGGCGAAGCCGCCGCAGGTCTTACGGTCTGTGGCGGCTTTTTGTTTGCATCGGCGGGGTTCAATAATCGCCTCACAAGCTTGTCTCTTCCTCTCGCCGCCTGTATTCATACGTGTGCCGAAAGGTGTGCATGGACGGTCGCCCGTGAGGGTAGGGTGGTGGCATAGGACATTTGGAGGGTGAGTCGGCTCGGCTGCCGACCATGCTGCTCCCGGGATGGCACCGACCGCGAACTCTCCCCGTTGGCGTCGCGCAATGCGCGCGGCCCTGCAAGGAGGTCATCATGGGTGCTCCCAAGACCGGCAATGTAAGGAACGTGGTGCTCGTAGGCCAAGGCGGGGTGGGCAAGACTTCACTCGCCGAGGCCATGCTCCACCTTTCTGGCAAGACCGCCCGCCTGGGCGGCCACGACGGCACCAAGCCCACGCTCGACTATGACCCCGAAGAGGTCAAGCGTGCATTTTCCATCTCGACGACCATTGCACCGATCGACTGGAAGGGCGCGCGCATCAATGTGCTCGATGCCCCGTGTTACCCCGATTTTATCGGCGACGCCTTTGCCGCGATGAGCGTCTGCGAGACGGCCCTGTTTGTGGTCGACGCCGAGGCCGGCCCGCAGCCTACGACGGTTAAGCTCTGGTATGCCGCCGAGGACCTGCGCTTGGCGCGTGCGGTGTTCGTAAACCGCCTGTCGCGCTCCGAGGCCAGCTTTGCGACCACGATGGACCTGCTGCAGGAGCGCTTTGGCACGCGACTGGGCGCCGTGACCCTTCCCTGGGGCGAGGGCGAGGACTTTGATGGCATCATCGACCTGGTGCGCATGAAGGCGCGCCATTGCAACGGCGCCGAAGCCGTTGAGTCGGAGATTCCCGAGGAGTATCGTGCCCAGGCCGAGGAGGCCCATGACCATCTGTGCGAGCTGGTGGCCGAGGCTGACGACGAACTGATGATGAAGTACCTGGAAGGCGAGGAGACGCTGACGCAGGAAGAGCTTGAGGGCCTGCTGTCGAAGGCGATCGCCGAGCGCATCTTTGTGCCGGTCTTTGCGGGCGATTGCATTAAGGAGCAGGGCGTCAACTCGCTGATGGACGACATTGCGACGTACTTCCCGGCGCCGACCGACTACGGCGAGATGCCGCTTATCGACGGCGATTCGCTCAAGATCTCGAGCGACGATGATCGTCCGGTGGCGTTTGTGTTTAAGACCCTGGCCGATCCGCAGCAGGGTCGCATCAGCTTTATCAAGGTGCTGACGGGCACGCTTGAGCCGGGCCTTGAGCTGGTCAACGCGCGCACGCGCAAGGGCGACCGTCTGGCCCACCTGTATGTGATGTGCGGCCGCGACATGACCGAGGTCGGTCACGCCTATGCCGGCGACATTATCGTGGCACCCAAGCTGGCTGCCGAAACGGGCGATACGCTCTCGATTACCGGCAAGGTCGAGGCTGCGGCGTTTAAGTTCCCCAACTCGCAGTACCGCATTGCCATCGAGGCCGAGAATCGCGGCGACGAAGAGAAGCTCTACACGTTTATCGAGAAGGCCTGCAAGGCCGATCCGACCATGAGCATCGACCGCGACGAGGAGACCGGCCAGACCATTATCTCCGCCGTTGGTGAGGCGCAGGTTTCGGTGCTGCTCAACCGTCTGGAGGACCGCACCAAGGTCGTTGCCAAGAGCGTGCCGATCCGCATCCCGTATCGCGAGACCATCCGCCGCACGGCGAGCGCTCAGGGCCGCCACAAGAAGCAGACCGGTGGTGCCGGTCAGTATGGCGACTGCTGGCTGCGCGTTGAGCCGCTCATTGGGCCCGACGGCACGAGCGACGGCTATGAGTTTGTGGACGAGGTCGTGGGCGGCCGCATTCCGCGCTCGCTCATCCCCGCCGTGGACAAGGGCGTCCAGGAGACCATGAAGGACGGTATTATTGCCGGCTACCCGCTTACGGGCATTCGCGTGGCTGTGTATGACGGTTCGTATCACAGCGTCGACTCCAACGAGATGGCGTTTCGCGCGGCGGCTCGCATCGGCCTGCGCAAGGCATGCGCCGATGCCGATCCGGTGGTGCTGGAGCCCATCGAGGAAATCACGGTGACTATCCCCGAGAGCTACGCCGGCGCCGTGATGGGCGACATCTCGGCCTCGCGCGGTCGCGTGACAGGCATGGAGACCGATGAGCGCGGCGACACCGTGGTCATCGCTCAAGCCCCGCTGGCTGAGCTGACGGATTACTCGACGCGCCTGCGCTCTATCACGCGCGGCACGGGTGACTTTACCATGAAGCCCGCCGGCTACGAGCAGGTGCCCTATGACGTTCAGGCCAAGCTGGTCGAGCGCTATGAGGAGGGTCGCGCCAAGTAGCGTGTGATTTTGCCTGCAATGTAGGTGCTGACGAAAAGGCCGCCCTGGGTAATCCAGGGCGGCCTTTTTTGATCCCATGGGGACGGAGGAAAACGAATCATTTTTGGGTTACGGGCGGTGCGGTCGGCACTAGTCTCCGGATGCCTGGTTGCGGCCGGTGGCGTAGTCGATCTGCACGTGCGGCTGCAGGTTGTAGCAGTACACGTGGAAGCAGAGGGTCTTGCCGTGGTCCTCGACCGATTGCGCCTCAAGGCGCATGCCACGGCAGACAAGTTCCTCTTCGTTATACATAGGCGTGACGCGGTAGAGCACATGGTTGCCCGTATCGCGAATATAGTTGAGAATCTGCTCTTCAAACGGCAGCATGCCCGTCTCGTTGAGATAGCGCGTGCCGGTGAGGAGATTCTTGCGGTTGGCGTTTTCGCCGCAGAGCGACCAGGCGATAAGGTGGCAGCGGTTGTAGAGGCTCTGGCCCGGAATAAAGTCGTAGCGCTGCTGGTGCCAACCGGCAGGATGGATGCGCGAGATATCGCCGCGCTTTCCCTGTCCGAGCGACTCGGGGCCTACACAGGCGAGCGCCTTGCGAGTGCGACCCAGGCTGTCGAGCTTGGAGAATTTCTTAAAGCAGCCCTCTTCGGTGGCGCGATCGTATTCATCGAGTGTGAATGACGGCGTGCCGAGCGGGTGCGTGCTGTCGGCGCGAAGGGCAACGTAGGGGTTGCCGGCGTAGTCGGGAATGCTGCTGAGATAAACACCGCGGGCGCGGTTGAGGTCGGGGTTTTCGACCTCGTCGATGGGGGTGGCGGCACTGCCCGCGGAAACGTCGTCATCGGTGTCGGTCGCGGCGGAATCGGAGCCATCGCCAGAGTCCTGGCTGTTTTGAGGGTCCGCCGCGCTCGCCGTTCCCGATTCGAGCCGAGCGACCAGGTCTGCCTCGTCGTCGGTGCGGCTGGGACTCTCGTTTTGTTTTTCGGCCAGAGCCGCCGCCTGCTCATCGCCTTGCGGCGACAGCAACTTGGGCGCTCCGTCGAGCGATCCCGTAAACAGCGCAAACTCCAGCACCACGGCGGTGCCGATGGAAAGTGCTTGCTTGTAGGCGGGCTTGCGCGACATTGAGGCTCCTGGATGGACGGTTGGGAATCTACCAGTCTAGCAGGAGCCGGCAGGGGCCGTTCTGTCGAACAAATACTCAAGATTTTGGGGCAAACGCTGCTGGTTCATTTGCCTCATATGGAGCTGCAGCGGTTATGCATGTGGGGCTATTCGGAGTTTCCCCAGATAAAACCTACCAAAATAAACCTGTCCCTTTTTGGCAGGCTAATCGTGAGTTATTTCACCGCAACTTAGGGTACGGTTAGGAAGTGTGCACCTTAAAGAGTGGTGCCCTTGATTAGAGAGGTCGCGCTCGTCTCTCTAAATGTCTCTCTAAAGAGAAAGCCAGTTAAAGAGATAACATTAGGCAATCTAACAGTGAATTCGATACATCTCTCTAAAAGTCTCTCTATAATAAGGTGCTTATCTCTCTAAAGTTAGAGAGATATACTATACTTTAGAGAGATAAATCTATCGTTTTAGAGAGACGGAATGCCAATGCTGCTGGATGAACCTCTTGGCCTTATTGTTGAGCGCCTTCGCAGGCGGGGGACTGATGACGCATCGGTAGAAGTTAAAGCCTGCACGAATAAATTGAGCGCAGACGTATGGGAGACAGTGAGCGCTTTTGCGAACACTGCAGGTGGGCTCATTATTTTGGGCCTGAACGAGGCCGAAGGATTTGTTCCTTCGGCTAACTTTGCTATCGATAGGGTGCGCGATCAGTTTGTTTCGGGTATCGGAGACGGAGGCTCAGCGGCAGTGGTGGCCCATGCGCCGCGGTACGAGCTTGATCGAGGCGAGGTCGACGGGCTCCAGGTGCTTCTGGTGCGCATCTTTGAACTTGAGCTTAAAGCGAAGCCTTGCTATATCGGCGCGCGCGGCGTGCAGAACGGTAGCTACAAGCGCGTGGATGATAAAGATATCAAGATGTCACCCGCTGAGCTATATGAGCTGCAGAGTGCGTTGCTTCCGAGCGATGCAGACGGCACGGTGGTTTCGGAGGCAACGGTCGAGGATTTGGATCCAGATGTCGTGCGGTCTATTATCGCAAATCGCCGGCTGCAGACCCCGCGCGTTTTGCGCGGGGCCGATACGCTGGAAAAGCAGCTGGTCAGACTCAATATCACTACAAAGGATGGTGCCGTGAAGCTCGCGGGGCTTCTGTCGGCGGGAATTTACCCCCAGCAGTTCTATCCAAAACTGATGATCGATGTCGCCGTTCATTCCGATATGGAAAAATCTGCACCCGGGCAACCCCGGTTTATTGACCGCCAGCTGTGCGATGGCCCGATTCCGGCTTGCATCGAAGATGCCCTTGCCGCGATTGGACGAAACTTGCGCAAAGCGACGATAGTGCAAGGCGCTGGCAGAAGGGAGGATTGGGAAGTTCCCCAGGAGGTTTTGCGCGAGGCCTTGGCAAATGCCTGCATCCATCGAGAATATTCGCCCATGTTTGTGGGGCAGGCCGTGAGTGTCGATATCTATCCAGACAGAATAGAGATCAAAAACCCCGGTGGGCTTTGGGGCGGAAAGACGGTGGACAATCTTGCAGACGGGGAATCGCGCTGCCGAAACCCAAAGCTCATGAGCCTAATGGGGGCGACGCCGTTAGAGCATGCCGAGGGGGCCGTTGCAGAAAGCCAGGGATCTGGTATCCCGGCTATGATTCGCGAGATGGAGTCTCGTTCGCTTGGAAGGCCGAAATTTATCGCTAAGGCTGATTCGTTTACGGTGCTGCTTTCCCGGCACGGGGCGGAGCTTGCTGAAAACCGCACGTGGATTCAGAGCCATGTGGGCACCGAGCTGACGGATCGCGAGGAAACATTGCTCATGTTTATGCGGGAGCATGGGTGCGTATGCGATGTTCAAAAAATACGAGAGGCCCTGAAGTGGGATTCGGATGACATTCGCCTGATCTGCGGGGACCTTGTGGATAAACATGTCCTGTCAAAATGTGGCAAAGACACGTTTGAGATTATCGATATGAGCAGAGAACCGTCAGCTTCGACGGCGGATAGGATCCTGGAGGCTCTCAGCGCCGAAGTGGATATGACGGCGCGAGAAATAGCGGTTGCATCGGGGGTCAAAATTTCGTCCGTCCGCTACCATCTGCCAAAAATGGCGGATAAAGGGCTCATCGAAGTAATGGGTTCATCGACGAGCCGCAACCGCCGCTATCGGAAGAAGTAGATGCAGCCGAATTGCCCCTCTATCGTCTCTCGAAGTTTGATGGGTGCTAGAGGGGCGACTGCCTCGCGATATTTTCCCAAGATAAAACCTGCCAAAACAAACCTGTCCCTTATTGGCAGGTTAGTTAACGCAGTGCAGGTTGAGCATATGCGAGCGAGCGGGCTCCGGGTGCGGTAAGGCGACGTGAAACAAGCGGGCGCTGACCTTTTGGTCGCGCCCGTGAAGTTGAACGTCAGATTGCCGTGTCCGGAGCCCGCGCAGCGCCGAGCAGTTACGCCGTTTGTAAAACGGCGTAACCTAAAGGTTCATGTTGCCGTGAATGTAGGGGGTGACCTCGGGGGAGATATGGTCGCAGCCCAGCTCGCGCAGCGCGGACTCGATGGCGGCGGGCAGCGGGGTCTTGCCCTTGTCGTCGACGGCGTTGCCACCGAGGGCAGCAATCTTGGCGACATCTGCGGGTGCGGCCTCGATATGCATGCAGCCGCCGACCAAGCGCGCGCGTACCTGTGCCAGATCAAGATCGTGCAGGTAATCCTCGCAGGCGCGGATTAAATCGACCTTCTCGCGTGTAAGCTCCTCGCCCGTGGGGACGCGGGTGGCAAGACATGCTCCCGCCGGCAGGTTCCAAACGGGATAGCCCCATGCGCGCAGCAGCTCGCGCTCTTCGTCCTTGGTAAAGCCGACCTCCATAAGGGGTGAGCGTACGCCGAGCTCTTCTGCCGCACGCATGCCGGGGCGGTAGTCACCGCGATCGCTTGCATTGCTGCCATCGATGACGGTGGGAAAGCCGAGCGACTTGGCGTGGTTGACGATGGCGGTAAAGCCGGCGTGCTTGCAGTGGTAGCAGCGATTAGTATCGTTGCAGGCTACTTGGGGGAGCTGCAGCTGATCCACCGAAAGATTGAGCACGGGGAGCTTAAAATGCGGCCCCTCATTGGCCTGCCCATCAACGGACTGCTCAAACGAAGCCTGCTCGGGCGTGCCGATGAGCGGCGTGGTGAGATGGACGAGGAGGGTATTGGTAGGCATGATGCGGGCGCATACGGCGGCCAAAAAGCTGCTGTCGACGCCACCGGAAAACCCGATAGCCACGCGCCCGTATGCCAAAAGCAGCTGTTCGAGCGCCGATAGCTTGTCTTGAAGCTCCTCTGCGGGTGCCGTGGTGTCTAAAATCATGAAACGTTCCTTATCGTTGAGTACTCGATCGAAAACTATAATCCTAATGCGTTACTTGCCATAAGACTTCTATCTGTGTAACGAAAGTGCAATATGGCATATACGTTATATACAAGTTGCCAAATGCGGTAGAGTTGCAGCAACGCGACAGCGAGAGTCGATGGGGGACCGATATGATCAAGGCTGTTATTTTTGACATGGATGGAACGCTGGTCGATACCGAGCGTTTGGGGATTAAGGCCTGGAAGGCAGGCGCCGCTGAGCTGGGGCTCGCGATTGATGAAGCGCTGATCCATCAGTTTATCGGCCGCACGCTGCCCGATGTCATGGACATCCTCGATAGGCATTACGGCAGCCATGAAACCACCGAGGCGGTCTATGTCCGCCACAAGGAGATTCGCGACGAGATGGTCAAGACCGAGCTGGAGCTTAAGGCCGGCGCCGCCGAGTGCCTAGACGAGCTGCTGGCTGCGGGCTATCACGTGGGTCTAGCGACGTCGTCGCGCCTCGTTACGGCGGAGCGCAACCTTAAGATGGTTGGCCTCTTTGACAAGTTTGAAACGGTAACGTGTGGCGAGGACGTCGTGCACGGCAAGCCCGACCCCGAGATGTATCTGCTCGCCTGCGAGCGCGCGGGCTTTGCTCCCGAGGAATGTGCCGTGGTCGAAGATTCGCGCAACGGTTGCGTCTCGGGCATTACGGCCGGCTGCCATGTCTTTGCCGTCCCCGATATCGTGCCGCTGCCGCAGGACGTGGTGGATGGCTGCGAGGCCGTGCTCGATACGTTGTTCGACCTGGCGGCGGCAATCAAGACTGTGCGCTAGAAAATTGCGGCGTTGAAACGAGCGATTGCTCACGTTTGCGCTCAAGCAAAAGGGGTCCGGCAATGGTCGGGCCCCTTTTGCTTGAGCGGCGACTTAGCATACTTGCGGGCGTGCTATAGATACGCACCGAGGTTGATGGCCGTGGCGTCGGTCTGGCTGCTTGCCTGGGTGCTGGCGCGTTCCAGCAGGAACGGCCGCACGAGTTCTTGGCGGTTGATGTCCTCGATGGCCGTGACCGCGGTGACGGTGCGCGCGGCAGAGCTGACGTGGATATGCTTGGTCTTTGTCGGGACCTTGTTCTCGATTTGCTCCATCAGCAGTTGGACACCCTTGCGGCCAATCTCGTAGCCCGGGGGCGCTACCGTAGTGAGCGGGACCGATCCGCTCCAAGCGAGCGGGTTGCCGTCGCATCCGGCCACGCGTACTTGCCCGGGGACAGAGATGCCCTTGTTGACCAGTGCCGAAACGACGCCCGAGGCCAACACATCGGTCAGGCCGACGACAAAATCGGGACGTTCGTCCGCGGGGCGCTCGGCGATTTGGGCACCGATGCCGTAGCCGTCGGCAGCGGTATTCCATTCGCCGGCGTCGATGACTTCGATCTTGATATCGGGGTGCAGGGCGAGCGCCTTATGAATGCCAAGGACGCGTAGGGTGAGTTGCATAAATGCTGCTCGGCCGACGACGACAATATGGTGCGCGCCGCGGGCGATAGCAAGTTCGGCAATGATGCGACCCTGGGCCTCGTTGTCGGCCGCTACGTAGTAGCCGGGCTCGGAGCAATGGATGTCCAGATGGACGATCGGCACGGGCATCTTGGTCATGGCGGGGTGCCAGTCGGGGGATGCCATGGGCTGAACCATGACGCCGGACATCTGGGTGCCCATAAAGTAGCGCAGGTAATGGTCCTCGAGAATATCGTCGTTATCGGCGTTGGCGATGAGCAAGTCGTAGCCGTGCTTGCGGGCCTCGTTGTGGGCGCCGCTGGCGATTTGGAGCGAAAAGCCGTGATCGAGACGGGGGAGCACCAGGCCAAAGGACTTGGTGGCGCCGCCCGCGAGCTGACGGGCGCTTTGGTTGGGCAGGTAGCCAAGGCGATTGATGGTCTCGTTGATGAGCTTGAGGGTCTCGGGGCGCAGCTTTTCGGGGTGGTTGAGCGCGTTGGAAACCGTGCCCAACGAAACCCCGGCCTCGCGCGCGACGTCGCTGATTTTTACCTTTGCCATAGCGGCCCCTTTGATGCGTTTCAAGTACAAGCCAGATTGTAGCATCCCAAACCTTCCAAAAAGGGACAGGTTTATTTTGGCAGGTTTTATCTGGGCAAACGCTATTGCCAGCGCGACCACCACGAAGGGGGCAGGCACCTTTGTGGTGGTTTGGACCGGCTGGACGTGTGTGCATCGAGTGGTATCTAAGTTGAGATACCACTTCTGGTATATCAGCTTGCGTTTGCGTGAGTACAATACTCGAACGTTATACGTCTCAGCGCCCCTTGTGCGTGGACGTCTTGCAGTCACGCGAACGAAGGGATTTATCTTATGTGCGGAATCGTCGGCTACACCGGCTCTGATATTGCAAAGAACATCCTGGTCACGGGCCTCAAGCGTATGGAGTATCGCGGCTATGACTCCTCGGGCGTCGCGCTCGAGGTGGGCGAGGGCGCCGCGGCGCACCTCGACGTCATCCGCCGCGTGGGCAAGGTCGCGGGTCTGGAGAGCGAGCTTTCCAACATCGACAGCGACGCTACCTGCGGTATCGGCCATACCCGTTGGGCCACCCACGGCAAGCCCTCCGTCGTTAACGCTCACCCCCACACCAGCTGCGACGGTCGTATCGCCATCGTCCACAACGGCATCATCGAGAACTTCGCCGAGCTGCGCGAAGAGCTGGAGGGCCGCGGCCACCACTTTAAGAGCGAGACCGATACCGAGGTCTTCGCGCATCTGATCGAAGAGGCTTATGCCGAGACGCACGACCTGATGGCCTCCGTGCGCGAGGCTTGCACCCACGTGGTCGGTGCCTATGGTCTGGCCGCCGTGTGCGCTGACGAGCCCGGCGTGATCGCCGTGGCCCGCAAGGATTCCCCGATCGTGGTCGGCGTGGGCGAGACCGGCGCCTATGTCGCCTCCGATGTCATCGCGCTCATCGACGCCACCCGCGATGTCGTGGTGCTCGAGGACGGTCAGTTTGCCAAGCTCACGCCCACAGGCGTCGAGTACACCGACGAGGCCGGCAACGTTATCGAGCCCAAGGTCACCTACATCGACTGGGACCTGGACATGGCAGAAAAGGGCGGTTATCCCGACTTTATGCTCAAGGAGATTCACGAGCAGCCGCGCGTCGTGCGCGACACGCTGGTTGGTCGTATGACGCCGGCCGGCGAGCTCGACATCGACGAGCTGGGCCTTTCGCTCGAGGAACTCAACGACATCGACCGCGTCTACGTGATCGCTTGCGGCACCAGCTATCATGCTGGCCTCATTGCCAAGAATCTCATTGAGGGCTGGGCTCGCATCCCCACCGAGGTGGAGGCGGCCAGCGAGTTCCGTTATCGCAACCCCATCATTACGCCGACGACGCTTGTCGTTGCCGTGTCCCAGTCGGGCGAGACGGCCGATACCCTTGCCGCCATTCGCGACGCGCGCATCAAGGGTGCCAAGGTCTTCGGCATCACCAACGTGGTGGGCAGCCCCGTGGCGCGTGAGAGCGACGGCGTCATCTACACCAAGGCCAACAAGGAGATCGCGGTCGCCTCGACCAAGAGCTTCATCGGCCAGGTCGTGAGCCTTACGCTTTTGGCCCTGCTGCTGGCGCAGGTCAAGTACCGCTTGACCACCAAGCAGGCGCGCATGCTGTTCCGCGAGCTTTCCGATACGGCCGAGCAGATCCAGTGGATTTTGGATACCCAAACCGAGGCCGTTCATGAGGCTGCCCTGCTGTGCAAGGACGCGCAGTCGGCGCTGTTCGTGGGCCGTGGCATGGGTGCCGCTATTTCCTACGAGGGTGCGCTCAAGCTCAAGGAAGTCAGCTACCTGCACGCCGAGGCATATGCCGCCGGTGAGATGAAGCATGGCCCCATTGCCCTGATCGACCCGGGCTTCCCTGTCATCGCCGTGGCCACCAAGAGTGCCACCTACGACAAGACCGTGTCGAACCTTATGGAGTGCAAGGCGCGCGGCGCCAAGGTCATCGTCGTTGCCACCGAGGGCGACGAGGAGATCAACAAAATCGCCGACTGCATTATCCGCGTGCCAGCAGTCCGCGACGTGTTCAGCCCCATCACGGCGAGCGTCCCGCTGCAGCTGCTCGCCCGCGAGGTCGCCATCCTGCGCGGCTGCGACGTCGACCAGCCCCGCAACCTGGCAAAGAGCGTTACCGTGGAGTAGTTGGTTCCGCCATTCTGGCGACCAAGGCCCGGCTCCGTTGCAGCGGAGCCGGGCCTTGTTTCATTTGCCCAGATAAAACCTGCCAAAATGAACCTGTCCCAATTTGGCAGGTTAGCGGAGCTTGCTGGTCTCGAAGTACTCGGGGAACTGGTCCAGAACCTCGGTCTGGTTGCGGAACATCATATGCAGGTGCTTGCTGACCAAAAAGCTCGCTTCGATGGGGTCGCGACCGGCGATAGCGCGGCGAATCTGCTTGTGCTCGTTCACGATGTCCTGATTGTCGAGAACCTGCGTGGCGGCGCGCAGCCAGCGGAAGCGCTCCAGGTCGGCATTGGTCTCTTCGAGCCACGACCACACGGTGCTGCGACATGCGATGCTAAAAATCATGTGATGCATGAGGTTGTCGCTCAAAAAGAAGCCGATGCGATCCTCTTCGGCCATGGCCTTTTCCTGCAGCACGATGGCGCGGTCGAGCTGCTCGATGCCGGCCGACGTGGCGCGCGCACAGCACTCCACAATCACCTGCTTTTCCAGATGCTCGCGGATGTAACAGGCACTCTCGGCAAGGGTGAGGTTGATGGGCGAGACATAGGTGCCGCTCTGGGGCACGGTGCGCACCAGGCCTTCCTGCGCCAAGCGAACCAAAGCCTCGCGCACGGGCGTGCGACCCATATCCAGGTCGTCGCAAAGTTGCTTGACGCCCAGCTTTTCGCCCGGTTTGTAGTCCAGGTAGACGATTTTGCGTCGAATGGTGTGGTAGGACTGGTCCTGTAGGCTCGTTTCCTGCTCGCCGACGTGCATCGATTCTTCCATAGCGCCTCGCAACTGTTCTATCAAACTCATATGTCAGTTGTTAATTATGCCGCGAATCAGCTCTCCGCGGTGGGTAATTCGGCTGTTGCCTGAGAACTATTGCGGCATCTTAGTCTGTGTTTGCGCAAGGCTGCGCTCAATGTTGCCGTATCATAAGCCGTCGCAAACGTGAAATAGAAAGAAGGAATCCCATATGCAACTGGCAAATATCGTACGCGAGCGCTGGAAAGGCGTCTTGTTCTGCCTAATCATCGCCATTCCCGCGACGCTGCTCGGCAAACAAATTGAGGTGGTCGGCGGTCCGGTATTTGCCATCCTCTTTGGCATGGTCCTGGCGCTCGTCTTTCCCAAGAATCGTCGCGAACAGCTCGCCGCTGGCGTCACCTATACGTCCAAAAAAGTCTTGCAGTACGCGGTTATCCTGCTTGGCTTTGGCATGAACCTCTCCCAGATTCTGTCCAAGGGCGCCCAGTCGCTGCCGATTATCGTGGCGACAATCTCGACCTCGCTTGTCATCGCCTTTGTGCTCTGCCACGTTATGAACGTGCCGGGCAAGATCGCGACGCTTGTGGGTGTGGGTTCGTCGATTTGCGGCGGTTCTGCCATCGCCGCGACCGCACCCGTCATCGATGCCGACGATCGCGAGATTGCCCAGGCTATTTCGGTCATCTTCCTGTTTAACGTTATCGCGGCGCTCGTGTTTCCGACGCTTGGCGGCATGCTCGGGCTGACCAACGAGGGCTTCGGCCTGTTTGCCGGTACCGCCATCAACGACACCTCGTCCGTAACGGCTGCGGCGAGCGCTTGGGACAGCATGCATCCCGGCGCCAATGTGCTCGAGAGCGCCACGGTGGTCAAGCTCACCAGGACGCTGGCCATCATTCCCATCACGCTGGCGCTTGCTTGCTGGCAGATGCATCTGGCGCGCAAGGCCGGCGGCGACGCTAGGAGCACGTTCTCGCTTAAACGCGCGTTTCCCGTGTTTGTGCTGTTCTTTGTGCTGGCGAGTGTGATCACCACGGTGCTTCAGCTTCCCGCGTCCTTTACGGCGCCCATCAAGGAGCTGTCGAAGTTCTTCATCGTGATGGCCATGGCGGCAATTGGCTTTAATACCGATATCGTCGAGCTGGTCAAAAAGGGCGGCAAGCCCATCGCGCTGGGCTTTTGCTGCTGGATTGGCATTGCGTGCATGAGTTTGGGAATGCAACACGTGCTGGGAATCTGGTAGAGAAGTAGCTTGTTTGCGTGCTGCGTGCTGGCGAGCGCATTCTCACGGTGGAGCGATAGGAGCTCTTGCGGGTATGGCTTGTCCGCAGGTTTATAAGTCCCGAAGGGCTCTTATCGCCCCGCCAGGATGGCGATGCGGGGCAACACCTATACTCGCAGGACGGCGCTTTCTGCCCTATAGTGTTTGGTGAGCAATATCGTTCAATTTTGAAACACTCGGTCGTGCGACCGTCGGCGGTTGCACGTCGCTGCGGACAGGGGCAAATAATGGATAGCGATGCCAAGCTGAACATCTTGACCGAGGCCCTGGCTGCTGCCGGGGCCTCGGCATTGGCAATCGATGCGCGTGGGGACGTCGCGATCTCGACCATGAATGACGCGGCGCTCGAGCGGGATGTGGCGGCTTTTGTCGCTGAGCGCCTCGACCGTATAGGAGACGGCGCGCGTCTGGTTATGGGACGTGCGGGTGCGCGCCTGAACCTGACCGTTCGCCCCACCGACAAAGAGGGCGGGGGCCTTTGGGTCGTCGTGGTCCGCGAGGTGCGCGGCGCCGCGGCGCACGCGGGCATCGAGTGGCTCAACGCCGACGAGGTTGAGGCCCGCTACGAATCGAGCGCGTACGGCATCGTTGAGGGGGCGGCCTCGGTGGCTGCGCCGGTTGCAGAGAGTTACGCGCGCGGTGTGCCCCTTATGCTCGAGGGCGAGCTGGGAGCGGGTCAGGTCGAGATCGCCAAGCGCCTCTATCTGGACGGTCCTTTTGCCGGTCAGCCCTTTGTTTCCGTTGCGCTCGATGAGCTCACCGAGCGCGGTTGGCGCTATGTGCTCAAAAGCGCCGAATCGCCGTTGTTCCAAACGGGGCTGACCCTTTGCATTGAGGGCTGGAACGCGGTTGGCCCCCAGCACCTCCGCGAGCTGGTCTCCACGATGACCGACACCGCGTTGGCGACGCGCTGCCATGTGGTGCTGACAGCGAATGACATGCCGGGCGGCGGCGAAAGTGATCAAGCCGCGTTTGTGACCGAGCGCTTCGCCTGCGCGGTGAGCGTGGCGCCGGCAATCGCCGAGCAGGGAGCCGCGTCGACGAAGGTTGCGCGCTATTTGGAATATCTCGCTGATGCATTTGAGACAGCAGCACCCACGCTGTCTGCCGCGGCGACGAAGACGCTCGATGCTTACCGCTGGCCGCGCAATTATCTGCAGCTTCGCGAGGTCTCGGAACGACTGTATATATTGGTGGGGGCGGGCACGGTGTACAGCGCTATAGCGGAGGAAGTGCTCGCCCAAGAGGACGTGATTAAGACCGCAACCTTTGGCGCCCCGACACTCGAAAGTGACCTGTATATCCTACGACCGCTGGCCGATACCGAGCGAGATATCGCGCGTCTGGTTGTAGACCATCTCCACGGCAACCGAACCCGTGCGGCGGAGGTGCTGGGCATAAGCCGTACAACGCTGTGGCGCTTGCTGAAGGACGATGACCGTTGAGCGAGGCGCCCGTGACCGCGCGCGACGCGTGTGCTACAGTCCAAAGCGTTATTGTTTCGATTTGGTTACGGCGTGCGAGGGCATATGGCTGAGACTTCAAAACCGAGCCGCAGAAGGCGGAGCGCCGCGCCGGTTAACCGACGCACGACATCGGTGACGTGGGGCAAACACGCCTCGGGGTTTGATGGCTCGTTCAAGCGCACTAAATACGGCTATCCTTCGGCAAGCGCCCGCTTGGCAATGCAGGCAGAGTCCTCGCTGTGGGGCCGCAAACGCGTGGTGGGCTCAAAGCTCAAGCACGACGGAACGCTCGGCTACATCAGCCGCGGGGCGGCTCGCCGCAGCGGGCTCAATCCCGCCGGCTGGCATCGCTACGTGCCGATCGTGGCCGCCGTTGCAGTGATCGTCATCGCACTCGCTGCGCTTGGCTACGCCGGCGGTGGCGCCAACTTGGACGCAATGTTTAAATCGCCCGAGCTCGCGCATGTAGGTACAGAAGTTGTCGAGGGCGCTCAGGCCCAGACGGGCGTCGCGCCCCAGCGCGGCATCGTCGCGGCGGCCTCCACCATCGCCGATGCGCAAAAGGACGAAGACAAGCAAGGCGACGACGCCGAAACGACCCAGACAAGCGAAGCGACGACAACTCAAATATCAACATAGCTTGCCGGCAGAAGGGGACGTTCCTTTTCTGCCGGCAGTTTGGGACACTCCTGCGCTACCTAACGTACACCACGTTGTCGCGGCGCGGCTTTGCCTCGGGTAGCGTGTCCTCGGCGTAGCCCAAAATGCAGTTACCGACACCGCGCAGGCTGCCGTCGGCGGGCAGGCCCCAGCTGGCCAACAGCTCCAGGCCCTCGGGCGAGTCAAAGACCTCATGCGCGCGGTGAATCCAGCACGAATCGACACCCAGTGCATAGGCGGCGTTGAGCAAGTTGCCCATGGCGAGCGAGCCGTCTTCCAGATGGGTGGGCACGCTGCGGTCAACCAGCACCACCACAACGGTCTTGGCACCGTAGAAGGGGTCGCTGTTGCTGCCCATGACCTGGGCGTTGAGCTGTGAGAGACGCTCGACGGTCGCGGGGTCGGTGACGGCGACAAATGTCACCGGCTGGCGGCCCATGCCGCTCGGTGCATATTGGCCGGCTTCGATAATACGTGCAAGCTTTTCAGCCTCGACGGGACGATCGCTGTAGTTGCGGCAGCTGCGACGGTGAATGAGTGCTTCGATAGTCTCCATGGTGTCTCCTTGCGGTGGCGTTGCAGATGTCCCGTTCATACCCGTCGGGCTCAAACGATAGACGGTCAATTGCCCGGCCAAAAGGATAGATTCCAATTGGGAAAGTAGGTTTGCATAAAAGTACCTTCAGAATGTGACAAACCAATGGGATGGTTAAACGTTTTATCCCGTCTACCCTGCGGTTTTTTACCACTTGCCTAAATGACGAACGCATAACCTCTGATAAAGGTTTTACTAAAGGAGTACCAACGTTTATCAATGCGCCGTGGTGGCGCCGGGCCAGGAGGTAACATCATGTTCCAGGCTGGAGATGTCGTCGAGACCGACTTCGAAGGATTTCTGAAGCTGCTGCGTTCCAAGACGCGCGCTTTCGTGTCGATCAACGACCACGAGTACTACATCACGCACACCGATGGCTATTGGCGTGTTCAGGATTGCGAGGCCCTCAACGACAAGGGCCACTTTACTGACTGCTCCGAGCTGGTCAACACGGTCTGCGAGGTCGTCGAGCTGCCGTGGATTGCCGGCAAGAGCCTGCATGACAGCTTCTCGGGCGCTACGGTCTATGAGGCCGTCGCCGCTTAACAGGCAATAAAACCCGATTTTCACGTGACCGCTGGCGCCGCCCCCGCGCCGGCGGTCTTTTTCTGCCGATAGGCCATAAAAATGCACGCATTTGCGGAGAGCCTGTTGACGATAGTCAAAACTCGGACTAATCTAGAGACACATAATTGGTCAAAAATCGGACAATTGAATGGTGGGATAGATGAATAGTGCGGTTACGCTGGTCGACTTCGATCGGTTGCTCAATGGACTCGACCATATCTATTCGGAGTTCTCGCGTGCCTGCGGCCTTTCGGACTGCGCTTACTGGATGCTCGTCGATACCAGCACGGCGGGCGGCAGTATTGCCGTAAGCCGTCTGACAAGCGAATGGTTCTACAGCAAGCAGACCATCAATTCGGCAATTAAAACCTTGACGGCGCGGGGCTTCGCAACGTTGGAGTTTGCCGAAGGCAGTCGTAAGAACAAGGTTGTGAGCCTGACCGAAGAAGGCGTGCAGTTTGCCAAGCGCTACGCGTTGCCGGCGCAAAAAGCCGAGCAACAGGCATTCGAGGCGCTCGAGCCGTGGGAACAGCGCGAGATCATGCGCTTGGTCGGTAAGTTCTCCCATGTTCTTAACGAAGAGTGCGAGGCATTTAAACGGCAAGTGGCCGCCGAGAACGAGGCTGACGATAAGGGCGAGGGGGACACATGCGACTCTTAATGAGGTTTATGAGGCCGTACCGCGGTCTGATTGCGGTGACGCTGTTTGCGGTGCTGATAGATAACGTCGGTACGCTGTTGGTTCCCACGATGCTGGCGAACATGGTCAACACCGGTATTACCACGGGCGACATCGACTATATTTTACGCAACGGCCTGTACATGCTTATCGCGACCGGCATGGCCAGCGGCGGCACGGTGTTGGGCTGCTATCTTTCGGCGCGCCTGGCCGCCAACGTGGCCTGCGATATCCGCAATGCCGTGTACGACAAATCGCTCGAGCTCGCGGCCAGCGATTTTGAGCGCTTTGGCACCGGATCGATGATCACGCGCTCGCTCAACGACATCAACGTGATTCAGCAGGCGATTCTGCAGACGATTCAGCTGGTGCTGCCCGTGCCGTTTTTGGCTGTGGCGGGCATCATATTCGCCTGGTTTATCGATCCCGCCATGGGCACGCTTCTGGGCGTAGTCGTTGCGATTGTGCTGGTGGCGGCGGTCTTTACGGTTGCCAACGCGGCTCCGATCTTTATGCGCCTACAGGGCTTTATCGACCGCATGAACGTGGTGCTGCGCGAGAATATTGTGGGCGTGCGCGTCATCCGTGCGTTTAACAAGGAGCGCCACGAGGAACGGCGTCTGGACGAGGTGTTTAGCGAATACGCCGCCAACGCCATCAAAGTCAACCACCTGTTTGTGGGCCTCGACAGCTCAAGCTTCTTTTTGATGAACATCGCCGAGGTGGCGGTGCTGTGGGTGGGCGGCAACCGCGTAGGCGCCCACGCCATGCAGATTGCGAGTATCTCGGCGGTGCTGGAGTATGCAATTCTGATCCTGTTCTTTGTGATGATGGCCCAGATGGTGGTGCTGACGCTTCCGCGTGCTGCCGCGTGCCTGAACCGTGCGCAGCAGGTGTTGGAGATTGAGCCGAGCATCGTCGATGGCGAGCGCACGCTGGATGACGGGGCGCGCGAGCCCCAAGACGAAGCCGATGCGGTGGCCATGTTCGACCACATGTCGTTTCGCTTTGACGATGCCGACGAGGACACCCTGTGCGACCTGAGCTTTGCCTGTCGTCGCGGTCAGACGACCGCAATCGTCGGCTCGACGGGTTCGGGCAAGTCGACGGTGGCCAAGCTCTTGCTGCGCTTCCACGATGCCACCAAGGGCGCCATTCGCCTGGACGGTGTCGATCTGCGCGAGCTTTCGCAAGATGAGATCCGTGGACACATCGCCTATGTGCCGCAGAAGGCGTGGCTGTTCTCGGGCACCGTGGCAAGTAATCTGCGCTTTGGCAACGAGGACGCGACCGAGACCGACATGCTTCACGCGCTTGAGGTTGCCCAGAGCACCTTTGTACTCGATCAGCCGCAGGGGCTCGATACCCCGGTGGCGCAGGGCGGCACGAACTTTTCAGGCGGCCAGCGCCAGCGCCTGGCCATTGCTCGCGCGCTCATGAAGCATGCCGATCTATATATCTTCGATGACAGTTTTTCGGCCCTGGACTTTAAGACCGATGCCGCCCTGCGTCATGCGTTGCAAGACGAGACGCGTGACGCTGCGGTGCTCATCATCGCGCAGCGCATCTCGACGATCTTGCACGCCGACCAGATCGTCGTGCTCAAGGATGGCGAGGTTGTGGGCTTGGGCACGCATGGCGAGCTTATGGAAACCTGCGAGGTGTACCGCGCCATCGCGGAATCGCAGATGAAGGGAGGTGAGTAGCATGACCGAGGAGCTCAAGAAGCAGGGCGGCGTTGATGACGCCGCTGCCGCGGTACTGGTCGAGGAAACGGCTGCCGCGTCGACCGAGCTGGATGACGCCGCCAAGGCTGCAGCCGAGCGCGAGGCTCGCCGCCAAGCGCTCTACGAGGAAAACGAACGTGCCGAGGACGAGCGCGCCCGCGCCGAGGCAGAGCGTATGCGCGACGTGGACGACGAAGACGAGGACGAGACGCCTCGGGATACCTGGGCGACGGTGCGCCGCCTGTGGAGTGAGGCTGCCGGCGACCATTGGCGCTTCTATATCGTGTTCGCGAGCATTGTGTTCTATGTCATCTTTAACACTGCCGCGCCGGCATATAGCGCCCGCGTGATCGATGAGCTGTGGGGCCACATTCAGGTAGCGTTTGTCAACAACGCCACCTTCAGCATCACCTGGGAGAACTGCGGCAGGACTATCTTCATCTACTTTTTGATTTGGACGGCCGCCGCTTCGTTCTACGCGCTCCAGAGCTTTTTGATGTCGAGCGTGGCCGAACGCCTCAATCTGTGCCTGCGCAACCGCATCGCGCAAAAGCTCAACCGTCTGCCGCTCGCCTATTTTGACGCGCATCGTCCCGGCGAGGTCGTCAGCCGCGCGACCAACGACCTGGACAAGATGTCCGAGAGCATGCAGCGCGGATTGCTGCAGCTGCTCGTGTCGATCGGCACGGTTGTTGGTGCTGTGAGCGTGATGTTCGTGTTCAGCGTGCAGCTTACGCTCGTCTTTCTGTTCTTTACGGCACTGTCGCTGCTGGTGACGAAGGTCGTCTCGCGCCGCACACACGATGTGACGGGCGAGCGCCAGGAGTGGGTGTCCAAGATTACGAGTGCGGTCGAGGAAGGCTATTCGGGCCGTCTGGTGATCCGCGCGTTTAACCGCGAACGTCAGAGCTCCGCTGAGGTGCACGAGGCTTCGAAGGAACTGGCTCGTGTGAGCACCAAGGCCGACTTTATGATCAATGCTGTCGGCCCCGCAGTGCGCTTTATCGGCCGTTTGGCGCAGATCGTTATTGCGCTTGTGGGCTGCAGCATGCTGGTTGCCGGTCACATGACCGTCGGCGTGTTCCAGGCGTTCTTCCAGTTTATCTACGAGGCGTCCGAGCCCATGACGCAGTTGTCGTTTACCTTCAACTCGCTGCAGAGCGCGCTGGCGAGTGCAGAGCGCGTGTTCGACCTGCTCGATGAGCCCGAGATGGAGGCCGATCCGCTGCCGGACAAGGCCGCCAAGCTGCCGGGTCGCGTGGAGGGCCGCGTCTCCTTTGAGCATGTGCGCTTTGGTTATTCGCCCGACAAGCCGCTTATGCGCGACGTGTCGTTTACCGCCGAGCCGGGCCAGAAGATTGCCGTGGTGGGAACCACGGGCGCAGGCAAGACGACGCTCATCAACCTGCTCATGCGCTTCTACGAGATTGACGGCGGGCGTATTACGCTCGACGGCGTGGATACGAGCCGCATGGACCGCGGCGAGCTACGGCAGCAGTTTGGCATGGTGCTGCAGGACGCCTGGCTGTTCGATGGCACGATTGCCGAAAACATCGCCTACGGCTGCCCCGAGGCAACGCGCGACGAAATTGTGGCCGCGGCTCGTGCCGCGCAGGTCGACTTCTTTGTGCGCACCATGCCGCAGGGCTACGACACGCGCGTGGCCAACGATGCCGAAAGCATCAGCCAGGGCCAGCGTCAGCTGCTGACCATCGCACGCGTGCTGCTCAACAACCCGGCGATTCTCATCCTGGACGAGGCGACCTCAAGCGTGGACACGCGTACCGAGCTTGCCATCGGCCGTGCCATGGATGCGCTTATGCGCGGGCGCACGAGCTTTGTGATCGCACACCGCCTGTCGACGATTGTGGATGCCGACCTGATCTTGGTCATGGATCACGGCAACATTATCGAGCAGGGCACGCATAAGGAGCTGCTGGCTGCCGAGGGTGCCTACGCCGACCTCTATCTGAGCCAGTTCGCATAATGTGACAAAGGGACAGTCCCGCATGTCACATCACAAATAAGGCGCGCCGGGGGTGAATCCTCTGGCGCGCCTTTGCGTTGGCGTCAATGTTGTCGGTGGTCGTCCGCCTCTAGCGTTCGTCCGCGAGCTTGGCGATGAGGGCTTTGAGCTCGGCCACCTCTCGCTCGAGTTCTTTGACGCGGCGGGCGTTCTCGGTGATGCCCTGGCGGTTGAGCGCGGACTGCTCGGCGGCGTCGTCGGGCATGTACTCGCGATGCTGCTTGGCATCGAAGCTCTCCTCGAACACGCGGCAGCCGTTGCGCTTGATGATGCGTCCCGGCACGCCCACGACGGTGCAGTTGTCGGGCACGTTCTTGACGACAACCGAGTTGCCGCCGATCTTGACGTTGTTGCCGATGCGAATGTTGCCGAGCACCTTGGCGCCCGTGCCCACGGTGACGTTATCGCCGAGCGTTGGGTGGCGTTTGCCGGTCTCGTTGCCGGTGCCGCCGAGCGTAACGCCCTGGTAAAGCACACAGTTGTCGCCCACGACGGTGGTTTCGCCGATGACGACGCCCATGGCGTGGTCGATAAAGAAGTGTTTGCCGATCTGCGCGGCGGGATGAATCTCGACGCCGGTGATGTGGCGGGTGATTTGCGAGAGCACGCGGGCGAGCGAGCGATGACCGTGCTCCCAGAGCCAATGCTCGGGCACGTGGTTCCACTTGGCGTGCAGGCCAGGATAGGAAAGGAAGATGACTAGACCGTTTTGCGCGGCGGGATCCTGCGCTTGGACGGTCTTGATGTCCTCGCGAATGGTACTGATAAAGCTCACCGGCCGCCCTCCCTTAGCGCCATGGCAATGCGATTCAATAAAGTATAGCGATTCGCTAGGGATTAGGAAGGACAATCTTGGCGGCATTGCGCGACAGGTGTCAGTTATGCAAACTTGCTGGTAATGGAGTCATGCTTTTGTGGGGTTGCGCACGAGGGGGCACCGCAACCGTATACTGGTCAACTTGGATGTATCCGCGCCCACAACTGAGAGGTTTTACTTCATGGGTTTCATCAATTTTATTGCCGAGCTGCTTAAGGACCCGCGCACCGCGATCGCCAGCTGGATCGCCGCCGGCCCGCTTATGGCCTACGGCTGCGTGTTCCTGATCATCTTTATCGAGACGGGCGTGGTGTTCTTCCCGTTCCTTCCCGGTGATTCGCTGCTGTTCGCCTCGGGTTTCTTTGCCCACAATGGCGGCTTTAACATCGTGGCGCTTCTGGCTACCGCATGGGCCGCTGCCATTTTGGGCGATCAGTGCAATTTTATGATCGGTCACTTCTTTGGCAAAAAGATCATCGCTTCGGGCAAGGTTAAGGCCATGACGCCCGAGCGCATCAAAAAGTCCGAAGACTTCTTGGACAAGTGGGGTCACCTGGCCATCTTCCTGGGTCGCTTCTTCCCGTTTATCCGCACCTTTGTGCCCTTTATCGCTGGCATGGGCGGCATGCACTGGCGCAACTTTGTCGTCTTTAACGTGCTGGGCGGCATTACCTGGTCGACGGTCTTTACGCTGCTGGGCTACTTCTTTGGCGGCATCCCCTTTGTGCAGGAGCACTTTGAGCTGCTAATCGTTGGCATCGTTGCCGTGTCGATCATCCCGACCGTGGTCGGTCTGGTTAAGGCTAAGCTGGGCAAAAAGAACGCGTAGCTCGAGCCAGCGCGCAAACCGTGCAGTCAAGGCCCGTCACCGCTTACGGTGGCGGGCCTCTTCAGCTTCGGTCAAATGAAAATACTTTACTTAGTTAAAGAAAAACGTTTTATCCAAGGTGTGCGGGGAGTACAATCACCTGCATGCGAATCGACGTGCCATCGGCTTTGATGCTGTTTGCGTGTCCCGTCCGGCTCTACGCTCCGGGCGTGCGACGTTGCGACGCGGCCGGCCTCGGTCCTTGCGTGCGGGTTCGCGAGTTTGCAACTGTGTATGTAAGGAGCGACATATGACTGTCGAGAAGAAGGATATCGATTGGGGTAGCCTCGGCTTTGGCTACATGAAGACCGATTACAGCTACGAGGCCCATTGGAAGGACGGCGAGTGGGACGAGGGTGGCCTGACCACCGATCACACCCTGCATGTCTCCGAGTGCGGCGGCATCTTCCATTACTGCCAGGAGGTCTTTGAGGGCCTGAAGGCCTACACCGCCGAGGACGGCAGCATCGTCTGCTTCCGTCCCGACATGAACGCCGAGCGTATGTACAACTCTGCGCAGCGCCTCGAGATGCCCCCGTTCCCCAAGGACAAGTTCGTTGAGGCCGTCAAGCAGGTCGTTTCTGCCAACGCCGCCTGGGTTCCGCCCTTCGGTTCCGGCGCGACCCTGTACGTGCGTCCGTTTATGATCGGCTCCGGTGACGTGATCGGCGTGGCTCCCGCTCCTGAGTACACGTTCCGTATTCTCGTGACCCCGGTCGGTCCGTACTTTAAGGGTGGCCTCAAGCCCGTCAAGCTGCGCGTTTCCGAGTATGACCGTGCCGCACCGCACGGTACCGGCAACATCAAGGCCGGCCTGAACTACGCCATGTCCCTTAAGCCCACGATGGAGGCCCATCGCGAGGGCTATGCCGAGAACCTGTATCTCGACTCCGAGTCCCGCACCTATGTCGAGGAGACCGGTGGCGCCAACGTCCTGTTCGTGAAAGAGGATGGCACGCTCGTCGTTCCGCAGTCGCACACCGACTCCATCCTGCCCTCCATCACCCGTCGTTCGCTCGTTCAGGTCGCTCAGGACCTGGGCATGACCGTTGACCAGCGCCCCGTCGAGTGGGCCGAGGTCAAGGCCGGCACCTTTGTGGAGTGCGGCCTGTGCGGCACCGCTGCCGTCATCTCTCCGGTTGGCGAAATCGACAACAAGGTTTACGGCGCCGACGAGACCGTGACCTTCCCGGCTGGATATACCGAGATCGGCCCTGTGATGAAGAAGCTCCGCGAGACCCTGACTGGCATCCAGTCCGGTGCTGTCGAGGACAAGCACAACTGGGTTTACACCGTCGCGTAATTTGTCTTACGGATATGTCCGGCCCGAGGGCGACCTTCCTTTCCGGCGCGTCCTCGGACATGAAAGAGCCTCTGCTGCGCACTTCGTGCGGCGGAGGCTCTTTCGTCCTGCGGAGTGCGCCGGAAAGGAAGGTCGCCCTCGGGCCTGCGTCACCCTGGCGCTGTCGTACGGGCAATATAGATTTGAATTAAAGATGGTGCGCGGCCTTTTAGGCCGCGCTTGTGTTTTGCTTCGCGCCATGTGGGGGCGGTGGCGACGTGCATTTTTGCGAGTATTCTGCAATCGAAGGCCCCTGCATACCGACCTCGGGCAAAAAATCGGGATTTCTCGATGTTTTCTACGGATGATGGGCGGGGTTATGGGCTGACAGTGTTTGATTTGCAGGGATATTCGCGGTCTTTGGCATTTATCGTGGCGCCCGAAGCTCTTGGTTATGTTGAATACTCCTAAAAATGCACGGCGCTTAGAGGGGGACCTTCGCGAAAAAGGAAACCGCCCCGTCGAAGTATGCATTCGACGGGGCGGTTTATGCATTTGGCCGATTAAGGATGCGCTGCCAAACTACTAGAACTTGACGGTCGGGGCCTGGCGGGCTGCTTCGGCGGCCTCGAAGCCCTGGCGCTCCTTAAACTGGAAGATGCCGGCAAAGATGACAGCCGGGAACGTTTGAATGGCGTTGTTGTAGCTGAGCACGCAGTCGTTGTAGCTCTGGCGTGCATAGCTAATCTTGTTCTCGGTATCCTCGAGCGATGCCTGCAGCTGCGTAAAGTTGGTGTTTGCCTTAAGATCGGGATAGGCCTCGGCTACGGCGAAGAGCTGGCGCAGCGCACCGGTCAGCACGTTGTCGGCTTCCATCTTGGCTTCGGGCGTGGTGGCCTTGACGGCGGTGTTACGCGCGCTGATCACGGCGGAGAGCGTCTCCTGCTCGTGCTTGGCGTAGCCCTTGACGGTCTCGACCAGGTTGGGGATCAGGTCGTTGCGGCGCTGCAACTGCGTATCGATGTTCTGCCAGGCGTTATCGATGCGGTTACGCTTGGTGACCATGTTGTTGTAGATGCCGGCGATGGCGCAGGCAATCACAATGACAACAACGATGCCGATGATGACGGGAAGCATGATGTCTCCGTTTCGAATGGCCGCGGCGGCATGCGCCAGCTGCCGTTGGTATAACGCTACTAGTATACCCGCAACGTTTTGCCGTGCCGAACTTTCCGGTAAGCGTTGTGTTTTCGTCGGGGTCGGCACCGGGGCAAAGCGCGCGAGGTACAGGTGTAAGATATGCGACAGATTGACGAGTGTTGTCTTTGCCCTGAGGATGGCGATACCAGTGGACCTTCGCATCAAGAAAACCTACTGCGCCCTGTTCGATGCCTTTACCGAGCTTCTCGAGGAGCATCGTTTTGAGGACCTGACGGTTGCCATGCTGTGCGACCGCGCCATGATTCGCCGCACGACGTTCTACAAGCACTTTCGCGACAAGAACGATTACTTTGCCTTTTATATCGATGAGCTCATGTCGGGCTTGCCGCAAAAACAGCCCGATGAGGCCGGCGCGGTATCTGCCGAGGACGTGCGCGCGCTTCGGCACGCGATTTTGGACGATGCTATGGATTTGATTCTGACGCACGAGCGGCTCATGGATAACATTTTGGCAAGCAGCATGTCGGGCATGTTGACCAATGTTATTTGCGACCGCATTGCCCGCTCCATCCGCGAGCGTGTGATGAACGTGCTTGCCGAGGATGCCCTGGCTCCCGTGTCACTCGAGACGACGTCTGAGTTTGTCGCCGGCGGTATTATTCGACTTTTCACGATATGGTGGGAATCGGGCCACGATCTTGAGCGTCGACCTGAGATAGCCGACGTGGTCGATGCACTGTTTGAGCGGACCATGACGCCGGTGCATCACTAGGAGTGGCGGAGAGAGGGGGATTCGAACCCCCGGAACGCTCTCGCGCTCAACGGTTTTCAAGACCGCCGCATTCAACCGCTCTGCCATCTCTCCGTGAGTCGTAATGATAGCATCGTTTTGAATTTGCAACAGGGAAGGCGAACGATGACGATCACCGAAATCGACGAGAAGTTCATGCGCGAGGCGCTGGCGGAGGCGCGAGCCGCCGCGGCGGTGGGCGAGGTGCCCATCGGAGCCGTAGTGGTGCGCGACGGCGAGATCGTCGCGAGGGCGCACAATCGGCGCGAGCTCGATCAGGATCCTTCGGCTCATGCAGAGTTCGCGGCCCTGTGCGCTGCCGCTCGGTCGCTTGGACGCTGGCGCCTTTCCGATTGCACGGTCTACGTGACGCTCGAGCCATGCTGCATGTGTGCGGGGCTTATGGTTAACGCGCGCGTGGGGCGCTGCGTGTATGGCGCGGCTGATGCCAAGGCGGGCGCGCTGGGATCCCTGTATGACCTCAATGCCGACTCGCGCCTGAATCATCGGTTTAACGTGACGGCTGGGGTCCTGGCGGATGAATGCCGCGAGCTGCTGAGTAGCTATTTTGGCGGTCTGCGCGGAGCGGGCGGCGCTGATTGCGGTTGTGGGGCCGATCTTGAAGCACACGCCGCTCACGCCGCAGCGCTTGCAGGTGCCGGTGAGGATGCTGCCACGGCGGTTGACTGTGGTCCTGCGTGCCGCCGGCCCCGCCGTGTGCTGCTGGCGATCGATTCCTTTAAGGGCAGCGTGTCGAGTGCGCAGGCGGAGGCGGCGGTTGCCGAGGGCATGCGCCGTGTGTGGCCCGATGCCGAGCTGAACGCTTTGCCGCTGGCAGATGGCGGTGAGGGGACGCTCGATGCCGTTGCCGCGTGCGGCGGTGAGATTGTGACCTGCGAGGTTGCGGGACCCTTTGGCGATGGTGTGCCTGCCCGGATGTTAGTGGACGGCGAGCACGAGTCGGTTGTTATTGAGATGGCCGAAGCAGCAGGCATCGGGTACTCACCTTGCACGGAATCGGCGGCGCTGGCTGCTACAACCTATGGCGTGGGCGAGCTGATGCTCCGTGCAGCTCGTGTCGGGGTAAAGACTATCTATATTGGCTTGGGCGGCAGTGCCACCAACGACGGTGGCGCCGGCATGCTGCAGGCGCTGGGCGCGCGTGTGGTCGATGATCAGGGATGCGATGTCGCCCCCGGTCTTGCCGGCCTTGAGCAGGTGGCGAGCGTTGATTTGGCGCCAGCGCTGCAGGCTTTGGATGATGCTCGTATCGTTGTGCTTTCCGATGTCGAGAATCCGCTCGTGGGGCGTCGAGGCGCACTGGCGGTGTTTGGCGGGCAGAAGGGCCTGCCGGCGGATGATGTCGAGGCGCTGCGCAGATACGACGGCTGGATGGTCGGCTACGGTCGCCTGCTCGATGCGGCAATTTTCGAGGCGCGAGCCCAGGGGTTGTTGCGCACACCCGAGGGCGCACGGACATTTGGCTCGGTGCTCGGCGTGCCCGGCGCGGGCGCTGCCGGTGGCTTGGGCGCGGCGTTACTGGCGCTCGGTGCGGAGCTACGCTCGGGCGTGGAGACGGTGCTCGATCTGATTGGGTTTGACGAGCGCGTACGCGATGTCGACCTGGTCATTACAGGTGAGGGCAATATGGACGAGCAATCCGCCGCCGGCAAGGCACCGGTGGGCGTGGCCCGTCGTGTGAAGCGATATGGCAAGCCGGTGATTGCTGTCGTGGGCGGTCGCGCTGACAACCTCGATGCGGTGTATGGGCAGGGCATCGACTTGGTGCTTCCGATCTGCCGCAAGCCCATGGACCTGGAACAGGCACTCGATCCGCAAGAAGCCACAACCAACCTCATCTGCGCCGGCGAAGCAGCCGCCCAATCCTACGACCTCGCCCGCCTCTAAAACCCAACTCCCTATAAGTTGCGGTGGAATAGTTCCTGTTTGGCGGCTCAGGCGGCAAAAACGGGAACTATTCCACCGCAACATCGAGAATGGCTATCCGAGGCTGGCCGCCTTGGGCCTTGGGTCGGACCGTCCGCCATGAAATGCGGCCATCTACTA
The DNA here is from genome assembly GCA_902491565.1 of uncultured Collinsella sp. Taxonomy (GTDB): domain Bacteria; phylum Actinomycetota; class Coriobacteriia; order Coriobacteriales; family Coriobacteriaceae; genus Collinsella. The sequence goes on from CABUIE010000007.1 coordinate 46,381, forward strand.
CGTTTAGCCGAGCACCCTCGACCATCCCGGATTTTGTGAAATTAAAACCGCAGGTAGAAAGCTTGCCGATTTTCGAAAAAGCCGGCTATGGTTGACCCCTGCGGCCTAAACGTAGTAGATAGGCCCCTTTTGTGGCATGGCAGCAGACCAGTCTTTTTGGGACGGGGCTTATTTGACCACCTGTCGATCTGATTGCCCAAGTAGTCAAAAGCCCCGTCCCAAATTAGCTACCTTGCCCCATCGGGCTGGAGCGGGTAAGATATACCGAGCGCCTAGCGCGTTCGATGGGTTCGGATGACGACATGTTCCGAATCTGGTCAGGTCCGGAAGGAAGCAGCCATAAGGAGCCTCTGTCGGGCATCCGGATCCATCGAGTGCGCAGGCGCTTTTTGGTGCCGCGGCTACCCGCGAGTGCCGGCAGGGCGCTTGGTGTCTCGCTGGTCCTCGGCTTTGCCTGCGGGATCGCTCGACTACCAAGCGCCCTGCCGGCACTCGCGGGTAGCCGACCAAAACCGCCTGAAGGGTCACATTTATCTGATAATTGAATTCCTGACGTTATGCCGCTCGCTGGCGTTGCCAAAACATCGGCTGCTACATGGTCCAAGAGGCTCCTGCAAAGGCGCATTTATCTGAATTTTATCTCGTGTGGAGTACCGGTCGTTGGCTGTGCCGAGGTACTGGTTCTTACCTGTCTAAGGATTCGAATCCCTGTTGAGTTGTTTACGCTTCTTTTGGGGTGGCGGTACTATCATGGTTCGAATTGAATGTGAATGATGATAGGGAGCGCCTATACATGATTGAGCTGCTCAGGCGTTTTGGTGGTAAGTTTCGCCGGTATATGGTGATTGGTCCTGCGTGCAAGTTGATTGAAGTAATCTTTGACCTGCTGACGCCGCTGGTGATTGCCCAGATGATCGATAAGGGCATTGGGGCGCACGACGTGAACGCCGTTATCCACTACGGTATGCTGCTTGCCGCCATGGCTGTGATCGGCATCTCGTTTACGCTCGTCTGCCAAAAGATGGCGGCGCTCACCTCGCAGGGCATGGGCACCGATATCCGCGGTGCGCTCTACCAGCACATCAACAAGTTGAGCTATGCCGAGCTCGACCGCTTTGGCACGCCGTCGCTCATCACGCGCATTACCAACGATGTCAACCAGGTGCAGCTTGCCGTGGCGCTGGGCGTGCGCATGCTTATCCGCTGGCCCTTCCTGGCGGTGGGCTCCATGTGCGCGGCCCTTGCCATCGACCTTAAGCTCGGCATGATCTTCTTGATCTGCACGCCCGCTATCGGCCTGGTGTTTTGGTTTGTCATGGCGCGCTGTATCCCGTATTACAGGCAGCTGCAGGCAAAGCTCGACCGCATCGCGCTTATCTGCCGCGAGGGGCTTTCGGGCGCCCGCGTTGTTCGCGCCTTTGTGCGTGAGGACCACGAGCGCGAGCGTTTTGCCCAAGCCGCCGATGACCAGGCCAATACTGCCATCGCGGTGGGCAAGCTCTCGTCGATCCTTAATCCCGTCACGTTTTTGGTGATGAACCTGGGCGTGTGCGCCATCCTGTGGGTGGGCGGCATCCAGGTCAACGTGGGCGAGCTCACGCAGGGTCAGGTCATGGCGTTTGTGAACTACATGACGCAGACGCTCACCTCCATCGTGTACGTCGCCAACCTGGTCGTGGTCTTTACCAAGGCGAGCGCCAGCGCGTCGCGTATCAACGAGGTGCTCAATTGCGTGCCGAGCATCGCTGACGAGGGCAACCAGCCGGTCGCGCTGCCTGAGCCGAGCGACCTGACGGGTGGCGCTGTTCCGGTCCCTGCGCTGAGCTTTGACCATGCGAGCTTCTCGTTTGGCGCCGGCGCGGCAAATGCCGTGAGCGATGTGACTCTGGAGCTCCCGCTGGGCAAGACGCTTGGCATTATCGGCGGTACGGGTAGCGGCAAGTCCACGCTTGTCTCGCTTATTCCGCGCCTATACGATGCGAGTACCGGCAGCGTGAGCGTGATGGGTGCCGACGTGCGCACCTGGCCGCTCGACCAGCTGCGCCACGTGGTCGCGACCGTTCCGCAGCGAGCGTCGCTGGTGAGCGGCACCATCCGCAGCAACCTGACCTGGCGTGACGAGTCGGCGACCGACGAGGAGCTCTGGGCGGCGCTCGACATGGCGCAGGCGAGCGAGTTCGTGCGCAACAAGCCACAGGGCTTAGATGCCCCGGTCGAGGCGGGCGGCAAGAACTTTAGCGGTGGCCAGCGTCAGCGCCTGACTATCGCGCGTGCCCTGGTGGGTTCGCCGCAGGTTCTGATCATGGACGACTCCGCCTCGGCACTCGACTTTAAGACCGACGCGGCGCTTCGCCGTGCCATCCGCGAGCGCAGCGTGCGCGGTGCCGTCGAGGGCGGGCTGCCGCTCACGACGGTGATCGTAAGCCAGCGCGTCTCGACCGTGCGCGACGCCGACATGATCTGCGTGCTCGATCACGGCTCGGTTGCGGGCCTGGGCACGCATGACGAGCTGTATGCAAGCTGCCAGCTCTACCGAGAGATCTGCCAGTCGCAGCTGCGCCGCGAGGAACTCGAGGGCCAGCAGGGGAGTGCGGCGCCCGCGCCCGTCCCAAGTCCCGCGTCCGCCCCGGCTGCCCCGGCATCCACTTGCGCAAAGGAGGGCTGCTAAATGAATCCGTACACTTCCTCCGGTTCGGTCGCCACGATGACGGCCAACGTGTCCGGTAACGATAACCTCAACGACCTGGGCGACGGTCCGCGCCAGCCCGGCGACCCTGAGCGCTATCCCGTGGGCGCGGTGACCCGCCGCCTGCTGGGCTATGTTCGCCCGCACCGCGTCTCGTTTACGGCGTCGTTTGTGAGCGCCGCCATCTCGGTGATCTTGCAGCTCTACACGCCCATTCTCATTGGTGAGGGCATCGATCTTATCGTCGCCGCCGGGCAGGTGGACTTCGATGCGCTGCTGCCACTCGTTACCAAACTCGCGCTCGTTGTGGTGGGCGCCGCGGCCTTCCAGTGGCTGCAGGGCTATTGCGTCAACCGCTTGTCCTACGAGACGGTGCGCGACATGCGCGTGGAGGCGAGCGACAAGCTCGGCCGCATGCCGCTCAGCTTTATCGACGGCCATGCCCACGGCGACCTCATGAGCCGTGTGGTCAACGACGTCGACCAGGTGGGCGACGGTCTGCTGCAGGGATTCACGCAGCTCTTCACCGGTGTTATTACCATTGTGGGCACGCTCGCGTTTATGCTCTCCATCAACCTGACCATGACGCTCGTTGTGGTGCTCGTCACGCCGCTTTCCATCTTTGCGGCCGGTGCTATCGCCAAGCTTTCCAATAAGAGCTTCACTGCTCAACAGCGCATCCAGGGCCAACTCGGCGGTCATATCGAGGAGTATGTGGGTGAGCAAAAGCTCGTGGACGCCTTTGCCTACGGCCCGAACGCCCAAGCGCGCTTCGCTGCCCTCAATGCCGAGCTTTACACCGCGGGTGAGCGCGCGCAGTTTATGGGTTCGCTCTCCAACCCCGGTACGCGCTTTATTAACAACATCATCTATGCCGTGGTCGCTGTGATCGGCTGCGTGGGCGTGATCACGGGCGTGCCCGCGGCGCTTACGGTGGGCGGCGTGCAGATTTTCCTGTCCTATGCTAACCAGTACACCAAGCCGTTCAACGAGGTCACCAACGTCATTACGCAGATCCAGACCGCGTACGCCTCGGCGCGCCGCATGTTCGCGCTGCTCGATGCACGCGAGCAGGAGCCCGATGCGCCAGATGCCGTTGAGCTTGCCGCCCCGCAGGGCGAGGTGACCTTTGAACACGTGGACTTTAGCTACGTTCCCGACCGCAAGCTGCTGCAGGACATCTGCATCGAGGCTAAGCCCGGCATGCGTTTTGCCCTGGTCGGTCCTACGGGCTGTGGCAAGACAACGCTCATCAATTTGCTGCTGCGGTTTTACGATATCGATGCCGGACGCATCATGGTCGATGGCCGGTCTTCGCGTGATTACACGCGCGCGAGCCTGCGCCGTGCCTTTGGCATGGTGTTGCAGGATACGTGGCTGTTCGAGGGCACGGTGGCGGAAAATATCGCCTACGGCTGTCCCGACGCCACGCGCGAGCAGGTCATCGAAGCCGCCAAGCGCGCGCACGCGCACAAGTTTATCGTGCAGCTACCAGGTGGCTACGATACGGTAATCGGTGAGGACGGCGGCACGTTTAGCCAGGGCCAAAAGCAGCTGCTGTGCATTGCGCGCGTCATGCTCACCGACCCGGCTATCTTGCTGCTGGACGAGGCGACCTCGAGTATCGACACGCGCACCGAGCTGCAAGTGCAGGCGGCATTCGACGAGCTCATGGCCGGTCGCACAAGCTTTGTCGTGGCGCACCGCCTGAGCACCGTCCGCAACGCCGACTGCATTCTGGTGATGCGCGACGGGCAGATTATCGAGCGCGGCACGCACGACGAGCTGCTAGCGGCAGGCGGCTTCTACGCCGAGCTCTACCGCAGCCAGTTTGCCCAGTGAGCAAGCCAGTGGGGCAAATTAATCAATCGACAGACGGTGGTTTACATCTGTCACGTTAGTACTAAGATATTCATCTAATAAATTGCATTAGTGGCTTTAGTTTTGGGGGAAACGAGGCAACGTGACTATGACGTGCTCTTTGGTGGTTAACAGCAAGAGCGGTAATACCAGGATGGTTTCGGGCGCGATCAAGCGCGCTCTGCAGGCTGCGGGCGTTGAATTTGTCCATGCCGCGGCGTTGAGCGACGATGCGGATGCAGATCAGGTTGCGCTCGAGGCGCAGGGCGCCTGCGCGGCCGACACGGTGCTCGTCGGTTTTTGGTGCGACAAGGGCGCGTGCACGCCTTCGGTCGCGGCGTTGCTCTCCGCTTTGCACGGCAAGCGCGTCTTCCTGTTTGGCACCTGCGGCTTTGGGGCCGATCAGAGCTATTACCAGCAGATTATCGACCGCGTAACTTCCAATTTGGCTGGGGATGCCGAGCTTGCGGGCTGGGCGATGTGCCAGGGCAAGATGGGCCCCGCGGTCAAGCAGCGCTACGAGGCCATGCTCGAGCAAGATCCCGACAACGCGCGCTATAAGATGCTGCTCGACAACTGGGTTGCCGCGAAGGACCATCCCACCAAGGAAGATCTGGATAACATGGCCGCAGCCGCCAAGAAGGCCGTACTGGGAGAGTAGCTTCGCCGTCCGTGATCCTTCGTGCAAAACAATACAAATGTGAAAGCCTCGAAGTTCTCGAGGCTTTTTTCTTGACACTTGTGGGCACAACCGCTGCAAGCGTTTGGGGCGACTTTTTCCATCACCCCGATGACGAGGCTGTTCTGGACAACACGCTCGCATACGTTCGCTGGATGTATTCAGAGTGGGAAGGGCTTTCCGGATGGATGAGGTTGCGGAAGATGCGTCCCGGAATTTGCCTTTGGAATGGGATGGAGTTTCCGGTTAAGGACCTCGGCGGAAAGTGCATCCCGGAATTTGTAGCCGAAGTGGGATGCAGTTTTCCAACGGGCCCGCAGGCGGAAACCGCATCCCACTTTGCGCATGATTTCTGGGACACAGTTTCCGCGACTCGCATGACAGGCCGCGCCTCTGCTGTGAGGCGAGGGCGAGCGGGCACCGGGTAACGTCTGTCGCGAGTTCCGCACGCAAAGAAGGCCACTTAATGTGGCCTTCGTCTTGCGCAGGACTGTCTGAGCAGCAGATGTTACCCGGCGCCCGTCCGCCCTCGTTGGGGATTGCCCGGGTAGGCGAATCGGGATGCGTCCCGCTACTTGATCTTGGTCGTGCCCGGCGCCAGGTTGGGGTCGGTCTCGTTGGCCTCGGTCTGGAAGTGCTCGGTGTACACGTTCTTGCCGTCGCGGAACATCTCGTAGTACTGCATCTTGGCGTAATCCTCGCGCGCCTTGGTGGCGGCTGCTGCGGCGGCGTCGTCGCCGGTGACGTTGGAGGAGAGCGCCCAGCGCAGGCTGGCGTCCTCGTAGCCCACCGAGTTGATGGCGGGCAGCGACTCACGCAGCGTCATGTGCGCTTTCTGGTAGTCGGAGAGAGGTGCGCCGATCAGCTGCATCAGCTGCGTGGACAGGTAGTTGGTGGACAGGTCGTCGACCTCGCTCGTCTGGTCGCAACCGGCAACGTCGTAGTTAGCCCAAATGATGTAGTCGGTCTGCCACAGGCGCTCCTGATGCGTGGCATCGTCTTCGCCGGTAAACCACTTATCGTTGAACTTGGATGGGAAGAACGGCTGGTGATCGCCCCAGAACACCACGACCACCTTGCGGTCGAGCTTGCTCAAGGCGTTGAGGAAGTAGCGCAGCGCCTGGTCGGACTGCTCAATGCACGAGACATACTCGTCGACATCGGACAGTGTGCCGTCCTCGACGGTCTTAGCGTCCAGGTCGGTCGCGTCGATGTTCAGGTGCATCTGCTTGTCGACCGGCAGCAGGCCCGTGTCGTAGCCCGAGTGGTTCTGCATGGTCACGTCGAAGATGAACTGCGGATCGGCGTTCTGGTCGAGCAGCTCAAGAATCTTGTCATAGGTCGCCTGGTCGGTCACCATACCGCGCAGAGTGTCGGCTCCCTGGAAGTCGTTGATGGACAGGAACCGGTCAAAGCCAAAGTCCTTGTACACGTTCTCGCGGTTCCAGTTGGTGGCGTGGTTGGGGTGCATGGCCGTGGTGGAATATCCGAGCGACTTGAACTGCTCTGCCAGGTTCCCGGTCGTTTCCATGTTGTAGATGGTGTAGGGGTACACGCCCGAGCCCAGGTTGGCCATGGAGTTGCCGGTCATAAACTCAAACTCGGTATTGGCGGTACCGCCGCCGTAGGCGCTCACGTAGAGCTTGCCGCGGCTGAGGCAGTTGGACAGGTTCTTAAAGTACTGCGGGCCCTCGTAGCCGGCGCGCATGTTCTGGTAGATCGACAGATCCGAGAAGGTCTCGTTCATGATGGCGATGACCGTGGGCTTCTCGCTGTCGAACTGCTCCTTTGCGGCGGCGCGCTCGTCGCTCTTGGCCGCGTCGGACTTGTCGTAGGCCTTGGCGTACTTTTTGAGCGTGGCCTTGGCATCGTCGACGGAGTAGTCGGCGGGTTTGGGCGGCTTGATGGACTGCGCTGCGCTAATGAAAGCGGGCAGGTAGCCCTCGCGCCAGTAGCTCTCGAGCGGGCGCCAGGTGTAGACGGTGATGCCGAGGGTGTTGTAGTAGTCGATGAGCGTGACGTGTGCGGTCACGCCGCCCAGGCACAGCACCGCCACGAGCAGGTTGGTGAGCAGCATACGCTTGGCGTTGGCGGCGCCCTTCTGACGGTGCGGTGCCACCAGGCCGGCGTACTCGCATAGCAGCATGGCGATGGCGGTAAAGCCCATGGACAGCACGCAGAACAGTGAGATCGAGAAGGTGTAGCCGGTGCCGGCGACCGCGGCGGCGGTGGAGATGGCCGAAAGGTCGCCCGGCTGGATGGGCATGGATTTAAACGTGATGACGAAGAACTCGGCAATGCCCAGGACAAAGAGGGCAAAGGCCAAGACCGCGGGGGCTGCGCCGTGGCGCTGGAACAGGAAGAACAGGCCGACCATGAGCGTGGTGATGATGGCCCACTCGAGCAGGATGCACAGGGGGTAGACCCAGGTAAAGTCGTGGTTGGACGAGACCTCCATGCCCAGCAGCGCAAAGACGCCGGCGAGCAGCAGGCACAGGACGGCGGCGACGAGCGGTTTACCCACAAAGGCTCCGCGCAGGTGGGCGAGCTTGCCGGTGGGGGCGGGGGCGTCGGGCCCGGCGAACGCAAAGACGCGCGGGGCGATGCGGTCGCGGGCGATGCTGGCCCAAGCGCAGCCGGTGAGGATGGCGTTGGTCAGGATGAGCATCACAAAGGCGAGCGGCTCGTTTTGCGCGACGAGGCCAATAGCGCCCCAGACGGTCAAAAAGAGCTGGAACAGGCCGAAGGCGACGCTCCAGGCGAAGGCGCCCTTGGCAACGGTGCCCGACTGTGCGCGAATGGCCTTGGCTTCGCGCAAAACAAGGTAGACGGTCGCCGCAAGACCGACGAGCGAGATGGCGGCAGCGAACATGCTGAGACTCCTCACAAACTTAAAACCTACGAAAGCGGGGGTTTACCCGATTGTTACCTAAATATGCGCTGCATTTGCGGGCTGCGCACAACAACCAGCCATATTAACGCGCATGCGCGGCGGTGTGGCGCAATGTAGTGGCGACCTGCGCGATAATGGACGGGAATTACACGGAAACGTAAAGGCTTCTTAAAGAATTAGCGAGGATGAGGCGATGAACGAGCAGGTTTGCACCAAGGCTGTGGATACGTGTGGCTATCCGGTCGAGACCACGGGCAATGCGGTGCTGGACACGTTGGAGCACCGTTCCTCCACGCGTGCCTTCGCGCGTGATGACGACGATCGTCCCGTGGCGGTGACCGACGAGCGGCGGGCGGCGATTCTGCATGCGGCGAGCCGTGCGCCGTCGGCAGGCGCCATGATGATGTATTCCATCGTGAGCATTCGCGAGCAGGCTACGCTGGATCGTCTGGCCGACCTGTGCGACCACCAGCCCATGATCGCCAAGGCGCCCTGGGCACTAATATTTGTGGTCGATTATGCCAAGTGGATCGATCTGTTTGAGCACGTGGGCTGCTTTGAGCCCGAGTTTGTCGAGCGCACGGGTAAGGCGCCCCGCCGCGCGCCGGGTTTGGGCGACTTTGCCATCGCGGCCCAGGACGCCGTGATCGCCGCGCAAAACGCCGTGGTCGCCGCCGAGGCCCTGGGGCTGGGGAGCTGCTACATCGGCGATGTTATCGAGAATGCCGAGGAAGTTGCCGGGCTGCTGGACTTGCCGCCCTATACCATGCCGCTGTCGATGCTCATCATCGGCACGCCCCGTAAGGAGCGTCCGGCCATTGCGCATCCCGTGGTGAACCTGGTGCACGAGGAGCGCTACTGCCGCGCCGATGCCGCGACCATGGACGCGCAGGTGGCCGAGATGGACGCGATGTTCCGTCCGCATGCCCGCGTGGTGGGGGAGCGCGTCGTGGACATCTATACCCGCAAGCACACGAGTCCCTTTATGGCCGAGATGAGCCGCTCCATGGAGTGGTGGTTCAAAAATTGGCTCGGAAAATGACGGATGCGACAAAGAGACAGTCCCTTTGTCACATTCCATATCGCCGAGGTGGCTTAAAGGCCGTATAAATGTTTATCTAGCTGGGAAAACAGTGCCATTCAAACATGGGCCGATTGCCTATAATTCCTTCGAACATTAAAGTTGGGAGGAAACCGGCTTATGGAACAAAAGGCCAAGGAGGCAGCTTCGCACGCTGCGATTCCTGTGAGCATCTCGGCGATGCTCGTCACGCTGGGCGTGGTGTACGGCGATATCGGCACCAGCCCTATGTATGTAACCAAGGCGCTCGTTGCCGGCAACGGCGGCATCGGAAGCGTCACGGAGGAGTTCGTGCTCGGCGCGCTCTCCCTTGTCGTGTGGACGGTCACGTTGCTGACCACCATCAAGTATGTGCTCATCTCGCTGCGCGCCGATAACCATGGCGAGGGCGGTATCTTTGCCCTGTACAGTCTGGTCAAGCGCTGTGGCAAGTGGCTTATCATCCCCGCCATGCTAGGTGGCGCCGCGCTGCTCGCCGACGGCATCCTCACGCCGGCCGTTACCGTTACCACGGCCATCGAGGGCCTGCGCACCATCCCGGCGGTCCATGCCGTGCTGGGCGATGACCAAGGCCGCGTCGTCGCCATTACGCTCGCCATCATCATCGTGCTCTTCTTGGTACAGCGCATCGGTACGGCCAAGATCGGTCACGCCTTTGGCCCCATCATGACGCTGTGGTTCCTGTTCCTGGGCGGCACGGGTCTGTTCTTTGTCTTCCAGCACCCCGCCGTGCTGCTGTGCCTCAACCCGGTGCGCGGCATCGCCTTTTTGCTGAGCCCCAACAACCACGCGGGCATCATGATTCTGGGCAGCTGCTTCCTCGCCACCACCGGTGCCGAGGCGCTCTACTCCGACATGGGCCACGTCGGCCGCGGCAACATCTACGCTACCTGGCCGTTCGTTAAGTGCTGCCTGCTGCTTTCCTATATGGGCCAGGGCGCTTGGCTTATGAACAACGCTGCCAACCCCGAGCTCATGGGCATTGCCGACCTCAACCCGTTCTACCAGATGCTCGCCCCGGGCCTGCGCCCGTTTGCCGTCGGCCTTTCCACCGTCGCGGCCATCATTGCCTCGCAGGCGCTCATCACCGGCGCATTCTCGCTGGTGTCCGAGGCCAGCCGTCTGGACCTCATGCCGCACATGCAGGTCTTCTACCCTGCCGAGACCAAGGGCCAGCTCTACATCCCCATGGTCAACAACGTCATGCTTGTCGGCTGCGTCATCGTGGTGCTGCTGTTCCAGAACTCGGCGCATATGGAAGCCGCCTACGGCCTTGCCATTACGCTGACTATGATGTGCACCACGCTGCTGCTCTTCTTCTACCTGCACGAGGAGCGCAAGCTCAAGGTTGCTCCGTGGATCTTCGCGGCCTTCTTCCTTTTGCTCGAAGGCTTCTTCTTCGTGAGCTCACTTACCAAGTTCTTCCACGGCGGCTACTTCACCATCCTCATGGCCGCGCTCATCATGGGCATCATGGTGTGCTGGTACAACGGTACGGCTGTTGAGCAGCGCCAGTTTACGCTGCTGCCGCTGCGCAGCTACCTGCCGCAGCTCAAGCGCCTGCGCGACGACGACCGTTACGAGCGCATGAGCGACAACGTCGTGTACCTGACCAAGGACACCCATACCGACTACATCGACCGCGACATCGTCTACTCGATTTTGGACAAGCATCCCAAGCGCGCTCGCGCCTGGTGGTTCGTGAATGTCGAGACCATGGACGAGCCGCATACCTTTGCCTATTCGGTCGAGACGTTCGGCACCGACTACGTGTTCCGCGTGCATCTGTACCTGGGCTACAAGATCAACCAGCGCGTCAATGCCTATCTGCGTCAGGTCGTTCAGGACCTGGCTGCCACCGGCGAGCTGCCGGCGCAGACGCATGACTACTCGGTCTACAAGGATCCGGGCAACATCGGTACGTTCAAGTTCGTCCTGATCCGTAAGCTTCTGGCGCCCGAAAGCGATGTGGAGCCGAGCGAGCGTACGGCCATCACGCTCAAGTACATCATCCGCCGCGCCGCCGGCACGCCTGCACGCTGGTACGGCCTGGAGAACTCCAACGTGAGCTTTGAGTACGTGCCGCTGTTCACCAAGTTCAAGGCCGTGAACAAGATGCAGCGCCTGGCCCCCAACGAGCGGCCGTAGGCGCCGACGGGTTGCACGGAGTTGGTTTTCGATGGACAAGATTGAGACCGGGGAGGCAAACATGGATGCAAAGATGCTTGATGGCCGCGAGGTGGTTGCCGAGCTGGTACGTGAGGCACGCGCCGACGCCGCCGAAGATCGGTTTTTGACGAACCGTGCCAACATGGATATGGCCGATCGCGTAATTTCGATCGTGGCACTGGTATTTGGAGCGGTGTGCGTGTGTGCCCTGCTCGCGCACGTGCTGTTTGTCTAGCGACCGCCGGCTGCAAAGGCTATACACTTGGAACCACCACAAGGGAAACCACCACAAAGGTGCCTGTCCCTTTGTGGTGGTTTTTGTTTTTGAGAGAGGAGCGGGGCGCTGATGGACGTCCGTACGGACGGCGATATTGCCGATAACTTTTGGTGGCGGCGCACAACGCTGGCGCGCCGCACTCCTCTGTATGACGCCTGCGTATCGGTGGGGCTGCTGGTCGCGGCGACGATTGTGGGCGCGCTGCTCGACCATCCGGGTCTCGCGCCGAGCATCATGATCGTCTATGTGTTCGCCGTTCAGCTGTGCGCATTCTTTACCTGGAGTCGCCTGTATTGCTTGCTGAGCTCGGCTGCCGCCGTGGCGCTCTACAACTTCTTGTTTGTCGACCCGCGCTACTCGCTGTCGCTTATCGACCGCGGCTATCCCGGCATGTTCTTCATCATGTTCGTGGTCTCGCTTGTGTCGAGCTCGATTGCGTTGGCCCTGCGCCGCGCCTTGGCACAGGCTGCCGCCAGCGACCGCCGCACGCATATGGTGCTCGAGACCAACCGCATGCTGCAGCGGTGCGCCGATCAGCATCAGATCGTTCACGCCATGGCCACGCAGCTGGCACGTCTTTCGGGCTGCCCTGTCGTGTGGTACAGCGCCGACGCCGAGGGCGATGACCTGCTGCCGCGTGCGACATACACGGCCGTGGGCGATGCCGCACCGGTGCACGAACTGGCGCCGCAGATGCCGCCGCGGCTCTCGGCGTCCGCCTATGTGGGAACGCCGCTCGATGCCACCTATGGCGGCTCGGCGTTTTATGGCATCTACCTGACGGTTCGCACAGGCGACGGCTTCGCGCGCTCGGGCGACCCCGCCTCGGTGGTGGGCGTGCTGGCTATCGTTGCCGAGCCCGACGTGCTGACGCATGAGGAGCGGACACTTGCCGATGCCATCGTGAGCGAAGGCGAGCTGGCGCTCGATCGCGCCCGCGCCATGGAGGCCCGCGAGGAGGCGGCGGTGCTTGCCAAAAACGAACAGCTGCGCGCCAACCTGCTGCGCTCCATCTCGCACGACCTGCGCACGCCGCTCACCAGTATTTCGGGCAATGCCGACGTGCTGCTCGACCAGGGCTCGACCGGCACCGCGGTGCTCGATGCCCAGACGCGCCGCGGCCTGCTTCTATCCATTCGCTCGGATGCGCTGTGGCTCAACGCCACCGTCGAGAATCTGCTCGCCATCACCAAGCTCGAGGGTGGCGGTATGTGCCTGTCGACCACGCTCGAGCTCATGGACGATATCGTCGAGGAGGCGCTGCGCCACGTGAACCCTGCCGTGCGCGAGCACGACCTTAAGGTGGTGGCGTGCGATGAGCCGGCGCTCGTCAACGTCGATGCGCGCCTGATGGTGCAGCTGGTGGTCAATCTGGTGAACAACGCCATCACCTATACGCCCGCGGGCTCGCATATCATGATTTCGATTAGCGTCGACGATGGACGCGTGGCGTGCTCGGTGGCCGATGATGGTCCGGGCATCGCACCCGAGGATCGCGAGCGGATCTTCGAGTCGTTCTATACCGCCAACCATGGTCTGGCCGACAGCCACCGCAGCGTTGGCCTGGGTCTTTCGCTCTGCCGTTCCATTGCGTTGGCACATGGCGGTAGCATAGAGGTTGCCGCGGCGGACCCGCACGGTTCGGTCTTTACGATTGAACTTCCCGCCGCCGACGTTTCGTTTGATAAGGAGTAGCGCTGTGCCGAACTCTGCCGTAAAACCGCTCATCTTGGTCGTTGAGGACGACCCCGCCGTTCGCAATCTTATCGTTGCCGCGCTCGAGGCGCACGGCTTGCGCCATATGGCTGTGGAGACCGCCCATGCCGCCATCGCCGCCGCCTCATCGCAGGCACCGAGCATCGTGCTGCTCGATCTGGGCCTGCCCGATATGGACGGCGTCAAGGTGGTGGAGTCGGTGCGCGCATGGTCGGGCATGCCGATCATCGTGGTCTCGGCGCGCAGCGAAGATGCGGACAAAATCCGCGCGCTCGATGCCGGTGCCGACGACTATCTGACCAAGCCGTTTTCGGTCGAGGAACTGCTCGCGCGCATTCGCACGACGCTCAGGCGCCTTTCGTATGCGCAAACGGGCGGCGTTGTCTCCGAGGGCTCGTTCGATACCGGTGAGCTGCATATCGATTTTGATGCCGGCATCGCCACGATGGATGGCGAGGAACTGCATCTGACACCGATCGAGTATAAGCTCCTGTGCCTGCTGGCGCATAACGCCGACAAGGTACTGACGCACCAGTTTATCCTGCACGAGATTTGGGGCACGGCAACTAAGAGTGACCTGGCAAGCCTGCGCGTCTTTATGGGTACGCTGCGTAAGAAGATCGAGTCCGACCCCGCGCATCCGCGCTATATCCAGACGCACGTGGGTATCGGCTATCGCCTGGTCACCCAAGGGTAGGACGGCGTCCGCCATCCCACTATGAGTTGCGGTGAAATACGGTCTAAATTTGCCTAATTCCAGGCAAAGCAGTCCATATTCCACCGCAACTTTGTTATTTGCCCTTGGGCTTGCTGGCGTAGAACTTCTTCTTTTTGGACTTGCCGGCAGGGGAGGGTTTGCCGGCAAAGTTGGACTTGCCGTTGCCGGTCTGCGCGTGCGCGGGTGCTGCCGCGCGAGGCTTGCGGGCCTCAGGGTTGCGCAGCTCCTCGACACGCTTGGCAATCTCCTCGGCGCTAAAGCCGACCTCGGCCATGGCGTCCTCAATGGGCAGGCGGCGCACAATATAGCAGTGGTGCACCTTCTGGTTACGTGCGAAGTCCTCGGGAATGGTCTGCGCCGTAATGTCCTCCAGCACGACGCCCGCGCGCGCGAGCTTGCGCGTCTCGGGGCGGAAGCCGCGCAGGTTGCAGCTAAAGATGGCGTGGCCGCCCTGTGCGAGCAGGCGCGATACGCCGGCCAAAAGCTCAACATGGTCGCGCTGGACATCCCAGGTGCGGCGGCCCATCTTGGACGAGTTCGAAAACGTGGGCGGGTCGACAAAGATCAGGTCCCAGCGGTTGCGCGTCTGGCGCTGGTCGCGAATCCAGGCAAGCACGTCGTCGCGCACAAAATGATGCTGCGGACCAACAAAGCCGTTCTGGCGCATATTGCGCTCGGCCCAGTCCAGGTAGGTGTTGGAAAGGTCGACCGTCACGGTCTCCTCGACGCCGCCATCGGCCGCGTAGCAGGTGGCAGTGCCAGTGTAGGCAAACAGGTTGAGGAAGCGGCGCGCCTGCTTGGCGTGCTCGCGCACTAGGTTGCGGGTGACGCGGTGATCCAGGAAGATGCCCACATCCAGATAGTCGTCAAAGTTGACGGCAAAGGTAAGGCCGCCCTCTTCGATGAGTGGCAGACGACGGCGTGCGATATTGGCGCGCTCGCCCGAGCCGCCCTTGCCGGCGCCCTGCTTGCCGTACTGCGAGCCGCCGCGCGAACGCATGCGGGCCTTGGCGTGCACATGCTCGGCCGGAACATCAAGGATGCGCGGCGCGATGGCCAGAATGTCGAGCATGCGGGCCTGGGCTAGCGCGGGGTCGATGGTCTTGGGCGCGGCGTATTCGGCGATGACGAGCCAGCGGCCCGGCGTCTGCGGGCAACCCTCGTACAGGTCGATGGCGGCGGAGTAGTCGGGCAGGTCGGCATCGTAGACGCGGTAGCAGCTTACGCCCTCGCGCTTGGCCCACTTGCGGCGCAGGCGCGCGTTCTTGCGCAGGCGGTTGGCGAACTGCTCGGACCCGGGGATGAGCACGGGCAGCGGCTTGCCGTCACCCAGATCGAGCATGGCGGCAGGCTCGGACGTGGGGGTGTCGGCGGTTTCGTCTTGAGCGTCTGCGGTCTGCTCCTCGGCATCCGCACTGGTCGCAGCCTCAAAAGCTGCGGCGGCGTGGTCGAGCGAGGGCCAAACCTCAAGAGCCGCCTCCTCGTTATTGGGCATGACGGCGATGGAGCGCGCGGGCTCGGCATGGAGCGCGCGGGCCATAAGGCCATCGCGGGTGAGCGCGGCGACCGGTGCCGAAGCGAGCTCGGGCGCGTGGCGCAGCTCACCGACCAGCGTCATGGCGTCGTGCATGAGCGAAAGCGGGGTCTCGGTGGTGTCTGCGACCACGGCGGCACCGGCGACGGCGCCCGCATGGTCCAGCACGGTGGCGGGCTTGGCGGCGCAAAAGTCGACAAAACGCTTGTAGCCGGCGCACTTGACCATGCGCTCGGCAGTCTTGCGGGCGGCGGGGTCGATGTCTACGGCCACGATGCGCGCCTGCCGCTCGCGCGCTGCCGCCTCGCACGAGCGCGCCTCGGCAAGCAGCTGCTCCCACAGGGCGGCGTCGTGCAGCTGCCAGCCCTCAAAGCCCCAGCGCTCGCGTGCGGCGCCCGGGGCGCGGTCGGTCAGAATGTTCACGGCTTCCAGCAACAGGCCGCCGCCGGCGCACGAGGCATCGATTAGCGTGGGAAGGGCTTCATTCTCGTAATCGTCAGCCGTTAACTCGCGCTCGCACAGTGCGGTCCAGCCGACCTGCGCCAACACCAGGGCGGCGTAGTCGGGGCGCAACACGTGCGCGCCCTCGCCGGCACGGGTCGCCGCGGGCGGTAGGCGCTTGAACAGCGGGTCGCCCGAAAGGTCCAGGCTGATGCTCGCGCGGCGCTGACGCAGCGAAAGCAGCAGGTGAACATCGGGATCGGCGGCGTCGACATCGGCGCGACGGCCCGTGGTTTCGGCCAAGCGGTCGCACAATGCGTCCTTGGCGCGCAGGGCCGAGAAGCGCGTGTTGCGCAGCTGCTCGGTCACGCCGCGGGCGGTGATGGCGATGGTGGCGCCGGGGCGGACGATGCTCTCCCAGGCGATGTCGTAAACGCTATCGTACAGTTCATCGGCATCCTGCGCCTCAAAGCGCCCGAGTACCACGAACACACGGCTCGCCAGGCGTGACCACAGGCAGGCGCGGTAGCCTTCTTCGAGCTCGCCCTCAAATGTAGCGCGGCCCTTCAGCCGGCGAACATGCGAAAGCCCGAGGCGTTTAAGCTCATCGGCGAGTGCGGACTCAAAGCCCTCGGGGCAGCTTGCGTAAAATTCCATGGGTGACCTCTCTGGTTGCGTCGCTCCATTATATGATGGATACTTCGTTTACTCTCGCCCCCGAAAGGAACCCATATGATTGATGCGTGTCCCAAACCCGCTGTGCTCTTTTTTGACGTGGACGGCACGCTGACGTCGTTCGATCCCGACGATATGACCGATAAGGACTTTTCGGCGGTTCGCCCCTCGCAGGCGGTGATCGAGGCGTTTCATCGTCTGCGCGACGCAGGGCACAAGGCGTTTATCTGCACGGGTCGTCCCTTGTGGCTGATTGCCGATGGCCTGCGTGCTTTGGAGCCTGCGGGTGTCGTTGCCATGGCGGGCGCCACGCTCGAGGTCGAGGGTCGCGTGGTGCATGAGGACTGCTTTGACGAGGACGTTATCGAGGAGCTTGCGCGCCGTATGGCCGCGGCGGGGATTGAGGCCTTTTTCGAGACCAACGTGGCTACTTTTGCCCTGGAACCCGCGGGCGTTGAGCAGTCGTCTCTGATCGGCACTTCTGTGGTGCACAGCACCGAGGAAATGCGCGTCGACGATAGTCTGCACGTGGGCAAGGTAGGCATCGTCGCGAGCGACCTGGCTCGCGTAGCCAACGATGATGGCTTTATCGATCGCGAGTTTGAGCTGTGCAACACCGGTGGTCAGAATCGCGAGCTGAGCCCCAAGGGCATCGACAAGGGCGTAGGCGTGGCGCGAGCGCTGGAATACCTGGGTCGCACCGGCAACGCGCGCACCTTTGGCTTCGGCGATTCGGGTAACGACCTGGGCATGCTCGCCGCTGTCGAGACGGCTGTCGCCATGGGCAACGCCATGCCTGAGGTCAAGGCGGTCGCCGACTACGTGACCGACGACGTCGCACACGACGGCACCGTCACCGCCATGCACCACTTTGGGTTGATTTAATAAATGGCCGGGTCGCCCGCAGTGGGGGGCGACCCGGCCATTTGGGCTATTTTGCAATATAGAGCTTGGGATGACTGCGGCTGCTCTCGATCGCCGCCGTCATGATGCCCTCGTCGTCTCCGTCAACGATGATGCCATCGAGGTCATCGATCTGCGCGGACTGATAAAAACTGGTCTTGTTGAACTTTCCCTGGTCAACCATCATGTAACCCTGGTTTGAGTTGGTCAGGTACATATGCTTGATCATGGCCGAGAAGTCGTGCTCGACGGTAAAACCGTGGTCGGGGTGGAATCCGTCGGCACTGACAAACGCCTTGTCGGCATGTAGTTTGCTCATACAGTCGAGCGTTAGTGCGCCCGCGAGATAGAGGTGACCCTTGCGCACGGAGCCGCCCAGCAGCACTACCGAAGCATTGGGGAGATTGAAGCTGGCGTAGTTCGCGATTGCAAGATCGCCGGTGATAATGGTGATCTCACGCTTGTCCATGAGGGCCTTAGCGAAGTAAAAGCCCGTGGTGCCGATATCAATTACCAGAACATCGCCATCATCAACAAGAGTTGCTGCGGTTGCGGCGATGGCCTCCTTGGCCTCGACTTGGACATTGATGCGCTCCTCGGGATACGAGAGTGCGGTGGAGCGAGAAAGCGATACCGCTCCACCGCGTACGCGACGCAGCTTGCCTTCGGATTCCAGCGAGACGAGGTCGTGTCGTGCGGTGACTTCCGAAACCGAAAAATGGCGAACGATGTCGGATACCGAGATATTTGGTTTTTCGGCCAGCCAGTTCATAATAAATCGCTGACGCTCGGCCGGTGAAAGGTCTGAAGTAGATGCCATATGCCACTCCTTTTGAACGAAAGGCAAAAGAGGGGCCTTTCGTAATCGAAATATAACGTATCGATATGAAAAGAACAAGGCAAAATCGTATGAATCAAATGAACGGAATGGCATGTCCCGAATGCATATGTAGCAGATAGTTCGCACTTAAATAGCGTATAGAGGGGCTTGTTCTGGAGGTGCCGCCCAAAAGAAGCACGTTCACACCCGATATTCGACCGTTCACGGAAAGTTGACAATTGAGCTTTCGATAGCTTTTGAAATGGTTTATAAAAGAAAACCGAAAAGCTTTTGAAACAAAGAAGAAGGCTTTCGATAGCAATAGTGCTAGATGAGAAAGGACCGAACATGGCAATCAAGGTGTTTGCCGACGGCGCTAACCTCGAGGGTATGCTTGACATGCATGACAATGGCAACGTTCAGGGCTTCACGACCAATCCTTCCCTTATGAAGGCCGGCGGCGTGACCGACTACCGCGCTTTTGCCAAGACGGTTCTTGAGCACATTACTGATGTGTCGGTCTCTTTTGAGGTATTCGCCGACGACGAGGCGGGTATGGAAGCCGAGGCTCGCGAGATCGCAACCTGGGCAGACAACGTCTACGTTAAGATCCCGGCGCTCAACACCAAGGGTGAGTCCACTGCCGCGCTGGTCAAGCGCCTTTCTGCCGACGGCATCAAGGTGAATGTCACCACTATCTTCACGCCCGAGCAGGTCGACGAGTTTGTCGATGCCGTCTCTGCTGAGACCCCCTCTATTCTGTCCATCTTTGCCGGTCGCATTGCCGATACCGGCGTCGATCCGCTGCCCCTCATGGCGGAGTCCGTAAAGAAGGCTGCCGTTAAGCCTGCTGCCGAGGTTCTCTGGGCGTCTACGCGCGAGGTCCTCAATATCTTCCAGGCGGAGTCCGTTGGCTGTCAGATCATTACGGTCCCCAATGCCCTTCTTGCCAAGCGCAAGAATTTCGGGAAAGATTTGCTTGAGTACTCGCTTGATACGGTCAAGGGCTTTGCCCGCGACATTCAGGCGCTTGGTTTTCATATCTTGCCCGAGGAGTAGGGGACGAGCATGCTGACCGATCTTCTTAAACCCGAGCTTGTTGCCTGCCACGTCGAGGCCTCCGACTGGGAGGAAGCGATTAGGGCATGCGGTAAGTTGCTCGTAGACACTGGCAAATGCGACCAGAGCTATGTTGACGCCATGATTTCATCGGTTCACAAATTCGGCCCCTATATGGTCTTGGAAGAGGGCATCGCCATGCCCCACGCTCAGGCAGATGGCAATGTGAGCGAAGCGGGGATCTGTATCGTCACGCTTGACCCTGCCGTTGCGTTTGGACACGAGGATTT
Source organism: uncultured Collinsella sp. (assembly GCA_902491565.1). Lineage (GTDB taxonomy): Bacteria > Actinomycetota > Coriobacteriia > Coriobacteriales > Coriobacteriaceae > Collinsella. The sequence continues at coordinate 66,182 of CABUIE010000007.1, forward strand.
CGATCCGGTTCACGTGCTCGTGGGTATTTGCGCACCCGACCCCAAGGCTCATCTTGGCTGCTTGGCGGAGCTTTCGCAGATGTTCGAGGACGAGGACTGCGTTGCCAAGCTCAGCGCATGCGATACGCCCGAGCAGGTTTTGGAGACCATGCGTTCATTCTTTTAGGCCTTAATGGCACGGCGATGCGTCGCCGCTTTTGGATAGACGGAAAACCGTCACGTGTAGGAGAGGAAGGTTGCCATGCATATCATCACCGTATGCGGAAACGGCATCGGGTCTAGCCTGATGCTCGCTGGCAAAGTCGAGGAGCTTTGCGAGGAGGAGGGCATCAAGGCCGACGTTGAGTCTATGGACCTGAATGGTGCTTCTTCCGCAAATCCGGATCTGTTCATCACCGTTAAGGAACTCGCTCCCGAGCTCCACGGCAACGTTGTGATCGTTCGCAGCTATGTGAACAAGAAGAAGATCCGCGAAGACGCCCTCGAGGCAATCAAGGCGGCCGCCGCTAACGCCTAAAGCGGCACAAAAAAGGGCGGTTCCCTGTGGAAGAGGGAAACGCGCCCACGTTAGAGAGAAAGGAAGCGCAGATGCAAGCCATCCTTCCCATACTTGAGTTTATCCAATCGATTCTGACCAAGCCAGCATGGATCATGGGTCTATTTGCCTTTGTGGGCCTTGTCGCGCTTAAGCGTCCTGCCCACAAGGTGATGACGGGCACCCTGAAGCCCATTCTGGGTTACATCATGCTGTCTGCCGGCGCCGCTGTTGTTCAGGAGAACCTTGCTCCGCTGGGTACCTTCATCGAGACCGGTTTCCACATCACCGGCGTCGTGCCCAACAACGAGGTCGTCGTTTCGATGGCTCAGAGCGTCCTCGGCGTTCAGACCATGATGATCCTGATTCTCGGCTACGTCGTGAACATTATCATTGCCCGCTTTACCAAGTTTAAGTACATCTTCCTGACGGGCCATCACAGCATGTTCATGGCTTGCCTGCTGTCTGCCGTTCTACAGGCATCTGGCTTCCAGGATGTCCAGCTTGTCATCGTGGGTGGCATGTTCCTGGGCCTCGTGAGCGCTATGCTTCCCGCCGTTGGTCAGCGTTTCACCGAGAAGGTTACCGATGGCGATGAAATCGCCATGGGCCACTTCGGTTCACTCGCCTATTACATCTCCGCTGCAGTCGGTACGCTTTTTGCTAAGGACGCCGAGGAGAACAGCACCGAGAAGATCGAGGTCCCCGAGAAGTTCTCCTTCCTGCGCGACACCACCATCTCCACGGCTCTTACCATGGCCTTCTTCTACCTGGTTACCGCTTTCGCCGCTTACATCGCAGATCCTGCGGTCGTTACCAAGACCGCTGGCGGCGACAATGTAATCGTCTACGCCCTGACCTGTGCCCTGTCCTTCGCCGTCGGTGTCACTATCGTCTACAACGGCGTTCGTATGATCCTTGCCGACCTGGTCCCGGCTTTCCAGGGCATCTCCAACAAGCTGATCCCTGGCGCTATCCCTGCCGTCGACTGCGCCGTCTTCTTCCCCTATGCTCCCACTGCCGTCATCCTCGGCTTTGTCGCTTCCTTCATCGGTGGCGTGGTCGGTATGTTCATCGTGGGCGCTACCCTGGGCATCTTCATCATCCCGGGCATGGTTCCCCACTTCTTCTGCGGTGCTACCGCAGGCATCTACGGCAATGCTACCGGCGGTCGCAAGGGCGCAGCTCTTGGTGCTTTCGTCAACGGCCTGCTCATCACCTTTGCCCCGGCCCTGCTCCTGCCCGTTCTTGACGTCTTTGGCTTCAAGAACACTACGTTCGGCGACTTCGATTTCTCTGTCATTGGTATTACGCTCGGCCGCGCTGCCGAGGCCTTCGGTACCACCGGTGTCTACGCGATTCTCGCTGTCCTTCTGGTCGTCGCCTTCGTCCCCAACTTCATCCACACCAAGGGTGCTGTGATCAATCACGTTGCGGAAGAGTAATCCAGGCGTACGTTAAGCCCTAATCGGGCGGAGCTCCGATAACCGGCTCCTACACGGAAGCGGTGACGTCTCAAATGAGGCGTCACTGCTTTTTGCTTTGGGGCGATTGTGAAAACGAGCCGGCAAGGCGCTGCTTCTGTTCCGTGAACGGAATCAACCGCGATGATCGGCAAAAACGTTTTGCCGCTGGGGCGTCGATATAAAAATGGTAAATCTGCAAAACCGTTCGCCGAGAAGATAAAAACCCGCAGTTCAAGCCTTGATAAACACAGGTAAAGTGTTTAGCAGCTTACCGGCCGTATGCAGACGAAAGGAATCAGGCAGATGGCAATCAAGGTGTTCGCTGACGGTGCAAACCTCGAGGGCATGCTCGACATGTACGAGAACGGCAACGTTCAGGGTTTCACGACCAACCCGTCCCTTATGAAGAAGGGCGGCGTGACGGATTACCGCGCATTTGCCAAGGAGGTCCTGGCCCACATCACCGATGTATCCGTGTCGTTTGAGGTCTTTGCCGACGACGTCGAGACCATGGAGGTCGAGGCGCGCGAAATCGCTACCTGGGCCGAGAACGTCTACGTCAAGATTCCGTGCGTGACCACCAAGGGCGAGTCAACCGCCGAGCTTGTCCGCAAGCTTTCCGCCGACGGCATCAAGGTCAACGTCACCACAATCTTTACGCCTAAGCAGGTCGATGAGATGGTCGAGGCCGTTGACACCGAGATGCCGTCCATCATCTCGCTCTTTGCCGGCCGCATCGCCGACACCGGCGTCGACCCCATTCCGTTTATGACGGAGTCGGTCAAGAAGGCCGCCGCCAAGCCCAACTGTGAGGTCCTGTGGGCGTCCACGCGCGAGCTCATCAACATTTACCAGGCGGAAGGATGCGGTTGCCAGATCATCACGGTGCCCAACAGCATCCTGGCCAAGCGCAAGAACATCGGTCGCGACCCGTACGAGGTCTCGCTCGACACCGTGCGCGGCTTTGCCAAGGATATCGCCGCTTTGGGCTTCCATATTCTGCCGTAACGCGAACACTGGCTACGCCGCGGGCTGCTCGCCCCGGCCTTTCCTTTCCCTATCGCTCACGCGCTTCGCGAGGGTCGCGCTAGGCAAAGGAAAGGCCGGGGCTGCCGACACGAGCTTGCCAGCAAGTTGGCGTTTGGCTTCCATATCCTGCCGTGGGCAAAGGTACCCCCGCCTGCGCCGTGCAAAATTGAGAGTATTCAGCAAGGTAAAGGTCTTTATCAGTTAACCGAAGCATGGAACGGCCCCCGTTTTGGCTCTGACGACGCTAAAACGGGGGCTGTTTTTTGCTTTTTCGTCTCTGAGGGGCATCCGGAACGGTGGAATTTGCAGAATACTCGCGATTTTGCACATCGCTACAGGGGGTACCTTTGCTTTGGCGGTTTACTTGCCCTGCACCATGGTGAGCGAGATCTTCTTGCGGTCGCGATCGACCTTTTCGACCCACACCTTGACCGTGTCACCGACGCGCACCACGTCGCTCGGGTGCTTGACAAAGCGGTTGGCCAGCTTGGAGATGTGTACGAGGCCGTCCTGGTGCACGCCCACGTCGACGAAGGCGCCAAAGTCCACAACGTTGCGCACCGTGCCCTTGAGTTCCATACCGGGCTCCAGGTCGTCGATGGAAAGCGCCGAGCGGCTAAAGACCACCTCGGGCGCGTCGTCACGCGGGTCGCGGCCGGGCTTCTTGAGCTCGTTGACGATGTCGATGAGCGTGAGGGTGCCGCAGTCCAGGTCGCTTGCCAGCGCCGAGATGCTGCCCAGACGGCGCTCGATGTCGGGCACGCCGCCGCGACTGAGCTCGCTGGCTTTAACGCCGGCGCGTTCCAGGACGGACGTGGCCACCTCGTAGCTCTCGGGGTGGACGCTCGTCGCGTCGAGCGGGTTCTTGCCGCCGCTGATGCGCAGGAAGCCCGCGGCGTTGAGGTATGCCTTGGGTCCTAGTTTGGGGACCTTCTTAAGCTGGCGGCGATCGGTAAAGGCACCGTTTTCCTCGCGGTAGGCCACGATGTTTTTGGCCACGCTCGGCGTGATGCCCGATACGTATCCCAGCAGGCTTGCGCTCGCGGTATTCACGTCGACGCCCACGCGGTTGACGACGTCCTCCACCACATGGCCCAGGGTGCGCGAAAGCTCGGCCTGGTCAAGGTCGTGCTGGTACTGGCCAACGCCGATGGACTGGGGCGGGATCTTGACGAGCTCTGCCAGCGGGTCCTGTAGACGGCGGCCCAGGCTCATGGCGCCACGCACGGTGACGTCCAGATCGGGATACTCCTGGCTGGCGAGCTCGGAAGCCGAGTACACCGATGCGCCGGCCTCGTTGACGATGGTGTATCGCAGCTCAGGCGCCTGCTCGGCGATGAACTCCGAGACGACTTCCTCGGTCTCGCGGCTGGCGGTGCCGTTGCCGATGACGATGGTGTTGACGCTGTCCTTTTTGACGAGGCGGGCGAGCTCGCGCTTGGTGCCGGCGACGTCGTGGCGCGGCTTGGTGGGATAGACCACGCCGTGGTCGAGCAGCTTGCCGGTCTCGTCCATGACGGCGACCTTGCAGCCGGTGCGGTAGCCCGGATCGAGCGCGAGCACGCGGGCGCCGCGCACGGGGCGTGCCGAGAGCAGGCCCTCGAGATTCTTGGCAAAGACATTGATGGCCTCGGTCTGCGCGCGGACGGTGAGTTTGGCGCGGGCCTCGCGCTCCAGCGAGGGGGCCATGAGGCGCTTGTAACCGTCAGCGATGGCGGCATCGAAGATGGGAGCAAACACGCCCTGGCGTCGGGGCCAACGGCTGCCGAGGCGTGCCGTGGCGGCAGCGCCGTCGACGTTCATGCGCACGCGGAGCTTGCCCTCGCGCTCACCGCGGTCGATAGCCAGCACGCGGTGGTTGGGTATACGGCGCAGCGGCTCGTCAAAGTTGTAGTAGGGCTCGTAGGGGGTCTTCTCGGTGGGGTCGGTGGCCTCGACGACGATGTCGGCGGTGTTTTGCGTAAAGGCGCGCAGATCGGCGACGTTCTCCGGGTCCTCGGCTACCGTCTCGGCCACGATGTCGGCGGCGCCGGCGAGCGCCTTTTCGGGCGTGTCGAAGCCGGCCTCCTCATTGACGTATGCTGCGGCGGCGTCGAGCGCACTGCCCTTGGCCGAGGCCTGCATGATGATCATGTTGGCGAGCGGCTCCAGGCCGGCCTCGCGGGCCTTCTGCGCGCGAGTCATGCGCTTTTTGCGGTAGGGCTTGTAGAGGTCCTCGACACGCTGGAGCTGCGTGGCCTCGCGAATCTGCTGCTCGAGTTCGGGCGTGAGTTTGCCCTGGGCGTCGATGAGCAGGATGACGTCCTCTTTACGCTGCTCAAGATTGCGCAGGTAGGACAGGCGCTCGTCGAGCGCGCGCAGGGCGACGTCGTCCATGCCGCCCGTGGCTTCCTTGCGGTAGCGCGAGATAAAGGGAATGGTGTTGCCCTCGTCGATGAGCTTAACGGTCGCCTCGATGTTGGCGGCCTTAAGGTTGAGCTCGTGGGCAAGCTGGGCGATAAGATTCATGGGACTCCTTGCGTTTAAGGTGCGTTTGCAGCACAGGGCTACCAAGGATACCACCCGTCCCAAAAGGCTGTTTTGGGGCCGCGCCACGAAAATGGCCTATCTACTACGTTTTACCCGTAGGGGCTGACCATACCTAAGTTTTCCGAAAATCGGCAAGCCGTTTACCTGCGGTTTTTATTTCGCGAAATTCGGTATGGTTGAGGGTGGTTGGCTAAACGTAGTAGATAGGTTCGTTCGTGGCGAACGAACCAAGCTGAGGCGCAAAATAGTCCCCGCTTCTGAAAAATCGTCGGCAAGGTAGCAAAAGGCCCCGCGGGCAGGAGGCTGCACGCGGGGCAAAGAAGAGGGGCTTGTTGGTGGCGGACCGAAGGGTTCGGCATGGGGTTTCTGCCGCGGCCCGCCCTAAAGCGTTACAGCTCGACGAGCTGACCGGTCTCGGCGGCCTCCTTGATAGCGTTAAGCAGCGTGAGCGTCTTGACATTATCGGCGGGGGTCACGACGGGCTCGACCTCGCGGCGGACAACCTTCACAAAGTGCTTGAGCTGCATCTTGTGCGGCAGTGCCGGGTCCACGGCCGGAATCTTCATCTGCAGCGGCTTGTGCCAGTTAGAGGCGCCGTCGTAGGAGAACTGGTGCAGGCGGGGCAGCGAAAGGGCGCCCTTGGTGCCGCCGATAAAGTAGGCGTCGGCGTCGAAGGGGCGGTACTGCGGATCCTCGCGAGCGGTCGCCTCCCAGTTCCAGGGGCTGGCGGTGGCGTCAGAGATGGTCATGCTCGCGAGCGCGCCGTCGGCAAAACGGACGTTGACCACGGCGGAGTCCTCGGTCTCAAAACCGCGGGCGGCGCTGGACTGCATACCCTGGACGGCAACGGGCTCGCCCAGCAGATAGCGGAGCAGGTCGACGTCGTGCACCAGGTTGACCAGAATCGGGCCGGCACCCTTCTTGCGGCGCCACTCGACATCGAAATACTCGTCATTCTTATAGATCATGTAGTGGAAGCTCGACACGGTGAGCTTGCCCAGCTCGCCGGACTCGATGATTTCCTTGGCCTTGTTGACGAAGGGGTTGTGGCGACGGTGCTGACCCACGAGCACGGGCACGCCGGCGGTCTCGGCCTCGGCGGCGAAGGCCTGGGCATCCTCGAGATCGTTGGAGATCGGCTTTTCGACCAGCGGCACGATGTTGCGCTTCACGGCCTCGCGAGCAACGCCCAGGTGCAGGTCGTTGGGGGTGGCGATAATGACGGCCTCGGGCTTGACCTCGTCCATCATCTGGGCGGGATCGGTGTAAAACGGCACGCCGGCGGCCTCGGCCGTGGCGCGGGCGCCCTCAAAGGCGTCGGCGATGGCGACGAGCTCGGCCTCGGGCTCCTCGGTGACAAAGCGGATGTGGTTGCGGCCCATGGCGCCGGCGCCGATAACGGCAATGCGGACGGGGTTGAGCTCAGACATTTCGACTCCTTAATACTGGTGACCGGTGGGATGCGACAAAGGGGCTGTCCCTTTGCCGCATCGGTAAAACTAGGCGGACTTCTTCTTGCTGTCGGAGACCATCATGTAGACGGTGAGCACGACGGCGATGGCGGCGATCACAATGGCGCCGTAGAAGGACTGCTGGTAGGCGGCGCTGCCGGCCTCGGCGTGATACAGCACGGCGGTGATGGGCTGGCTGATCCAGGTGGAAGCGGCATAGCCCAAAAACATGATGCCGTAGTTGACGCCGATGTTGCTGGTACCAAAGGCGCCACCGGTGAGCGGCGGGTAGATGACGAGCAGGGCGCCAAAGCTAAAGCCGAGCAGGGCGAGCGCCACAAAGAACATGGCCTGCGTAAAGCTCATCGACATGATGACGAGGGCGACGATGGTGACGACAAGGCTGATGAGCAGTGACTTGTAGGCGCCGAGCTTGTCGATAATCTGGCCAAAGGACAGACGGCCAACCAGGTTGGCGCAGGTGTTGACGGAGACCACCACACCGCCGAGGGCGACGGCCGCGGCGCTCGTGGGGTCGGCGAAGAGCTGGACGGCGGCGATGGAGGCAACCTTGCCTACGAGCAGGGTGCCCGCGGTGGCGGCAAAGGCGAAGGTGACGATGAGGACCCAGAAACGCGGGGTCTTGACCATCTCGCCCGGGGTGAGGTCGCCGAAGGTGCCGGCATGCGCGCCGCCCTTGGGGGCCTCGAAGCCCTCGGGCAGCCAACCGGCCTCAGGGGCCTTCAGGAACAGGGCGGAGGCGGCGATCGTCACAAAGAAGATGACGCCGAGTGCCTTGAGGGCGCCAAAGATGCCCAGGCTCGGGATGAGCAGCGAGGCGAGCACCGGGGACAGTACAGCGGGGCCGGCGGTCGAAGCGGCCAGGGTGATGCCGGAGGCGAGGCCCTTCTTGTCGATGAACCACTTTTGGCCGGTGGTGAGCGCCGGGTTGTAGCCCAGGCCGTTGCCGATGGCGGCGACGAGCGAGAACCACAGGTAGAACTGCCACGGCTCGGTGACGGTGCCGGACATGAACCAGCCCAGGCCGTAGCACACGGCGGCGGCGATAACGACGTTGCGCGGGCCGATCTTATCGGAGATGCGGCCGGCGAAGATGCCCGTCACGGCCATGATGGTCTGAAAGACCGGGAAGGCCCAGGTAAGGGCGCTCGACCACTCGGGGTAGACGGCGAGCAGGTTCTTGCTCACGACGGAATACAGCGCGATGGAGCTGATGAAGAACATGGTGACGCACGCGGCGGAAAGCACGACGGCGCGACCCTTGTTGGAGTTGGTGGAAGCCATTGGACTCTTTCTGATCGATACGGGGGAGGAGCGGGCGTGTCCGCGGGACCTCCCTGTCAGGTTGGTTTACTGGTCAGTCGGCTTGGCGACGCCGGACTCATCGGACCAGAGCTCGACACCCTTGTTCTTAAGGTAGTTGTCGGCATAGGCGCGACGGCCGCCGGGCTTGGCGGTGAGGTCGCCCATCATGTTGGAGAAGCCGCCGTCGACCTTGATGGCGTCGCCGGTGGTGAAGTCCGAGCGCGTGGACGCCAGGAACATGACGGCGTTGGCGATATCGCTGACCTCGCCGATGCGGCGCGTGGCGATCAGACGGCTGCGGCTCTTTTCGACCTCGGGGTCGGCGTAGAAGTTGGCCGACATCGGGGTCTTAACGAAGCAGGGTTCGACGCAGTTGGAGCGGACGCCGTAGGGGCCCCACTCGGCGGCGAGCATCTTGGACATCATGTTCACGCCGGCCTTGGTGGAGCTGTACACGCCCGAGAACGTCTCGGGGGAGTGGCTGGCGACGGTCGAGATGTGCACCAGGCGACCCTGGCCGGCCTTGATCATCTCGCGACCAAAGCGCTGCGAGGTGATGAAGTAACCGGTGAGGTTGACGTTGAGCACCTGCTCCCAGTCGCTCAACGGCAGGTCTTCCATGGCTGCGAAGCGCAGGATGCCGGCGGTGTTGACGAGAACGTCGACGCGGCCGAAGTCGGCGATGGTGGCATCGACGGCGGCCTGAACCTCGGCCTCGTCGGTGGCGTTCATCTTGTAGCCCTCGGCGTGGATGCCAAACTCGGCGGCGAGGTCGGCGGCTGCGGCCTTGACCTTTTCCTCGTCCAGGTCGAGCATGACGACGTTGGCGCCATTGCGGGCGAACTCGCGGCAGATCTCGGCGCCCATACCGCCGAGCGCGCCAGTCACGGCGCAGACATCGCCCTCGAGCTTAAGCCAATTGCTCATAGGAACTTCCCTTCTTGTGCCTCCCGGTGGGTCGCTCCCATTAACCGACCCACGTGGTTTTCGCTGGTTATCGTATGCTTTGCATTTGCGCAGGTGAATTGCATATTTGTTAGAATGGCGTTAACCGTAGGTTTACGCTGTGCAATGTAGTTTATGCTTAACCGAGCGCGTGACCTGCGAAAATAACCCCCTGTGGCACCATGCGGTCACAGGCGCGAAAACGGGAGATTGACGTGTACGATCGACGACTTGAGGCCATATCGGCCGCCGCGGAGCTGGGAAGCTTCTCGCGTGCGGCGGCAAAATTGCGCGTGTCGACCCCGGCGCTCGTCAAGCAGGTGTCGGGATTCGAGGCCGAGTTCGGCATCACGCTGTTCGAACGCTCGCACTCGGGCGTCAAGGTGACGCCGGCGGGCGCACTGCTGGTGGACGACGCGCGCTCGATCATGCGGCAGTCCGAGGACGCGCTGCGCCGTGCCCGACGCGCGGCGGGCGATGGCGGTGCCGTGCGCCTGGGCGTGTCGATGATGTGCCCGGGGCGCCAAACGCTGTCGATGTGGTCGGGCATCCACGATCTGGAACCGTCGCTGCGATTTGAGATCGTGCCGGTAAGCGACCTCTACGACGAACGCGAGACCGTCATGCGCAGCCTCGGTCGCGAGGTCGATGTGGTGCAGTCGAGTTTTTCGACCCCGCGCTGGGGTGACGCCTGCCAAAAGCTCCGCATCGTTAACGTGCCGTTTTATATCGACCTGCCGCGCACGAGCCCGCTGGCGCGCAAGACACGCATTACGGTTGCCGACCTGGAGGGCATGCGCCTGCGCGTGCTCCGCCACGGCAACGACGCAATGGACAGCCTGCGCATCGACCTTCTGGCCGACGGCGGCGTTGACGTGATCGACGTGGACAGCTTTGACTTTGCGCTCTTTAACGAGGCAGAGGAAAAGGGCGACGCGGTGCTCACCTGCGGCGCATGGTCGGGGGTACACCCGGCCTTTGTGGGCGTGCCGTTCCTATGCGGTCGCGAGGTGCCGGTCTTTTTGCACTATCCGCTCGAGCCCACCCTCCAAGTCCAAAAATTCGTCAACGCCATGGCACAACTTCTCAAATAGCCAAAAGAGTCCCGTCCCAAATTAGCTACCCTTTGCTACGGGTTTAGCGGTCCTCGCGTTGCGGCCCGGCTGCCTCGGCTGTCTTTACGCGGTTCTTGTCGATGTACATGTTTTTGTCGGCCTGAGAAAAGAGCTCACGCATCATAGGCGGTTCATCAAAATCACTGGAAAGCGCGTAGCCCACCGCATAGCTGATAGGCATGTCGGGGTGAGCCTCGGAATACTCGTTCACGTTTGCACGAACCCGAGTAAGACAGGACTCAACGGCAGCCCGATCGGCATCCCATAGCACCGCGATAAACTCATCGTCACCGTCGCGGCCCACAAAGCAGGTCTCGGACGCCACGCACCCCAGCTGCTGGGCAAAAGAACGGATGTATTCGTCGCCCTTCTCGTGGCCGAAGTTGTTATTGACCGTATGCAGATTGTTAAGGTCGAAGACGCACACCGCAACGGGCGCCTCCGCGGAGACAGGCTGCTCCTGCCCCAAGACCTCCTCGCACTTGTTCTTGTTGGGCAGTCCTGTGGCTTCGTCGAGATAGACTTTGTTGTGCAGTTCGCGATTGAGCGCGGCAGTTCGCACCGCGCGAACAAGTTCGACCGCAAAGGTCGCCACCAAGCCCACGATGTCGATGATCACCAAGCCCTCGAGATAGTTGAGCGCCGACGCCTTCTCCTGAGAGTAGTCCTCTGCGAGTCGCGTAGCATCGTCGCAAATGCCAAAGAACTCCTCGCTCATGGAGATGATGTCGGTGTTCTCATAGCCGACTTCGCGCACGCGGGTAATCTCGGTGCGAAGCTCGTCAAAATAGCTCGCGAGTTCGGTCATCTTTGCCTGGTACTCATCGTCATCGAGACGGACGAGGTTGAGGTCGTCACTTCCGTAACGCAAACCGTTGATGTATGAATCCACGGCTTTGAGCAGGTCATCTTGAGGCTGGCCCGCATCCTCGAGCTTAACGATTCGCTGCGTGGTACCGCGCACCAGACCGGCGTAGTTGACCACACGCGCCGTGCCCTGGATATCGGAGACGAGCAGCATAACATTGATGAAGAAGAAAATGAGAACTGCCGTGAGCACCATCATGAGCAGGCGCACCGCCTGGCCGGCCTTCTTGGCGACAGAAGTATTCACAAGTTCACTCCCCTAAATGACAAAAGAACAGGTAGCACGCAGTGTGCTGAAATTCATGGGTGGTTAACTCTACCATATGGGCCAGCAGCCTCAAACTGCAGTAGACGCTCGTCCAAATTGGCGTGACGCTTGTCTTGTTGTTCTTGACCTGGCCGCGCTATCGAACATGTTTCTGGTCTTGGATCACCATGGGAAAGCTCATCCCGTTTTGTGCGTCCAGAGTGGGATGCGGCTTCCCAAAGGTGCCGTTAGGGGAAACCACATCCCGGTTTATGCCCTTGAAATGGGATGCCGTTTCCCGGAGGGGGTCCAGCGGGAAACGGCATCCCATTTTGGGCCCGAAAAGTGGGATACGGTTTCCGGCCGGCATGAATAAAGCCTCCGCAGCTCGTGTGGCTGCGGAGGCTTTATTCGTTGCGGCGCATTGTGTTTGGGTCGTTGAGATGAGTCGATTTGCCCCGAAAGAGGAGGGCATTGACCTTAGGGTCATGCCCGACGAATGAGCGGCAAATCGGCCATCTCGGCGAGCCGAACTACTCCAGCTCAAACGCTCCGGTATAGAGCTGATAGTAGTATCCGCGCTTGGCGATCAGCTCGTCGTGGTTGCCGCGCTCGATGATGCGGCCGTGGTCCAGACAGATGATTGCGTCGGAGTTGCGCACGGTGGACAGGCGGTGCGCGATGACAAACGTCGTGCGGCCTTCCATGAGCTTGTCCATGCCGGCTTGCACGATGGCCTCGGTGCGGGTATCGATGCTCGACGTGGCCTCGTCCAGGATCATCGCCGGCGGATCGGCGACGGCGGCGCGTGCGATCGAGATCAGCTGGCGCTGGCCCTGCGACAGCTGGGCGCCGTTGCCGGTGAGCATCGTGTCGTAGCCGTCGGGCAGGCGGGTGATAAAGTCGTCCGCGCCGGCGAGCTTTGCTGCCGCGATGCACTCCTCGTCGGTGGCATCCAGATTGCCGTAGCGGATGTTATCCATCACGGTGCCGGTGAACAGGTTTACGTCCTGCAGCACCACGCCCAGCGAGCGGCGCAGATCGGCCTTGCGGATCTTGTTGACGTTGATGCCGTCGTAGCGGATCTTGCCGTCGGCGATGTCATAGAAGCGGTTGATGAGGTTGGTGATGGTCGTCTTGCCCGCACCGGTGGCACCGACAAACGCGACCTTCTGGCCCGGCTTGGCAAACACGGACACGCCGTGCAGTACCTCGTGGTCGGGCGTGTAGCCAAAGTCGACGTTGTCCATGACCAGGTCGCCGCGCAGCGGTACGTACTCGATCTCGCCGGTTGCGCGGTGCGGATGCTTCCACGCCCACATGCCGGTGTGGTGGTCGGCTTCCTCGAGCTGCCAGGTATCGGGGTTCACCTGCGCGTTGACGAGCGTCACGTAGCCTTCGTCGGTCTCGGGCTTCTCGTCGATGAGCTCAAAGATACGGTCGGCGCCGGCGAGGCCCATGACCACGGCGTTGATCTGCTGCGAGATCTGGCCGATCTGTCCGCAGAACTGCTTGGTCATGTTGAGGAACGGCACTACGACGGCGATGGACAGCGTCATGCCCGAGATGCTCAGGTTGGGCACGCCCAGCGCCAGGAAAATGCCGCCTGCCAGTGCGACCAGCACGTAGAGCAGGTTGCCCAGGTTCATAAGGATGGGCATGAGGATGTTGGCGTACATGTTGGCCTTCTGGGAAACCTCGAAGAGCTTTTCGTTGCGCTCGTCAAAATCGGCCTCGGCGGCAGACTCGTGGCAGAATGCCTTGACGACCTTCTGGCCGTTCATGACTTCCTCGATATGGCCCTCGACCACGCCGAGCTCGGTCTGCTGCGCAATGAAGAAGCGCGCGGAGTTGGAGCCGAGCAGCTTGGTCATAAAGGTCATAAAGGCGACGCCCGCCACAATGACCAGGCACATCCACACGCTGTAGTACAGCATGATAAAGAACACCGTGACGATGACGATGGTCGTCATGAGCAGGTTGGGCAGCGACTGGCTGATCATCTGGCGCAGCGTGTCGATGTCGTTGGTGTAGTGGCTCATGATGTCGCCGCGCTGGTGCGTGTCGAAGTAGCGAATCGGCAGGTCCTGCATGCGGTTGAACATCTTCTCGCGCAGTTTCTCGAGCGAGCCCTGCGTGACGATGGCCATGGCGCGGTTCCAGAAGAGCGAGGACAGGATGCCGACGCCGTAGATGCAGGCGAGGGTGGTCACGAGCTGTGCGATCTTGGGCTGCGCGGTCGTCCAATCGCCCGACTGCCACGATTCGCTAATAATCTGCAGGGCGCTCTGAAGGAAGGTCGCGCCGATGGAGTTGATGATGGCGCAGAGCACCACGCCGACGACGACGAGGGGCAAAAGCACGGGGTAGAAGCCAAAGAGCGTCTTGATGAGGCGCGACATGGTGCCGCCCTTGCGGTTGAGCGCGCGCTCGGCGGTCGTTGCCTTACTCATGTGCCTCGCCTCCTTCCTGGGTCTGAGCTTGCGTTGCGGATGCCTCGGTGTCGGCCTCGCCGGCCCCTTCGCCCTCGGCAGACATCTTGTTTTGCGAGGTGAAGGTCTCGCGGTAGATCTCGCTTGTCTTGAGTAGCTCGTCATGGCTGCCGATCTGAGCGATACGGCCGCCCTCCATGACGATGATGCGGTCTGCGTCTTGCACGGAGCTAATGCGCTGGGCGATGATGAGCTTGGTCGTGTCGGGCAGATAACTTGCCAGCCCTGCGCGGATCTTGGCGTCGGTCTTGGTGTCGACGGCGCTGGTGGAGTCGTCCAGGATCAAGATCTTGGGGCGACGCAGCAGGGCACGCGCAATGCACAGGCGCTGCTTCTGACCGCCGGAAACATTGGAGCCGCCCTGTTCGATCCAGGTGTCATAGCCCTTGGGGAAGCCGTCGACAAACTCGTCGGCGCAGGCCAGATACGCGGCCTCGCGGACCTCCTCGTCGGTGGCGTTCGGGTCTCCCCAACGCAGGTTCTCGGCAATCGTGCCGCTAAACAGCACGTTTTTCTGTAGCACCATGGCCACTTGGTGGCGCAGCGCGTCCAGGTCGTAGTCGCGTACGTCCATGCCGCCCACGCGCACGGTGCCTTCGGTGGCGTCGTACAGACGGGCGATGAGGTTTACAAGCGTGGACTTGGCCGAGCCGGTACCGCCGATGATACCGATGGTCTCGCCGCTCTTAATGTGCAGGTCGATATCGTCGAGCGCCTGGCGCTTCGCATGCGCGGAATACTTAAAGCTCACGTGGTCAAAGTCGATGGAACCGTCGGCAACCTCGAGCACGGGCTCGGCGGGATCGGCGATCGTGGGCTCGGCGGCCAGCACCTCGGTAATGCGGTGCGCCGATTCGTCGGCCATGGTCACCATGACAAAGATCGTCGACAGCTGCATCAGGCTCATGAGGATCGCGAAGCCATAGGTAAAGATCGAGGAGAGCTGGCCCACGTCGAACAGCGTGCCCTGGCTTGTGATGATGAGCTTGGAGCCCAGGTAGATGATGACGACGAACGCGCCGTTGACGCAGATGTTCATCATGGGGTTGTTAAAGGCGAGCAGCTTCTCGGCGCGGGTGAAGTCCATCTGGACGTCGCGCGCGGCGGTCGCGAACTTCTCCTTCTCAAAGTCTTCGCGCACATAGCTCTTGACCACGCGCATGCCGGTGACGTTTTCCTCGACGGACTCGTTAAGGGCGTCGTACTTGTGGAACACGCGCGAGAAGATGGGGCGTACCTTAAAGATGATAAAGAACAGTCCAAAGCCCAGCAGCGGAATGATGACCAGGTAGACCATGGCGACGCTGCCGCCCATGATAAATGCCATGGTAAAGGCGAAGATCAAGACCAGCGGCGCGCGCACGGCGATACGGATGATCATCATAAAGGCCTGCTGAACGTTGTTGATGTCAGTGGTCAGACGCGTGACGAGCGAGGAGCTCGAGAACTCATCGATGTTGGCAAAGCTGAACGTCTGGATCTTGTAGAACAGGTCGTGACGCAGGTTCTTGGCGAAGCCGCAGCTCGCATGGCTGCAGGTGACGCCGGCAGCGGCGCCTAAAGCAAGCGACGTCAGCGCGATGAGCACCAAAAAGCCTGCGATGGGAAGCATCTCGGCTACGGTGGCACCGTCTTTGATGGCGTCGATCAGGTTGGCGGTGATAAATGGAATCAGCACCTCGCAGAGCACCTCGCCAAGCACGAGCAATGGCGTGGCAACAGCGACTTTCATATAGTCGCGGATGCTGCCCATGAGGGTTTTAATCATCCAGTTCCTCCCAGGTTACACGGATTTTCTCGAGCATTTCGGCGAGCTGCTCGCGCTCGTCGTGAGTGAGGGCACTAAAGGCCCGTTCTCTAAAGCGGATGCGGGCCGCCTGGTCGATGCGGGCGTTTTCCCGGCCGGTTTCGGTCAGACGAATGGTGAGTTGCCGTCGATCCTTGGGGTTACGGCTGCGCTCGATGAGGCCGTTGACCTCGAGCTTGGACAGGATCTCGGAAAGCGACCCCGGCTTGAGGTCAAAGTGCATGCCGAGTTCCTGCTGCGACATCTCGCCGCCGGGCTGCTTGGCCAGCAGGCAGATGATGGGCGCCTTGCCGGACACGCCTCCGCCATGAAAATGCATGTAATGGCCGCAAAAACCCAGGCCGCTCAGGATGCGCTTGGCGAGTTTGTCTTCGGCGCTGACCGCTTCGGGTATGTCTACCGGTTGCGACGGGTCACTGCCTGGCTCGTGCGAACAAAGGTTAAGAGGTTCATCGCACATGAATTAGTGTTGCTCCTTTCTTTAGTTAGGTAGTGGAATTGTTTTGTGCCTAACCAATCTAGGAGCATGAGAAATGAATGTCAAGGTACCAAACTTATTAAGTTACGGCGTTTTGCCAAACGCCGTAACCGCTCGACGCTGCAAACGCTCCCTGCGCTACACTTAGTTGCACTGTGGCGCCGTTGCGCCGCGCCCGATCCAAGGGGGACACTCATGAAGAATACTCAGCTGCTGCTGATCAACGATATGTGCGGCTACGGCAAGGTCGCGCTTTCCGCCATGCTGCCGGTGCTGTCGCACATGGGCTACCGCATCCACAACCTGCCGACGGCACTTGTGTCCGATACGCTCAACTATCCCAAGTTCTACATCCACGACACCACCGAGTACGTGCGCCAGAGCCTCGCCATCTGGGAGGAGCTCGGCTTTGAGTTCGACGCCATCTCTACCGGCTTTATCGTGACCGAGGAAGAGACGCGCATCATTTCGGACTTCTGCTACCGTCGCGCGCAAAAGGGTACCAAGGTGTTCGTCGACCCCATCATGGGCGACAACGGCAAGCTCTACGCCGGCGTGCCCGAGTCCACGATCGGTCTCATGCGCAGCCTGCTCGAGTGCGCCGACTATGCGGTGCCAAACTACACCGAGGCGTGCCTGCTCACCGATACGCCCATTGCCGAGCAAATCACGCCCGATGAGGGCCGCACTCTTGTGGATGCCGTGCGTGCCCTGGGCGCCAAGTCGGTGGTCATTACGAGCGCTGTGGTCGACGGTGCGAATGTCGTCATCGGTTACGACCATGTGGCGGGGGAGTACTTCACGATTCCCTTCGACCTGATCCCGGTCTATTTCCCGGGCACGGGCGACACGTTCTCGGCGGTGCTCGTCGGCCGCGTTATGGCAGGTTGGAGTCTGCAGCGCGCGACGTCCGATGCCATGCGCGTGGTGGCTGAGCTTATCGAGCGCAATGCCGACCAAGAGGATAAGTCGGCTGGCCTTCCCATCGAGGCCTGCCTGGACGTGATTGACCATGAGTAATGCTGGCGAGGGCGGCGCCAAGCCTGCGGGCGGGGGCAAGCCGCTCGGCGCGCCGCGTGGCAAGCGTCCGCGTATCCGCGTGAGCTGCGTGGACCAGCTGGGTGCGTGCCGCTGCCACCATGGTCACAAGCCGGGCGACGTCTTCGACTTTGACCGCGACCGCGGCAAGATGTGTGCCATGGCCTGCCATGTGGGCTTTCCCTATATCGATATCCTGCGCTATGGCGGAACCGTGCCCGGCAACGAGCCTGGTACGGCAAAGTTCTGCTGTCCCGAGGTCGATACGCTGAACGTCTGGCTTGCCGAGATCGTCGACGAGTAGTCGAGCGCAATGTGACAAAGGGACAGTTCTTTTGTCACATTCGCCGGTGGTGCCCCTTCTATTATGCTTGTAATCTCAAATCTCTGCATTTCATCCGATTTTAGGTTCTAAAAATTTTGCGTTTCATCGATAATCAAGCGTATAAAACTTTGCATTTAATTTGATGACACTGAGGGGAGAGCCTATGCTGCGCAGGAAAATAGCGGTAGAGCTGGAGCGTTGGCTGAAGTCTGCCGAGCAAAAGGCCTTATTCATTACGGGTTCTCGCCAGATTGGCAAAAGCTATTCGATTCGCGCATTTGGCAAAGCCAACCATGCAACCTACATCGAGCTTAACCTCATGGAAAATCGCCAGGCAAAAGATGCTCTTCTCGAGGCGCGGGATGCCGATGATTTCATCAGCAGGGTGACGCTTCTTTCGGGAAAGTCGATTGCACCAGGCAAAACGCTCGTGTTTATCGATGAGGTCCAAGAGGCCCCCGACATCATGACGATGGCAAAGTTCCTTGTTGAGGACGGGAGGTGCCGCTGGGCGTTTTCGGGGTCAATGCTCGGGACTCAGTTCAAGGGCGTCAGGTCCTATCCCGTGGGGTATGTCCACGAGCTTAGGATGTTCCCGCTCGATTTTGAGGAGTTTTGCTGGGCAACCGGGGTGAGCGAGGGGGCTCGCCAAACGATACGTAACGCGTGTATCAGCGAGAGGCCCATTCCTGATTACATTCATGACGCGATGATGGCAAACTTCAGGACCTATACCGTTGTCGGCGGAATGCCGGAGGTCGTGCAGCGTTTCCTTGACACGCAGGGCGACCTTGCCTCTGTTCGTCAGCTACAGTCAGAGCTCAACGAACAGTACCGACGGGATATTTCCAAGTATGCAAGCGGGCGTGCCCTTCAGGTGCAGAGCATCTACGATCAGCTCCCCATTATGCTTGAGGGCGAACACAAGCGTTTCGTGCTCAATTCCATTGACCCCAAGGCGCATTATGAGAAGTACCAGCGAGATTTTGTCTGGCTTGTCGATGCCGGCGTTGCTCTCAAAGCCGATATCGTAACCGAGCCAAAGTCGCCCCTGCTCAAGACGGCACGGCCATCGCAGTTCAAGCTATACCAATCGGATACGGGCATGTTGATGGCGCGCTACCCCGTTGGAGTCGCCCAAGCGGCGTATCTTGATAGCAAGGAGCCCAATCTGGGCGGCATTTACGAAAACGTGGTGGCCCAGCAGCTGGCTGCCCAAAATCGCCAGCTTTACTACTATCAGACAAAAAAGCGCGGTGAAGTGGACTTTGTGGTCGACGGACCGGATGGGACGGCTGTTCCGATCGAGGTTAAATCGGGCTCCTATTACCACGCGCACGCTGCGCTCGGTCATGTGCTTGATACGGCTGAATATGGCGTAAGGCTCGGGATTGTTTTCTCGAGAGGCAACGTTGAGCGCAACGGAGCGGTTCTCTATTTGCCGCTATATGCGACCTGGGCCCTTTCGGATGTTTTGGGCGACTCCTGCGCCGAGGGGATAAAGCTGGAGGTCAAGCCGGTCTAGGGCCGGTCCCGGATGTGGCAAAGGGACAGTCCCTTTGTCACATTCATGAGTGTGGATTTTCTCCCACCGAGATAACGAGCGTGGATTTTCTCCCGTTTAGAGCGCACTCGAACGCTCAAAGTGGGAGAAAATCCACGCTCGTTTTATGCCGATGGCGTGGCCCGTGTGCCCGTGCCGCCCGAGCGCCTACAGCTGCTCGAGCATAGCGGTGCAACCGGCGAGTACATCGCGGTAGGTGGCGTCGAAATTGCCGGTGTACCAGGGGTCGGCTACGTCGCCGGGGCGATCGGTCCAATCGAGCAAGCGTGTAACCTTGCCGTCGGGGTCGTCGCCAAAGATGCGACGCAGGCCACGCGCGTTCTCAGCATCCATGTAGACAATGTGATCCCAGTTGCCATACTCTGCGCGACGCACCTGGCGCGCACGGTGGGCAACGACAGGAATCCCAACCTCGTGCAGCTTGGCAACGGTACCGTGGTGTGGCGGGTTGCTGATCTCCTCGGTCGAGGTCGCCGCGGAATCGATGACAAACTCGCCCGCGCGCCCGGCGCGCCGCACCAGCTCGGTAAACACCGACTCAGCCATCGTCGAGCGACAGATGTTTCCATAGCAGATAAACAGTACACGTTGCATATGCGGTCTCCTTTCGATCGCCATCATCGAGCTCGAGTATCGCATCTACGCCTGCGCCATCGCCCTCTTGCGTTCCCAGCGAGCCAACTTAATCGTCACCAGCGTAAGCACCCAGGCCACAAGCGAGAACGCGGCGCCCACTGCGCCTACATATGCAATGCCAACTCCGCTTACCACGGCGCCGCCCACCGCGGTGCCAAACGAAATGCCGACATTAAACGCCATGGGTTCTACCGAGCTCGCGAGCACCATCGATTTGGGATGGCGGCTGCGAGCCACGTCCATAAAGTGCGTGATGCACGACACCGAGAACAGGTACATGAGCATCGCCAGGCTAAAGACAAAGACAAGTGCGAGCGGCATGGCAGCGCCCACGGCAAACAGCCCAAACAATGCCGCTGCCTGCAGCACAAACGTAACCAGCAGTGCCTTCATGCCAAAGCGCGCGTCAATCCATCCGCCCAGGATGTTCGAAACCAGGCAGAACACGCCGTAGGCCATGAGCGTGGTGCTGGCTTCGACCGTGCCCATACCCAACACCTGCTCCAGATAAGGCGTCACGTAGCCATAGAAAACGTAGACCGACCCCACGCCAAACAAAAAGATGAGCATGCCGGTGACGATGCTCGGTTCGCGTAGCAGACCCGCCTGCTCGCGAAAGGTGGCGGGCTCGTCGGTTTGCCCAGCGCGCGGCATAAACATCACGAGCGCTCCGCAGATCAGAACGGCAAAGGTCAGCGTGCCGTACATGGCCACGTGCCAGTCGAGCGTGTCGGCCACAAACTTGCCGATCGAAGTGACAAAGACCATTGCCACGGAAAACGCGCCGTACACGACCGAGATGGCAAGCGAAGTTTGCTGCGGGGACAGCAGCTCGGGGATGTACGTCACGCCCACGGCGAGCAGTGCGCCCGAGACGGATCCCAGGACAATGCGCGAGATAAACAGTACCTGGAAGTTGGGCGCCAACGCCATGACCAGATTGCCGAGCACAAAGATAATGCTGTAGCACACGAGCAGCTGGTAACGACGGAAGCGCCCCGTGCTGAGCGCAAGCACCGGCGTCGCGATGGCGTAGACCAGCGCGAACACGCTGATGAGCTGGCCCGCAGTGGCAAGTGATACGCCGAGTTCCGTCGCCAGGTCGCTTTCGATGCCGATGACCACGAACTCGGAGCAGCCGAGCGAGAATCCCAACAGCACGAGCAGCGCCAGGCAGAGCTTGGTGCGCGCGGGGGAGAGCGCGGCGGCGGTTGGCTTACTTTTAGGCGTGGTTGCGGCGGTCAAGGTTGTCACTCCAATGTCGCATGAATAAGCGGGATTCAATCCCTGCAACTCTAACAGAATGTGACAAAGGGGCAGTCCCTTTGTCACATGGAGGGCTTGCCTGTATAGTCGCAATACAGGCGAAGATGGTCTCAGGTACATCGCGGGCGGCAGGAGATCCCATGGGTATGCACACGACAAAGGTTGCAGTGGGCGAGGGCAAGTTTGCGCTCGAGGCCCAGCTGACGGTGACGCCGCGAGGCATGGCGGTGTACGCCTGCTCGCCGGAGTTTGCGCACCTGGGCGCCACGGCGCAGGCCATTCCGCGCCCCGAGCCCGGCCGTACGGCAACGGTGAGCATCCTGGCCGTTCCGTGCCATCGAGACGAGATCCCGGCGCACGATATCGCGGCGGCGCTGGCCACGCGCTTTGGCGTGCCGGTAGTTGCAAGCACGGGTTTTCATGTTGAACAAGCGAGCGGTGACGACCTGCAGCGCGTGCTCGACACCACCAAGGAGCTCATCGCCGCGCTCGAGGAAGCCGCAGCCCGCATTCTGCGCGCCGGCTGGGATGAGGGCGGTGCGGGCGCCGAGGTCGTGGCGGTCGATGCTGCGACCGGCGAGGCGCTTGGCCCCGTCGACCGCATCGAGGCCCATGCTGGTGAGGGCATCCTGCATCAGGCATTTCTGACGCTTTTGGTCGAGGGCCGGGGCGAAGACGCGCGCCTGCTGCTCTGTCGCCGCAGTCCGCTCAAGCGCCTGTGGGGCGGGGTGCTGGCCGATAGCTGCGCCGGCCATCCGCTCCCCGGGGAAGACGTCGCGGCCGCCACGGCGCGCCGCATCAACGAAGAGCTCGGCATTACGCGCGAGCCCGATCAGCTCAAGCACCTCGGACACGTGGTGTACCGCGAGGACCACGGCGACGGTCGCTGCGAGTGCGAATGGTGCGAGGTCTACCTTGCCCATGTTGAGCCGGGCGAGCTGCATATCAACCAAGAGGAGATCTCGGAAGTGCGTCGCGTGGCTCCGTCCGAGCTCAAAGGCTACCTGCAGGGTCACCCCGAGCAGCTGGCCCCCTGGCTCCGCGAGGCCCTCGGCGACCCATTCATCCGCACGGCCCTCGCTATGTAAAAAAGACAGTCCCTTTGCCACATCCAAACCGTCACAACAT
Source organism: uncultured Collinsella sp. (assembly GCA_902491565.1). Lineage (GTDB taxonomy): Bacteria > Actinomycetota > Coriobacteriia > Coriobacteriales > Coriobacteriaceae > Collinsella. The sequence goes on from CABUIE010000007.1 coordinate 88,426, forward strand.
TCGGCGAAAATCTCGAAAACGAGGAAAAGCGTCGAATGTTGTGACGGTTTTTGTCTAGGGAATCGCTTCTCATCCAAAAAATCCGCTTGACTGTATTGCCGCAACACAGCGCAACGTAAGGGGTGTCCGATAACGGGCGCCCCTTTTTAAGCGGCAACATGGCTGCGAATTCGGAGCGCCCCCAACAAGAAAGGTGGGAAGATGGAAGCGGAAAAGAAGGCGTTTAAGATCACCAAGCGCGAAATTGGCTTTGTGCTGGGTATCGTTGTCTTTTTGCTGGTGAAGTTTCTCCCTTTGGCGGAGCTGAGCTCGACGGTCGAGCTCACGGTCGGCGGTCAGACCTGTCTGGCACTGACGCTCGCCACGGTGGTGTTCTGGGCATGCGGCGTGGCACAGCCGGGCTTTGTGGGCCTGCTCTACTGCGCACTGCTCGTCCTGTTCAAGGTGTGCGTGGACGACACGGGCGCCGCGAGCATCTCGGCGACGGTCGCCTCCACGTTTAGCTCGTGGACCAAGGCCACCATGTGGCTCGTCATCGGCGCCTACCTCATCGCCAGCGCGGTCAAGGAGTCGGGCCTGGGCGAGCGCATCGCCTACGCGTTCATGCTCAAGTTCGTGCGCGACGCCAAGTCGCTCATCATCTCGATCTTCGCGCTCACCTTTGTGCTGTCGCTGCTGATCCCGCATCCGTTCCCCCGCGCCTTCCTCATCCTCGCCGTCGTCTCGGTCATCGCCGAGTCCGCCGGCTACGGTGACGACGACAAGGGCAAGCTCGGCTTCCTCGTGTTTGCCGCTGCCGCCCCGGGTTCCATGTTCTTCCTGACGGGCGACTCCACGCTTAACCCGCTCGTTGCGCAGTACAGTGCCGAGGCTGGCGGCATGAGCCCGTCCTTCGTCGACTGGTTCCTGTACATGAGCGTGCCTATGCTGGTTGCGCTGCTGTGCACCCTGTTCCTGGGCCTTTTCCTCTTTAAGCCCAGCAAGGAGCTCGTCTACGATCGCGAGCAGATCGTGGCCAAGCAGGCCGCGCTCGGCAAGCTCTCCGTCAAGGAGATCCGCACCATCGTGTGGCTTGTCATCGCCATCGCGCTGTGGCTCACCGTCTCGGGCGACTATATCGGCTGGGTCACCCTGGCCATTGGCGTTGCTCTCGCCATGCCCATCATCGGCGAAGTCCTCACTCCCGCCAGCTGGAACGCTGTCGACATCAAGTCCCTCATGTTCCTGACGGCCGCCATGGCCGTGGGCTCCGTGGGCGGTGCCACCGGCATGAACGCCTGGATCGCCGACGTCGTGCTCCCCAGCTCCGTGCCTGAGAACATCTTCCTGTTCGCCCTGCTCGTCGCCGCGCTTTCCATGATCATCCACATGTTCATGGGCTCGGTCATGGCCGTGCTCGGCGTGTGCGTGCCGGCATTTATCAGCTTTGCCGCCGGCTCCAGCGTGAGCCCACTCGCCGTGGCGCTCATCGTCTTCACGTCCATCAACATCCACTACATCCTGCCGTTCCATAACCTGCCGATCCTTATCGGCGAAGGCAAGGACGCCGGCGGCTACACCTCCAAAGAGGCTATGCGCATGGGCATCCCCCTCACCGCGGTCGTCTTTGTCGTCGTGCTGGTCGAGGCCGCCTGGTTCCACCTCTTTGGCCTGATGTAAGCGGTCGAGCGCCCCGGCTGTAAGCAGCCAAGCGCTTGAACTTCGAGTGGTCGAGCGCTCCATTTGTGAGCGCCGCGGCCCCATTACGTTACCCCGTCCGGCGGCACCCCGTCGCCGGACACTCTCCCGAAAGGAGTACGCCATGTCCACTACCGATGCTTCCCAGATCCACGACCTGCGTTCCGCGCTCGACTTTTTGCGTGAGATGCCGGGCCAGCTGCTCGAGACCGACACCCAGGTCGATCCCGATGCCGAGGTCTCGGGCGTCTACCGTCACGTCGGTGCTGGCGGCACCGTCATGCGCCCGACCAAAGAGGGTCCGGCGATGGTCTTCAACAACGTCAAGGGCTTTGACGACGCCAAGGTCTGCATCGGTATGCTTGCCAGCCGCAAGCGCGTTGCCGCCCTGCTCGACCTGGACGAGGAGCACCTGGGCCTCGAGATCGGCAAGCGCTTCGAGAACCTGATCGCCCCCGAGCAGATCGCCGAGGGCAAGCACGTCGACTGCCAGGAGGTCGTGTACAAGGCGACCGACGAGGGCTTTGACCTGCGCAAGATCGTTCCCGCTCCCACCAACACGCCCGTTGACGGCGGCCCCTACATCACCATGGGCCTCGCCTATGGCACGAGCCCCGATGGCACCCAGTCCGACGTAACCATCCACCGCTTCTCCTGCGTCGACAAGGACAAGCTCGCCATGTGGATCACCCCGGGCAGCCGTCACCTGGGTGCGTTCTTTGACGAGTACTGCCAGCGCGGCGAGGATATGCCCATCTCCATCTCCATCGGCCTGGACCCCGCCGTGTACATGTGCTGCGGCTTCGAGGCTCCCACCACGCCGCTCGGCTTCAACGAGCTGCAGATCGCCGGCGCCCTGCGCGGCCGCGCCGTCGAGCTTGCCGACTGCGTCACCGTTCCGCAGAAGTGCATTGCCAATGCCGAGTACGTGCTCGAGGGCTACCTCATGCACGACGAGACCATCAACGAGGATGTCAACGGCCACGGCTACGCCATGCCCGAGTTCCCCGGCTACACCGGTGGCGCCAAGGTCTGCCCGGTGATCAAGATCACCGCCGTCACCACGCGCGTCAACCCCATTATGGAGAGCTGCATCGGCCCTTCGCACGAGCACGTGTCCATGGCCGGTATCCCCACCGAGGCCTCCATCTACAAGATGGTCGAGACCGCTATCCCGGGCCGCCTGCTCAACGTTCACGCCGCTCCCTGCGGTGGCGGCAAGTTCGTTGCCATCATGCAGTTCAAGAAGTCGAGCAAAAATGACGAGGGCCGTCAGCGCAACGCCGCCATGCTCGCCTTCTCGGCGTTCTCCGAGCTCAAGCACGTCATCCTTGTCGACGAGGATGTCGACATCTTCGATATGAGCGACGTGATGTGGGCCATGACCACGCGCTTCCAGGCCGACGTGGACCTCATCACCATCCCCGGTTGCCACTGCCACGTGCTCGATCCGTCCAACGACCCCGCGTTCGATCCTTCGATCCGCGAGCACGGTATCGCCTGCAAGGCCATCTTCGACTGCACGGTTCCGTTTAACCTCAAGAAGAACTTCATCCGCTCGCAGTTCATGGAGATCGACAAGGACAAGTGGGCCGCCGAGCTCGCCTTCTAGTAAGTAGCCCTACCAAGTAGTTAAGGAGTTGTCATGCCTGAGTCTTCTGTTCGTCCCCGTCGCATTGTCGTTGGCGTGTCTGGCGCCAGCGGTGCGGCACTGGGCCTTGAATGCCTCAAATGCCTGCGCCAGGCCGGCGCTGAGTCGGCGCTTGTCGTCACGCGCGGGGGAGAGATCACCATCGAGCAGGAGCTCGGCATGACGCTCGACGAGTTTGCGTGCTATGCCGATGTGGTCTACGACAACAAGAACATTGGCGCTGCCATCGCAAGCGGCACCTATCCGGTCGACGGCATGATCGTGGCTCCCTGCTCCATGAAGACGCTCGCCGGCATCGCGAGCGGCTACAGCGAAAACCTGTTGCTGCGTGCGGCCGATGTGCAGATGAAAGAGCAGCGCCGCCTGGTGCTTATGGTGCGCGAGACGCCCTTCAGTGCGATCCATGTCGACAACATGGCACGCCTGGCGCGCGTGCCGGGTGTCATGCTCATGCCGCCCATGCTCACGTTTTACAACGGCCCCGCCACGCTCGATGAGGCGGTGCATCACATCGCCGCCAAGGCACTCGAGGCCGTCGGCGTGTCGTGCGCCAACTATAAGCGCTGGTCATAGGCATCTTTAGGGTAGGATACGAGTAGTGTTTGAGCCCGCTGCCCCTGTGGGCGGCGGGCTTTTCGTGTCAAAGGGTGTGTCGGGAGGACCTATGCAGACGGGTATGTATGCGATTAGCGAGATGGCGAGCTTGTTTAACGTTTCGCGCCAAACGCTCATCTACTACGACAAGATCGGTCTGTTTAAACCCGCCGTGGTTAACGAAAAAGGCTACCGTTTCTATTCGCCCACGCAGATCCCGCTCATGCGTCTGATCTGCATGCTGCGCGACTTGGGACTGGAACTCGATGAGATCGATCGCCTGACCTCGACGTTCGACATTGGAGAGATGACCGATCACCTGCGCTCGCGGGTGCAGGCGCTCGACGAGCAGATTGCCGGGCTCAAAGCCGAGCGCGCGAGCGTGCAGGAGCGGCTGAGTTTTTACGACGAGGCGGTCTATTGGCGCGAGCGCGAGGGCAAACCGGAGCTCAAGCAATTCGAGCGCCGCTACGTGGTCTTTGAGGAGTTCCCGAGCGATATCGAGCGTGGCCGCTCGATGCTGCACCCCACGCTCATGCGGGCGATTCTGCGCATGCGTGCGCTCACGGGCACACGCCCCATGCGCGGTTGGGGCGCCATGCTGCGTCGCGAGGCGCTGCATTCCGACGACCCCATCGCCGGTGCCGGTTCCTTTGCCGTGTTGCCGCGTGGTGCCGAGGAAATACTGCCGAGCGATCCTGCCGAGCTGGCGGAGATTGGCGTCGAGGTGCTGCCCGAGGGCACGTACCTGTGCATGAGTCGCTGGGGCATGCCGTACGAGCCCGAGGGTATCCGCGCCATCGTGGCCTGCATGGACAGGCACGCGCTCCAGCCCATCGGCAATGCTTTCGATTTTTGCTACCTGGACACCACGCGCTACGACGAGTCTCACCAAGAGGACTTCTGCTGTATCCAAATCCCCGTCGCCCTCAAATAACTTGCGGTGAAATAGTCCCTAAATAGCTCGAGTGGGCGTGCAAACAGGAACTATTCCACCGCAACTTCGATGCGACAAAGGAGCAGTCCCTTTATCGCATTCCGTGCGAGCTCCAGCGCCATCTGCGGGTATAAGGCTAACAAGTGTTTATTTGCGAGGCCTAAGGGGCGCCCCGTATGGATATCGATAACTTTGAATGGTGGTATAGCGAGGGCGAGGCTCCGGACGAGGAGTGGGACGAGCCCGCGTCGCGTGACGTGTCGAGCGACGAGGACGAGACCGGCAACGATGCCGCTGTCGAGCCTGATGCCGCCTCCGATGCCGCCGAGCCCCTGACCTTTGAGCAGGCTTGGGCCCAGGCCGAGGCCGATGAGGCTAAGGCCGATGCCACGGCCACACTCGGTGAGCCGGCGGACATGTCCATCTCGCCGGCAAAGATCCCGCAGCCGCGTCACACCATCGACCCCGACAGCACGGCATCCTTCAGCATTCTCGACGTGCCCGCGCAAGGCGCCCAGGCGCCTGCGCCCACACATCGCCCCGACCTGGCTCGTGAGGAAGACGCGGGCCGCCGTTCTCCGCTCGGCCCCATCCTCATCGCCTTCATGGCCGGCGTTATCGCCTGCTCGGCAATCGGTAGCGTTTGGAGCCATGTCGAGCAGCAGCGTCAAGACGCCGCCAAGGTCGAGATGTCTGTCGAGCAATCGCTCAGCCGCACGCGCTCGGTACATGTGTCGGTTGAGGTCAAGGACGGCGCGATGTGGGACACCGCGCGTGGCGACAGCCAAATGCTCATCCACATCGTGGGGCGTACGCTCAAAGGGCAGACGATTGACGAGTATCAATACGTCAATTCCGCTGGTGACGGCATCGAGCTCAAGCCCGGCGACTACGAGCTCACCGTCGACGAACCGCCCGTCGCCACCGACGGCACGCGCTTCCGCGCCTCAAAGCGCATGGTTCCCGTGAGCTTTAACTCGCAGGCGCCCGATACGGTCGATAGCACTCCGCAGGGCGGGTTTGACCTTTACGCAATCGCTCAATAACTGCGCCTGCCGCTTCTCCTTGCCGCCAAGAGTGGGACAATAGCCCTCGACACTGTTGTTTACTTTTGGAGGAAGTAGCATGTCCACCGTCACCACCATCAAGCGCGGCGGCCTCACCGCGGCCATCGATTCCATGGGTGCCCAGCTCACGAGCCTTGCCCTTAACGGCAACGAGTATCTGTGGCAGGGCGATCCCGCCTTTTGGGGCAAGCACGCGCCCATCCTGTTCCCCATTGTGGGTTCGCTGCGCAACAACACGGCAGCGTCTGCAGCCGGCACCTGCGAGATGCCGCGCCACGGACTCGCGCGCATCGTCGAGCACGAGCTGGTCGAGGTTTCGGAGGACGGCTCCTCGGTAACGTACGAGATCGCCGATACGCCCGAGTCGCTCAAGGCCTTTCCGTTCCACTTTAAGCTCAACATGACCTATGCCCTGACCGGCGACGCCACCCTCACGCAGACCTTTGCCGTCACCAATACCGGCGACGTGGACCTGCCGTTCTCGGTGGGCGGCCACCCCGCATTTAACGTGCCCGCCCCCGGTGCCGAGGACGAGGCGTTCGAGGATTACGAGCTGGCGTTTACCGAGGCTTGGACTAACGAGGCTCCTATCATCACGCCCGACGGTCTTATGACGTTCGAGGGCAGCTACAAGGCTCCCAATAACTCGGACGTGCTGCCCATCACGCATCGCAGCTTCGATAACGATGCCATCATGTTCACCGATACCCCGGGCTCCACGCTTACGCTGCGCGGTCGCAAGTCGGGCCACGGCGTCAAGATCGACTTTGAAGGCTTTAAGTACATCGGCGTGTGGTCTGCCGCCAACGACGCTCCGTTTGTGGCGCTCGAGCCCTGGACCGGTCACACCACCATGGACACCGAGGACGACGTCTTTGAGCACAAGGTCAACACCATTACGCTGGCACCGGGCGAGACGGACGTCCGCAGCTTTAGCGTCACCTTACTCTAGAGGTTCCGCCGTTCTGACGAACGGCGGACTAGTCGACGCTGCGCGCCGCCCAGGGCGACAATTTGTCATTCAAAAGGCAAGGCATGACCAGAAGGTCTATGCCTTGCCTTTTTCATGCCTAGTCGTTGGGGACGTTCTTGTTTGACTAGTCGTTTAAGAACGTCCAACGACTACCAATCGTTTTCAGTTCGTAAACTTGCATATATGCATTTATATATGCATTTGCTGGAGGTAGCGCTGAGCGGTATCCTGTTAAGTCGTCAGCATACGATTCAACAGGGAAGGCAGATTATGCATTCTCCCCAACAGTGCGGCATGCAGGCCCAGCCGATATGCAGCCGTCGCATCTTTTTGGGTAGCGCTCTCGCTGCGAGCGCTTCCGTCGTCGCCGGCGCGCTCGCCGGCTGTCAGCGCCCGTCCACGCTCAAGGTGGTTCAACCCACGACGGGTGGCGGTCGCGACGACCTGTCCGATTCCGTGATCGGCAAGGACAAGATCCGCATTGGCATGGAGGCGGCCTACGCCCCGTACAACTGGCAGGTTTCCGAAGCCAGTGAGTACACCATCCCTATCGACAACGTGCAGGGCGCCTATGCCGATGGCTACGACGTGCAGATCGCCAAGATCGTCTGCAAGGCCCTCGGCGGCGAGCCCGTTGCCGTCAAGCAGAGCTTCTCGGGCCTTATCGATTCGCTCAACAACGGCCAGATCGACCTCATCATCGCCGGCATGAGCGCCACGCCCGAGCGCGAGGAGTCTGTCGGCTTTTCCGACCCGTACTTCATTGGCTACTTTGGCCTGTTCGTAAAAGAGGGCTCTCCCTACCAAAACGCCACCAAGCTTAGCGACTTTAGCGGTGCTACGGTGCTGGGCCAAAAGGACACCATGCTCGACACCGTCATCGACGAGATCCCGGGCGTTGTGCACAAAAATCCGGTCGATTCGGTTCCCACAGTGTTTTCGAACCTGCTGCAGGGCACGTGCGACGCCGTGACCTACAACACCGAGAACGAGAAGGGCTATATGGCCCAAAATCCGGGCATTGTCCCCATTCATTTTGCCGAGGGCGAGGGCTTTAAGCAGGAGGTCACGGCAAACGTCGGCTGCCGCAAGGGCTCGGACAAGCTGCTTAAGCTCATCGACAAGGCACTCAAGGGCATTAGCCAAGAGGAGCGCGACCAAATGTGGGACGCGTGCCTCGACCGTCAGCCGGCATAGGGAGGCAGCATGAAAACCATCAATCGCCTGGCCTCCTTTATCAAGGCCGACCACCGTTATGTATACCTGGGCACGAGCGTTATCGCGGCGCTCGGCCTGGCGTTTAGCCAGCGCAACCCCACGCCGCTGAGCTTCTTGGCCCCCACGGGCGTGTTCCAAGATTGCCTTTGGGCGATCCTGTGGGCGTGGCTCGTCGTGTCGGCGGCGGCGCTGGTCACCAAGCTTATGCACTGGAGCGACTACCGCGAAAAGTCGCCGTTCGCATCCGAGCGTTTCCGTCGTGGAGCACGCCTGGGCAGCTACGCCGTGGTCGCCATCGCGGCGATCTTTTTCGTGGACCGCTGCGTCATGTCGTTTATCGACCTGGTGCAGGTGAGCATTGTCTCGGATTCCAGCCCCAGCGACTTTTTGTCGAGCCTGGTCTACATGACCTACAAGAGCGGGGACTTCTTCATTCGCGGTATCGAGATCACCATCGCGCTTGCCACCTTTGGCACCGTCATCGCATTCTTCCTGGCGCTGCTCTTTGTGTTCTTGCGAATTCAGACCTTCGATCGCGTGGACAACGACCTGGTGCGCTTCTTTAAGAGCACCGGCCGCGGTTTTGCGACTGTCTACTCCACCATCGTGCGCGGTACGCCCATGATGGTTCAGGGCCTGCTCATCTATTACGCGGGCTTCACCGTTTTGCGCGGCATGGGCTTCGAGACCGCTCAGGCCAACCAGATCTGGAGCACCTTCACCGCCGGCCTCGTCACCATCTCGCTCAATTCCACCGCCTACATGATGGAGGTCCTGCGCGGCGGCATCGAGTCCATCGATCCCGGCCAGGCCGAGGCGGCGCGCTCGCTGGGCCTGTCGCAGTGGCAAGCCATGCGCAAAGTCGTGTTCCCCCAGGGCATTAAAAACGCGATTCCGGCGCTCACCAACGAGCTCATCATCAACATCAAGGATTCGTCGGTGCTCTCGGTCATCGGCGTGTTCGACCTCATGTACGCCACCACCACCGTCGCCGGCGTGTACTACCGCCAGATGGAGGTCTACTGCGTGGCGCTCGTGGTCTACCTGATCCTGACGCTTGTGGCAAGTCGCCTGCTCGAGGCCTTTGGCAAAAAGCTCGGCGCCGAGGCCCCGGCCACGCTGCCCAGCTCCAACTAGGCTCAAGACGAGGAGAATCATCATGGCAGATACCGCCACTACCGGCGCCGCGGCCGCCGTTCAGACCAATGAGCCGCTCATCCGCGTCGAGGGCCTGCGCAAGAGCTTCGGTTCGCTCGAGGTGCTCAAGGGCATCGACCTGTCCGTCAATCCCGGTGAGGTCGTCACTATTATTGGCGCCTCGGGCTCGGGCAAGTCGACTTTCCTGCGCTGCCTCAACCTGCTCGAGACCCCGGACGCGGGCCACATCTGGTTCCACGGCCAGGACCTCACGGCCGAGCGCTGCAACATCAACAAGCTGCGCGAGGACATCGGCATGGTGTTCCAGGGCTTTAACCTGTTCAACAACATGGACGTGCTCGACAACTGCACGCTCGCGCCCGTCACGCTCAAAAAGATGAGCAAGGCCGAGGCCGAGAAGGTCGCGATGGAGCATCTGACGAGCGTGGGGCTCGAGAAGTTCGCGCACGCCGCCGTGGGCCGCCTGTCCGGTGGTCAAAAACAGCGCGTGGCCATCGCGCGCGCCCTGTGCATGAATCCGCAGATCATGCTGTTCGACGAGCCGACCTCCGCACTCGACCCCGAGATCGTGGGCGAGGTGCTCGAGGTCATGCGCAAGCTCGCTGCCGACGGCATGACCATGGTCGTCGTCACGCACGAGATGGCCTTTGCCCGCACGGTGTCCGACCGCGTAGTCTTTATGGACAAGGGCGTGGTGCTCGAGGATGCCGCGCCGGCCGAGCTCTTTGGCAACCCCAAGCACCAGCGTACCCGCGAGTTCCTCTCGCGTTATCTCGAGGACAAATAAGCAACCGCAAACGCTTATGTGGCAGGGCCGCTCCGGTGGGGCGGCCCTCGTCATCACAATCGAAAGGATGTCATGGCCGAGGTTTGGCGCTTCTTTGCGCATGAGGATGATTTTGCCGATTTGGACGAAACTGGCGCGTGCGAGCGCTTGAGCCGCGTGCTATCGTTTCCGACCATTTCGAGCATGGATGCCGAGACGGTGAACTGGCAGCCGTTCGACGATCTGTGCGCGTATATGCAGCAGGCCTGGCCGCACGTATTTACGGCGGGTAAGGTCGAGCTCATCGACCATTCGCTGCTCGTGACGCTTGCCGGCTCCGACCCTGCCCTTAAGTCCGTCATGCTCATGGGCCACATGGACGTGGTTCCCGTGGTACCCGGCACCGAGGCTGACTGGACGCATGCCCCCTTTAGCGGACATGTGGACGACACCTACATTTGGGGTCGCGGCGCCATCGATATGAAAGACCAGGTCGCAGGCATTCTCGAGGCGGTTGAGTATGCGCTCGCGCACGGCTGGGAGCACAAGCGTACCCTGCTGCTCGCCTTTGGCCAGGACGAGGAAACCACGCAGTGCGGCGCAGGCGCCATCGGCCGCGCACTCGAGGAGCGCGGCATTGAGCTTGAGTACCTGATCGACGAGGGCGACTACCGTATTGTTTCGGCTGCCGAGTATGGCGCGGGCGAGGGCTGGCTTATGCATGCCGACCTCGCGGAGAAGGGCTATGCCGATATCGTGCTCAAGACGAAGAGTGAGGGCGGGCATTCGTCCAACCCCTACGGCGGCACATCGCTCGAGGTGCTCAGCCGTGCCATCACCGCAATCTGCGATATCGAATGGCCGACGCGCGTGACCGACCTGCTTGCCGCGCAGCTCGTCGAGCTGGGGCTCTATACCGCCGATGAAATTGCCGCCAACGGGGGTGCCATTGTCCGCGATTGCCTCGCCAGCAAGAAGCTCTATCCGCTCGTGACCACCACCTGCGCGCCCACGCAGGTCGAGGGTGGCAGCACCGGCGCCAACGTAATGCCGCAGGATATGTGGGCCAATATCAATTTCCGTATGCTCGAGGGCACGAGCGTGGCCGATGTCGTGGCCCGCTGCCGCGTCGCCGTTGCCGAGGCGGGGCTCGCCGACCGTGTCGAGGTCGAGCTCGGCCCCGGCAGCTCCGAACCCTCGCCGTCTTCGCGCATCGGCGGACCGGGACTCGAGGCGGTTCGCTCCATCGCCGCCCGCTATTTCCGTGATCCAAAGGGGACGGAGGAAAACGGATCATCCGAGCCGTTGGCGATTGTCCCCTCGACCGTAATCGGCGCGACCGACGCTGCCAACTACCAGCGCATTTGCTCCGAGTGCATTCGCTTCTCGGCCTTTGTGGTCGACGATGACGAGTGCGATCGCGGCGTCCACGGCACCAACGAGCGCATTACCCGCCGCGCCTACCTCCAGGGTGTCCGCTTCCTCGTCGCTCTACTCCAAACGCTCTAGCCAAAAAGCAAGCCCTTGGTGCAATGGGGTCAGGTTTGTTTGCACCAATCATTCCGTGCGGGTTATATGCAGGTTTGCCTGCGCACGCTATCATATATGGGTTAGACCGCAACTATGTACCCCATACGCGAAGGGATGCGCATGTATCTGAAGATCGACATGTTCTAGCTGGGCTTACCCCCGCAGCGGCGCCCCGCGCCCCATCAACTCTGCCGATTTTCACCTTCACGCATATAAAGGAGTCCGTCATGCGCGACAAGCTCGAAAAGATCATCAAGGCCTACGAGGAGCTCGAGAAGAAGCTTTCTGACCCGGCCGTCGCCTCCGATATCAAGGAGTTCACGCGTCTCAACAAGGAGTACGCGCACCAGTCCGACCTCATCGCCGCCTCGCGCGAGTACATCGGTGCGCTCGATGACATCGAGGCTGCCAAGGAAATGCTGCACGATACCACCGATGCCGATGAGAAGGAGATGCTCCAGATGGACATCTCCGAAAACGAGGCCAAGCTCCCCCAGCTCGAGGAAGACATCAAGTACATGCTCATCCCGAGCGACCCCAACGACGACAAGAACACCATCGTCGAGATCCGCTCCGCCGCCGGTGGCGACGAGGCGGCCATCTTCGCCGGCGACCTGTACAAGATGTATCAGCGCTTTTGCGAGTCGCGCGACTGGAAGACTACCGTGCTCGATTCCAGCCCCAGCGAGGCCGGCGGCTTTAAGTCCATTGAGTTCAAGGTCGAGGGCGACCGCGTCTACTCCGTTATGAAGTACGAGTCTGGCGTGCACCGTGTCCAGCGCGTCCCCAAGACCGAGTCCCAGGGCCGCATCCAGACTTCAACGGCTACCGTCGCCGTGCTTCCCGAGGCCGAGGAAATCGACGTCCAGATCAACCAGTCCGACCTGCGCATCGACACCTACTGCGCCTCCGGCCCTGGCGGTCAGTGCGTTAACACCACCTACTCCGCCGTGCGCATCACCCACCTGCCCACCAACACCGTGGTGCAGTCGCAGGAGCAGCGTTCCCAGATCCAGAACCGCGAGGTCTGCATGCAGATGCTGCGCGCCCGTCTGTACGAGATGGAACTCGAGAAGCAGCAGGCCGAGCTCGGTGCCGAGCGCCAGAGCCAGATCGGCCACGGCAACCGTTCCGAGAAGATCCGCACCTACAACCAGCCCCAGGACCGCGTGACCGATCACCGCATCGGTTTCAACTCCACCTACAACGGCGTCCTTCTGGGCGATCAGCTCGGCACTGTCATCGAGGCACTTGCCGCCGCCGAGCGAGCCGAGAAGCTGGCACAGGCTGTGTAGTGGGTTACGCGGTTTTGCCAAACCGCGTAACGGCTCGACGCTGCGCGCCGCCCAGAGCGACATTTTGTCATTCAAAAGGCAAGGCATGACCAGAAGGTCTATGCCTTGCCTTTTTCATGCCAACTTGTTCGCTCTGGACGTCGCTCGCTGTCCGTCCTCTACCTGCAGCGTTGCCATCGCTGCCGAAGACGGCAATTGATTAGTTGGCACTTAGGGACGTTCCTTTTCTGCCGGCAGTTTGGGACACTCCTGGCTTAGTAGTCATTGGGGACGTTCTTAAACGACTAGTCAAATAAGAGCGTCCCCAATGACTAGGTTGGGCACATTGCTTTGTGAGTTTATTCAATCTTCTTTAATAACAATTAAGTTGTTTACCTGCTTAAAGTTACTTATCATTTTTAAAAATAATGCTCGAAAAAGCGTCCGAGAAGTCGCGGGACGGTTTTTGAGGGGTCGTTCGTCAAGCAATGTGGCAAGTTCTTGGTTAGATATTGGTCAGTTTTGGGTCAACCTTGCCAAAAGCTTGACGAATGCAGATTTAGACGTCGACGAATGAACATTTCAGGCAGGTTCCAAGCAAAATTCTGGGCTGATTCTCGATAATCGCCTTCAATCGTCCCTTGCCAAGCGCTGGCCTCGCGTACAATCTGCTCCGACATTCGCGCGCCGTCCGGCGCTTAAGAGGGGAGGGCCCCATGGCAAACGAGATCTGGACCATCAAGCGTTGTCTCGAGTGGACCAAGGAGTACCTGGCCGAGCGCGGCGAGGAGCACCCCCGTCTTTCTGCCGAGTGGCTGCTGTGCGCCGCCACGGGCCTGGCGCGCATTGACCTATATATGCGTATGGACGAGACGCTTAACGCGGCCCAGCTCGAGACCATGCATGCGGCCGTTGTCCGCCGCGCTAAGGGCGAGCCGCTGCAATACATCACCGGCAGCACGCAGTTTCGCATGATCGACGTCGCGTGCGCCCCCGGTGTGCTCATTCCGCGCCCCGAGACCGAGATGCTCGTCGAGGAAGTCCTCAATTATCTGGATGCCGAGGTGCTGAGCCCCGAGGCTGCTGCCCGTCAGCGTGTTGAGCTGCCTTGGAACGATGAGGTCGAAGAGGCCCGCAAAGCCGAGGCGGCGCTGGCCGACGAGCGCGCGACTGCCGAGCGCCGTGCCGCTAACCTGACGGCCGCCGATGAGGCGGCACTAGGCAGCGACGTGCTGGGCAGCCGTGCCTATGCCGAGGAGCTGGCCGACCGCGAGGCCGAGGAAGCCGCCGCGCAGGCAGCAGAAGCCGACGCCGCGGAAGCCGCCGAGCCCGAGCTCGACGAATACGGCATCGCCATCGAGGGTGCCGGCCAGGAGACGGCTTCAGCTCAGGATGCCGCTGCGCCTGCCTCAGCCGAGCCCTGCACTGCCCGCGTTCTCGAGGTCGGCTGCGGCACGGGCTGCATTTCGCTCTCCCTTGCCTGGGAGCGCCGCGGCCACGTTACCTGCACCGCCACCGATATCGAGCCGCGCGCCATCGATCTGGCCACCAAAAACCGCGACGCCCTCGGCCTCACGGCAGATGAGGTTGCCTTTAGCCTCACCAACCTGGTGAGTTCCATTCCCCGCGAAGAGTGGGGCACCTTCGACGTGCTCGTCTCCAACCCACCTTACATCCCGACCGGCGTCATGCGTTCGCTGCCGCACGAGGTCAAGGACTTTGAGCCCGACCTGGCGCTCGAGGGCGGCGCCGACGGCCTCGATATCTTCCGCCGCCTGCTCAATGCGGCGCCTTACATGTTGCGCGCCGGCGGCCTGTTTGCCTGCGAGCTCTACGAGGGTGCCCTCGATGCCGCGGCCGAGCTCTGTCGCCAGGCAGGCCTTTCGGACGTGCGTATCGTCCACGACCTCACCGATCGCCCCCGCATCGTCCGAGCCATCGTCACCGAGCCCAAACAGCGTATTTAAGCTGAATAAATAGACATTTGCGCAAGTTTGTCCTTGCAATATACCGTAAAACTTCTACTATAGAAGGAGAAAGGTATGTCAAATCAGCTGCATCGGTACCGTATCGTGCTTGATTACATTGAACCTTGGCTTGATGAGCAGGATGAAGCTACGCTGAAGCAGATTTATGCAGACCTTTTGGTGCTCGAGAAGGAAGGTCCCAGCCTTGGTCGTCCGCTGGTTGACCGCGTAAAGGGCTCGAAGCTTCATCATTTAAAGGAGCTGAGAGTGACGTCGTGTGGTGGGCAGGTGATTCGCATCCTCTTCGCCTTTGACCCCAAGCGCCAGGCGGTATTGCTATTGGCGGGTGATAAGTCGCGAGCGGGATCGTCAAGGGCAAAATGGAACGGTTGGTATGCGATCAACATTCCAAGGGCCGAGCAAATATACCGTCGCCACGTAAGGAGGCTCGATCGAGATGGAACTGCATGAGTATATGGAATCTCGCGGGATAACACGCGACTCCATTACCGCCGAGCAGGAGAGGACTCGCGATCGTATCGAAGCCTATAAGCTTGCTCAGATTCGCAGGTTAAAAGATCTAACACAGGCGTCGGTCGCCCAGTCGATGGGCGTTTCTCAAAAACGTGTATCCGAGCTCGAGCGTGGGGAGTTGGGTTCGATGAGGCTCGACACGCTGAGCAGGTACGCAGAGAGCCTCGGCGGAAAACTGGTTGCAAGCATCGAGTTTCCCGATCGTACCGTTACGCTTGCGCGCTAAAAATCTTCAATTAACCCCCTCACTTTCACCGACTACTAGAGCCGCTCACCAAACCAACATGCGCTCTGGGCAAATAGGTTGAATGTTTCGTGCGAGAATGCCCCACAGTAAACAAACTTGCACCGGAGCGTAGGGGGCTGGCATACACATGCAGACGGTCTATCGGGTATACGAGGGAACGCGCGAGCCGCATCGGCTTGCCGTCGAGCGCACGGCCGAGGTGCTCGGCCGCGGCGGCCTGGCCTTGATTCCGACCGAGACCGTCTACGGTGTCGCCGTGGCAGTCAACGCCTTCTCGGACGCCGTGCCCCAAGATACAAGCGAATTCCCATCGTGGCCGCGCGATCCGCAGACTGTCGTCAATGGCGCCGCGGTCCCTGCGCTCGGTACCGGCTACCGCCGCATCTTTACCCTCAAGCAGCGCAAGCTCACCCAAACGGTCGCCTGGCTGGTTGATAATGCCGAAGCACTCGACCGCTATGGCGTGGATATCCCCGAAGAGGCTCGCGTACTCGCGCGACGATGCTGGCCGGGAGCCCTGACTATCGTGGTCAAGGCGGCCCCCTGCGTGCCGACCTTTATGCGTGCCGCCGACGACACGGTGGCTCTTCGCGCGTCGGCCTCGCCTGTGGTCCAAGCGCTCATCCGCGCCTGTGGCAGTCCCCTTGCCTGTACGAGCGCCAACACGCACGGCGCGCCCTCGCCGGCAAGCTTTGCCGCCGTCGAAGGTCGCATCCTGGAGGGGGTCGATGTTGCCGTCGACGCCGGTGGGACCCCGTGTCGCGACGCCTCGACCATCGTGTCGTTCCAGCACGGCGGGCTCCAGATCCTGCGCCAAGGCGCACTTCCCGCATCAGAGATCGAACGGGTCCTGTCCGACCCGATGCAATAGAAAGGTGTAAGCGATGTCGTTGAATCTGGGCAGCCTGGGCATGGAAGATGCCTCGTTTAACTTTGGCGGTTCCTACATCATGACGCTCGACTGCGGCACCACCTCGGTACTTGCGACCATCGTCGACGAGTACGGCTGCATCGTCGCGCAGGCACGTCGTAGCGTCAAAACCAGCTTCCCGCGTCCCGGTTGGATAGAGCAAGACCCCATGGAGGTGCTTGCCAGCCAGATCGGCGTGATGATGGAGGTCCAGTTTAAGAGCGGCATCCATTCTGACCGCATCGCCGCCATCGGTATCTCCAACCAGCGCGAGACCACGGTGGTGTGGGACCGCATAAGCGGCCAACCCATCTATAACGCCATCGTGTGGCAATGCCGTCGCACCGCGCCTCTGATCGACGAGCTGGTCGAGCGGGGCGCAGAAGAGCTGGTGCGCTCCCGCACGGGACTCACGCTCGATCCGTATTTCTCGGCTTCCAAGGTGCAGTGGATCCTCGACAACGTCGACGGTGCGCGTGAGAGCGCGGCGGCGGGCGACCTCATGTTCGGCACCATCGACACCTGGCTCATCTACAACCTCACCGGCAGTCAGGTCTTTGCCACCGACTACACCAATGCCAGCCGCACGGCGCTCTTTAATATCCATACGCTCGATTGGGACGACGACCTGCTGGCGCTCTTTGACGTTCCACGTTCCATGATGCCCGAGGTTCGTTGGAGCTCGGGCGACTACGGCCGCGTCGCGAGCGACATCATGACCAACATGCCGCCCATCATGGGCGTGGCGGGCGATCAGCAGGCGTCGCTGTTCGGCCACTGCTGCTTCCATCCCGGCCAGACCAAAAACACCTATGGCACGGGTTGCTTTATGCTCATGAACACCGGCGACGAGGTCGTCGAATCCAAGAACGGTCTGGTCTCCACGATCGGTATCGCCGCGGACGGCAAGATCAGCTATGCGCTCGAGGGTTCTATCTTTGCCGCCGGCTCAACCATGAACTGGCTGCGCAACAACATGGGCATCATCTCGAGTGTGAGCGAGTCCGCGCAACTCGCCGCTTCGATCAACGACAACGAGGGCTGCTACTTCGTCCCCGCCTTCGCTGGCCTGGGCGCTCCCTGGTGGGACCCGCGTGCCCGCGGTATCGTGTGCGGCCTGACCGGTGCCTCGAGTCGCGCGACCATTGTGCGTGCGGCCTGCGAGTCCATGGCCTACCAGAGTTATGACGTGCTGCGCGCCATGGAGCAGGACGTGGGACTTTCGATTGAGCGCCTGTCCGTCGATGGCGGCGCCTCACGCAACGAGTTCATCATGCAATTCCAGGCCGACCTGCTGGATATCCCCGTGCTGCAATGCGAGACGGTGGAGACCACGGCAATCGGTGCCGCGTACTTGGCGGGTCTTGCCGTCGGCTATTGGGAAGACCTGGAAGAACTGGAGCAAAATGCCCAGATCGTTAGGACCTTCCTTCCCCACATGTCCGCCGAGCGCCGCGAGCAAAACCTTGCGGGCTGGCGTGATGCAGTCAGGCGCTCGCTCAGCACCGCACAGTAGGGCTGTGATGGGCTGCTCGATATAACAACCCGCTAAACTAATGCATGGCGTGCGGCGGCAACATTGCTTCGCGCCTTGTCAGCAAGGCCGTTTTGCGGCCGCAACGAAAGGGGCAATCAACCCATGACCGTCACCTACGACGCGTCCCGTGTGACGCTTGTCGACCACCCGCTCGTCCAGCACAAGCTGTCGATCCTGCGCGACAAAAACACCGGCACCAACCAGTTCCGCCAGCTTGTGCGCGAGCTCGCACTTTTTGACGGCTACGAGGCCATGCGCGACCTGCCCATGGAAGACGTCGAAGTCGAGACCCCCATCACTACCGCCACGTTCAAACAGCTCGCCGGCAAGAAACTCGCCATCGTGCCCATCCTGCGTGCGGGCCTTGGCATGGTCGACGGCATCCTCGACCTGGTGCCCTCCGCTCGCGTGGGCCACATCGGCATGGAGCGCGACGAGGTCACCCACGAGCCGCACGAGTATTACTGCAAGATGCCCAAGGATATCGACCAGCGCATCTGCCTGGTCGTCGACCCCATGCTCGCCACGGGCGGTTCGGCCGAGATGGCCATCAGCTACCTGCGCGAGCGCGGTGTCAAGGACATCCGCATGCTGTGCATCGTCGCGGCCCCCGAGGGCCTCAAGTCGCTGACTGAGAAGGACCCCGATGTGCATATCTATACCTGCGCCATCGACGACCATCTCAACGAAGCTGCCTACATCGTTCCCGGCCTGGGCGACGCCGGCGACCGCATCTACGGCACGCTGTAATCTCTGGGCCATACCGGCTAACGTCGAAAATACGAAGAAATGGTGCGCGCGGTCGAACAAAAGACGTCCACGCGCACTCCTGTTAACGGACGTTTTGCGCTGAGGGGTTCGAGAAAAACGTATTACCGTACCTGCGGCATAAAGAAGGTCTTAAGAAAACGAACAGGTGCGTATTAACCGATGCTTTTTCGGTTGTACTTTAGCGATTGGCTCGTACAATAGTCACCAATGTTTGGCGGGAACTGTCCTGTGAGGCGATAAAAAAGGAAAGTGAGGACGCCAGTGTTTCAGATAGCCGATCTGCTCGCTATCGTTGCAGGCGCCATCGCGGGCGCGATTGCCTTCCTTCCCTTTGTCTTTACGCTCAAGCCGGTTCTTGACGATAAGCAGAATGCGGACATGCTCAAGGGTATGGTGAGTCTCGCGGTCTCGGCAATCGCGTTGCTTGTCTTTACCTTGGTTGTGTTTGTGTTGTTCGGAGAGGCATTTCGCATGTTCCTCCTGGGCGAGGCGATCGGCTTCGTGGCCTTTATGGCCGCCTGCGCGGTTCGCGTCGCCAAGGCGCTGCGAGATCCTCATGAGGTCGAAAGGTAAGTCGTGGAAATTTTTGAAAAGCTGCCTGATGAGATTAATCATCTGGTCAGCGAGTTCAGCTCCACCCCTGTCGTGGGCGATCTGAGCTGCGGCATCACGCAGTACTCGTTTTGGCTGATCGTCTCCACGATCGTGCTCCTGATCGTCCTAGCCGTGTTCAAGAAGAAGCAGACCCTGGTTCCCAAGGGCTTCTTCGTCAACGGTTTCGAGTACATCATCGAGTACGTCGAGAACGATATCGGCAAGGGTGTCGTGGGTGAGAACTGGAAGAAGCACTTCCCGTTCCTGTGCTCGCTTTTCCTGTTCATCCTGATCAATAACATGATCGGCCTGATCCCGGGAATGAAGCCCGGCACCGGCGCAATCGGCTCCACCGCCGCACTCGCCATTTTCGCCTTCGTGTACTTCATCTACTACGGATGCAAGGCTCACGGCGTGATCGGCTACATCAAGAGCCTCGCCCCGCAGGGCGTGAGCTTCCCGATGAACGTGCTCGTGTGGGTCGTCGAGCTTTTCTCGACCTTCCTGCGCCTCATCACGCTTGCCGTCCGTCTGTTCTGCAACATGTTCGCAGGACACGTGGTCATGGGCTCGTTCGCCATCATGGCGAGCATGTTCATGCAGCCGCTGCTTCAGCAGGTTTCCGCGGCCCACGCCGTCGGCGCCCTGCCTTCGCTGGCCTGGCTTGCCATCCTCATCCTGATCTATGCGATCGAGCTTGTGGTCGGCGCCATCCAGGCTTACGTCTTCACGGTCCTTACCGCCGTGTATGTCTCCGAGGCAGAGGAGGTCGCGGAGGAGGAGTAGTCTTCCGTTCGTGCCTTAAAGGTAAGGCAATTCGTTAAACCGCCGGTGCCCGTACCCATGGAGCCCGGCAGTTATAAAAAGGTTATCCTGCGTGAAATAAGACACGCACGACAAAGGAGGAATCGTGGGAGTTATCGGTTACGGTCTCGGTGTTATCGGCGCTGGTCTTGCTATCGGCCTGTCTGCTCTGGGTGCTACGGGTGCTATGGCCCGTCAGCCTGAGGTCCAGGGCCGCGTGTTCACCGTCTTCATCATGGGCTCCGCTTTCGGCGAGGCTCTGGCTCTGATCGGCTTCGTTGTCGCGCTGATCGTTAAATAGCACGGAGCGTCAAGTATGAATCTTTCATCCCAGAAGAGCGCGATCGCACTCTCCGCGTCCGCGGCCGCGCTGCTCATGCCGGTTTCCGCGTTCGCCGAGGACGGCGCCGCCGGTGCGGACATCCTCATCCCTAAGATGGCGGAGTTCATCCCGGCGCTTATCGCCTTCCTGATTATCTGGATCGTGCTGGCCAAGGTCGCCCTGCCGGGCATCATGAAAACCATGGAGGAGCGCGGCAAGAAGATCGAGGAGAGCCTCGACGAGGCCGAGAAGACCAAGCAGGAGGCCATCGCCAAGCGCGCTGAGTCCGACTCGATCGTCACCGACGCCCGTCGTCAGGCTGCCGACATCGTTCTCGAGGCCCGTAAGGACGCCGAGTCCGAGCGCGCCCGTATCATCGAGGCTGCTCACAAGGAGGCCGAGGAGATCATCGCCAAGGCCCATACGACCGTCGAGGACGAGCGCAAGTCCATTTACGCCGGTGCCGCGAGCTCCATCGCCGACCTGTCCGTTGCCGTCGCCACCAAGATCGTGGGCGAGGCACTCGAGGACGATGCCGAGCAGAAGAAGCTCATCGAGCGCTACATCCAGGAAGCAGGTAGCCTGAATGCCGACTAGCCGCTATCAGGACAAGGTGCTCGAGACCTACGCGCGCTCCCTTCTGGAAGCCGCTAAGGCCGAGAACCATGTGTTCGAGGACCTCGAGATGATCGAGCGCCTGGCTTCTGCCAGCCCCGAGATCATCGCCGTGCTCGACACCATGTCCAAGCGCGACCAGCTCGACCTTCTTCCCAAGGTGGCAGCTGCCTTTAAGTATGTTGCCGAGGAAGACGAGGATGTAGTGGGCGTGACCGTCACCACGGCGATCCCGCTCGACGACGAGCTGCGTCAAACCATCACTAAGAAATGCGAGCAGGACTTCGGCCGCAAGGTATTCCTTATCGAGCAGGTCGACCCGTCTATCGTGGGCGGCCTGGTGCTCGAGGCCCGCGGCGAGCGTCGTGACATTTCCGTCAAGACGCAGCTGCGCATCGCGCAGGAGACCCTCGCAAACTCTGCTAATTCGTACGGAGGTGAAGCCTAATGTCCGAAACCCTCAATGCCCAGGATATCGCCAAGAAACTGCAGGAGCAGCTCACGAGCCTCTCCGCGACGGTCGATACGCATGAGGTTTCAACGGTCGACGAGGTAGGCGACGGCATCGCGCGCGTCTCCGGCCTCAAGAGCGCCATGGCAGGCGAGCTTCTGGAGTTCAAGAGCTCCGATACCGGTGAGACCGTCTTCGGCCTTGCCCAGAACCTTGACCGTGACGAGGTCGGCGCCGTTCTGTTTGGTGCCGTCGACTCCATCAAGGAAGGCGACGAGTGCCGCACCACTGGCCGCATTATGGATATCCCCGTGAGCCGTGCCATGCTCGGCCGCGTCGTCAATCCGCTCGGCCAGCCCATCGACGGCCTGGGCGACATCGTCGCCACGCACCGTCGCCCCATCGAGTTCAAGGCCCCCGGCGTCATCGATCGTACCCCGGTGTGCGAGCCGGTTCAGACCGGCCTGTTGGCCATCGACTCCATGGTGCCTATCGGCCGTGGTCAGCGTGAGCTCATCATCGGCGACCGTAAGACCGGTAAGACCGCCATTGCCATCGACGCTATCCTCAATCAGCGTGGCAAGGGCATGGTCTGCATCTATGTCGCCATCGGCCAGAAGGCCTCCACGGTCGCTAACATCCGCGAGACCCTCGCTCAGCACGGTGCGCTCGACTACACCATCATCGTTTCGGCCACCGCTGCCGATTCCGCCCCTATGCAGTACATCGCGCCTATGGCCGGTGCCGCTATCGGCGAGTTCTTCATGTACAACGGCGAGGACGGCAAGCCCGCTAGCGAGACCAACCCCGGCGGCCACGTGCTCGTCATCTACGACGACCTGTCCAAGCAGGCTGTGGCCTACCGTCAGATGTCGCTGACGCTGCATCGTCCGCCCGGACGCGAGGCCTATCCTGGCGACATCTTCTACCTGCACTCTCGCCTGCTCGAGCGTGCCGTCAAGATGTCCAAGAAGAACGGTTACGGCTCCATGACGGCTCTGCCGATCATCGAGACCCAGGACGGCGACGTCTCGGCCTACATTCCGACCAACGTCATTTCCATTACCGATGGTCAGATCTACCTGCAGTCCGAGCTCTTCTTCCAGGGCCAGCGCCCGGCAGTCGACGTGGGCATCTCCGTGTCCCGCGTCGGTGGCGACGCGCAGACCAAGGCCATGAAGCAGGTCGCCGGCAACCTCCGTCTGGACCTCGCTTCGTACCAGGAGCTCGCCGGCTTTACGCAGTTCGGCTCCGACCTCGACGAGGCTACTCAGAAGCAGCTTACCCACGGCGCTCGCATGACCGAGCTTCTGAAGCAGCCGCGCTACAAGCCGTTCGAGGTTGGCGAGCAGATCGTTACGCTGTTCGCTGGCAACGAGGGCTTCCTGGATGACCTGGAAATCTCCGACGTGCTGCCCTTCCGTGCCGAGCTCATCGAGTACATGGACAATGGCTTTGGCTCGCTGCTCGACAAGGTTCGCGCCAAGAAGATTGACGATGACACCAAGGCTGAGCTCCTGCGCGTCATCGGCGACTTTAAGCAGCAGTTCATGGCTAAGCACCATGCCGATACGACTGGATCAGAGGAGAACTAAGCCCCATGGCCAACCTTCGCGACATTAAGAAGCGAATCTCCTCGGTTACCACGACCAAGCAGATCACGCGCACGATGGAGATGGTCTCTACGGCCAAGATCCGTCGTGCCCTCGATCGCTCCAAGCAGGCCGAGCCCTATAAGGAGGCGCTGACCGACGTCATGTTGACGGTCGCCGGCGACGCCTCCTGTTCGGGCACCGATCCCATGCTGCAGAAGCATGAGAGCGTCAAGCATGGTCTGATTGTCGTTATTGCCTCGGACCGCGGCCTTGCCGGCGGTTTCAATACGACGGTGGAGCGCACGGCCGAAAAGCTCGCCGCTTCTTGGGCGAACGACGGCATCGAGTACGAGATCATCGCGTGTGGGCGCAAACCGGCCACGTATTTCCGCGACCGCGCAAACGTCATCATGCACTTTGAGGGCAACTCCTCTGAGCCCGATTTCAATCAGGCCCGCATGATCTCCTCTCATATCTGCGATGCGTATCGTGCCGGTGAGCTTGACCGTGTCGAGCTTGTCTACCACCACGCCAAGAACCGCGTGGATCAGGAGCTTCGCGTCGAGCATCTGTTGCCGCTCGACCCCGAGATGATCGCTATGGCCCACGGTCCGCGTAAGAACGAGACCGACGCCCCTAAGCGCATCTCGTCCACGTTCGAGTTCGTGCCCTCTCCCGAGCATGTTCTCGGCAAGCTTGTGCCGTCTTATATCCTGACGGTCATCTACCAGGCCCTGATCGATTCGGCGGCTGCCGAGCAGGGTGCACGCCGCAAGGCCATGCACTCCGCGACGGAAAACGCCACCGCGATCATCTCGACCCTTACCCGCACGTATAGTCGCGTGCGCCAGGCTTCGATCACGACCGAGATTAACGAGATCGTCGGCGGAGCCTCAGCATTGGAGGAACAGTAATGGCTAATAACACCGTAAAGCTTGCGGTCGAGGAAGCCACCAAGAAGACGACTGCCGGTGATGGTCGCATCGTGCGAATCATCGGCCCTGTCGTCGACGTCAAGTTTGACGGCGCGGTGCCCCCGATCTACAACGCGCTCACGGTCGAGGCCGAGACCCCGATCGGTCATCTGAGCACGATCCTCGAGGTCGAGAGCCAGCTTCCGGGCGGCGTCGTCCGCACGGTCGCCATGTCCTCGACCGACGGCCTGCAGCGCGGCCTCATCGCCACCGATACCGGTGAGCCCATGAAGATGCCCGTTGGTCCCAAGACGCTCGGCCGCATTTGGAACGTCATGGGCAAGCCCGTCGACGGCAAGCCCATGCCCGAGGTGGAGGAGTTCTACCCCATCCACCATGCAGCGCCCCGTTTCGACGAGCTCACCACCAAGACCGAGATCTTCGAGACCGGCATCAAGGCCGTCGACCTGCTCGAGCCCTACATCCGCGGCGGCAAGACAGGTCTGTTCGGCGGCGCCGGCGTCGGCAAGACCGTTCTGATTCAGGAGCTCATCAACAACCTCGCCCAGGAGCACGGCGGCACCTCGGTGTTCACCGGCGTCGGCGAGCGTACCCGCGAGGGCACCGACCTGTTCCTCGAGATGAGCGAGTCTGGCGTTATCGACAAGACCTGCTTGGTCTATGGTCAGATGAACGAGCCGCCCGGAGCGCGTCTGCGCATCGGTCTGGCCGGCCTTACCACCGCTGAGTACTTCCGCGATCGCGGCCAGGACGTTCTGCTGTTCATCGACAACATCTTCCGCTTCTCCCAGGCAGGTTCCGAGGTTTCCGCACTGCTGGGCCGTATGCCGTCCGCCGTTGGTTACCAGCCCACGCTGGCAACCGAGATGGGCGACCTCCAGGAGCGCATTACCTCGACCAAGACGGGCTCCATTACCTCCGTCCAGGCTGTCTACGTCCCCGCAGACGACCTGACCGACCCGGCGCCTGCCACGACGTTTACGCACCTCGACGCCACCACGGTTCTTTCGCGTAGCATTTCGTCGCTCGGCCTGTTCCCGGCTATCGACCCGCTCGCGTCTTCCTCCGACGCTCTTGATCCCTCGATCGTCGGCGAGGAGCACTACCGTGTCGCCGTCAAGGTCCAGGAGCTCCTGCAGGAGTACTCCGACCTTCAGGACATCATCGCCATTCTGGGTATGGACGAGCTGTCCGAGGAGCAGCGCCTTACGGTCAACCGTGCCCGTAAGATTCAGCAGTTCCTCTCGCAGTCCTTCCACGTCGCCGAGAAGTTCACCGGCAACCCCGGTGTCTACGTCCGCGTCGAGGATACCGTCCGCTCTTTCGCCGAGATTGTCGACGGCAAGGCCGATGACCTGCCCGAGCAGGCTTTCCGCTATGCTTCCACGATTGAGGACGTGCGTGAGCGCGCCCGCAAGATGGGGGAGAAGTAGGTTATGCGTATCCGCATCGTGTGCCCCGTGAGCTGCGCCTATGAGGGCGACGCTGCGTTTGTGTCGATTCCGTCCACGGATGGCGAGTTTGGCGTTCTGCCTGCTCACTCCAGCGAGATCTGCACGATCGACCGCGGTTACGTTCGCGTTTCCGATAAGGCCATGGGCACTGTCGACCACACGTTTGCCGTGGCCGGCGGCTATGCCCAGGTTGCGGACGATGTCGTGACCGTTCTCGCCGAGCGCGCTTGCGATTTGGCGACCGTCGATGCCGACAAGCTTAAAGCTGATATTCAAGGTTTTGAAGAGAAGCTGGGTAATTTGTCGGAGGATGATGCACGCCGCGCCTACCTCTATAATGAAATCGCATGGTGTAAGCTCAAGCTTGCCCAATAGTCAAACGATTTAGCGTTCGACCATTTGCGAACACATCATGCCCGGGATGGCCCAGCCATCCCGGGCATGCTTTTTGAAAGGGTAGACCTTGGATATTATCCGCGTTGAGGGTGGCCACGCCATCGGAGGCTCTGTGCCCGTTTCGGGCGCCAAGAACTCCGCGCTCAAACTCATGGCGGCAACGCTTCTGGCGCCGGGCAAGACGACGCTGCAGAACGTGCCCGATATTTCCGATGTCCACGTGATGGGCAAGGTGCTCAAGGGTATGGGCGCCACAATCGATGTCCTTGACGAGCACACGCTCGAGATTGATACCTCTCAGGTCGATTCTTGGGAGGCCCCCTACGAGCTCGTTGCCAAGATGCGTGCTTCCACCGCCGTGATGGGACCCCTGCTGGGTCGCTTCCATCGCGCCAAGATCGCCATGCCGGGCGGCTGCAACCTGGGTGCTCGCAAGATCGATATGCACATTCTTGGTCTTGAGGCCCTGGGCGTTGAGTTCGATACCGCCCACGGCTACATCAACGCTAATGCGCCCCAAGGTCTGCGCGGTACCACCGTCACGCTCGAGTTCGCCAGCGTCGGTGCGACCGAGAACCTCATCATGGCATCCGTGCGCGCGCAGGGCACCACGGTTATCGACAATGCCGCCCGCGAGCCCGAGATCGTCGATCTCGCCAACATGCTCAACGAGATGGGCGCCAAGATTGTCGGCGCGGGTACGCCCGTCGTGACCATCGAGGGCGTGGAAGAGCTGCATCCTGTTACCCATCGCGTAGTGGGCGACCGCATCGAGGCCGGTACCTTTATCGTTGCCGGTGCGTTGATGGCCGACGATCGCGGTGTCGATGTCACGGGCTTTTGCCCCATTCACTTGGGCATGGTGCTCAAGAAGATGGAGCTCATGGGTATCGACTGCGAGCGCGTCGAGGATGGCGTCCATGTAAACCGTGCCGAGCGTATCAAGCCGGTCGACATCCAGACGCTTCCGTTCCCCGGCTTCCCGACGGACATGCAGGCGCAGATTATGGTGCTCTCCGCCCTTGCCGACGGCAGTTCCGTTATTACCGAGAACATCTTCGAGAATCGCTTTATGTTTGCCTCTGAGCTGGTGCGCATGGGTGCCGACATTCGTATCGAGAGCCATCATGCCATGATTCATGGCGTCAAGGGCTTCTCGGGTGCACAGGTTACCTCGCCCGATCTGCGTGGCGGAGCGGCCCTCGTCGTAGCGGGCTTGATCGCCGACGGGACGACCGAGGTTTCGGCCATCCATCACATCAAGCGCGGCTACGAGCAGTTTGTCGAAAAGCTGCAGGCGCTCGGCGCGCATGTCGAGCATGCTTCCGTCCCCGATCCCGTCATCTACTAATACAGGTTGCCTATGTTTAATAAAAAGCCCCTCGCGGATACCACCGCCCGAAGACCCTCAACTGGTGCGCAGGCCAAGATCTACAGTCGCGATAACGTGGCTCGCTATTCCGAGCGCGCTCGCCAACGCCGTCGTAGCCACACGATTCGTCACGTCGCGCTCATTGTCGTGCTTGGCGTGCTGCTGAGTGCCACTACCGCTGCCGGCCTGTGGTTTGCCACCATTATGGGCAAGCTCGGCGATTCTAATGTCATTACCGACAATCTGCGTCGGGTTCTGGTTGACACCGATGAGGCAAAGGATCCGTTCTACGTGCTGCTTCTTGGCACCGACGGCCGTCCGGGCGAGGATACGTATCGCGCCGACTCGATTATCCTGGCACGAATCGACCCCACGCAAAAGCAGGCGACGCTCATTTCCGTTCCGCGCGACACCAAGGTCGAGTACAAGGGCGAGACCATGAAGATCAACGCCTGCCATACCGTTGGCGGCGCCGAGGCCATGGTCGAGGCGGTCAACGAGCTGTGCGGTGTTCAGATTTCCCACTATGCCGAGGTCAGCTTCGACGGTATGCAGGCGCTGATTGATTCGGTTGGCGGTATCGACATTAACGCAACCGATGATGTTGACGACCCCGAGCACCTGGATATTAAGATTACCGCTGGCCAGCAGCATATGGACGGTGCCACCGCCCTTACCTATGCCCGCTGCCGCTACACCTATGCCGACGGCGATTACACGCGCATGCGCCACCAGCGTCAGGTGCTCGGCGCCCTTGCCAACCAGATTCTCAATAACTTCGATGCCACGAAGATCTTTGGCCTGGTTAATTCGCTGTCCGATATGCTCGTAACCGATATGAGCGTTCAGGATATCGTGGCTACGGTCAACGCCATGCGCGGTATGGATGTCGACGGCATCTACTCGGCCAACCTGCCCTCGTACGCCGACGACAGCACCATGATCGACGGTGTGAGCTACGTCTTTGTCTACGAGGACGAGCTCAAGGAAATGATGGAGCGCGTCGATGCCGGCAAGGATCCCAAGGGTCCCAACACCATGGGTCTTTCCGACGGTTCTAGCTCTACGATCGGCGACCTGAACAACAACACGTCTGACGACTACGCAAACGGTACCGCAACCTCATCGGTCAGCTCTGACGATTCCGATGACTCAAGCGATTCGAGCGATTCGGACTACTACGAAGAGCCCACCGGCGACGGCAACGGTTACGAAGCCAACTATTAGAGTTACGCGGTTTTACCAAACCGCGTAACGGCTCGACGCTGCGCGCCGCCCAAGGCGACAATTTGTCATTCAAAAGGCAGGGCATGACCAGAAGGTCAATGCCCTGCCTTTTTCATGCCAACTTGTTCGCCTTGGACGTCGCTCGCTGACGTTGGCTCAACCTGCGGTGCTGACTACTCTCCTTGCACCAAAAACCGCCCCGTTCTCGGTTTTGCTTACCTAGATTGTTCGAGTTCCCTATGCAAAGCGGGCGACGAGCTCCTGCAGGACGTCGGTCATCTTGACGAGTGAACTGACCGGGACGAACTCGTTGACGCCGTGGTAGCAATAGCCGCCGGTGGAAAGGTTGGGGCAGGGCAGACCGCGGAACGACAGCTGAGCGCCGTCGGTGCCGCCACGAATCGGCAGCACCTGGGGCTCAACGCCGCAGGCAAGGTAGGCTTCCTTGGCAACATCAATAAGCTCGGGATAGTCACGAACGATCTCGGCCATATTTCGATACTGCTGCTTAATCTCGACCGTCACGTGCTTCTCACCCAGACGCTGGTTGAGCATCGAGGCGGCGGCATCAATAAGGTCGAGTTTCTGCTGGAACTTGGCGGCGTCATGGTCGCGGACGATATAGCGCGCTGTGGCGTGATCGACGGTCGCAGATACACCCTCAAGGTGATAAAAGCCCTCGTAGCCTTCCGTATACTCCGGGCGCTGCACGTAGGGGAGCAACGCGTTGAAGTCGCAGAACAGATTGCCTGCGTTGACCATACGGCCCTTGGCGTCGCCCGGGTGGATGGACTGGCCCTCAAAGCGGACGGTCGCCTCGGCGGCGTTAAAACACTCCCACTCCAGCTCGCCGATGGGGCCGCCGTCGACCGTGTAGGCGTACTTGCAGCCAAAGGTATCGATATCCAACAGCTCGGCTCCGTGGCCGATCTCCTCGTCAGGGCAGAAGCAAATGCCGAGTGCGGGATGGGGCAGAGAAGGGTCCTGAGCGATACGCGCGACAAGCGACATGATCTCGGCGACGCCTGCCTTGTCGTCTGCGCCCAGCAGCGTGGTGCCATCGCTGCAGACCAGGTCCTCACCCGCGAGGTCGTTCAGGGCGGGAAGCTTGGCGGTACTCATGGCAACGGGCTTACCGTCAACCGTGCCGCAGACCAGGTCGCCGCCTTCGTAGTGTACGATGTGCGGTTTCACGCCGGCGCCCGGTGCAACTTCGGTAGTGTCGAGATGGGCGATCAGGCCCAGGGCGGGCTTGTCCTCAGCGCCCGCACTTGCGGGGATATGCGCGCAGACATAGGCGTGCTCGGTCACGTGGGCATCTTCCGCACCAAGCTCGCGCAGCTCTTTAGCCAGCACGTTGGCAAGGTCAAACTGAACGGCGCTCGAGGGTACCTGGTCGCAGTTTGCATCCTCGGACTGCGTGTTGATCTGGACGTAGCGCAAAAAGCGCTCGAGGACATCGGGGTTCGTGGTGGTGTTTTCCATAAAGACCGCTCCAATCTTGGTCGTCGTGTGCAACAAGAACTCTAGCACGGTATGCCACGGCATACCGCGACGCTTGGATGGGGTAGAATCAGCCATTGAATGCAGAAGGGACGGAAGATCATGGATACGACAAATAGCTCGCGCGAACTACATCTGACGGTGGCGAACGAAGACTACTTGGAGTGCATGGTTCGCATTGAAAGCGAAGAGGGGGAAACCAACGGCGTTCGATCGGTCGACATCGCGCAGCGCCTTGGCGTCTCCAAGGCATCGGTCAATAAAGCGGTTTCGGCTCTCAAGGCATCCGAGCTTGTCGAGCAATCGCACTACGGCAAGGTGATCCTGACCGATCGCGGCCGCGAGGTTGGCACGGCTATCTGGTACCGTCATCGCCTCATCCGCACGTTTTTGGTTCAGGAGCTCGGTGTCGAATTTGAGCGAGCCGATTCCGAGGCCTGCATGATGGAGCATGCGCTATCCGAGGACACGATGAGCCGCTGGCTCGCCTATCTCGAAAAGCAGGGAATCAGCGTCGAGGAATAGCGGGATATATATGGATACGAGTTATTACAACCGCTTTGGTGCCGAGGAACTTACGCGCCGCTTGTCGAGCGAGACCTTGTTGGCGCAGGGCCCCATGGGCAGTGTTCTGTTGAGTGAGTACGATGCCGCCGACATTCCACCAGCGTTTTGGAATCTGGCAGAGCCGCAGACCGTTTCTCGTATCCATCGCTTGTATGTCGCCGCCGGCGCGCAGGTGCTCATTACCAACACCTTTCAGGCATCAAGCTATGCCCTCAAGCACGACCAGATTGCGCCGTCCGTGGCGGAGGTCAATCGCGGGGCCGTCGACGATGCCCGCCAGGCGCACCCTCAGCTGCTGCTGGGCTCGATGGGCCCGATCGGTATTGAGTGGTTTGCCGAGGACTCTGCCGAGTATCGTGAAATCCGAGGCATTGCGCGCGAACAGGCGCACGCCTTGCTCAATGCTGGTGTTGACGGTCTGCTGATCGAGACGGTGACGTCTATCCGTAATTTGCAGCCCATGCTTGCCGGCGCCCGAGACGCCGCCGACGGCATGCCTGTTCTGGTGAGTTTTGTCGTTGACGATAAAGGCGACCTGTTGGGCGATGGCCTCAACATCGAGGCAGCCGTTTTGTACGCCGAAAAACACGGCGCAAACTCGGTTGGTGTTAATTGCTGTTCGCTTGCGGCCGCGAACGCGGCGGTGCCCAGGATGGTTGCATCGGCGACTACTCCCGTCACGGTGCGTCCCAACGTGGGCGATCCGGTCCAGACTCAGGATGGCCCCGTATGGCACGAGAACCCCGAAGCTTTCGCGCGCGCATGCATCGAATGGAGGCATGCCGGTGCCGCAATGGTGGGCAGTTGCTGTGGAACCACGGCAATCACTACGGCAGCGATGGCCGAGGCGCTCGATATATAAAGGGCAAAACCGCTCCATACGGGGCGGTTTTTTTATTGCCTGCATGTCCTCGGCAGCATTTGCCCAAATGGTGAATGCTGGTGCCGGCAGGTTGCCGAGTGCATGTTGCGGGTATACCCCATGCGTACCATGATCCAAACACTGCGAGGTGTCTGCGCGTGTGCGCGATAATTCATTTTGGAACTGACGGTTGGCGCGCTCGCGTCGATGAGGACTTCACTGCCGATAACGTTGCCCGTATCGCCGATGCCGTCGGCGAGTTGTGGCAAAAGACCAATCCGGGCAAAACGGTATATATAGGGTTCGATACCCGGCCCCTGGCGCGCGAGTTCGCTGAGCTTGCGGCGGGCGTGCTAGCGGCGCACGGGCTAGACGCCGTGCTCGCTTCGCGACCTGTCCCGACCCCTGCCCTTACGTGGGCGGCGGCTTATGACGGTGAGGCGTGCGGCGCGCTCATGGTGACGGGGTCCCATCATCCGCAGGGCTATCTGTGCCTCAAGATTCGCATGGGTGACGGCTCGACCGCCAACCAGGATGTCATCGAAGAGCTCGAAGAGACCATGGCTCCCGAGCCAACGGGGATCGAGGGGCAATATCGCACCGCGGATATCATTCCTGACTATATGCAGACGGTGGCATCGTTTGTCGATGCCGAAGCCATCCGCGCCGCGCACCTGCGCGTGGTTGTCGATCCCATGGGCGGCGCAGCCCAGGGCTATCTAGCCGACTTGCTGCGCGAGCTTGGCGTTGAGGTGCACGAGATTCACGCCGGGCAGGCGTCTGACCAAGAAGATATCTGCCCCGACCCCGTTGAGCCGTGGGTGGACGCTTGCGAGCGCACGGTTATCGAGGACGGAGCTTGCGCTGGCCTGGTGACCGACGGCGACGCCGACCGTATCGGCGCGGTTGACGAGCGCGGCAGATATATACATCCGCATCAGATCATGGCGCTCGTTTTGGGCGACTTGGTTCAATTTCGTAATTTGAAGGGGCGCGTCGTCGTCAATCTTTCATGCTCGACGCTCGTGCGCCGCATTGCCGATGCGCTTGGCTGCCGCGTGACCGTCAAACCAGTCGGTTTCAAATATATAGCGGCAGAGATGAAGAAGGGCGGCGTCCTCATGGGCGGCGAAGAAGCCGGTGGTATCGGCATCGCCGCGCATATGCCCGAGCGCGATGGAATCCTCGCCTGTCTGATTCTGTGTGAGCTTATGGCAAAGACGGACGCGCCTTTGGGCGTTCTGGTCGACCAACTCGAGGACAGTTTTGGTAAGACGAGTTACGGTCGACGCGATTTGCGCCTTGAGGCCGAAGATGCCGAAACGTTACGAACCCTGCTGCCGGGCGTAAACCCCAAGTCGATTTGTGGCAAGGTGCCGCAAAACGTTAGTCATATGGACGGCTTGCGTCTGTCATTTGAGGATGACACGTGGCTGCTGGTCCGTCCTAGCGGGACCGAACCAGTGGTGCGCGTCTACGCCGAGGGGTTCTCGGTGGAAGAACGCGATGAGTTGCTCGATGCTGGCTGTGCTTTAGCTAGGGGGACGTATCCGCTTTAACCATGAGACTGCCTTATATAAAGAGATGCTCGGCGAGCGGTAGTTAACGGCTGGCAAACGTTAGTCGGATCCCAAGATGTGTAGGAAATGTGTACGCCCGGATTCCCGCCCACGGGGCCCCTCCGGTCTGGCAATATATCTCCTTGCCGCGCGGCCCGGTCGGACCGGATGAGCCGCGGGGCGTGCACCTTGAGAACCGGATACTGCGAGGATGGACACTGACCTCAGTGTCGCATCCGGGCAGACATCGAACCATTTGAAATGGTCTAACTTGGATTTGT
>CABUIE010000008.1 GCA_902491565.1 uncultured Collinsella sp.
CGGCCAGGAGTGTCCCCAACTACCACTCATTTAAGTACGTCCCCAATGAGTGGCCAAAGAGTGTCCCCCGCGACTATTCGTTTAAGAACGTCCCCGGCGACTAGTCAAAAATGGGCCATGTGTCCCAGTTGTGAAGACTCCTTGAGCCGTCTGGGTATCGTGAAAGATCGCGCACTCCCCCATCATCAAAAGTGACACACGCTACCAGTTGATGGGAGGCAGCCATGGGCTTCTTTGACAAGATGTTCGAGAAGAAAGAGTGCGCGATTTGCGGTACCGAGCTGGGACTTCTAGGTAAGACAAAAATCAATGAAGGCTACCTGTGCAAAGAGTGCGCCGGCAAGCTCTCCCCCTACTTTCACGGCTATCGCTCCAGCACCGCGGACGATATCCGTGAGCAACTCGCCTACCGCGAGGCCAACGCCGAGCGCCTGGCGTCGTTCAACCCCACGCGCACGCTTTCTGCCGGGCGCACCAATATTATGCTCGATGAGGACGCGGGTCTGCTGATCATCACTTCGCAGAGCCGCTGGCGCGACGCCAATCCCGACATCATCGAGTTCTCGCAGGTACTCGGCTGCGATATGGATATCGACGAGCAGCGCACCGAGATCTACCGCGAGACCAAGGACGGCGAGCGCGAGAGCTACAACCCGCCGCGCTACGACCTGGATTACGACTTTAATCTGACCATCCACGTCAACACGCCGTACTTTACCGAGATCAACCTGCGCGTGAACGACTCCACCATCGATCAGCGCGGCTCCATCGAATATCGCGAGGCCAAGCGCCAGGCAACCGAAGTCCGCGATGCGCTGGTGCAGCTGCGCCAGGAGACGCGCGACAGCGTCGTGGCCGCCAAGGCCCCCAAAACCGCGGTGACCTGCCCCTTCTGCGGAGCCACCACCATTCCCGATGCCAGTGGGCGCTGCGAATACTGCGGCGGCGCCATCGGCGCATAGCCTCCGGCAGCGAAAGGACCGATCATGGCCTTCGAGAGCGTCAACTATCAATGCCCCGCGTGTGGCGGCCCCCTTCACTTTGCCAGTGCCGAGCAAAAGCTCGTCTGCGACTACTGCGATTCTCGTTTTGAAGTCGAAGAAGTCGAGGCCCTCTATCGCGAGCGCCAGGACAAGGCAGATGCCAAAGCCGATGCGGCAGCCGCAACGCCCAAGCCTGCTGTCGACGATGCCGTGCAGGAGCTGGCCCAAAACGCCGGCTACATCTGCTCGTCGTGCGGCGCCGAGCTCGTGTCCGACGGCACCGTCGCCGTCACCACCTGCCCGTACTGCGGCAACTCCGCCGTGGCGCCCGGCCAGCTCTCTGGCGACTTCTCGCCCGACCTGGTGATTCCGTTTAAGCTCGGGCGCGATGACGTCACGGCCGCACTCAAGGAACACTACAAGGGCAAGATCTTGCTGCCCAAGAGCTTTGTCACCGGCAACCATATCGACGAGGTCCAAGGTGTCTACGTGCCGTTCTGGCTCTACGGCGCCCGCGTTGACGGCGAAGTGTACTTTGACGCGACCAACGAGACCGTGACCGAGGAATCCGACCGCACCGTCACGACCACCGACCACTACGATGCCTATCGCAAGGGCAATATCTCGTTTAAGCGCGTGCCCGTCGACGGATCATCCAAGATGCCCGACGGCCACATGGACGCCATCGAGCCGTTTGACTACGACGCACTGCGTCCGTTCTCGGTCGCATATATGCCCGGCTACATCGCCAACCGTTACGACGAGGACTGCGAGACCTGCAAGGCGCGCGCCGAGCGCCGCATGGAAGAAAGCACGATCTCGGCCCTGCGCGAGACCGTCGTCGACGAATACGACGATGCCACGGTCGAAAGCAAGCAGCTCGACTACACCTGGGAAGACAGCGACTACGCCCTGTTCCCCGTCTGGATGCTCTCCACCTCGTGGAACGGCAAGAGCTACCTGTTTGCCATGAACGGCCAGACCGGCCGCTTGGTCGGCGAGCTCCCCTGCTCCAAGCCCAAGCTCGCCATCGCCTCGGTGCTGTTCTTTGTGATCGGATTTATCCTCTCCCAGATTCTCTTTATGGGTGAGAACGCCTTCGATCCGGATTACCTCACCTTTGATATCGAGGGCATCCTCATCAACATCATCGCGCCGCTGATCATCGTGATTATCGGAGACGTGCTACTGGTAGGCCAGCTCAAGACAGCCAACGAAGCAACCCATGCCGATGAGTATTGTGGCGAGCTCGACCTGACCGAGAAGCACGACACCTTCAGCCACACCGAGACCACCGTTGTCATGAAAGACGACAAGGACGACTAAGCAATCCAACCAATACCACCCGGCCTTTGACGAGAAAGGAAGATCACCATGGGACTCTTGAAAGCTGGATTGGGAGCTGCCGGCGGCGTCATGGCCGACCAGTGGAAGGAATTTATCTACTGCGAATCGATGCCTGCCGACGTCTTGGCCTGCAAGGGCAGCAAACGTACCGGTGGCCGCAGCTCCAACACGCGCGGCGAGGACAACGTCATCTCCAACGGCTCGGTCATCGCCGTCAACGACGGCCAGGGCATGCTCGTGGTGCAAAACGGCAAGATCATCGAAGTCGCGCTGGAGCCCGGTGAGTTCGTCTTCGATACCGGCAGCGAGCCGAGCGTCTTTAGCGGCAACCTGGGCGATTCCATCAAGGAGACCTTCGCCAATATCGGCAGCCGCTTTACCTTTGGCGGCGACGCGGGCAAGGACCAGCGTGTCTACTTCATCAACACCAAGGAGATCATCGGCAACAAGTACGGCACCGCCTCGCCCGTGCCCTTCCGCGTGGTCGATAACAACATCGGTCTGGATGTCGACATCTCCGTGCGCTGCAACGGCGAGTATTCGTACCGTATCACCAACCCGCTGCTGTTCTACACCAATGTGTGCGGCAACGTGACCGATAGCTACACGCGCGATAAGATCGACAGCCAGCTTAAGTCCGAGCTGCTCACCGCTCTGCAGCCCGCCTTTGCCAAGATCTCGGAGATGGGTATCCGCTACAGCGCCATCCCCGGCCACACCACCGAGCTCGCCCGCGCGCTCAACGAGGTCCTCTCGGCCGACTGGCGCGACCTGCGCGGCGTCGAGATCGTGAGCTTTGGCGTCAACTCCATCGCCGCCTCGCAAGAGGACGAGCAAATGATCAAGGACCTGCAGAAGGCCGCGGTCATGCGCGATCCCACCATGGCAGCCGCCAACATCGCCAGCGCCCAGAGCGATGCGATGCGCGCAGCAGCCGCCAACCCCAACGGCGCGATGGCAGGCTTTATGGGCATGGGCATGGCAGGTGGCATGGGCGGCATGAATGCCAGCCAGCTGTTCGCCGCCGGCCAGGCACAGCAGCAGGCCGCCCCGCAGCCGGCTCCGGCACCCGCCCCGGCTCCTGCCGCCGCACCTGCGGCCGGCACATGGACCTGCAGCTGCGGCGCCACCAACACCGGCAAGTTCTGCTCCGAGTGCGGCAGTCCCGCGCCCACCCCGGCACCGGCCAAGTGGTTCTGCCCCAACTGCGGCAGCGAAAACGGCGGCAAGTTCTGCAGCAACTGCGGAACGCCCCGGCCCTAACCCCTTTATCTGGTAATTGGCGGGGAGGTCCGCCACCCCCGCATTTGCTTCTATGGGTTTCGTTCGATGAAGGAGGACACCATGAAGACAACGTTCAAAAAGTCCGTACTCGCATTTCTGACATGCGTCCTGGCGCTTGCCTTTGCCCTGACGGGCTGCAGCGGCGGCGGCAAGGACCCCAAGGCCAACTTCGTCGGCAGCTGGGAACTCTCGGGTGGAACCATGGAGGGCGAAGAGCTGACCGATGAGTACATGAAGATGCTCGAGGATTGGGGTGTCCACTGCATCCTGATTCTCGATGAGGACGGTACAGGCGCCCTCGACCTGTTCCTTGAAGTCGTCGACCTTAAATGGGAGGCAAAGGACGCCACCACCGTAACCATCACCGCCGAAGACGAGTCGCATGACATGAAGCTCAAGGACGGAAAACTCATCCTCGAAGAAGATGATGGCAATCTTGTCTTTACCAAGTCCGACAAGGACCTGTCCGGTACGGTGAAGAAGGATCGCGAGGCGGCCGAGAAGGAAGAGGAGATCGATGAGGCCGTCGAAGACGACGATGTCCAGAGCGTCGAAATCTCCCCCGCCGTCACCGTCGCCGATGACGATCTGTGCACCATCACCATCACCGAGAAGTTCAAGGACGACTGGGGCGACATCGGCTTTGTCGTCAACATCACCAACAAGAGCGACAAGGACCTGACCTTCTACGCTCCTTCCGGCAAGACCAACGTCAACGGCACCATGAAGGAACCCTGGTTCTCGGCTCACCTGATGCCCGGTACCAACGCCACCGAGGAATTCACCTTCTCGAAGGGCACGCTCGATAGCCTTGATGACCTCGTCAATACGACCATCGGCATCGACGCCTACCTGACCGATTCCTACGAGGACGTCGCCTCCTACACCGCGACCATCGCGTAGCGGCAGACCACGACAGCCGCGGATTGGCGGACACATCCGCGCACACCAGGCGGGGCCGCAGGAGTTGATCCTGCGGCCCCGCCGCTTTATGCCGATGCGTAACGAGCGCTAGCGCTCCATGTTGGGAACGATGCTGCCCTCCGTTACTGCGCGCACGGCCAAGCGCATGATGTTGTCGTAGCCGGTCTTATTGAGAATCTCCGAGATGCGGCGTTTGATGGTGCCCTCGCTCATAAACAGCTCGGCCGCGATCTCGCGGCGGCTTTTACCCTCGCAGGCAAGGCGCAAGATCGACAGCTCGACATCGTCGAGGGCCGCCGTGCCCGAGAAGATGCTCTCGGGCGGCTTGGGAAACGTGCAGTAACCCGCCAGCGTGGAGCGCATCACGGCGAATAGCTCGTCGATACCAACGTTCTTGTACACAAAGCTGTCGACGCCCGCCTCGCGCGCCTGGTCCACAAAGGTGATTTCGGGCATACCCGTCATGATAATGACGCGGCACTCGGGCAGTTGTTCTTTGATGCGCGCCGCCGCCACGATGCCGTTGGAATCATGCTCGGTACATACGTCCATCAGTATCATGTCCGGGCGCTCCTTAAGCACAACGTCCAAGGCATCCGAGGCGTCGGCGATCGCGGCAACAACCGTCATGTCGGGCTGGCCACCGACGGAGCGCGCGAGGCTCTCGCGCAAGATAGCCTGGTCTTCGACGATTAACACGCGAATCATGAACTTCTCCTTTGGACTGTGGCGCTGGAGGCGAGCGGGATGGACACCGTAAGCGTGAAGGGCGGGGCGGTGTGGACTTCCAGGCTGCCGCCCAGATTCTGTGCGACATGCCTCATACCTGGGATACCCGTTCCCTCGCGATACGATACGGGTGCAGGCGCGCCGTCGTTAGAAACGACCATCCGCGCGACAGCGCCGTCTTCCGTCCCCTCCTGCCACAGGCGCACATGGACCTGATGGGCCTGTGCATGCTTGGTGGCATTGGTCGAGGCTTCGCGGATAATCTGCAAAAATGCTGCGGCGACACGCGCGTCGTTTGGCAGCTCGCCCTCCACATCGATCTGCACGCTCACCAGGCCAAAGGCATGGACGATATCGCCCAATTGCTCTGCCGGTTCGGTGTCGCCCCCGCTGCGCAGATCGGCAGCGATTGAGCGCAGCAGCGGGTCGATCTGCTCGAGTGACTCGTCATCCAGGCGCCCTTCCTCCAGATAACGATGGAGAATGGACAGGCGCTGCCCGATCACGTCGTGCACGCGAGCGCGCATACGCAGATAGGCCGCATTGTCAGCAACTTTTTTGACTTCTTCGATCTGGGCTTGGAGCTCTTGGCCCGCAAGCTCAAGCAGGTGGTTGGCTTGCGCTAGGCGATCATGGGCATGCGCATACTCTGTTACATCCAGACCGATAATGCGCTCGAAGAGGCGGCCCGAAACCATAACGTCATCGTGCACGAACAAGCGAATCTCGGCGGGAGAAACCTCGGCCACAACGCGCGCCTCACCAAAACGGTCCAGATTAATCCGCACACGGTTCCTGCTGCTTTCGGGCATTTGCATGCTGAGTTTGCGCAGGTCGTTCCATGTACCGCTCATATCGCCTAGGTCGGTGGGCATATGAAGCTCCACTAGGTTTTTGCGCATGCAGCGGTTCATGAGCAGCGGACGGCCCCTCGGGTCCAGATACAGGATGCCCACGGGAATCACGTTGATGGTCTCGATCGTCGAGAACATGGTGATATCCTCCTGGCGGTTACGGACGTCCATCAAGAGCGCCGCGATGGAACGGAACAGGAAAAACGCTCCCTCTGCGATAAGGACCGTGGTCCACGCCGAGCCCATGGCAAAAACCACCGGCGGTGTAACGGCGACAACAAGCAGCAGCTCGACCAGCATGACGGGGCGACGATAGCGCACCATAAGTACCACGCCATAGGCAAAGATCGCGGCATTGAGCCACAGCACTCCGCCCATTGCCCTGGCGCAAACGTCAAGCGGCGCCACCAGATACGAGCCAGACGACGCGAATAAGATGAGCGCCGAAATCATCAGGTGAAGCACAAGACTCGCCTCGTAGGCGCAAATCACCTTACGGTTATAGGACGAGCGGCGCGATGCGATGAGCGGGACGTGGATCGTCTGCAGACACGCAGCCAGGGCAAAGACAACATCGAGCGCAACGATTTGGGGAAGGATGAGCGAAATCTGCATCGTCACTCACCCGCCCTCGGCATCAAGACGATCATGCGCAGCTGGCCGGGCTCGCCCTCAAGGCGGTATGCCACGTTGCGCCCTTGCAGAGCGCTTTCGAGCTCTTGCGCGGCGGGCGTCTGCGAAAGATCTTCATTATCGTTGGAAAAAAGCGTGGCGCGCAGCTCGACACTGCATCGGTCATGGTCGCCCAAGTGATACATAAGCGCCGGATGGTCGGTGGTGTAGGCAAAAAACGCAAAGTCATACACGCAGTCGTACAGGGCGCTTACCGTACTGGCGTGCATCGGGCGCCGTATGGCGATAATCGAAGCGCAATCGATATCGATGGTGCGCAGGTCGCTTGCGAGCTCGTTGGCAATGAGCTGAATGCGGTCGCGGTCAAAACCGCTCTCCCCGTGCTGCGCCAACGTGAGCGACCCCTTGCGTTTGCAATAGGCGACAAGCATCTTGGCGCGCTGCAGCATGCGGTAACGCTCGTGCGAAGACGCCTCGTCGGTCAACGGCGGCAGCGAGCTCAGCAGGTCGTGCATCCCTTCGAGCGCGCGGGCAAGCGCCTGGTCCACGTCTTGGACCAGCAAGGTCTCGGCCTCTTGATCTGCCAGGTGCGTCTTAAGGTCGTAGTCGGCAGCGAGCAGCTCGTTTTGACACTGCAGCTCCATGCGACGGTGTGCCAGTTCACGGTTAAGCTCGTTGAGATCCGACACGTCTTGGGCAAGCAGGGCCGATCCGCCCAGCAGCGGAAAGGCTCGGTACATTACATCGGGATTGGACTCCACGGCAAAGGCATGGGCGCGGCTGTGCGCCTGGGTCCGCAACTCCTCGCGCACGCCTACCGGCATTGGCTTTGACACTGGCGTGGCATAGACTTCCTGCAGGTCGCGCGTTAGAACTTTGAGGTCAAGCGGCAAGGTGTCGAAAATGCCGGCGATGTCGTGATATGACGGAACGACACCGCAATCGAGACAGATTTCCATCGCCACCACGCACAAGACGCAATAGACGAGCGAGAAGTTGAGCCTCCATGCCCAGGGCACGCGCAACGCATATGAGATGGCAAAGAACGCGCCGCCCAGCAGCACGAGCGCCGCCGTGCCCGAGAAACGTTGGATGCGAAAGGACGAGGACCGGCCCACCAGGATAAAAAAGGCCACAAAGTTAAAGGCCGTCCACACGAGGACGGCGAAATAACCCCAGCCGTACGTGTAATCGTTGCTCCAGGTGTCACTTGTACGGTCAAAGTGGAAGACCTGCTGGTGAAAATCGTTGGTGAGCACAAATCCGATAAGCAGGATAGCCATAATCCACAGCGCAGCGCAGTAGCGGCGACCCAGGCGGTGTTGCTCCAGGCCCGCAAGGCGCAGACCACACAACTGGTAGAGCAGCGGAATGAGCGTCATGGGCACGTAGTACAGGTACCACAGCACGGTGGCATAGAACGGCGTGAACGACTTGTACTTGAGAATGACTTCGATCATCCACAGGGCGCAGATGGTGGCGATGGCAACAAGACGGCGGCGCAACACATAGTCCAAACAGCGCAGATAGACCGATACGCCCCAGATCGAAAATGCAATTGCGGCAACAAGCAACGGCAGAGAGCTCGAATGGACGAGCGCATCCACGACCTCTTCGGACACCTCGCTATAGGCGGGCACGGCGTTAGAAAGTTTGGGGTCGAAGGCGAACAGCGCCGGCAAGACTGCCAAAAGCATGAGGAACAGTGCGGTGATGGCGCCGGCGATAGCGAAGACGCGGTGACGGTACGCCTGATGTGTTATGCCAACAAGGAATCGCGGCATGGCGAAGAGCCTGCCGCCCCTGGGATCCGCCACGGGTGCGGATCGGGCGGCCGCGTTGCCGATATGTCGCTCGCGGGTACCCATAGTGCTTTTAGTGTACCGACAGATGGGTCGAAAAAGCGGGCCGCATGTCCCAAAATCCGCAGACGGCAAGGCGCCCGGCGAGCATTAACTACTCGCCGGGCGCCTTGGTTAGGAGACTCTGAAGTTGAGTGTCTCAGCTTCCTTAGGAAAGGTCCTCACCATTAGAAGCAATAACTTTCTTGTACCAGTCGAAGCTCTTCTTTTTGGAACGCTTGAGGGTACCGTTGCCGGCGTCGTCGCGATCCACATAGATAAAGCCGTAGCGCTTGGACATCTCGCCCGTACCGGCGGATACCAGGTCGATCGGGCCCCAGGTGGTGTAGCCCAGCAGGTCAACGCCGTCCTCGGTCACCGCATCGCGCATCGCGGCGATATGCTGGCGCAGGTAGTCGATACGGTAGTCGTCGTTGATGGAACCATCCTCCTCGACAACATCCTTGGCGCCCAGGCCGTTCTCAACCACAAACAGCGGCTTCTGATAACGGTCGTACAGGTCGTTGAGCGTAATGCGGAAGCCCAGTGGATCGATGGCCCAGCCCCACTGGCTCTCCTGCAGGTAGGGGTTCTTGGCGCCGGCGAAGGCGT
This sequence comes from uncultured Collinsella sp., assembly GCA_902491565.1. Lineage (GTDB taxonomy): Bacteria > Actinomycetota > Coriobacteriia > Coriobacteriales > Coriobacteriaceae > Collinsella. The sequence goes on from CABUIE010000008.1 coordinate 9,208, forward strand.
TACCCTGGGTGCGCTCGACATCGGGGTTATTGGCACCGGCGGAGCAACGGGTGCTGTAATAGCTAAAGCTGATGAAGTCGACGGTGTTAGTGGCCAGGATCTCGCGGTCCTCGTCCGTCATGCCCACATCGATGCCTAGACGCTCGAGCTTCTTGACGGCATAGGCCGGGTAGTAGCCACGGCTCTGAACGTCGACGAAGAAGTAGTTGTCCTGATTGTCGAGCTGCGCCTGGCGCACATCGCCCGGGCGGCAGCTGTAGGGGTAGTAGCTACCTGCGGCGAGCATGCAGCCGATCTTGACCTCGGGGTCGATCTCGTGGGCAATCTTGGTTGCCCAAGCGCTGGCGACGAGCTCGTTGTGGGCGGCCAGGTACTCGACGGCCTCCTTGTTCTCGCCTTCCTCAAAGACCAGACCGGCACCCATAAACGGCAGGTGCAGAATCATATTGATCTCGTTGAAGATAAGCCAGTACTTCACCAGGCCCTTGTAGCGGGTGAAGATCGTGGTCGCGAGGTTCTTGTAGAAGTCGATGAGCTTGCGGTTGCGCCAGCCGCCGTACTCCTTGATGAGGTGAATCGGGCAGTCGAAGTGCGTGATGGTCACGAGTGGCTCGATGCCGTGCGCCTGACACTCGCGGAACACGTCCTCGTAGAAGGCCAGGCCAGCCTCGTTGGGCTCGGTCTCGTCGCCGTTGGGGAAGATGCGGGTCCACGCCAGGCTCATGCGGAAGGTCTTAAAGCCCATCTCGGCAAAGAGGGCGATGTCCTCCTTGTAATGGTGATAGAAATCGATGCTGGTCTGCGCGGGATAGTAATAGCCGTCCTCGAAGTCGAGCATTTTACGCTGGCCGGAGACCACCGCATAGCGCTCGGGGCCGTGCGGAGCCACGTCCACGTTGGCAAGGCCGCGGCCGTCCACGTTATAGGCGCCCTCGCACTGGTTGGCAGCTGTCGCGCCGCCCCACAGGAAGTCATTGCGGAAAGCCATGTATCAATCCCTTCGCACGCTGTTTGTCGTGGTTTCAGTATCCCCGCAAATAGGGCCTCGCTCAACGACAGCGACGCAGGCCGATACTTCTTTTCGCACGCAGGTGCTCGACAGCCGCCCCGTCTGACACTTTTTGATACCCGCCTGCCAATCACCACAAAGGGGACAGGCACCTTTGTGGCGGTTGGGGGCGGTTTGTCTCGATCTGTAACAGGTAGGCAGCCAAAACCGGGCCTGATGTTACAGATCGAGATTGTTCGGTCAGCTTCTGCAGTTTGTCTAAATCTGTAACAGGTAGAGACGATTTAGCCCGCTAGATGTTACAGATCGAGACAGAAGATTCTAGTCGCAGGTGATGCCGAGGTTTTGCCGACGAGGCCTACGTAACCGCCTTCGCTCAGCAATTCATTTGACTGAATAGGAAAGAAAGGAAAAAATAGGAAAAAAAGGAAAGGAGACTTATGACTGAAACCATCTTCTCCCCCTCATTTGGAAATCGCCCGTCCTATCTGGTGGGTCGCGGGAACGTGATTTCGACATTCATCTCCGGTCTTGAGCAGGAGCCGGGCAATCGAGACCGAGCCATGCTCATGCTCGGCCAGCGAGGCAGCGGCAAGACGGTTCTTCTGTGGGAACTTGCCGACCGCGCACGCAAGCTCGGTTTTGTTGTCGCCACACCCACCGTAGCCTCCGAAGATATGCTTGAGCGCATTGTTGAAAAAATCCAAGAAGCAGGCGAGCCTTATGTCAGCAAGCGTCATCTCCCCAAACTTTCTGGCGGTAGCTTGAGCGTCTTCGGCTTCTCAGCCGGTCTCGAGTTCACACGCGATGTGCAGGAGACCAAGAGTTTCCAGTTCAAACTCACGCAGCTGGCGCGCAAGCTGACCGAGCAGGGGCACGGCATCCTCATCCTTATCGATGAGCTCCAAGCTAATTCACCTGAGATTAGACAGCTCGTCACCGCCTATCAAGAGCTGGTCGGTGAGGGACTCAACGTCGCGCTTGTTATGGCAGGTCTCCCGGGAGCCGTCTGTGCAACGCTCAATGACCGCGTGCTGACATTTCTCAACCGCGCTCGCAAGGTCACGCTCGAACCGCTTTCAGTCGGAGATGTCGATGCCTATTATCAGCGGGCTTTCGAAGAGCTCGACCTTGATATTCCAGGCGATCTTCGCCTCCGTGCCGCTCGCGCAACCCAAGGCTCGCCCTATATGCTGCAGCTCATCGGCTATAACATCGGCAATCGCTGCAAGACAGGAGAACACGTAACGCCAGAGCAAGTCGACGGAGCTATCGAAGCGTCAAAAGCCGATTTCGAAAACGATGTTTGTGAAACGACGCTCGCCGCGCTATCGGACCAAGACGTCGCGTTTCTCGACGCAATGACTGATGACGAAGACGCCGTTTCGCGCATTTCCGATGTAGCGAAACGTATGTCAGTCACACCCGACTATGCGCAAAAGTATCGCCGGCGCCTCATCGACGCCGGCGTAATCGAACAGGCGCGCCGCGGTTACGTGCGTTTCGCCGTTCCATATATGGCTGACTATCTGCGCAGCCAACTCTAGGCAGCCACCGCAATGGGGACAGGCACCTTTGTGGTGGTTTGGGCCCGTTTGTCTCGATCTGTAACAGGTAGGCCGTCAAAACCGGGCCTGGTGTTACAGATCGAGATTGTTCGGTCTGTCCCCTGCAGTTTGTCTAAATCTGTAACAGGTAGAGACGATTTAGCCCGCTAGATGTTACAGATCGAGACGGAAGATTCTAGTCCACGGTGATGTCGAGGTTCTTGCCGATGAGGCCTACGTAGCCGCCCTCGGCAGCCTTGGGGCTGTCAGCATGGCAGAGAACCCACTTGTCGGCCTTCCAGTAGCAGTAGCTGTCGCCGGCCGTGGGCATGTCGGCCGCAGCCTCGGGGCGCGGGCCGTTGGTGCCGGCGGGCAGCGCCACCATCACCTGGAAGCCACCGTCGTCGACCATGCACGGCGTGTAGTGGAGCGTGGTGTTGAAGACTTCGACGACCGTACCCGCCGGCACGCGAAACGCCTTGACGCACGCGGTGTCGAGCTTGCCGTCCTCGATCTCCCAGCGATGCGCCACGAGCAGGATAAAGTCGCGAGCGCCCAAGTTGAATTCGCTCGCGCGGTGATACTCCAGGCAGTTGAGTCGTGTATTGTGGCCGTTGCACCAGCCGAGCTGGAAGGGACGGCCACCAAACATGAGAAAGCCAAGCTTGTCGGCATCCTTGACGTCCTCGAGCTCCGGCGCACTCGCAACGTACTTGCTGCCCTCGGAAATGGGCGTGGCAGAGAGCGCCTCGAGCACGGGCGACGTAAGCTCGGACGGAACGTTATCCCAAACGTTGCCATAGGACTTGAACTCGGGATCGTTGACAGAGTAGATATGCATGTTCGCTCCTGTTCGTTTATGTGACAGTATGAACATTCTAGAACAAACATAAGCGATTTTAAACACTCGTCCCGACCACTCAGCAAAAAGGCGCCCAATGCGCGCGTTTTGGGCGATAAAGCCCTTACGCCTGCTGATAGTGCAGGTGCTTCTCGTCGATATCGGCCAGGTCGCGGTCGAGGTAGCGGCGCGCAAGCCAGTTGGCCATGGGGAGGTTCTGGTCCAGGTAGTTACCGCACTCCTCGGGAGCGGCACCGGGGACATCGCCCTCAAAGCCGGCGACAAACTCGAACAGCTCACGCACGAGCGGCAGGATCTCCTCGCTCGTCACCTCGCCAAACACAACCAGGTAAAAGCCCGTGCGGCAGCCCATGGGGCCAAAGTAGACAATGCGGCCCGACCACTCGGCATGATTGCGAAGGAACGTCGCGCCCAGGTGCTCGATGGTGTGGCACTCGGCCGTGTTCATGACCGGCTCCTTGTTGGGCGTGGTCAGGCGCAGGTCAAAGGTGGTGACGGCGGCCCCGGTCGCCGGATCGCGGTCGATGCGGCTCACATACACGCCGGGCTCAAGCAACAGATGGTCAACGGAAAAGCTCGCAATGCGCTCCATGGCAGATCCTCTCGGTAGTCAATTTGGGACGGGCTCTTTTAGCTGGTTCGAATGGTCGCACCAATCATAACAGTCAAAAAAGCCCCGTCCCAAAAAGACAACTTAGCCAAGGACACGGGCCATACGCGTCTTGAACTCGGACAGGAAGCGCGGAGCATCCACGGTCAGTGCCACAAGCGCGCTCTTGTCCGGATCGGACAGGCGGCGCTCATCGCAGATGGTGCGACCGCGGTACTCGCCCAGCAGATCAACACGCAGGTTGCAGCCGAGCGCACCTACGAGTGTGGGGTCGATCGCCACGGCAACGGCCAGCGGATCGTGCAGCGCACAACCACCCAGGTAGGGTGCGTTCATCTCGTACGAGCCAATGTAGTGCTCGACCATGCTCGCAAATGCGCAGCCCGCCATGGTGCCCGAGCCCGTCCAGCCGGCAATGTCGCGGCGTGTGAGCACCACGCGATGCGTCACGTCCAGACCCACCATGGTGAGCTTACGGCCCGAGCGCAGCACCGCGTCGGCTGCCTCGGGGTCGCTCGCCATGTTGGCCTCGGCGCCCGCGCTCACGTTACCGGGCACGGTAAGGGCGCCGCCCATCACGACCACGCGGCCGATGGACATCATCGCCGCCGCATCGCGCTCCAGGGCGAGCGCCAGGTTGGAGAGCGGGCCAGTCGCTACGTAGACCAGATCGGGACCATAGGTGCGCGCGGCATCAATCAGATAATCGACCGCGGCGTTGCCGTCGGCCGAGGTCGCCCCCACCGGCTCGTAGGGCGACGCGGGCACGCTCGCGCCGCCGATGCCGTTCTTGCCGTGAATGAGCGCGGTGGACGCCGGCGGCGTATAGGGCTCAGTCGCCTGCAGAGGACGGTCGGCACCCAGGTACACCGGAACCTCGGGGCGACCCAGCAGATCGAGCACCGCCAGGCAGTTGTGCGCCGATTGCTCGACGCGCACGTTGCCAAAGCACGTGGTGATGCCCACGAGCTCCACCTCGGGGCTCGCGATGGCATAGGCCAGCGCCATCGCATCGTCCACACCCATATCCAGATCAAGGATCAGCTTCTTGATTGCCATTGTTCTACTCCGCTTCTCCGTCTTTATCGTTTAACCAAACCAATGTTCAACTTCGGCGCGCGTGGGAATCGATTGCTGAGCGCCCAGGCGCGACACCGTCACTGCCGAGGCGCGAGCACCCGCAGCCATGCACTCAAAGAGCGGCAAGCCCTCTAGGCGAGCCGCCGCCAACGCGCCGATAAACGTATCGCCGGCGGCCGTGGTATCGACTACCGTACTCGAAAGTGCCGGCATGCGCAGCAGCTCGCCGTCATCGCCGAGCGTAACCGACCCGGCGCCGCCCAACGTGATGACCGCAGCTCCGGCGCCCTTGTCGAGCAGTGCATTGAGCGCGGCGACGCAACTCGCATCATCCGTGGGCAGAATGCCCGTCAGCACCTGGCACTCGGTCTCGTTGGGGCAGACCAGGTCGACCGCGGACCAGGCCTCCGCAGGCACATCGCAGGCAGGCGCCGGATTAAAGACTGTATAGAACCCGAGCTCGTGAGCGCAAACAAGCGCCTCGGCCGTCGCTACAAGGTCGCATTCACCCTGGGCGATAAAGACGCTTCCGGCAGCCGGGGCAATCTTGCTGGCGTCACTATCGAGTTCATCGGCCACCAGACGCCTCAGCGCGCGGGCAACGTCCTCGCCCGCAAGCGCATGGTTGGCGCCCGGCGACAGCACGATGCGGTTGTCTCCCTCGCAGCGAATGATGGTCGCCGTTCCCGTCTCCACATCATCGCGATGCACTACAAAGTCACAGTCCACGCCGGCGTCTTGGAGCCCCGCCACGAGCGACGCGCCGAACGCGTCGCGACCGACCGCGCCGATCATGTGCGTGCAAGCGCCCATACGCGCGGCAGCTACGGCCTGATTGGCGCCCTTGCCGCCGGCGTTGGTGATAAACCCGCTGCCGCCGACGGTCTCGCCCGCACGCGGTATGCGCTCGCACGCCACCGAAAGGTCCATGTTCATGCTGCCGAACACCGCAACGATGCCGCGATCTGCCATGGAAACCTCCTCATCTGCGGGCCTTATGCCCACCGCCAGCCGTCGATCGTGCACTCTCGCACCCCCTATAACTTTAGTTCACTTTGATGTGGACGCGCGCTTGAGCTTGCGCCAGCAGCAAGCATTCACAGGAGCAGGCAGCTACAATGAAGGCGTGCTGATTATTCTCGTCATTGGATGATGTTTTATGGAACAACTCTCGCAATCGGGCTCGCGCGGTCGACGCCGCACGGGCAACGAGCCGGCGCCGCACGAACGCGTGAAGGGCGAACGCCGTGCCAACGAACCGCGACGCACCGTGAGCTCCCATCGTGCTTCTGCCAACAACGCGGGCCGCGCCAACACTCCCGCCGCGGAGCAGACGCCTGCTCGCCCCAAATCCCGCTACATCCCTGCCCTTGACGGCCTGCGTACGCTCGCCGTCGTCGCGGTGGTGCTCTATCACCTTAACCTCACGTGGGCGCAGGGCGGCCTGCTTGGCGTCACGATCTTCTTTGTGCTTTCGGGCTATCTGATCACGCGCTTGCTGCTCAACGAAGTCGCTAAGACCGGACGCATCGACCTTAAGAGCTTCTGGATTCGCCGCATCCGTCGCCTGGTCCCCGCCGTGGTAACCGTCGTGGTGGTGACCTGCGCGCTGTGTACCGTCTTCAACCACGTGATGCTCACCAAGATGCGCCCCGACATCTTGCCGTCGCTGCTGTTCTTTAACAACTGGTGGCAGATTGCTCAAAACGTCTCGTACTTCAATGCTCTGGGCGACCCCTCACCGCTCACGCACTTTTGGTCGCTTGCCATCGAGGAACAGTTCTACCTGATTTGGCCGCCGCTGCTGTTTGCCATGGTATCCATGCATGTGAGCAAGCCCACCACGCGCCGCGTGGTTCTGGGCCTTGCCGTGGTATCTGCCCTAGCCATGATGGTGCTTTACAACCCTGCCGCCGACCCCAGCCGCGTGTACTACGGCACCGACACCCGCGTGTTCTCGCTGCTGCTGGGTGCCTGGATGGCCTTTATCCCCGATCGCGACCTGGCGCCGGTGCGTCTCGCTCATCGTTTGGGGCTCAATCGCCTGGCTGGCGCCGCCAAGCACGGCAAGAACGCCGAGGGCAAACCTGGCGAGAAGGCCGACGAAGCAGCCGAGACCGCCCCGGCACAGCCGAGCGCCCTCGTGCGTTTTTGGTCCTCGCCCGCATCCATCGATGTGTTGGGCGTCGTGGGTCTGGTTGGCCTTGCCGCCATGGTCGCGCTCACCAACGGCTACACCGCCTTCCAGTATCGCGGAGGCACGCTGCTGTGCTCGATCCTCACGCTCATGGTCATCGCGGCCTGCGTGCAGCCCCAGGGAATGGTTGCCCGCGCGCTGTCCGCCGAGCCACTCGTGTGGGTTGGCAAGCGCTCCTACAGCATCTACCTGTGGCACTATCCGCTGCTGCTCCTCATGAACCCGGTCGCCAACATCAACGATACGCCGTGGTGGCAGTACATTTTGCAGGTGTTGTTGGTGGTCGCCGTGGCAGAGTGCTGCTATCGCTTTATCGAGACTCCGTTTAGGAAGGGCGCCTTTGGGCGCACCGTCGCCGAATTCCGCGATGGCACCACCACGCCCGCCAACTGGGCACGCACGCACATCCCTGTCTGCGCAGCCTGCGCTGTCGTGTTGGTCGTTGCACTGGGCGGCCTGATCTTTGTGCCCGAGACGTCTGCGCTGAGCGGCGAGGGCGCCGAAGTTCTGAACAAGGAAGCCAAGAACACCGCGCCCACCGACCAGCAGGCGGCCGACGACACCGACAAGGACAACGACGGCTTCCCCGATGGCTCCTACGATCTGCTTATGATCGGCGACTCCGTGTCGCTGCGTGCCGTGGACACCTTTGACGGCGTGTTCCCGCACAGCCATATCGATGCCGAAAAGGGCCGCCAGTTCGATGCGGGCCGTGCGACATTTGAGGGCTATATCCAGCAGAACCTTGCCGGCAAGATCGTGGTCTTTGCCCTGGGCACCAACGGCTTGGTAACCGACGACCAGATCGACGCCATCATGGCCGATGCGGGAGATAAGCGTATGGTGGTGTTTGTGAACACGCGCAGCCCGCAGCCGTGGGTTGGCTCTACCAACCAGGCCATCGCCAACGCCGCTACGCGCTACAAGAACGTGCGCGTTATCGACTGGTACGGATACAGTGCCAACCGCAACGACCTGTTCGATGGCGATGGCACGCATCTATCGACCACTGGCGTGACTGAGTACCTCAACTTGATCCACGATGCAGTCAAGAAGGACCTGCCCGTACACCCCGAGGATCACGTCAACGATCCGCAGCCGGCAGCCGTCAAGTCTGCCACCGACGCGCTCGTCAATGCGCTCGCTCTCAAGCCGCACAAGTTGGGCACCGACAAGTAACCTGCAGCGCAAACTTCCCACATCCGGAGGGGGCGTCTGCCGTGGCAGACGCCCCCTCCGGCAGTTAGGGACGTTCCTTATGTACCGGTACCTAGGGACACTCCTGGCGCAGCCAATGAAGACCTCTACGGATGAATTCCAGGCCGCTCCGTCGCTCAAGACATCGTTTCCGCGCCTCGTGCCTGCCCCAAACAATCAAAACAAGCCCTTTTCGCCGCACCCTCAAAGGTCTGTGGGCAAAAAAGGGCAAATATGAGTACTGTTACCATTTTAGTAGCAGGCAAAACCACCCAAAATGACGTCCGAGCGACCCCTACAACCCCCTAAAGCAGCCAACCTGACTGGTTTAAGACGTATTGGAGCCAATTTTAATGAACATACTAAAGGCTATGTTCATTATCTTTTAGGATGTAAATGCTATTCACTTAGCAACAGTACTCATATTTGGCATTTTTTGTCCATTGCTATATAACTAACACCCTATAGCAGACAAAAAACAGGCCGCAGCCCATCGCTGCGGCCTGTTCGGAAGCAAAAGTGGGCGTTAAGCGCTGTAGCCCATCGCCTGCAGAACAAACATGACGACCGTGAGCACCGTAATCACACCGATAGTCGCCCAAGTGAGCACATTCCACACGCGGCCGTTGCGGTTGGCACCCATAATGTGACGGTCGGCTGCGATAACCACCTGGAACACCAGAACCACGGGCAACAGCACACCATTGATGACCTGTGAGGTCATCATAATCTGGAACAGATCGACGCCGGGCATAAGCACCAGCACGGCAGAGATGCCAATGATGGCCGTAATGATGCCGCGATAGACCGGGGCCTCGTCCCAGCTGCGGTCGGCACCGCGCTCCCAGCCAAATGCCTCGCAGATAGCGCTCGACGTGACGCCCGGCAGCACGCAGGCGGCCAAGAAGCTCGCCGCGACCAGGCCCGAGGCAAACAGCACCGTGGACCACTGACCCGCAATAGGCTCCAGCGCGCGGGCGGCATCGGCGGCATCGCTAATCTGAATACCCGCCGGGAACAACACCGTACCGGTCGTGATGATAATAAAGCCGGCAATGACATCGGCGGCAAGCGAGCCGCTCACGGTGTCGATGCGCTGCAGCACGATATCGTCCTCGCCCGCGTTCTTATCGACCACGTTGTTCTGCGCCAAGAAAATCATCCACGGCGCGATGGTGGTACCAATCGTCGCGACCACGAGCGACACGTAGCTGGGGTCATTTTGAATGTTAGGCACGACCAGGTCGACCGCGACCTCACCCCAGTTGGGGCCAGCCATAAACGCGGCGACAATATAGGTCACGAACACGCAGCTCACCAGCAGCAGAATCTTCTCGATGCGCTGGAAACTGCCCGACATGGTAAGCATCCACACCAGCAGCGCCACCAACGGCACCGAGATGCTCGCCGGCACGCCAAAGAGGGCGAGGCCGCTCGCAATACCCGCAAACTCCGAAATGGTCACGGCTGTGTTGGCGATCAACAGCGCCGCCATAGCAAGTACACTCTTGCGCACGCCAAAGCGCTCGCGAATGAGCGATGCCAGGCCCTTGCCCGTGACGCAGCCGCAGCGTGCCGCGGTCTCCTGCGTCACGATGAGCAGCACAGTCATGACGGGAAGCATCCAGAGCATCTTGTAGCCATAGCTGGCGCCCGCGCTGGAATACGTTGCAATGCCGCCGGCGTCATTGCCCGAAAGCGCCGCCAGCAGACCGGGACCCATAGCGCCAAAGATGGCCGCGATGGTCAACTTTTGCTTGGTGCCCGACTTTTGCTTGGTATTTTGCACGCGACCACCTAACCCATGACCGACATGGTGAGCAACACCGCAGCGGCGCAGTACGCTACGCACGAGATCATGACGGCAATAACGTTCATGGCGGTGCCCGACGTGTTGAGGTCATGCTCGTCACGCCAGAACAGCACCATCAGGTAAATCACGGCGCTCATGTTGCCAACCAGGCAAATGATGGCAGCGATATTAAAGCACCCGGTAAAGAGTTGTTCCTCAAACATGGGCGCATCGGGGAACGCGGCGGTGCGCACCAGCTGAGCGCACAGGTAGGTCACGAGTGACAGAATCAGGCCCATGCCCGTGCTCTGGAAAAAGAACCCCAGATACGGCTTGGGCTCGTCGTCGTGACCGTCATACTCCAGGAAGTAGTTCTTGACGAACGACACCATGCGCGAGGCCGCCAGCAGCACGAGCGGCATGGCGCACATGGGGAACACCACCAGATGCGCGGAGCCGAGCGCCGTCCCCAGCACCGTTGCCATGATGCACGAGGCAATGCCCCACACGACAACCCAGTACTGGCGATGCACAAACCAGCTGAGCACATTCGTCGAGTCGTCGGACGCGCTATCGCCCGAGCCGACGCCTGCGATCTGCAGGTCCTCCTGGTGCTCCTCGGCGATAACGTCCATGGCGTCGTCGAAGGTCACGATACCCAGGATATGGCGGTTCTCGTCGCAGACAGGGATGGCAACCAGGTCGTACTTGGTCATCTCGTCCGTCACGTCTTCCTGGTCCTCGTCGGGCGACACATAGACCAGGTCGCGATAGGCCAGCTGACCCAGCGTGGCGTCGCGGTCGGCTACGATCAGCGTGCGCAGCGAAAGCACGCCGGTCAGCATGCCGCTCGGATCCTCGGTATAGACGTAGTAGACGCTCTCGAAGTCCTCGTCGAGTTTGCGAATCGCCTCGATGGCATCGCCGACCGTTGCCGTGGCGGGCAGGGAGACAAACTCCGAGGTCATGATGCGGCCGGCGGTGTTGTCCTCATACCCCAGCAGGTTGCGAATCGCCTTCTCCTCCTTGACGCCCATCAGGCGCAGGAGCTTCTCGGCCTTCTCGTAATCGAGCTCGTCGATCAGGTCAGCTGCATCGTCCGGGTCCATCATGGCCAGCATCGACGATGCGTCCGTGTCGGACAGGCCCTCGAGCATCTCGGTCATGAGCTCGTCGTCATCGAACTCCGAGATGGCCTCGGCGGCCTGTGCCGTGTCGAGCTGAGCGAACACCTGCGCGCGCAGGCGCGGGTCGAGCTGCTCGATGATGTCAGCGATGTCGGCAGGATGCAGCTCGCCAAGCGTCTTGTGCGACACCGAGAGCTGGATGTTCTTAGTCGAGCGATCGAGCAGGTCCATGTAAGACCAGGCGATAATGTCCTCACTGAGCGGCTTGCCCAGGTGCTTCATAAAGCCCTCGACAACGTGCTCGAGTGTGGGGCTGATTGCACGCAGCAGACCGCGGGCGCCAACCTCGGCACCCAGCAGACGCAGCTGATTTTCGCCCGACATGGAAAACTTGATGTCGTTTACGCGCACGACCTTCATGCCCTGCGTGTCGACAATCTGCTTGTTAAGCACGTCGCGGGCGAGCAAGAGTTCGGTCGGCTGCAGGTACGAAAAACGGATTTCGGTAGCCGACGTCTTAAGGTGTACACCTGTCTCGTCGATACGGTCGACCCATTTGCGCCAGCTGATCATAAACGGCGTCTTGCCGGGACCACGGAACGCGAGCGACGTCACGTGCGGAAAAACTTCTCCGGTTGCAATGCCAAAATCGTTCACAACGCCGAGCTTTTCGCCGTCGACATCCAAGACCGGCAATTTGAGCATCTCACTCAGATAATTCAATGGTGCTCCCCATCATTATTCCCCCGGACGCGGCCGCGCGTGCGGCGTCCGGGGGCTTCTGGATATGTATACGCATGCGCGGGCGGCACGCCGCTCGACGCTTACACCCCGTGCATGCGCAAAAAGCACCTGCACGGGGTCATCGACTGTATGGTCGAGGTTTGGATTTCACCTGTAACCTTTCTCTTGACCCTCATTAACCGCAGTAACTATAGCATCAGCATCGCCCTGCGGCATCGAATTTATGCGCTGTACATTGCAGGCATACCAAACGCTGACGCATCCGTGACATAGCCGTTGGGGACGTTCTTAAACGACTACCCAATGACTACTCTGTGGTGTCGTCGTCCTCGGCAAGTTGGGGGAACACGGCGTCCTTGGGCATGGTGACCTTCGTCAGCGAGGTGAGCTTTTTGCTCAGCGACGTGTCCGTCTTGACCAGGTCGCTGAGCGTCACGATCTTGTAGCCGTCGGCAATGAGTCCGTCGATAATCTGCGGCAGCGCCTCGAGCGTCTGCTCGGCGCATTCGTCTCTATCGGTGAGCAGCACGATATTGCCCGGCGTCACCGAATCGAGCACCGTCGAGACCTGCTCGTCGGCACCGTTGAGCAGCCAGTCGCCCGAGTCAATATTCCACGAGACCACGGCGGAGACCAGGTCCATCGCATCAATCCAGTTTTGTTCGTCAAAGGCAGCGTAGGGAGCACGCAGCAGCATCGTCTTCACGCCGGTCGCCGACTTAATCGCATCGGTGCCTTTCGTGATCTGTTCGCGTACCGCCTCACGGTCCTGACCCTTGAGCGAATCGTCGCTGTAGCTGTTGGATCCGATCTCGCACCCGGCGTCGACAATCGCCTTGGCCGTGGCAGGCGAGGCCTCGGCCGCATCGCCCGAAAGGAAGAACGTCGCGGTGACGCCCTTTTCCTTGAGCACCTGCAAGATCTGTTTGGTGGCGCCGCTCGGACCCTCGTCAAACGTCAGTGCCACGTACTTTTTGTTGCCCTTGGGCGCCACGCTGGCGCACGCAACAACGCAATCGGTGGCGGGCACAACCTCGCCGCGGTCTTGCGTCTTGCCTGACTGCTCACCAACCCACACCTCGGATCGGCCCTGGACACCCCATGTCTGCACATACTCGATAGCGCCCGTGCCCTCGACCTTGAGCTTGGGCTCGATAACCGTAGCCTGAACCTCGTGCTTCTCGTAAGTGTTACGGCCATCCTTGACCGTCACCTTCTCGCCGCCCTCAAGTTCGCGGCTATCCCATTTGCCCTGTTTCACGCGCTTGCCGTCGACCTTCACCGACAGCTTTTCGCCCCCATGGCGCTTGAGCACGCTGTCATCGACGGCCAGCAGGTCGCCTGCGTCGTAGGTGTCAGTCAACTCCTGGTCGTCGATGAGATTCTGCAGCGTAGAGCCCACACGCACCGCGGTCTTCTGGCCGTTGAGCTCCACGTCCACACTGCGGTTGACGTAGCCCACGACGGCAGCGATAAACAGCACGAGCGCACAGCCCACGGCAATGAGCGCATAGGGCAGGCGAGACGAACGACGGGGCGTACGGCTGTTGCCGATGCGAGCGCTGCGGTCGCTAAAGCCGCGGCTATGGTTGAGATACATCGCGCCGGGCTTACGGTGACGCTTGCGCTGACCGCTGGGCAGCTGCCCCAGGTCGCGGCGCGCCGTCGGACGCGCGCCCGAACGCCCGTTTAAGTTGGATCCGTTTTGGCGCATGTGCCCTCCCCCATAAACACAGCAAGCCGGAGCAACAGGTCTCCGGCTTGCCTCCCATCATTTGGTACGTCGCTATTTTGTAGCTTTTGACGAGCCTCCGCTCGCCTTTTGGTATTCGTCCTTAAAGGCCTTGAACATGCCGCGCGTCTTGCCGAGCTGCTTGCCCAGTGCGCGACTGCCCTTGTCCACGGCAACCGATCCCTTGTCGTCGAGCACCTTGGCGCCCTTTTTGACCTTGTCGCCCACCACGACGCTGGCCTCGGCGGCCTTGGCAGCCGCACCGCCCGAATACCCGAGCGACTTGACCTCGTCCGAGACGACCATCGCGCCGTTCTCGTAGCCGCGCAGCATCGTCGGCGGCACCTGCGTGTCACCGACCAAAACACTCGAAGCAGCACCAGCGGTCACATAGAATGCCTGCACGATGCCCGAGCGTGGCTTGAACTCAACGTCCGAGCAATAGCCCACGACGTCGCCCGATTCCGTGCGCACGTCCATACCGACCCAGATGATGCAATCGTCCAGGTTGATGTCGAGGCGCTTGGCGGCGGCGGCATCGTACGTGTCCTTGACGTCATCGACCGCAATGGCGCCCTCGTAGACACCAATGGCGTCGAGCGCTACGAATCGATCGGGACGCTCGATCATGCCCGCGATATCGGACTGGCGGACCATAAAGCCGACCACGCGCGTACCGCCCGGGGTAAAGACCGGAAAGTGAATCTTTCCGAGCTTTTTAGGGCTGCGCGGCGTGCCGTCCTTTTTGGTGCGCTTGTCCTCGGTGGGCTTGCGATAGATCTTGGCGCCGACAAAATCCCCGGCGCGCATTATGCCTCGGTCGAGGGCTCCGCAGCCTCGGTATCAGCCTCGACGGCGTTCTCGACCACGACGTCGGCGGCAGGCGTCACGTTGCCGCCCGAAATGGCGTCGTTGAGCTGCTCGCGCAGCTGGTCCATGCGCTCGCGGGCCAGGTCGACCTTGGCGCGCAGGTCGTCGGTCTTGGCGTCGACCATCGGGCCAAAGTCATTCACCGCAGCACGGGCCTCCTCGGCGCTGTGCTCGTAGGTGTCGCGCATATTGTCCCAGGCGTCGTTGGCGATATCGGCAGCCATGGCGCGGGTCTCGGCGCCCGAGCGCGGGGCCAGAGCAACGCCGACAATAGCGCCGGCAGCGGCACCAAAAAGTGCGCCGGAGACAAAGCTGAAAGTCTTACCCATGATCATTCCTCTCCTGCGGGCACGTCGGTGCCCACCGTTTGAATGCTGTCCATTATACCCGCAGCGCATCACTTGCCGCTCCGCTCATCTGTGTACGGCAAAGGCGCAGGTACGTGATGGTGATAAACGCGTAGGCCTACTCCTGGGGCATAGCCGGCATGGCCACCGTGGCACCCGGGTCCTCGCCGGCGCCGTCCACGAGCGGCAGGCCGCCCTCATGCGCAGGTCCTGCCGGAACCGTCGCCGCACCGCCAAAGACGGCAGCGGAGGCCTCGTGGTTCTCGGCAACCGCACCCTCGGTATCAATCGCCACCTGGGGCTCGTCGTCAAAGTTGGGGACACCCTGGGGCTCGGTGGGAACGGGCTCGGCGGTCGCATCGGCAACGGGCTCGGCGTCGACCGGCACATCGCCCTCGTCAGCGCCCTCGTCCTCGGCAGCATCTTCGCCGTTCGCAGCGGCGACGGCCTCGTGAGGATCCTTGCCCTCGGCCTCGGCGCGCATGCCCAGCACCAGGTTGCGCAGGCCCGCGACCGTGCCCTCCACGTCGGGGGCAGGCTGGTCGGCGTGCAGATAGGCCCAGTCCATCATAAAGGTCGCCGAAGACAGCGCGCCGATGGCCAGCGCGTCATCGGGACACGAAAGCTCGACCTCAAAGACGCGCTCATCGTGCTCGCTCACGCGAGTGCGGCCGCACGAAATGCTGCCAGCAAGACCGGTCTCGTTCATGAGCTCTACCGTCACGTGCTCCAGCAGATGGCAAAGCTCGGTCTGGCCCATGCAGTCCTGGAACTCGCGACCGGAATCGCCCAGGCACAGGTGCTTGGCAATCGCGGGTACCAGGTAGTACACGCGCGCCGTGGCCTCGATGTCCTCCGAGGTCATGAGCGGCATGCCGGGGTTTACCAGCACATGCGCGCAGATCTTGTCCTCGCTGACGGTGACCTTAAGGATGTTGAACAGGCCTGCCATAACTCTCCCCTACTCTTCCTTGCCCTACTCGTCGCCGTCGTGCGGGTCCGCAGAGCCCGCACCCGACGCCGCCGGCTTATCTGCCAAGGACTCGGAATCCTTCTTATCGGTTTCGGCCGGAGCGATCACGCGAATGAGCGAGATGCGCTGGCCACGCATCGACTGCACCTTAAACTTGTACCCCGCGACCTCAAACACCTCTCCGATGTCGGGTACCGAGTCGCAAAGCTCCAAAATCCAGCCGGCGATGGTCTCATAATCATCGCTTTCCTCGAGCGGCCAACCAAGCTCAATCGCGTCATCGCACGAAAAACGCCCATCGACGAGCCACTCGCGGCGCGAAAGGCGCGTGAGGTACTTGTTGTCGGGGTCGAACTCGTCCTCGATCTCGCCCACGATCTCCTCGACGATGTCCTCGATGGTGATGATGCCGGCCGTGCCACCGTACTCGTCCACGACCACTACGATCTGGTCGTGCGAGGTCTGCATCTCGGACAGCAACGGCAGGATGTCCTTGGTGTCGGGCACAAAGGTGGCGTCGCGCAAAAAGTCGGCGATGGGCTGGTCGCCCTTGCCGTCGAGCGAAGGCTGGATCAGATCCTTGATGTGCGCGATGCCGGCGACGTTGTCGGGATCCTCGTGATAGACGGGGATGCGGCTAAAGCCGGTCTGGCGCATGGTGGACAGCACGTCGGCGACCGTCTCGTCGTCCTCGCACATGGTAGTGTCCACGCGCGGCACCATGACCTCGCGGGCAACGGTGTCGCCCAGGTCGAAGATCTCGTGGATCATGCGCTTTTCCTCGTCGAGCAGGTCGTCCTGCTCCGAGACCATGTACTTAATCTCTTCCTCCGAGACATTCTGGCGGTCGTCGGCGCTCTTGATGCGCAGGATGCGGGCCAGACCATCGGAGCAAGCGCCGGTCAGCCACACGAGCGGACGGGCGATCTTTTGGAACACGGAGAGCGGTCCCACGACCTGCTTGGACACGCCTTCGGCGTTGGCCAGGCCGATGCGCTTGGGCACGAGCTCGCCAATTACGATGGAGAGGAAGGCGACCGCAACGGTGATGATGACCGGCGCCAGACCGCGCGCGATGGCAGAGAGCGGCGCGATGCCAAAACTCATGAGCCATGTGGCAAGCGGGTCGGACAGGCTCGTCGAGGCGACGGCGGACGAGGCGAAGCCCACGAGCGTGATGGCGACCTGGATGGTGGCGAGCAGCTGGTCGGAATCGGCGGCCAGCTTAATGGCGCGCTCGGCGCGTTTGTCGCCTTCCTCGGCCTCGTGCTCCAGCACGGCGCGCTTTGCCGTGGTGAGCGCCATCTCGGACATGGAGAAGTAGCCGTTGATGAGGGTCAAAACGAGGGTGGTGATAAGGGAGATGGTTATGTCCATCGGGAGTTTCTCGAACCTCCAAGATTCGGGACGTTAGGGTAAAACGTTGATGACAGATACGGCAATTGCACCGGCGCCCAAACGAGGACGCGGGCGCGCGGACATGGTCGCTAGATTACGAAGAGGATCACCGCCATGAACTGGAAGATGCTGCCGGCGAGCACCCACAGGTGAAACACGCTGTGCAGATAGCGCACGTTTTTGGCGATATAGAACGGCACGCCCGCGGTGTAGCACACGCCGCCGACGGCGAGCAGGGCAAGTGCCACGGGGTTGAGCAGCGACACAAGTTCGGGCAGCTTAAAGACAACGAGCCAGCCCATCAGCAGGTAGACCAGGCCGCTTACCCAATGCGGTTGACGCTCGCGCATAAAGCACTCGAGGGCGATGCCGATGATGGCGATGGCCCATACGGCAAAGAACAGCGCGGGGCCGCCGTCGTTTGCGAGCGTGATAAGGCAAAACGGGGTATAGCTGCCGGCTATGAGCAGGTAGATGCAGCTATGGTCGATGATGCGAAACACGCGCTTGGCGCGCGCGGGCTGAATCGCGTGGTAGAGCGTAGAGGCTAGGTATTCGAGGATAATGCTGACGCCATAGACAATTGCCGCGGCCATATGGGCTGGGCCTCCGCCGCGCAGGGCAGCGAATACGATCAGGAGCACCAGGCCCGCGATGCCCAGCAGGCAGCCGACACCGTGGGTGACGGAGTTCATGATCTCCTCGCCCACCGTGTAGTGTGGAACGGCCGCGGTCTTGGGTCGCGGCTTAGAACTGTCGCTCGAATCGGACATGCCGGTTACATCCTCCAACGTAAAGAGTTCTCAACACTATATCAAAGCGTCTAGGTACGTGCGAAATTTGCACCATACGTGACCCTTTGTTTACCCATTCTTTGCCTGTTGACGCATCAACGGCGAACGTCCATAATGCGCTTGCATTAAATGTTGATGTATTAACATCTTATAGGAAAGCTTCTTATGTCTCAAAACGCACGTTCCCATCGAAAGCTCAAGATAGCCGGCGTCGTTGCGCTGGTGCTCGTTGTCGCGCTGCTGGGGTTTGCCGGCAACTTTTTGTTTGACTTTGCCCTGAATCCCCAAGCGCCCTACACCATGAAGATGATGCAGGATAGCAAGAACGACAAAGAAGGCGAGCAGCCGGATGCCGAGGAAACCGAGGCGCGGGCGTGGTTTAAAGAGAATCGCGAGAGCAGCAGCCTCACCGCAGATGACGGAACCGAACTTGCCGCTTGGTATTTTGCCGCCTCGGAGAACACCCACGATTACGCCGTCTGCCTGCATGGATATACCAACGAGCCCATCGGCATGGCCCGATACGCCAAGCGCTTCCACGACCGCGGCATGAACGTGCTCGCGCCTGCCGCCCGCGCCCACGAGCGCTCCGGCGGCGACTATATCGGCATGGGCTGGCCCGAGCGCCTCGATGTCGTTGCATGGATTGGGCGGATCGTCGCAGCTGACCCCGAGGCGCGCATCCTGGTCTTTGGCGAGTCGATGGGTGCGGCAACCGCCATGAACGTCGCGGGGGAATCTCTGCCCGCAAACGTGAAATGCATTATCGAGGACTGCGGTTATACGAGTGTTTGGGACGAGTTTTCTCTGCAGCTCAAGGACGTGTTCGGCCTGCCCAGCTTTCCCTTGCTCGATGTAGCAGACTTGGTGTGCAACGTGCGCGCGGGCTACGACTTTCATAAGGCGAGCAGTGTGGAGCAACTCAAACACGCGACGGTTCCCATGCTGTTTATCCACGGCGACCAGGACACCTTTGTGCCGTACGACATGCTCGACCAAAACTACGACGCGTGCGCCAGCAAAGTCAAGCAAAAGCTCACCATCCATGGCGCCACCCACGCCAAGAGCGCGCAAGTTGACCCCGAGCTCTACTGGAACACAGTCAACAACTTCCTCGACGAGTATTTTTAGGCAAAAAGCAACGTCTGGGGCTTTATCTGACCCCCTATTTTCGAAAGTATGCGGCAAAATCTGGAACTGCCGACCAGACCGCAGTTTTACCAACAATTTATCAGGGGTTTTGTTGCCAAAAAACGTCGTGTGCTCGGCGGTCTCGAAATTTGCCGCATACTTCCGAAAAGCCGCCCGTGAGCGCTGTGCCCACGGGCGGCTTTTGCTCTACTTGCGCCAGAAAAGCGCTTCATTTGTCCAATAACTAGGCGCTACTTGACCTCGATGAGCTCGTACTTGCTCGTGCCCAGGCCGATCTTCTCGGCGTGTGCGATACAGGCGCGCCAGTCGGTGTCGGGATGCGTGATGCAGAAGGGGTCCTTGGCCTGCTCGCCCTCCAGATGCTCGTGGTTGTGCTCCATCTTAGCCGCGCTATCGGTGAGCTCGGTGTTGGGCAGCGGCTCGGACGCCATGACGGCATCGGCACAGGCCTGGTCGATGGCGACCGGGTCGAAGCTCGCGAACATGCCGATATCGTTGACGATAGGCGTGTCGTTTTCGGGATGGCAATCACAGTTGGGGCTGATATCCATGGCAAGCGAGATGTGGAAGCTCGGGCGGCCGTCGACGACGGCCTTGGTGTACTCGGCGATCTTGCAGTTGAGCACGTCGGCCGCAGCGTCATAGCCGGGCTTGATGCAGTCCTGGTTGCATGCCGCAATGCAGCGTCCGCAACCCACGCAGCGATCGTGGTCGATGGCGGCCACGTGCACCGTGCGGGTGTTGCCGTTGGCAAGCTCGCGCTCGCGGGTATCGTCAAACGAGATGGCGTTGTGCGCACAGATCTTTTCGCAGGCACGGCAGCCAACGCAGTGCTCGGTCGCGACGTTCGGCTTGCCGGCGGCATGCTGCTCCATCTTGCCGGCACGGCTGCCGCCACCCATGCCCAGATTCTTCATGGCGCCGCCAAAGCCGGCCTGCTCATGGCCCTTAAAGTGGGTGAGGCTAATCACGATATCGGCATCCATGAGTGCCTGACCGATCTTGGCCTCGCGCACGTACTCGCCGCCCTCGACCGGGACGAGCGCCTCGTCGGTGCCCTTGAGACCGTCGGCGATGATGATCTGGCAACCCGTGGCATACGGAGTAAAACCGTTCTGGTAGGCGGTGTCGATGTGCTCGAGCGCGTTTTTGCGGCTACCCACATAGAGCGTGTTGCAGTCGGTGAGGAAGGGCTTGCCGCCCAGCTCCTTCACGACATCCGCGACGGCGCGAGCGTAGTTGGGGCGCAAAAAGCTCAGGTTGCCCAACTCGCCAAAGTGAATCTTGATGGCGACGAACTTGTTCTCAAAGTCGATCTGCTCAATTCCGGCGTGACGGATGAGGCGCTTGAGCTTGTCGAGCTGGCTCTCGCGAGCATGCGTGCGCAGGTTGGTGAAGTACACCTTAGCGGGTGCTGCGGGTGCAGTTGCGGTCATAGATCTATCCCCTCGGTCTATATGGCGTTACAGACATAAGAGGATGGTACCCGCTGAAGTAGGGTCAAAGTCAAGCGCGAAACCTAGTCGTTGGGGACGTCCCTTTCCTGCCGGGCGGCGAAAGAATGTCCCCAGCGACTAGTCTTTTAGAAACGTCCCCGATGACTACTCTTGGACTTTGAGGGCTTCGGCCAGACTGACGCGCTTGATAGAACGCGTGTGTAGCAGCGCCACGACCAGGTAGGTCGCAAAGCCAATGCCCACGCACGCCGCCATGGACCAAGCGGGCACGTAGATCTCGATATTGCCGTTGTAGGCGAGGAGCATCGAGCGGAAGATGGCCGTGAGCGAGCCAATAATGACCGGCAGGCTTAGCACGAGCGACACCACCACGCACAGTGTGATCGAGCGGATGTACAGATGCGAGATCTCGCTATCGCGATAGCCAAAGACTTTCATGTAGCTGATCGAACGGGCGCTATGGTCGATCACAGCCTTGGTCAGCAGGTACATAAACAGCAGGAAGATAAACACCGCAAGCCCGACCATCATGCCGATCATTTTGCTCATCATGCCGATGAACTGATCGCCCACGGCGCGCATGTCGTCGGGTGTGGTGTCGCCGGCAAAGTAACGCGCATCGAGGTCGAGCTTCTCGTCGCTCACATAGCCGTTAAAGTAGGCGGCGTCGTTGTCGAACAGCTCGTTAAAGTCTTCGATACTCATATAGATATTCATGTCCGACTTGGAGCCCCAGGCACAATCCTTGCCCGCGTACTCAAGGGAATAATGCTCACCCTCGTACTTGTCGCCGAGCGTGACCTTCTGACCCTCGCTCCAGCCAAACTTGTCGAGCAGACCGCCGCCAAAGACGACGCGCCCATCGCCGACGTTGAGGTCTTTCCAATAGCGCGAATCGGGCGAGATGCCGTAGACGGAAATCGTCTCCTGACCATTACCATCACCGCGGTCGTATTGCAGCTGGTAAACGGCATATTTCTCGGCCTGCGCGATTGCGCCCGCGCCGTTGTCGGTCGTATTGACCGGGTGAATATCGTCGTTGTCAGTGTCAATCTTGGAGGCTTTGTCGATCAGGTCGATAGCCTCATCGCGGTTGCAGCCGAGGGCATCGGCAAGATCGTCAAGGCGCGCGTAGAGCACATCCTTCTTGTCCTGGACCTTGGCAAACGCATCCTGCGCTACGGCCAGGCTCTCGGCAGACGGAGATGCGGTCGCAGCATCGGCTGCCGCCTGCGCTGTATCGGCCGCGTCGTCAAGCTCGTCATCGGCATCCTGAGCGGCAGAAAGCAGCGCGCCGTCAACCGACTGCAAGCGCTCGAGTGCTGACCACTGCCCACGCTCCTCGGCAGTGCCCTCGAGCTCCAGCGGAGCCTTGAGCGTGTACTGGTACTCGGCGACCAGGCCCGTCTCGAGGTTGTCCGCGTAGTGCGTCATCGTGGGCAGAATCGCCAGGCCAAAGAGCAGCAGCAGCGAGGCAAATGCAATGCCCACGAAGAGCGTGGCGAAGTTGCCCAGGTTGCGCAGGAAGATACGCAGGCGGAAGCGGGAAACAAAACCCATGCGCTCCGGCAGCTGCAGGCCGCGCTTGGTGCCCGATTTGCCGCTCGCCTCGTGACGAAGGAACTGCAGCGGGGTCTTCCCCATCTTGCGAAGCAGGCCCACCAGCGTGATGAGGATGAGCGCGACGGCGGGAACCACGGCGCACTTCACAAAGATCTCCCAGCTCCAGTACACCTGGAAGGGCGGCAGGCTGTACGAACCGTAATAGAGGCTGCGCATGGGCTCGGTAAAGAACGCTATGCCGAGCGCAGTGCCCAAAAGCGCCGCGACCACGCCCACGATGGCGGGAAGCGCAAGGTAGTGCAGCACGATCTCGCGTCGACGATAGCCGCTGGCGAGCAGCGTGCCGATGATGGCGCTCTCCTCCTCGATGGTGGCATCGGTAAGGACCACAAAGACAAACGCCATGATTACGATGATGATGTCGAGCAGCGTCATCCACATCATGGAGTCGCCGTCTACGTCGTCGCGCGCGTAGCCAATGCCCTGGTTGGAATCGGCGTCGATCAGATCGTCCACGCGCGCGTCGGCGTCGGTCAGCGCCTCGACCATATCCTGTTCGGCATCGGTACGGTCTGCAGTGGAGAGGTCGCGATCGGCAAAGGTGAAGGAGTAGGTGTAGGCAGGCGCGCCGCCGGCATCCTCGAGCGCGGCAAAGCCGCCATCGGTGACCTCGGCTACGCCGTACGTGATGGTGTTCACCGTAAAGTCCGAATTGTTGAGGAACAGCGCCTGGCTATCGGGCTGGGTCATGATGCCGCAAATGGTGTAGGTTCGGCCCTCGAGCTCGACTTTATCGCCCACGGACAGGTTGTTATTGGTGGCAAAGACACGGTCGATGGCCACCTCGTCATCCGCCTTGGGCTGCTTGCCCTCACAGTAGGACGCAATGTCCACCTTAGCGCGGTGCGCATAGGTGCGCAGCGTGCGCTTGGTGCCGTCGTCGCCGGACGCCTTTTTGATGATGGCATCGATAGAGAAATTCTTGTAGAGCGTGACGCCGCCGACGTCGCCGGCAGCATCCTCGGCGGCCTTGAGCTGGTCTTTGGTGGCCTCGAAGGAGGTGGTCACGCGGCCATCCTCAATCGTGTACGCATCGCGCATGTCGTCGATAAGACAACCGATGGAATGCGCCGCGAGCAAAAAGCCCGAGGTGAGAGCGATGCCTCCGCACATAAGCAAAAAGATGCCCAGGTACTTGCCAATATTGCGGCGCAGCTCGCGCGGGAGACGTTTTGCGAGAGGTGTCATGGCGCCGCCTACCAATCGAGCTCGGCGGCCGCGACGGGCGACTCGTTGAGCTCATCCTCGACGATGCGCCCGTCGCGCAGGCGCAGCACGCGATTGGCCATGCGCGCAATGGCGGCATTGTGGGTAACGATGATGATGGTGCAGCCGTACTCGTGATTGACATCCTCCATGAGCTGCAAGATCTCCTTGGACGTCTTGTAGTCAAGCGCGCCCGTGGGCTCGTCGCACAGCAGCAGGCCCGGGTTTTTGACGAGTGCACGGCCGATGGCGCAACGCTGCTGTTGGCCGCCCGAGACCTGGCGCGGGAACTTGTTGCGGTGCTCGTAGAGGCCCAGTGAACGCAGCAGGTCGTCGATGTTGAGCGGGTTTTTGGACAGGTGTGCCGTGACCTCGATGTTTTCCTTGATGGTGAGGTCGGGCACCAGGTTGTAGAACTGGAAGACAAAGCCCAGCTCACGGCGGCGATACTCGCCCAGGTCGGTAGGCTTGAGCACCGTGAGGTCGCAGCCGTCCACCATGATGGAGCCGGCGTCGGCATCCTCCAGGCCGCCGATCAGGTTGAGAAAGGTCGACTTGCCCGAGCCCGAGGGCCCCAGCATGACGCAGATCTCGCCGCGGTTGATGGACGTGTCGATGCCATCGAGCACCGTTAGGCGTGCATCACCGTCGCCGTAGTGCTTTTTGAGACCCTTAACCTGAACGTAGGCTTTCTGCGTTGCCATGGTATCCCCCATTGTTAGCCTCGTACTACTTTATGAGCGTAATAGTAAACCTTAGCGAACTATTTTGGGGCGAGGCCTGAAATTTATTTCAGACCAGTCATTGGGGACGTTCTTAAATGACTAGGTGGCTAGGCGTGGGATTTGGTGCGTGCGAGGGCGAGGCCTGCGGCGGCGATGGCCACGGCGAAGAGTGCCGTGACGCCCAGGTCGCAGGCGATGTCGCCCAGCACGGTGGACGTTAAATCCGAGGCGAGTGCCTTGCTGATCGCGTCGTTCACCCAATATGTCGGCACAAAATGCGCCACGGTCTGCACGGCCGAGCCCATGAGCGACAGCGGCATCCAGGCGCCGCCCAAAAACGTCATGAGCATGCCGAGTAAGTTGCCCACGCCGTTGAGCAGCTCCTCGCGCGCACCCAGGCTCGACAGCGCAAAGCCAACGGCCAGCGGCGTGCACGCCAGGGCAAACGTCGCTGCCAGCGCCAAGCACACACGGTCCACGCCAACCTCAGCGACCGCACCGGCAAAGCCCACGACGCCCATCATGCTCGACACAAACCAGATGCAGACGGTGATCACGGCGGCGGCCGCAAACACGGCAAGCGAGCGCCGGCGCTCGGAGATTGGACCGGCATCCATACGACGCACGCGCTCGGGCTCGTTCATGCCCGAGAACACCAGACCCACCGACACGATGACCGACGAGATAATCGCGTACGCACCAAAGTTGAAATACGACTCGAGCGTGGCGGCGGCCGTCGAGTCGACCTTGACCTGATCGATCTCGACCTCCGCACGCTTCGCGGCCGCATGCTCGGCCGCCTTGGCGACGTCACCGTTGGAGGCAGTGGGCTCAAGTGCCGCCGCAGCGCCCGCGAGCGAGATCCAGCGCGAGGCCTCGGCAGACGAAAGCGCCGCCGCCATGGTGCCGGAGCCGTACGTCACGTCGAGTTTGGGCAGGGACTCCCCCGCGCAAGCGGCCGCAACGAGGTCGCCCTCAAACCCCTCCGGGATAAAGAACACGCAGTCGGCGCTGCCCTTGGCACTGTTGCTCTTGGAGAGCGCGTCCGCAAGATTGTACGCATCGTCGCCGACGCCCGTGACCAGCTCAAAGCGCGAACCCAGATGCTTGGTAAGCGCACGCGAAAGGTCGCTGTCGTCGCGGTCGACCACAATCACGTTGGCATCGTAGGGCTTGTACTCGGTGAGCTGCGACGAGTTCCAGCTCACCGATGCCGCGATGAATACGCCCATGAGCGAGATGAACACCGTATAGATGAGCAGGTAGAACGGGTGCGCCAGCGCCATGCGAAGCGCGGTCTTAAAGGTGCTCATAGCGGCTCCTTCCAAAGATCAGCGTGGCGGCGGCAACGAACAGCAGCGCCATAAGGACCAGTGCGCCGGCGCGAACGGCAAAGGGGCCCAGGTCCTCAAAGAAATACAGGCGGTTGAACATGTCGCAGATAAGCTTGACGGGGTTGAGCCAGCACTCGGCAGGGCAGGCGCGGGCGACGTCGTCGGCAAGCGCCATCGCCGGCTCGCCGTAGAGGCCGGCGAACAGGGCGCACGTGGTAGCAAAGCCCGTAAGGATGCCGGACTTGGACGCCTTGCCGCCCTTAACGGGAAGCGTGCCCACAAAGAGCCCCAGGCCCGTGGCGGCAAGCGCGGAAGCGGCGCCGCCCACCAGACACAGTCCCTCGCGCCCGCCAAAGTCGACGCCCACGACCAGGCGCACATAGCCAATCGCGATCGTCATCGAGGCGAAGGAGACCAGCCACGAGCCGACAAAGATGCCGGCCAGCGACGCCGTCTTGGAAAGGCCGCCCACGCAGCGGCGCGCGCCAAGGCCCGACAGATTGGGCTGCAAATCGACGACGCTCAAGGCAGCAAACTCGGCAGACATCATCGCAACCAGGCCAAAGAGCGCGTAGTAGTAGATGACCGTGCCATCGGGCGTGGTGCGCGTCAGGCTAACGCGGCGGGTGCCGCCCTCTAGCGACAGGGCGCGCGCAACCGCCTCCGGGTCGGCGAGCGCCGCCGGGTTGTCCTGGGCAATCTGGGACATGAGCTCGGCATTTTGCGTATACGAGCTTGCCACCGTCTCCAGAATGCTGCGGTCGGTGAGCACCGACGAGGCGCGCGAGTTGTCATAGCTCGAAAGCAGCGTGAGCTTGGGCGTGCCCGCGTCGTCGACCGTATAGATGCCCGCGACCTCGCCGGCCTTAAGCGCACGGTTCGCGTCGGCTGCATCGTCGCACTCGTGGATCTCGAGCAGCTGGTCGTCGCCCTCCTTGGCAAGCGACGTCGCCACATCCTTAAAGGTCGAGGCGTCCCAGGCTTCGTCAGCGACAACGGCCACCGGCACCGGGTCGACCGTGCCGTCGGAGCTCAGATTCGCAAACATAAACATGAACATCGTGGAAAGCGCGATGGGAAAGACCGCGCCCCAGACCAATGTGCTCGGCCGACGCAGCAGCGTCTTGACCGTGGTGATGATAGTGTTGAACATGGCCGCCCCCTAGTCGCGCAGCTCGCGGCCGGTGATCTCGAGGAACACGTCGTTGAGGGTCGGCGGCTCGCTCCACACGCGGCCGAGCGCAACGTCGGCGGTGCGCAGCGTGTCGAGGATGTCGACCAGATTGTGCGGACTCGCCTCGCAGGTGCAGACGAGCTCGCCGCCGGACAGCTCAACCGAAAGCACATGCTCGAGGGCGCGCAGCCGCTCGACCGTGGCGGCCTCGACGGCGCCGACCTCGACGGTCACGCGCTCGCCCATCTGAATCATGCGCTTGAGCTCGTCGTTGGTGCCCTGCGCCAGCACGCGCCCGCCGTCCATGATCATGATGCGGCTGCAAATCTGCTCGACTTCCTCCATGTAATGGCTGGTATACACCACTGTGGCGCCCTCGTCGCGCAGGCGGCAGATGCCCTCCAGGATGGCGTTGCGGCTCTGCGGGTCGACCGCCACCGTGGGCTCGTCAAAGAAGATGAGCTCGGGCTTGTGCGCGATACCGCAGGCGATGTTGAGGCGTCGCGCTAGGCCGCCCGAGAGCTTACCGGGGCGGAACTTGGTAAAGTCGCCCAGCCCGACAAAGTCGATGGCCTCGTCCACGAGCGCGCGGCGGCGCTTGCGGTCGTTGACGTAAAGGCTGCAGAAATAGTCGATGTTCTCGCGCACCGTGAGCTCGTCAAACACCGCCACCTGCTGCGGCACCACGCCGATGCGGCGCTTGAGGTCGTAGCGGGCGGGCGTCATGGGTTCGCCGAACAGCTCGATGGCGCCTTTGTCGTAGGCAAGCAGCTGCAGAATACAGTTGATGGACGTAGTCTTGCCCGAGCCGTTGGGGCCCAGCAGGCCAAAGATCTCGCCGGGGGCAATGCTCAGGTTAAAGTGGTCGAGCGCGATAAGATCGTCGTAGCGCTTGACGAGGTTTTCGACGTGGACGATGTCTGTCATGAGGCGGCCCTTCTGTTGATTGCGGCCCGGTACGATTGCATCATCGCAGGAGCGGACGGCGCGCACCAGTGAGCTTTGTCACGAGTGCGGGGCTCGGTCGCGTGGCCCGCTGACGCGACCGCCCCACCGTGCGGGAGGAATGTCACGGTTGCGCTAGGCGGCCCCTCCACCACGCGTAGCTTCGCGTACAATACCCGTATGAACAGGCTTTTCGACAAATCGATCGTGCTGGCGTGCTGTATTGCGGCCGCCATGGGTCTTGCCGTGGACGCTCGTCTGGTTGTGGCGTTTTGCCTTGGCATTATTGCCACCTCGCTGGCCGAGGTCGCACAGGGGAAACGCACCCGACGCGCAAGCGAGGCAGCGAGCTACGCCTGCATCATCGCGGCTGTCTTCGTGCCGCCGTTTGTGCCGTTTGCGCCTCTCGCCCTCTATGACATCGCGCGACGCGTGCGCCGCGAGCACGCCTGGGTCGCGTTGGGCATTGGCTCCGTCTTTGCCTTTGCGCTCGTCGCGGACCTTCGCGCCGATGCGCTTACCGCACGAACGCTCCTGCTGACCGCCATCCTTTCGGTTGCCGCCACCTTGCTATCGCTACGCACCGCCCAGTTGGAGCGCGAGCAGCGGCGCATGCGCCGCACCCGCGACGAGCTGCAGGAACGAGCCCTCGCGCTCGAGGCGCGCAACCGCGATCTTGCCGATCGCCAGGACTACGAAGTCGAGCTCGCGACGCTCGCCGAACGCGCCCGCATCGCGCGCGAGATCCACGATAACGTCGGGCACCAGCTCACGCGCGCCTCACTGCAGGCCGAAGCCCTACGCGTGGTCCACGCCGACGAGCCTGGCGTCGCCGCCGATTTCGCCGACGTTAAACGCACGGTTGACGAGGCGCTCCAGCTTGTGCGCGCCAGCGTCCACGCGCTCAACGACAACGCCGTCGACCTTTCCGTGCAGCTCGAACGCATTGTCGAAGGCACACGCTCGGACGGCGGCCCGCAGATTGAGCTTGAAGTTATGGCCGAACATGCGCCCGCAAACGTCGCCAACTGCTTTGCAGCGGTCCTGCGCGAAGCGCTCTCCAATACCATACGCCACGCTTGCGCCCAGACCGTCACCGTACGGTGCATGGAGCATCCGTCGTTTTACCAGCTCATTGTTACCGACGATGGCGTGGGTGAGGTCCAAGCAAGCGGCCGCGGCACCGCGGAGGGCATGGGGCTCGCCTCCATGCGCGAGCGCATCGAGGCGCTTGGCGGCACCTTCACCGCCGGCCCGCGTGCCGGCGCCGGCGGCTGGCGTGTGTTTGCCACCGTTCCCAAACAGCAAGGAGATGAGGGCCGATGAGGCTCATCGTTGTCGACGACGACCGCTTGGTGGTCGATTCGCTCAAGATTATCTTGGGCGCCCAGCCGCAGATCGAAGTGGTGGGCACCGGTGCCAACGGCAACGATGCGGTGGCGCTCTACGCCGAGCACGCACCCGATATTGCGCTGCTCGACATCCAGATGCCGGGACGCGACGGCCTTTCGGCCGCGCGCGAGATCCTTGAGCACGACCCTGCGGCGCGCGTGGTGTTTCTGACGACGTTCTCGGATGACGAGTACATTGTGTCGGCGCTCAAGCTGGGCGCCCGCGGCTACCTGATCAAGACCGATGTCGCTGCCATTCCGCCGGCGTTGGCGCAGGTCATGGACGGCAAACGCGTGCTCGAGGGCAAGGCGATCGAAGATATCAACTTTGATGGGGCGGACGTCGAGGCCGGCGCGACCCGCCGGCCCGCCGCCTTTGCCGGTCTGACCGACCGCGAGTTCGAAGTCGCCGAGCTCATCGCCCGCGGCCTCGATAACAAGGAGATTGCCGCCACCGCCTATATGGGCGAAGGCACCGTACGCAACCACATCAGCTCGATCCTTGCCAAAATGGGCCTACGCAACCGCACGCAGATCGCCATCGCCTACCTGCGAGGGTAATTACCCAACGGCCAACCGCTCCGACAGAGCAAAATAGCTGTTATCGATTTAATGCCATTTCAAAACTATGCCGGTTTACGGGGCTAAGCTCAGGGCCCCCATCCATACCCGCGTTTTCCGTAAAATGACGGCTTGTCTACCTGCGGTTTTATTTTCACGGATATCGGCATGGTTGGGAGCGCGTGACTTAGCCCCGTAAACCGGCATAGTTTTGTTCGGGCGGCCCTGCACGAGTGTCTCCGCCAGCCTCGCGGGACCAAAATGAGCCGTTTTCCTCCGTCCCCAATGGATCAGCCGAAACCGCCCGCCACGAAATCGGCCCATCTACTACGTTTGACTCGATACCCCTGACCATACCTTCGTTTTGAACAAAACCGCAGGCGTTCTACCTGCGGTTTTGTTTTTGCGCTTTTCGGCATGGTTGGGGGTAAGGGGCTAAACGTAGTAGATGGGCCGGTTTCGTGGCGAACCCTTCTCGCCTACGCACAAAAGCGCCGCCACGGAGGAGGGAGATACCTCCGTGGCGGCTGGGGCTGGGGGTGGGGCTATGTTCTGGCTCCCCGCCGGCCGCCCGGGGCCTTCTGGCCCCGGGCGCTGCCAGCGTGCCTAGCGCTTACGGATACCCCAGACCAGGGCTCCGACGCCGGCCATGGCGATGACAAATGCCATAAGCAGAGCGGCAGCCTGCTGGTCGCCCGTGGTGGGCAGGAAACCCTTGACCGTCTTGACGATGTTCGTCACGGTCTTGGGCGTGCCGGGATCGGGTGTCGGCGTAGGAGTCTCGGGCTTCTTGTACGTGTTGTTGAACACGATACCCTCGACGCTCCTGTCGCCCTTGGTAAAGGCGACGTTCGCCTTGAGGTTGCCCTCGCCGTCATCGACCACGTTGACGGTCGCGGTAAAGACGGACTTGTCGTAGGTCATACCGGCCTCGTCGCCCTTGACTTCGCTGATGGTGTAGACGTGCGTACCGGGCTCGTCGTACTCAAACTTGTCGAAGCTGATCTTACCGTCGGCATCGTTGGTGACGGTGGACTCGATGCCCTCGCCAACGAGCTTAAAGCTGAACTCGTCCTTCTTGAGCTCGCGTCCCTCGAGCACCTTGATGGCGCCGATGGAGACTTGGGTGGGCATGGCGTGATACTTGTTGGTAAAACCAGCCGACTCGGTGGTTCCCTCGAGCTTGTGCGTCACGGCCAGTGTGCCATCGCCGTTGTCAGAGACGGTGGCCACGACGGTGTAGGTCGTACCGTCATAGGTGACGCCCTTGTACAGGCCGAGCGCATTGGGGCAAGCCTCGCGCAGCGTGTACGTGTGCGTGCCGGGCGCCTCGTAGCGGATCGGGCTCAGTGTCACAGTGCCGTTGGCGTCGTTGGTGCCGCTAGCGACAACCACGCCGTCCTCGAGCAGATCAAACGTGAACTCGCCGGCTGCAAGGTCGCGTCCGGTCAGACGCTTGACCGTCTTGACCTGATCGGTCACGACAGAGTCGGTGGGCGTTACGCTGTAGGTGTTGATGAATGTGAAGGCCGCACCGTCGTCGCCGTTGCGCACGACGCTCAGATGTCCGGCGCCGTCGTCAGTCACGGTATAGGAAACCTTGCGCGTGGCGTTGGCATCGTTGGTCACGCCAGGGGCGCTGCCGGTCTCGGTCACCGTATAGGCAAAGGTGTGCGAGCGCGGAGCGGTGGGGGCCGCAGGCTCGGACTCGTCGACATTGGCGTCAGCGGCGGGGTCGGCCTCTTCAGCCTCTGCCTCGTCGGCCTCGGCCTCGTCAGCTTCGTCCGCCTCGGCCTTATCGGTCGCATCGTCCGTCACGCCCAGAGCGCGGTTGAGGTCCTCGAGCGTAAAGTGGATCTTGCCAAAGTCCACGTTACCGGCTGCGTCGTTGGTTACGGTCGTGCGCTCGGGCATCGGGGCACCTGCCTCGTCGGCGGTCACGGTAAAGGTGAACTTACCCGTGATGTCGGCCGGGGTCAGGCCCTCGGCAACCTGGAGCTTCTTAGTACCGGTGAGCGCGGCATCCACGGCGTCGGCGCCGTAGACGTTCTCGAACAAGGGCTCGACGCCGCCGTAGTCGACCGTCGCCGTCAGGGTACCGTCACCGTTGTCGACGACGATAACCTTAAAGCCAAAGCTCCACGTTGTAGCGGAAACGCCATTCGGCAGCCCGAATAAATCTTCGTAGGCCGTGTAGTTAATGGTCCAGGCAAGCTTACCGTCCTTGTCGGTACGATGGGCAAGCCCAGCAGCCTCAAGATTAGCAAGCATCTTAGTGTCGTAGTGCAGCGTATCAAAGCTCACGTGCCCGCCGATATTGGGCTTGAGGTTTTCGTATGCCACAAGCTCACCCTGATAGGCGATGCCGAACCAGAACTCGCCGTCGGCCATCGGGCGGCCGGTCAGAGTCTTGGTGGCAACGACCTGAGCGGCGGTGCCGCCAGGCGTGTTGGTCGTAGCGCTGTAACTGTTGTGGAACGGCACCAGGGCCTTCTCGACCTTGTTCTCGCCACTCTTGTGGACCGTCTCATGCGTGCCCTCGGGACCACCGGAAACGGTCGTCGTAGCAGTGAGCGTACCGGCGGTGTCGTCGGCGATGGCGATCGTCACCGTGCGTACGGCGTCATCGTAGGTGTAACCGGGCTGGCCGTCGTTCTTTTCGGCCACGGTGTACTTGAAGGTCTTGCCGGCGTCAGCCTGCGTAAATTTAACCTCATGACCAGCCAGAATGTCGATCAGTCCGACCGTTGCCTCTGCCGCTTCGGGAGACTTGAAGCTGTTGGCCCCGGGCAGCAGACCGAGCGCGCGAGCCGAAGCGTCGTCAGCAGGTGTCACGGTAAAGGTGAACTGGCCCTCGGTCATGGGGCGGCCGTCCAGATACTTGCTGAGCCACAGACCGCCGGCCGCGGTGTAGTTAAGCTCAGTGCGGTACGTGTTGGTAAAGCGTCCGTTTTCCTTCTTGGTGACGTTGGCGGTCAGGTTGCCATCGCCGTCCTCGGTCACGGTTACTTCGGCGGTCGCGACGTGGGAGTCATACGTCATGCCGACCGTATTACCCGCGTTCTCGCGGATCTCATACTTGTAGGTTCCGGCAGCCGTGTAGTGGATCTTGCCGAACTTGATGGCGGCGATGCCGTCCTTCGCGTCCTTCTTACTCACGGTTACGGTTGCGGGATCGGGCAGCGGGGTGCCCTCGGAAGCGGTAATGGTAAAGCTGAACTTGTCGGAGTCCGTCCAGTCGCGACCGTCGATGGCCTTGCCCAGGCCAAAGTCGAACTCTGCGTCGAGCGGGGTCACGCTGTAAGCGTTCTCGAAAGTTGCAGCCTTGACGTCGTCCTTCAGAACATGCGTGGCGCTGAGCGTACCGTCGCCGTTGTCCGTGATGGTGGTCTCGATGGTGTACTCGGCATCGCTGTAGGTGACGCCCTTGCTGATGGTTCCGCCCTTGACCTCGCGCAGCGTGTAGGCGTGCGTTCCGGCCTTGGTGTACTTCACGGCGCTCATCGTGATCTTGCCATCGGCGGCGTTAGTGCCGGTGGCGATAACCTTGGCGTCCTCGCCCTCGCCCTCGACGAGCTCGAAGGAGAACTCGCCGGCAGCAAGCTCGCGCCCGGTCAGGACCTTGGTCGCGGTAATCTGGTCGGTGACGCTCGTCTCGACAGGCGTCACGTTATAGGTATTGGTGAACGTAAATGCCACATCGCCGTCCGGCTTGTGGGATACGCTCAGATTGCCCTTGCCGTCATCAGTCACGGTGAAGGAAACCTCGCGCGACAGCTTGGCGTCGTTGGTCACGCCAGCGACCTCGCCGGACTCGGTCACGGTGTAGGTAAAGGTGTGCTCGCGCTTCTCGGGCTTCTCGCCCAGAGCCTTGTTAAGGTCGTCGAGCGTAAAGGTAATCTTGCCAAAGTCGACCTTGCCCTTGGCATCATTGGTCACACTCGCGTTCGCGGGCATGGGTGCGCCCTCTTCACCGGTCACGGTAAAGGTGAACTTGCCGGCAATGTCAGCCGGGGTCAAGCCGTCGGCGACCTGCAGGTTCTTGATGCCCGTAAGCGATGCCTCGGCAGCATTTGTGGTGTAGGCGTTCTTGAACTCGATGCTCTTGACGTCCTTGGCGCCCTTCAGCTCGTGCGTAGCGGCCAGCTGGCCCTTGCCGTTATCGGCAATGGTCGTCACGACAGTGTAGATCGTATCGTCATAGGTGATGCCACCGGCGTCGCCCTTGACCTCACGCAGCATGTAGGTGTGCTGGCCGATCTCGGTGTACTTGATGGTGCTGAACGTCACCTTGCCGTCGGCGGCGTTCGCAACGGTCTCGATAAGCTCAGAGTCCTCGCCCTTAACCTCGCGCAGCTCAAAACTGAACTCGCCTTCCGTCAAGTCGCGCCCGGTCAGGGACTTGGCCACGGTAATCTGGTCGGTAACGCTGGACTCAACAGGATCCGCAGCGTAGACGTTCTTGAACTCGGTCACTTCGGCTTCACTCCAGGCCACCTTCACAGCGGCGCTGAGCTCGCCCTCCTTGTCGGGCGTTACCGTCACGGTGATCTCCGCGACGTTCTTGCTGTAGGCGATGCCGTCAATCGTGGTCCCGGCATGCTTTTCACTGACCTTGTAGACGTACGTGCCAGGTTCGGTGTATTCGATCGTGCCGAAGTCGATGGCAGCCTTGCCCTGGTCCAGGTCAGCCTTGCGCACGGTCGCAGTCCTAGCCGCAGGCATCGGGGCGCCGCTCTCGGATGTCAGGCCAAACTCAAACGCGTCAGCATTCGTCCAGTCGCGACCCTCGAGCACCTTGGTTAGACCAAAGCTGGCCTTGGTGTTCACCATTGCCGGCGTCATGTCATACGCAAAGCTGATCTTGCCGTTGTTGCCCAGATAGGAATTGACATGCGTCGCAGCCGCCTTGGC
The DNA here is from genome assembly GCA_902491565.1 of uncultured Collinsella sp. GTDB lineage: Bacteria > Actinomycetota > Coriobacteriia > Coriobacteriales > Coriobacteriaceae > Collinsella. The sequence goes on from CABUIE010000008.1 coordinate 43,969, forward strand.
GGACACGTTGTTCCATTTGGGGTTGAGAACGTCGGTCGCGGTACCAGTGCTGTTGCCGCCCACGCTGCCCTTGGTGGTGTGGAGCTCGTCGATAAAGGCCAGACGCGCGGTTCCCACGCTAAACGAAAGGTTGCCGTCCTTGTCGGCAACAATAGCGCCGTCAAACTTGGCAGCGTCGCCGCCGATAAACTCGATGACGGCAGTGGCGGGCTTGGCCTCGCCGTTCTCGCCCTGCTCCTCAAACTCATCCTTGTAGTAATAGGTGCCAGTATCTGTCAGCGAATTCTTTGCAGGCTGTGTGCAGTCCTTGTCCGTGTAAATGGGAGTCTGCTTCTGGAAGTAGTAGTAGCGGTTGGTGTCGGCCGGCTCAAAGGTCGCAACCGTATCACCCAACGCACCACCGCTCCACTTGTTCGCGTAGAAGCTCACGGTCTTGGTGCCGTCAACGACAGTCGTATTATGCTCGATGTAGTCCTTGAGCCCCGTGACCTTCTCGGGCGTAAACAGGTTGTCAAGTGCGGCGCTCTTCACGCTCGAGGCATACTTCACCTGAATGGGCTTAACGTTGTCGACCGAAAGCTTGCCGTCTACGGTCTTAAAGTGGCTCAGCGGAATCAACGACGCAGGAATGTTAACCGTTACGATATCGCCCTTCTGGGGATTGTCAGCGCCAGCACGCTGCACGGTGATGAGCAGGTCTTTTGCCTTGCCGGTGAACTCGTATGTGTCGGTATTGGTTTCTTTGTTGAACGTCTTGCTCGCCTCGGTAAACGGCGTGCCGTTGATGACGACTTCGGTAAATCCGTCGACCTGCATAAAGTCGCCCAGCTCGTCGGTAAACGTAATGTAGCCGGACTTGGTCTCGTCGTAGCCCTTATGGATTTTGGTCGGATAAGGCGCCTCCGATGTGATGGCCTGTGAGATGTCGTCGAAGACCTTCTTGAGCTCTTCGGCGTTGGTCGCCGACTTGTAGTAGTCGGAGTTTTCCGCGCGTGTGCCAAGCTTGTCGCTCGCATACGACGTGGCATCGGGATAATTACTCGACACGGCGTGCATAAACTTGTTGACGTCGCTTGTCCCCTCTTTCGAGGGATCGTCAGCGGGGTCCGCTCCACTAAAGATGCCGATGGTATAAACGGTGGCTTTGCCATCCTTCATCTTCTTGGCAGCCGTCACGGCACCCTTGGCGACGTCAGAATCAAACTCGCTGAAGCTCGTTGGCTTGCCGTCGGTAAAGAACACAACGATCTTCTTGGCATCTGCGCGGCCAAAAGTGATATCCCCGGCCAGTTCCAGACCATAGTCGGCACGCGTGGCACCGCTTGGTTTGATTCCAGCAACTGTATCCTCAAGAACTTTCACGTTGCCGCCAGAGCAATCGGTCAAACCCTTCATCACCTGCGAGTTGTTGTACCAAAACTGCCCTTTCTTGTACTGGTCATTGCCGACCTTATTGGTCTTATCACCCGCAAACTTAACAATGGCAACCCTGTGCTGCCTATCGACACCCTCGATACCCTCGTTTTGCTTGGCAATGGTATTGATAAAGCTGTTCGCAGCGCTCTTCAGTGCATCGATACGCTTGGTGGAATCTCCGCCACCCATAGGATCATCCATCGAGCCAGAGGCATCCAGCACCATCACGATGTCAAGCGGCGTGGTGACCGTCACGGTTGAATTAGACGTCGAGGACATCGCCGAAAGCGTGGTCAAAAAGTCCGACTCTTCGTTTTCCTCGGTTGCCTTGACCGTCTTGTCGGTCCAGATTCGACCGACGTTTTGGGTCGTTACCTTATTGCCACCGTGGCCTGCCGCCCAGATTTCCCAGCGACCGCTGGTGTCGGGGTCGGCGACCTTTCCGGTCATTATCGGTCCGTCCATTCCTGTGCTGGACCTGGCGTTGGCCTCGGGCAGCATGGCGAATGCTGCGGCTGGCAACACCAGCACTACGGCCAGTATCACCGCCAAGAGACCCCTCGTGTACTTACCCATCGTGTCTCCCTTCTCGCAGGCTCAGACCTTGCATCAGCCTAAAGTTACGGAATGAGACACAATTAGGGCAGGTGACACATGTTCCAGATTCGGTTTTGGGCGTGAGACAAATGTCTCACCAAAGTTGAGACACGGCGTTTTCGCAGGAAAACGGGTGCGACTCGGAGCCATCAGGCAAAAATGACCCGTTTTCCTCCGTCCCCGGGGAATCAGTTGGTAACGCTCGCCACGAAATCGGGCCATCTACTACGTTTGACTCGATACCCCCGACCATAGCCGCTTTTCATGAAAAACTGCAAGCGTTCTACCTGCGGTTTTCATTTCGCATTACTTGACGTGGTCGAGGGCTGCCGCCTAAACGTAGTAGATAGGCCCATTTCGTGGCAGACGGGTCACGCGGCAGCCCTCGCAAGGCAAAAATGATCCGTTTCCCTCTGTCCACGGGAGATCAAGGGCTTCTACGGATATGGTGCTATTTCAAAACTATGCCGGATTACGGGGCAAAAGTCGGGACCCTCATCCATACCCTCATTTTTTGAAAAACGGCAGGCTATCTACCTGCGGTTTTGTTTTTGTGTTTTTCCGTATGGTCGGAGGTTCGCCATCCAGCCCCGTAAACCGGCATAGTTTTGTTTGCGGCGGCCCAGCCGCGCGTTTAAGCGCGGGGCCGGTGGGGCATTTTTGCCCCACCGGCCCCTATTCCAGCTCTATTCCGGCGCTATTCCGGTTTGGTTTCTACTGTGGGAGTCTTGTCCGCTGCGACTGGGGTGCGGGCGGTGTCCATAGTCAGGCAGTGCTTGGGGCAGCTCTCGATGCACTCACCGCACACCACGCAGGCATACGGGTCGATCGACCACGTTCCGCCCTTGCGATCGACCGCGAGCGCGCCCGCCGGGCAACGCCGTGCGCACATGCCGCAGCAGATGCACACGTCCATGTCATTGACGATATGCCCGCGCAAGCGCTCGGGCGCCGTCAGCTTCTCCTGCGGATAGCACACCGTAACCGGCCGCTTGACCATAGAACCCAAGGCCGTCTTGGCAAATGTCAGTAAACTCATGCCGCGCCTACCTTTCCGTGCAGCTAATGCAGGGGTCGATGGTCAGGATGATCATGGGCACGCTAGCAAGGAGCACGCCCTGCAGCGCATGCGTCAGACCTGCCAGGTTTTGCGACGTCGGCGTGCGCACGCGAAAACGGTCCAGGTTCTTGGTGCCGTTGCCGCGTACATAGTAATACGCCTCGCCACGCGGTTGCTCAATCACAACCTCGCCACGCGCGCCGTCGGCCGGCGTGAGCTTGGTGCGTCCGCCGATGCCGTCGTGCGGAATCTTGCCGACAAGCTCCTTGATGATGTCCATGGCCTGCGTGACCTCGGCACAACGCACCTGGCAGCGGGCATAGCAATCGCCATCGGTGGCAACAATCGGCTCAAACGCAGCCAGATCCGCATAGGCGCCGTCACCGAACATGCGCACGTCGTAATCCACGCCCGAGGCGCGCCCAAACGGGCCGACCATCGAAAGCTCCAGCGCGTCCTTCTTGCTGATCACGCCCACGCCATGCAGGCGCTCGCCGCAGCTATTGTCGTCCAAAAACGTATGCACCAAGGCCTCGTAGTCGGGGCGCATGGCGTCAAGCGTCTGGACAATGCCGGCCAGCTCGGAGTCCTCGATATCGTGCTTAAGGCCGCCGATCTCGTTAATCGAAAGGATCACGCGGCCGCCGCAGGTACTCTCAAAAATCTTGAGAATCTGCTCGCGCAGGGTCCACGAACGATAGAACAGCGCCTCGAAGCCAAAGGCATCGGCGAGCAGGCCCAACCACAGCAGATGCGAGTGAATGCGCGAAAGCTCGTGCAAAATGGTGCGGATATACTGCACACGGCCGGGCACCTCGATGTCAAGCATGCGCTCGCAGGCGCTGGCATAGCCGCAGCTGTGACCCACGGCGCAGATGCCGCAGATGCGCTCGGCGATGTAGCCAAACTGGTGCATGTCGCGCTTTTCGGTGAGCTTCTCGAGTCCGCGGTGCACAAAGCCGATCTGCGGAATTGCCTCGATGACGCGGTCGTCCTCGATCACCAGGTCCAGATGAAGCGGCTCGGGCAGCACCGGGTGCTGCGGGCCAAACGGAATAACGGAGCGACGTGCCATGGACCTTACGCCTCCTTTTTCTGCTTGTCGCGGGCGGCCTTGGCGGCAAGCGCCGCGCGGACCTTGGCCGCTTTCTCGGGATCCATGGCGGCGAGCTTTGCTTCCAGCTCGGCGGCTTTGAGCGCGGCCTTGGCGGCAGCTTCATCGTGCTGAGCATCGGAGCCGGCAGCCGCAGCGGGCTGAGCGACAGTAGCACCCGCGGCATCGCCAGCGCCCGCGGCACCCTCCTCCGCAGCGGCCGCGGCAGCAGCGGCCTTCTCGGCAGCGGCTTTGCGCGCCTTGGCCTCGGCGGCGGCACGAACCTTCATGGCTTTCTCGCGGGCGGCTTTCACCTCGGGCGTGATCACACTCATGGGCTCGGCGGTCGAGACCTGGTAGAAAAAGCCCTTAAAGTCAATCTGCATATCGGTGATGGCAAGACCAAATAGGTCGTGGGCCTCATTTTCAAACGGAAATACCGCCGGATAATACGAGCTGATGGACGGAATCTCCTGGCACTGGTCGATGCCCTCAACCACCAGGTTCTCGATCGCATAGTTTCCGTCCCGCGCGATCTGCTCTTGCGCAGCGCGGACGTTGATAAACGTATAGACCAGGCGATACGATCCGTCGTCCACACAGCGCTCGGCATGCATCTGCACAAAGCGCGCGCCGGCACCCTTGAGCGCCTGGACATGCGGCAACAGCTCGTCGATCCTGACGGTGATATAGATAGCCTTTTGCATTACTCGGCCTCCTTTGCAGCGGCGGGCGTCTCAGCAGGCACGTCGCCAGCGGCGGGCGCTGCGGACTTCCCGGCACGCGCGTCACCGGCGGCGGCCGTGTCACCGGCCCCCGCAGCCACAAACCCGTCCTCGCCCAGCTCAACGCCACCGTCCCAGGTAGCAGCGCCGCCCACGGTGAGCGGATCGCCGCCGGCGCGCATCACGGCCTCCTTCTGGTCCAGGATGCCGCACGCCTCCACGATGGCATCGATCACGGTCTCGGGACGAATGGCGCACCCGGGCGCGTACACGTCCACGGGAATCGCACGGTCCACGCCGCCGATCACGTTATACGCATCGCGGAACACGCCGCCCGAGCACGCGCAGATGCCGCACGCCACCACGCACTTGGGCTCGAGCATCTGGTTGTAGATCTGGCGCACGACGGGCAGGTTCTGGGCATTGACCGACCCCGTCACCAAAAAGATATCCGCATGCTTGGGGTTGCCGGTATTGACCACGCCAAAGCGCTCCGCATCGAACAGCGGCGTGAGCGAGGCCAACACCTCAATATCGCATCCGTTGCAGCTCGAGCCGTCGTAATGAATAACCCACGGCGAGCGCGACATTTTATGATCCATGGATGCCGCCTCCTAAATAAACACGTCGACGAGGATGGGCATAAGGTTGAGCAGGCCAAACACCAGCGCCACGCCCCATCCGAGCTTAAAGCAGCTGCGCCAGGTGCTGCGTGCGAAGGTGTTGTCGATCAGCACCTCGACAAAATACGTCGCGGCCATCACGACCAGGGCTACGACCCAGCTCACCGGGTTGTCCCAAACAAAGAACATGCCCACCCACATCAAAAACAGCACGGTCTCGCACCAGTGCATAAGGGTCATCTTGGCCAGCGTGCCGCCGCTCATCTCGGTGGCGACGCCCTGGACGATCTCCTGATGCGCGTGATGCGAGTACGAAAGGTCAAACGGCGACTTGCGCAGCTTGATGGTAAGCACCGCGAGCAGCGCGAGGAAAATAGGCGCGCTGTACACGATGATGGGGGCCGACTGCCCCGTCACGGCGATGGAATCGAAGCTATCGGTAGCAAGGTACAGGCCCACGCTCATCAGCAGAACGGCGGGCTCGTAACTCATAACCTGCAGCAACTCACGATCGGCGCCGACCTGGGCAAACGGGCTTTGCGTCGAGGCGGACGCCAGCACCACAAAGATCGCGGCGAGCGTCACCATAAAAGCGCACAGCAGCGTGTTGGAACCCGACACAAAGATGCCGCCGCCCACCACGGTAAAGATGAGCGCACACGCCATGTAGGTATCGTCCATGGTGTTTACGCTGGCAGGGGCCTTGCGCAGCAGCTTGGCAACGTCGTAGAAGGGCTGCAGCAGGCGCGGGCCCACGCGGCCCTGCATGCGAGCCGAAAGCTTACGGTCAAGACCGTCGATCAGGCCGCCCACAAGCGGCGCCAGCAGGGCAAACACCACGGTACCAATAAAGATGCCCACGACGCCCGAACCTTCAAAATACTTGCCGCGCAGCACCGAGGGCGCGCTCATGGCAAGCCGCTCGGGCCCAATCCACGCGCAGCACAGCAGCGCAAACAAGATGATGCTGCAGCACACGACGCTACCCACGGGGCTAATACGCTTCTCGCCAAGGGCGTCCTCCGAGTACCAATTGCGCTTTTCGGCCTTCACCTCGCGTCCCATCGAGCCGCGGAAATGGCGATATTTGTCGGTTCCCACACCCGAAAGATATACGTTTACGTGCGGTTTGTTGCTCACGCGGAATGAAGTCAGCAGCACCACGGCGATAAACGCCACGATAACCACCATCAGATACATGGCGTCCTTGCCAATAACGTACGGCACGCGGCCAAACACCATGGCCAAGTAAGGCGACACCAGACCGCTCGAGATAATCGGGAAGGCCACGCAGCACAGAATCAGCAGCGCGGCGATGGTGTTGAGGGCCATCCATTCGGTCTTATGGACATTGACCTCAACGTTTTGAGCCGTGGGGTCGACGCCCGAAAGCTTGGCAAGCCACTTGCCCCAGAAGTAAAACGTCGCGGCCGAGCCAAAGGCAAGCACCATGATCATGAGCACGTTGCCAGTCTGTGCGAACGCCACCAGGGCGCCCCACTTGGACACGAGCATGCCAAACGGCGCCACGAACATGCCCATGATGCCCAACATCATCAGACGCGTCAGGTGCGGCATGCGGCTGAACATACCGTCCATGTCCTCGATATTGCGGCTGCCGATATGATGCTCGGCCGTGCCCACGCACAGGAACAGCAGCGACTTTGCCACCGTGTGAAACAGGATCAGGAAGATGGCGGCCCACACGGCCTCGGGTGCGCCGACACCCAGGCAAGCACTGATGAGGCCCAAGTTGGAAATGGTGGAGTACGCGAGCACGCGCTTGGCGTTGCTCTGCGAGATGGCCATGAGGGCAGCGAGCAAAAACGTGATGGCACCCACACTCGTGACCATAAAGCCGGTCACGGGATAGATGGCATATAGCGGGCTCAGCTTGACCATTAGGAACACGCCGGCTTTGACCATGGTGGACGAATGCAGCAGGGCGCTCGTGGGCGTGGGGGCAACCATGGCGCCGAGCAGCCAGGTGTGGAACGGCATCTGCGCAGCCTTGGTAAGGGCGGCGAGCGACAACAGGATGACCGGCATCACCAGCAGCGCGGATTGCGCGGTTCCGGCGCCGGAAAGCTCAATCATGCCCGAGATGGTCAGCGGCATGCCGTTGACGTGCAGGTACATGAGTCCGGCCAAAAACGCGATGCCGCCCAGCATGTTGAGGATGATCTGGATAAAAGCGTTTTTGATGGCCTCGGGCGTGCGCGTGTAGCCAATCATAAGAAACGAGCACACGGTGGTGATTTCCCAGCCGCAGAACAGCCACTCGAGGTTGTCGCTCGTCACGATGACGAACATGGCCGAAAGGAACAGGAACATAAGCGCCAGGAACTGCGGGCGACGGTCGGGCGCGGTCTGCCCGTGCAGTGCGGCCTCGTGCTCGTCATGGGCCTGGAAGTCCTTCATGTAGCCCAGGGCATACACGCAGATAAGGCTGCCGACGATGCCGACGGCGAGGACCATGATCACGCTCATGTAGTCCAGGTAGAGCGGCGTCGCCGTGACGGCTTCGGCCGCGGGCAGCGTCATGGTCGCAAAGGCAACCGAACCCACCAGCTGCACCACGCCGAGCACCGTGGTGAGCGCGTTCCTATATTTGTACGCGTTGTACAGGATGACGGCGCACAGGATGACATCGATGACGGAGCTGATGATCGAGAGCACATGCGAGGTGCCGGGGGCAACCTCAAAGCTCTGCGGACCCGTGCCAAAAAACATAACGGCGACTACAACTGTCACCGCCATAATCATGCCGGAACCTATGAGCCCCACCGCATCGCGGGCGCGGTCACCGCGCGCGAGCAGCATGCCCAGCGCCGGCACCAGCGGAAACAGGGTAAGGAAATACAGTAGCGTCATACCATCACTCCCCCATGCAAAAACGCTGCAATTGTTTAACGTTATAGCTCAATTGAGGAGTGGCGGCGGCAGGTTTTCGGTCAACTGGGGAGTTTTAGGCGTACGGGGTAAGGAGTCTGTCCGCATTGGAGTAGGGGGGTGACGCTCCCTTACCGCAGCGGCAGGCGCGCGGGCCACTGTGCGCGGTTTATTGGCCACGTTGGAAGATGTCCCGATAGGCTCGCGGCAGTCCGAAAAGTTGGCGCGGCAAAAAATGCGCCCCTGTGGGCGCACCATCCCGTTCGCTATTCCTCCTTTTTAACGCGCGGCTTGCGACCGCGCGGCTTATCGACCAGCGCGGACTCGCCGCTCTCGCGATACTGGCGGCACCAAGCCTTGACTGAAGACTCGCTGGGAATCCCATACTTGATCATGGTCTCGCGAACCGTCAGGCCGTTTTCCAGACGGTCCTTAACCACGGCGAGCTTTACTTCGTACGAATAGGTGTGATGACGAGCGCCCGCGTTGAGCACGGCATCGGCACCGCCCACGTCATATGCGCGGGCCCACTGACGAGCCGTGGCCTGGGGAATGCCAAGCTTTGCGGCGAGGGCGCGGTGACCAACCCCCTCTTGGAGGATCTCGACGGCGCGCTGCCTAACCTCGGGCGCATGCGTGCGAGTCCTTGTTGCTTCCGACATACCTGCCACTTCTTAGCCTTAACCGTTAATCTGCCTTCTTACGTGCATGTTAGATAGTAGCATTTTGCTGTTTGCACGTAGCAGTTAATTGAAAATCGCAACGGTGGCATCTGGGCATTTGCCATTACTTTGCAACAGTTCTTTAGGTTTTATTTACGCAGCTAGTTGGCCCGCGGCTCATTGACGGTGTTTTACCAACCAGATTGGTATCTTTTTGTTTGGCTGGTATGGTTTGCGCAATTATTAACCCCTCCCCTAATAATTTTGAGCGGTCTGCAAGGCAGCAGACGTCCTCACTCCTCATGATTAGCGCGCTTGCCATCCACCGGAGCAAAACGAAAAGGGCGGGACCTGCTGCGCTTGCAGACCCCGCCCCGGTTGACACCCGATGGGACGCAGCCGGGCGAGACAGGTCCGTGCTACCGCCCCGCCTGGCCGCGAAGTTAACTACAGCTCGTTGGCCGCGTGATATGCCGTGCGAATGGCGCTCGCAATATCGGCGGTGCGCTCGCCCGAGCAGTCGCCCACGCAGGTCACGGGCACCGTCACGCCATCAAGGTCAAACGCGTTGGCCTTGGAGCCCACGGCCATCACCACGTAATCGCAGGCGATCTTCACCGGCTCCTCGGCGCCGTCCTCGGTGGTGCGAACAGCCTCCACGCCCTCGTCGGTAATGGCGGTCAGGCGGGTCTTCACGTGCTGCTCCACGTTGTGCTCGGCAAAGTCGCTCATAATCAGCGGCAGAATGGTCTCGGACTCGCCCGCGGCAATCTTGTCGAGCATCTCCACGATCGCCACCTCGCAGCCGTGCTGCAGCAGGTACTCGGCAGTCTCGGTGCCCACCAGGCCACCGCCAATGACGGCGACGCGGCCCGCAAGCTCCACCTTGCCAGCCAGCACGTCCCAGCTCGAGACGACCTTGTCCGAGTCGGCACCCGGAACGGGGATGACCACGTCGTGTGCGCCCACAGCCACAATCGCGGCGTCGGCGGCGTTGAGGTCCTCAGCGGTAGCGGCATGGTTGAGCTCGACTTTCACGCCCAGGCCAGGCAGAATCTTCTCGTAATACTCGACCGAGCGCATGATCTCGTCCTTGCGCGGGGGCGCGGCCGCCAGCACAATCTGGCCGCCCAAGTGATCGCTCGCCTCGTAGACGGTCACATCGTAGCCGCGCTTGGCCGCCACGCGCGCGGCCTCCAGGCCGGCGATGCCGCCGCCCACCACGGCGATCTTCTTGTCGCCCTCGCCCGGCTTAATGGCGATGGTCGCCTCGTCGCCGTTCTCGGCATTGAGCACGCACGAGATGTACTTGCGGTTTTGAATCGCGTCGACGCAGCCCTTGTTGCAGTTGAGGCACTCGCGAATGGGCTCGCCCGTGGCGGCCTTCAGCGCAATGTCGGGGTCGCACATGAGCGAGCGGCCATAGGCGATGATGTCGGCCGCGCCGTCTTCCAGAATCTTCTCGCCGGCCTCGACCGAGACAACACGGCCGACGGTTGCCACCGGCACGGAAACCAGGGCCTTGACGCGCTCGGCAACGGGCAGCGTCCAGTTGTAGGGCATGGCACCCATAGGCGGAATGGTGTCGCCCATGTTGCCGGTATGATTGGCCTGCGCAACCTGGATCATATCGATGCCCGCGCCCTCGAGCAGCTTGGCAAACTCGCAGGCCTCGTCGGGCTGCAGGCCGCCCTTGCCGCGCGGCGTGCCGTCGGGGTTCTCCATGATCACGGGGAGCTTGTACTCCACCATCAGCTGCGGCGCGGCCTCCTTAATGGCGGCGACGACCTCCAGCGCGTAGCGGACGCGGCTCTCGAACGAACCACCATACTCGTCGGTGCGCTGGTTGAGGATGGCCGAGCACAGCGAACCCACCAGGCGGTCGCCATGGACCTCGATGGCATCGATGCCGGCCTGCTGTGCGCGGGCGGCCGAGGCAGCAATGGCCTCCTTGATCTGGGTGAGCTGCTCTACGCTGGCCTCGTTCACAAAGTGCTGCATATCGTGGTGCAGCTTGGCGTATGCCTGCTTGCGAATCTCGTTGGACTCGGCCATCTTGGCGGCAAAGGTCTCCTCGTCGCCGGCGGCCTTGGCCTCCTGCGCGGCCTTGGCGGCGACCATGGAGCTCATGACCATGCGGCCGACACCGGGCACGTCGTACTCGGGGTGGAACAGCTGCAGCGCAACCTTGGCACCGTGCTTGTGGACGGCGTCGGCCAGCGCCTTAAACGTAGGGATCTGGGCGTCGGTTGCCAGCTTGGGCGTGGGGCTCGCGGTCATGACGGGAGCGACGTCGCCGATGACGATGTAGCTCACGCCGCCACGGGCCAAGCGCTCGTAAAAGGCCAGGCTGCGCTCGCCGATGGAACCGTCGCGCTCCTCGTAGCCGGTGGTCAGCGGCGGGAACATAATGCGGTTCTTGAGCTCAAGGGGGCCAACCGTAATGGGCTGAAGCAGCTTGGATGCAGGTGCGGTCATGGACATTCCTCTCTTGTAGGCGCGGCGGCGATGTTGCCGCGTAGTTGTCTAGAGGATATGGCATGGGAATACAACAGCGCAACGGAAATCGGCGGACAGCAGGTAGCGGCAGGTGGATGGGGCAGGGCGGCCCGTCGGTTTGTCTCAATCTGTAACAGTTACGCGGCAAAACTGGGTCTTACTGTTACAGATCGAGACAAACCAAACCCGCCTGCTAGAAAATCTCAATCTATAACAACAACTCGGCAAAATCCGTCCCTCGTGTTACAGATTTAGACAAACACGACCCAACCCACCGGTATATCTCGATCTGTAACACCTAGCCGCCCAAATCGGGTCTAGATGTTACAGATCGAGATTTTGTTTGAGAGGCCGAGAATTGGACCGAAAACACGGTCCCGAAATAACAAAAAAGCTCGCCGGCTAGGCCGACGAGCTGCAAGTTCTTGGTCGCGGGGGCAGGATTTGAACCTACGACCTCCGGGTTATGAGCCCGGCGAGCTACCAGACTGCTCCACCCCGCAATGTCTGGGCGCCTCATGTGCGCAAGAAAGAATATTACGCGGGAGTTCGGTAAACGGCAAGGAAAATCTCGTAGAGCATAATTCCTTCATATTTAAACCCCTCAGCCCCTATCACCGTAAACGAATCGCAGCCGAGCGCCGTCGACGGCACGTATACAATGGTGCGCGTCCTTTTATGCCGACACTGGGAGTAGACATGCTGCTCGCTATCGATATGGGAAATACGCAGACGGCCATGGGCCTGTTTGACGGAGACGAGCTGGTGCAGTCGTGGCGCATGCCCACCGACCGCTCCTATACCGCCGACGAGATCCACGTGCGCCTGATGGGCTTCTTTAAGATGTACGACCTCTCGCTCGGCGCGGTCGACGCGATCGCCTTTGCCGGCGTGGTGCCGCAGCTCTCGCGCGAATGGCACGCTGTGGCCGACCGCATTGCCGCAGACGCCATCGTCATCGGGCCGCAGACGGCCGCCGTGACCAAGCTGCGTGCGGCGCGACCCCAGGCCGTGGGCGCCGACCGCGTAGCTAACGCCGTCGCAGCCGAAGCTTTCTACGGCGCGCCAGCGATCGTGGTGGACTTTGGTACCGCGACCAATATCGACGTCATCGATGAGGACGGCTATTACATTGGCGGAGCGATCGCGCCGGGCATCCGCATCTCCATGGACGCGCTAGCTGCCCGCGCTGCCAAGCTCGCCAGCGTTCCGCTCGAGGCGCCCGAGCACGCCATCGGCCGTGACACCGAGGAATGCATCAAGGTCGGCGCCGTGATGGGCGCCGCCGCCATGGCCGAAGGCCTGGTCGCGCGCATGAAGCGCGAGCTGGGCCGCGACGATGCCACCGTTATCGCCACAGGCGGTCTCGCCGGCATCGTCGCCGATTCGACCGATGCCTTCGACGTGGTCGACGGACAGCTCACCATCAAGGGTATCTGCGAAATCTACCGCCGCATGCAGGAGCTGGGATAGGACAGGGGCTTAAGTCGAGCACGCCCGATGCCACAGTCCCCGCAAATGCTCGCCAAGCCTATTCCTCAAAATCGAAAAATTTTCAGTTTTGAGGAATAGGTCCGAGGTGCTACCCCGCAGTCACGCAAAGCCCTCCCCGGCACAGGCCGAAGAGGGCTTCGTTGTCATCGTTATCTTTGAGCGCGGGTGCCTCGCGTTACAGTCCGCGAATTCGTACGGCCTCGGGCGGAAACTCCTGCTCGCCGGCATCGGTCTTAATGGTCGCGCGGCCCCAGATGTCCAGGCCTGCAAACACACCGACCGCAAGCGGCAGGCCGTTGGGCGACACCGCCGCAACTTGGCGGCCCAGCAGCGGCACCATGTCGAAGTACTCGCCCAGCACGGGAGCCAGCGGCCCTGCGGCGCCTTGCGGCGTGTTGGCAACAACCGCCCAGGCGTCCACGCGGGCCAGCACGGCGGCGGCCAGCGCCTCGACCAGCGCTTCGTCAGCCACGTCCACACCAAGCTCGCTCAACGCCGAACGCTCAATATCCACCGTCACGGCACCGAACATGCCCGCAGCACCGGCACCGCCGTTCACGGCGACGCGCGCGAGCGACGTCTCAAACGCGGGCGCGCCGCACACGATGTCACTCGGCCACTGGATGCCCACTTTGCCGGCAAGCCCCAGGCCCGGCGTTGCGGCCGTGCCCGCGAGCACGTCCATCATACCCATTGCGGCCACAAACGGCAGGCCGTGGAAGGCGTGCATGTTCACATCGGGGCGCACGACCAGCGAAAACATCAGCGATGCATCGCCCGCGCTCCACGCGCACCAGCCCGCGGACATGCCCTCGCGGCCCGCGTCGCGCGCCGCGTCGAGCTCGGTGCCAGCGGCAACAGCATTCATCTCGATCATCTACATACGCCCCAATTCGCCCACGATATGGCCCACGCGGTCCTCGGGCTCCTTGACCTCGACGCCGTTGTAGCGGAAGAACCGCGCCGGGTCGTGCATCAGGTCCTCGAGCGGCACCAGCACAAAATCGCGTTCGCCGATCAGCGGATGCGGCAGGCGCAGCTTTTTGCCGCCGTGGGTCTCGCCGTCCATCCACAGCAGGTCCAGGTCGATGGTGCGCGGGCCGTTGGCCTTGGCCTTTTTGGAGCGGTCGCGCCCCAGCTCGGCCTCGATCTTCATAAGCTCGTCGAGCAGCACCAACGGCGCCAGCTCGGTCTTAATCTCGATGACGGCGTTGGCAAACGCGTCCTGGCGCGTCTCGTAGGCAGGCTCGCTCTCGTAGATCTTGGAGGAGTTGGACACGCAGGTGAGCGGAATCTCGGCGATCATCTCGCGTGCAGCGCGGATGTTGTCGCAGCGATGCCCCAGGTTGGAGCCCACAGCCACAAACGCGCGGCGCGGCTGCGGCTTGGCAACCGCCCAGTAACCGTTCAGGAACTGCGCAAAACCCGCGGCGTCGTGCACGCGCACGATGTTGGCACCGGCCTGGATGGCGCCCAGGCACACGCCAAACGTAGCGGCATCGCGCTCGGCGGCCTCGGTCACACCCGAGACGGCGCCCACAAAGCGCTTGCGCGACACGGCGCACATGAGCGGATAGCCCAGTGACGCCATCTTGGCAGTCTCGCGCTGGATGACGATGTCCTCGTTAGCCGACTTACCAAAGCCCGGGCCAGGATCAATGCAGATGCGGTCGCGCGACACGCCGGCATGGATGAGCGTGCGGGCCTGGTCGGACAGAAAGCCCATGACACGGCGCATGATGGGCGCCGAATCGGGCAGGGTGAAGCGGCGGAGCTGCGAGGTGGGCACGTAGGCTTCCTCGCGGCGGGCGCTGCGGCGCATCATGGCGGCCAGGCGGTCATTGGACTCCGATGCGGCCTCGGTGGCTGCGGGAGTGGCCTCGGGCGCGGGCGCGACGGTCTCGGCGGCAGTAGCCTGCTCGGCGGCCGGCGTCTCCTGCTCGCTTGAAGGCTCGGACGTGGGCTCCGGTTCACCAAACGGCAACGAGGGCTGCACCACGCCGCCCGGAAGCTTGGCCTCCGGCTTAGGCTCGCCCAGCAACTTGCCGCGACGGCGGCGAGCCGGCTTCTCGGCCTCACGCGCGGCCTCGGCAGCCGCCTCGCGCGCCTTCTCGGCAACAAACGCCGCTGCCGAGGTATCGAGCTGCACCGTTGCGTGTGTGCGTGCGGGCGCGGCGACCTCGCCGGCATGCATCACGATGACGCCGCAGGTGCTCGTCTTAACAAACTCGACCATCTTGGGATCGGTGAAGCCGGTCACGTCATTGACGATCGAGGCGCCGCAGCGCACGGCCGCCTTGGCAACCGCCACATGACGCGTGTCGATCGAGACGATGGCGCCCTCCTTGGCCAGCGCGCGCACCACGGGCAGCACGCGGCGAGCCTCCTCGTCGGGGTTGACCGGGGTAAAACCGGGGCGCGTGGACTCGCCGCCCACGTCGATGATGTCGGCGCCGGCGTCGAGCATCGCCAGGCCGTACTCGATGGCGGCATCGGGGTCGAAGTGCTCCCCGCCATCGCTAAACGAATCGGGCGTCACGTTGAGGACGCCCATGATGCGCGGACGGTCAAAGCTGAGCTCGTACTTTCCGCACCGCCATGTCTTGCTGTCGTTCGCCATGAACATCCTCCTAAAATGCCCACGCCGCCGAGCCTGGGGAGCTGGCGGCGGGGTCGCTTTGCACTCAGTCTTTCTATTGTATCCGCGCGCGCGGGCTAGAACGCAAACGCGGCCGCGATGTCGCAAGAAATCAGCAGGTCGGCATTTGCATCCTGATCGGTGGGAGCAAGATTGCAAATGGCCAGCGTATCGCCGGTAAAGTAACGCGTAAGGCCCGCCGCCGGATACACCACGAGCGAGGTCCCGCCCACAATGAGGGCATCGGCCGCGGCGATGGCGGCAACGGCGCCGGTCAGCACGTGCTCATCGAGCGGCTCCTCGTAGAGCACCACATCGGGCTTAATGCGCCCGCCACACGCGGGGCACACGGGCACGCCCGCGGCGTCCTCGTGCTCGCGCGAGCAAATCCACTCGGCGCTATAGACCGCGCCGCACGACTGGCAAATGTTGCGATGGACCGATCCGTGCAGCTCGAACACGCGCTGTGAGCCGGCCATCTGATGCAGGCCGTCAATGTTTTGCGTCACCACGGCATTTAGCTTGCCGGCGCGCTCCAGCTCGGCCAGCTTGGTGTGGCAGCGGTTGGGCTTGGCGCCAAGCGCGATCATCTTGGTGCGGTAGAAGTCGAAGAACTCGGCCGGGTGCACCTCGTAAAAGCTATGCGAGAGCATGGTCTCGGGCGGGTAGGCAAACTGTTGGTGATATAGGCCGTCCACGCTGCGGAAATCGGGGATGCCACTCGCCGTGGAAACGCCCGCGCCGCCAAAGAAGACCACGCGCTTGTGGGTGCCAAACAGCTCCGCCAGCGCGGCGGAGGCCTGTTTGGAGTCCGTTATCGCCTGCGTCATATGAGTCCTCCGTCCGTGTCTCCGGGACGGCGGCGTTCGCACTATCACTCGCGGACTCCGCCCCGCTCTTGTTGCGTTAATCTTAAGCCTGCCAACCCCGTCGAAAGGACACCATGCCTCAGACTTACACCTTTGCCTCGTGGAACGTTAACGGCCTGCGCGCCGTGCTCAAAAAGGACCCGAGCTTTATTCAGATCGCGCAAGAACTCGACGTCGACATCTTGGCGCTGCAGGAGACCAAGCTGCAAGAGGGCCAGGTCGATATTGACCTGTCCGGCTATCACCAAACCTGGAGCTACGCCGAGCGTAAAGGCTATTCGGGCACTGCGGTCTTTAGCCGCCAGGAACCGCTGCGCGTGCTGCACGCCGACGCGCTGCTACCCTACGCCGGCGAGGGCGAGGCCGCCGAGCTCGTTGCCCAAGCCGCAACCGAGGGCCGCGTCTGCGCGCTGGAGTTCGACAAGTTCTGGTTTGTGGATGTCTACACTCCCAACGCGCAAAACGAACTCGCCCGCATCGACGTGCGCATGGCCTGGGACGATGCCTACCGCGACTTTTTGAGCGCGCTCGAGCGCGAGACCGGCAAACCCGTCGTGACCTGCGGCGACTTTAACGTTGCGCACGAGGAGATCGACCTTAAGAACCCCAAGTCCAACCGCGGCAACGCAGGCTTTTCGGACGAGGAGCGCGGCAAGTTTACCGAGCTGCTCGACGCCGGCTTTACCGATACCTGGCGCTCGGCAAATCCGGACGTCGAGGGCGTCTACAGCTGGTGGAGCTATCGCTTTAATGCCCGCAAGAACAACGCCGGCTGGCGCATCGACTACTTCCTGGTAAGCGACGCAATCGCCGCCAACGTTCGCGACACCGGTATCCGTGGCGACATCTTTGGCAGCGACCACTGCCCCGTCACCCTCACACTAGAGCTCTAGCCCCAAGTAATTCCTGGGAGGACAGAGGAAAACAGATCATGTGACCCCTCTCCCCCTATAAGGTGCGGTGGAATAGTTCCTGTTTGGGCAGCAAATAGCCAAAAACGAGAACTATTCCACCGCAAGTTCGTGAGGAAACGCGAAATGCCTTACAGCCCGTATTTCACGACGACACGGTTAATGCGACGGCACCAGGGCTTGTACAAGGCGGCCAAAAACACGCAGGTCGCGAGTCCGTGCGTGATATCGAACGGCACGGCGGTGGCAAGACGTGCCACGGCACCTGCCCAAGTAAGCGGCTGTACAAAACCAATGATGTCGTAGGCGTTGATCACAACGCCGTACAGCAAACCCGAAGCAAAGCCGTAGGTCAGCAGCGCCGGCATACGCACGGTGCCATCGGCGCGGTCGAATGCACCCGCATACGCCAGCGCACCGCCAACGTATCCCACGAGCCCCCAGGCATACATCTGCCACGGCGTCCACATGCCCTGCCCAAAAAAGAAATTGCTGGTCAGCGCCGCCAACGCACCGACCATAAAGCCGTTACGACGACCGAGTGTCGCCCCGGCGATAATGGCGATGGCACTCACGGGTTTAAAGTCGGGAATGGGTCCAAACAGGATGCGCCCCGCCGCCGCCAGCGCCGCCAGCACCAGCGTGGGCATAATCTGACGCAGGCCTGGACGCGATGCCTCATAGCCCGCAAAGAACAGCGCAAGCACCAACGCCACCACAACCAGCATGGCCAACGCTGCCTGCTCAACACCCGCCAGCAACGCGGCAGCCATCACCGCCGGCACCGCCAACAACAGCGGGATCTCCAGTTTTGCAAGCAAACGCGAGAAACGACAGTCCGTCATCCCATCACGCCCTATAGAACACGTTGTCGGCAAAGAAGTCGGCCGGGGACTCCATGCAGGCAATCTCGCCGTCAAACATCATGGCGACGTCGTCGGCTACCTGCTCGGCAAAGTCCAAATCGTGCGTAGCCATGATGACGGTGCCGCCAGCCTTCGCATGGTCACGCAGGGCGCGGGCGATGGTGCGGCGACTCTCCAGGTCCAAGCCCTTCGTGGGCTCGTCAAGCAGCAGCAGCTCGGGGCCGATCAGCAGCAGCTTTGCCAGTGCGAGCAGCTGGCGCTGTCCGCCCGAGAGGTCGTAGGGGTGGCGCGTCTCCAGGCCGTCCAGCCCCAAGCTCGCCGCGCGCTCCCGCGCCACGGTCTCGTCATATCCGCAGGCTGAAGCCCATTCCATCAGCTCGTCGCACACCGTCTCGGCAACCAGCAATGCTTTGGGATTCTGAGGCAGCAACGCCGCCGAGGCCGCTCCGCGCACCATGCGGCCGCGCTGCAGCTTGGCGGTCTTCGCCAGCACCGAGAGCATCGTCGACTTACCGCATCCGTTGCCGCCCACGATCGCATGCACCGCACCGGCCGAAAACGACGCATCGAGCCCACGCAACACCCAGCCGGACGCTCGATCGTAGCGAAACCAACCTTCCGACAGGGTGGTAGCCGACCCAGCGTGCATTTTTTGGAGTATTCTGCTTCCATCCGTGCGCGAGAAGGCTTCCAAGCCGTTCTCGAGCGACGTTTGCGCCACAAATTCGGACGATTTGTCCAATTCCAAACTTTTTTTCGCGCTCGATACGCCCCCGGGCGGCTCCAGAGAGCCCAAATTGTCCTCACGCCTGCTGAATACTCCGTTTTTTGCACATCGGATGGCACCCCACCCCAACGTGTCATCGGAAAACAGCGATTCTCGGCGTCCCAAAGATGCCATATCCGCCGCCTCGTGCACGCGGCCATCCTCAATCCGGTACGCACACGTCGCGTATTCGAGCATTGGGCGCGGCTGATGCGTCGCCACAACAACCGTGCAGCCCAGCTCGCGATTCACACGAAACAGCGCGTGCAGGAAATTCTTCTCGGCAACGGGATCGAGCTGAGACGTGGGCTCGTCGAGCAGCAGCACGTGCGGGCGCAGCGCCAGAGCGGCCGCCAACGACAGCAACTGTTTGCGACCACCCGAAAGCGTGTCAGTATCGCGGTGAAGCCAATCTTCCAGCCCAAAGAAATAGCTGGTCTCAGCTACGCGACGGCGCATCTCATCACGTGCTAGCCCCAAGTTTTCCAGGCCAAACGCCATCTCGTGCCACACGGTTTCGCACACGATCTGGTTCTCGGGATCCTGGAACACATAGCCCACGCGCTCCGCCGATGCCCGCACGTCCATGTCGGCAACGTTCTCGCCCAGCACGCTCAGTTCGCCAGTGCGCTCGCCCGCCGGAGCGATCTCGGGCTTGAGCAGCGACAGCAGCGTCGACTTACCCGATCCGGTACCGCCAACAAGCAGCGCAAATGCACCTTGGGGAACAGACCAGTCGAGCCCCTCGAGCACCGCAGCATCAGCATCGGGGTAGGCAAAGCTCAGGCTCCGCACCTCAATCGCCGGCATATCCGGGCCGCACGCAGCGCCCGACACCGGGCCCCTGTCCAACCGAGCCATCAGCCAAACCTCTTCTCATCAATCGCGTGCAACGCGCAAGGCAACACCATCCAGGCGGCGTACACGACATAGCCTGGCCACGGCGCCGGAGCCGAGAGCTGCGGATAAAACGAATACTGCGTCGTCGCGGTCCACGCCACCGCCACCGCGGCAGCGCCAAACAGTACGAGCCCGGCCAGCGCGGCAACGTCACTGCGCCCCAGCCGATACCGCGCATACGTCGTACGACGCGTCGCGGCACCCCACCCGCGCGAGCGCATCGCGTCCGCGCGCTCCAGCGAATCTTCCATGCCCCAGCCCATCAACACACTCGATGCCCGCAAGCGCGAGCGCACGGGGTCGGCCGGCGCACGCCCCGGTACATCAATCGCGTCCTGCACCGCCAGCACCGTGCGGCCGCGGCACAAAAACTGTGGGATAAGCCGCATGCACATCGAGATCATAAGCGCGATCACCGGCGCGGCGTTGCCTAACAGTGCGAGCACCTTGTCGTATTCGAGCATCGACGCCGCGGCCTCAAACCACAGCACGCTCGCCACAAACAGCCCGCCCATGCACAGGCCATATACCATGCTCTCCAGATACACCGCGCGCATACCAATACGGAACAGCTCCGTCGAGCCCGAGACGCTAAACAGCGGATTGACCAGCGCGATAATCAAAATCACCGGCAGCTGCCAGCGAAGCGCCCCCAACGTGCGCGCAGCACCGCGCGTCGCAAGCCCGTACGCCAGCCCGCCCGCAAGCGACAGCGCGATCAGCACCGGCTGCATCGAGAACATGGTGAGCCCCAGCGTCAGCACTATATAGAGTGCCGGCACAGCCGGATGCGACATCGAGAATGCCGCGACGGGCTCGCCGCCAAACTCCTCTTGTATGTTGTCCACGGGCACCCCCGTCCCCTCGCTCAAACGGCAGCTCCGCAGCACCGCCAACGCCGCACGCAAGCAGCGCAAACGCCACGCCGGCGGCGCAAGCCTCAACCGCCGCAAACCAATCGCTACGCGCTCAACATATGCCTGCGGTATCATATTGCGCCGTGTATCGTTTCCAAACACACGTCTCTATAACGTAACAGGAGATCACATGGACGCAACCGCAATTATCCTCGCTGCCGGCGAGGGCACCCGCATGAAGTCGAACCACTGCAAGGTTTCGCACAAGATCCTGGGCAAGCCTATGGTCCAGTGGATCGTCGACGCCACCATCAAGGCCGGCTGCAGCCGCGTCGTGGTCGTCATCGGCAGCCACGCCGACGAGATGCGCGCCCTCATCGACGGCGCCTACGCCAGCAGCGCCACCAAGGTCGAGTGCGTCGAGCAGACCGAGCGCCTGGGCACCGGTCACGCCGTGAAGGTCGCGCTCGAGGCCTGCGGCATCACGCAAGGCCCCGTCGTCGTGCTCAACGGCGACCTGCCGCTCATCACCGCCGACACCGTCGCCAAGTTCGCACAGACCGTCGCTACCGGCGAGCTCGCCTGCACCGTCATGACCATGACCCCGCCCGACCCCTTCGGCTACGGCCGCATCAAGCTGGGCGCCGACGGCCAGATCGAGCGCATCATCGAGCAGAAGGACTGCACGCCCGAGCAGGCCGCCACGCTGCTGGAGTGCAACGCCGGCTGCTACGCCTTCGACGGCGCGCAGCTTGCCGCCCACATTAACGAGATCGGCAACGACAACGCGCAATCCGAGTACTACCTGCCCGACATGCTCGAAATCCTCAAGGGTCACGGCCAGGCAGTCTCCATCTTCCACTGCGACGACTACCGCGACGGCCTGGGCGTCAACAGCCGCATCCAGCTCGCGCAGCTCACCGCCATCGCGCGCGACCGCATCAACGAGCACTGGATGGCCGAGGGCGTTACCTTCATCGACCCCACGCAGGCCTGGATCGGCCCCGATGCCGTCATCGGCCGCGACACCATCGTGTGGCCGCAGACGCATCTGATCGGTCACGTCACCGTGGGCGAGGAGTGCCAGCTCGGCCCCAACAGTCGCCTCACCGACACCACCGTCGGCAGCGGCTGCACCATCGATGAGACCATCGCCATCGAGGCCGTCATCGAGAACGGCGTCGACTGCGGCCCGCGCGCCTACCTGCGCCCGGGCACCCACATGCTCGACGGCTCCAAGGCCGGCACGCACGTGGAGATCAAGAAGTCCACGATCGGCGAGGGTTCCAAGGTGCCCCACCTGTCCTACATCGGCGACACCACCATGGGCTCCGGCGTCAACGTGGGCGCGGGCTCCATCACCTGCAACTACGACGGCGTCCACAAGCACAAGACCGTCATCGGCAAGGATGCCTTCATCGGTTCCGACACCATGATGGTCGCGCCCGCCCAGATTGGCGACGGTGCGCTCGTGGCCGCCGGCTCCGTCATCACCGAGCCGGTTCCGGCCGACGCACTCGGTCTGGGCCGCGCCCGTCAGGTAAATATTGAGGGCTGGGCCGCCGATTATCGCCGCCGTCTGCACGAGGACGACGAGGCATAACGCTTTACCAAGCACAAAAGGAGCTGTTCCATGGGGACGGCTCCTTTTTCTATCGTGACCTGCGCGACCGGATGAGTGGTCGGTTCGTGTCCGTTGACGGTAAAGACGTTATCAAGACTCGATAAACCCCGCCGCACGGTTACAATGCAAAAAGGCATCTATATGGCATTCGATGTATAAAGGAGAAGGGTAATGCCGATTAATGATCCCGAGAAGTCGGAGAATATGCGCAAGTCCATCCGCGTGTATTCCGGTTCCTCCAACCGTCCCCTCGCTCAGAAGATTGCTGAGTACCTTGGGGTCGAGCTTTCGGGCCTTACGCTAAAGCAGTTCGCCAACGGTGAGATTTACGCCCGCTACGACGAGACCGTCCGCGGCGCCGACGTCTTCCTGATTCAGTCCGTGGCTGGCGGCAACGTCAACGACATGCTCATGGAGCTGCTCATCGCCACCGACGCTGCCAAGCGCGCATCCGCCCGCTCCATCACCGCCGTTATCACCCACTACGGCTATGCCCGCCAGGACCGCAAGGCCGGCCCGCGCGAGCCCATCACCGCCCGCCTCGTCGCCAACCTGCTCGAGCGCGCCGGTGTCGACCGCATCATCACCCTCGACCTGCACCAGGGTCAGATCCAGGGCTTCTTTGATATCCCGGTTAACCACCTGTCCGCACTGCCGCTGTTTGGCCAGTACTACAACGACATGCACTTCGACACCGACAACCTGGTTGTCGTCTCCCCCGACGTGGGTCGCGCCAAGGCCGCCAAGAAGCTGTCCGACATGCTCGGCTGCGACCTGGCCATCGCCCACAAGGGCCGTCCGCGCCACAACGCCGCCGAGGTCATGGGCATCATCGGTGACATCAAGGGCAAGACCTGCGTCATCAACGACGACATGATCGACACCGCTGGCACCCTGTGCGCCAACGTCAAGGAGCTCAAGGCTATGGGCGCTGGCGACATCTACGTCTGCGCCACCCACGGCATCTTCTCCGGTCCGGCCATCGAGCGCCTGAACGACGCCCCGATCGTCGAGTGCGTCGTCACCGACGCCATTCCCGTCGAGGTGGGCGGCAAGATCAAGACCATCTCGGTCGCCGAGGAGTTCGCTCAGGCCATCTCCGCCGTTTACCACGAGGAGCCCGTCTCCACGCTCGTCGGCGGCGACTTCGCGCTGTAGTCGCATCGTCCTTGCAACCCGGCGCATCGCCGTCGGAACAGAAGAAACCCCCGCGCTCCCCCTTGCTTCGCAAAGGTCGCGCGGGGGTTTCTTCTGTTCCGACGGCTCGCTCTGCCGCGGCCGCGCTTTTGTCTGGTGGGATTTCGCTGAAGCAAAGCCTCGCCTTCGGCGGGCGTGGTAGCCTTTGTCGTTGATTAAACTTTTTATGTAACGGAAGGACAAATATGGCAGCTGCACAGCCGCTTAAGATTCGCATGGTTGCCGGGCTTGGCAACCCTGGCGAGGAATATGCCGAGACCCGCCACAACGCCGGCTTTAAGGCAATCGACGAGCTGGCCCGTCAGGCCGGCGTCACGTACTGGAAAAACCAAGCAGGCGCCGAGGTCGCGCTCATCAATATCAACGATGCTGAGGAAGAGGGTGGCAAGCGCCAGATTGTGCTGGTCAAGCCGCAGTCGTACATGAATACCTCGGGCGGCCCCATCTCCAAGCTCTGTCGCGAGTACAAGATCAAGGCCGAGGAGCTGCTCGTAATCCACGACGAGCTCGATATTCCCGCCGGCGACGTGCGTGTTAAGGTGGGCGGCGGCCATGCCGGTCACAACGGCCTGCGTTCCATCATCGACAAGATGGGCAGCCGCGACTTCAGCCGCATCCGCACCGGCATCGGCAACCCTCCCGGCAAGATGGCCGTCGCCGACTACGTTCTTAAGCAGCTGCGCGCCCGCGAGGCCGAGGATTTCCAGGACACCTGCGCCCGCGCGGCCGACGCCGCCGGCCTGGCGATCGTGCACGGCGTGGTCTATGCCCGCGACCACGTCAACGGTGCCGCCTCCGCCAACGGCAAGCACTAAAACCTACCATTTAGGGACAGGTTTATTTTGGCAGGTTTTATATGCGGAAACGCCGCGGATGCCGCGTCGCAATAAACCCTGTGCCGCCATACATATGCAACGCTCCAAAGGGGGCCGGCCTCACCGAAGCGCGAGGCCGGCCCCCTTTGCCGTTTTACCTGATAAAACCGACCAAAATAAACCTCTCCCCCTTTGGTAGGCCAAAGTGGATAAACCCTGCTCCCAACAGCCGAAGACACACGTAAGCGACATGTCCATGAGGGTATAATTTGCACCGTATGTCTGCACAACGCCTGTGCGCGTACGGTTTTATTCGGGCTACCGTCCATTTCCGTGGAGGCACGGTTCGGCGGCCCTAACAAGAGAGGGGTTCTATGTATAAGATCCTGGAGAAGACGCAGTTCTCGGAGAAGGTGTTCAAGTTCCGCATCGAGGCGCCTGCAATCGCCAAGCATGCGCACGCTGGACAGTTCCTCATGGTTCGCGCCAACGAGACGGGCGAGCGCGTCCCGTTTACCCTGGCCGGCTGGAACGGTGACGAGGGCTGGGTCGAGTTCATCTTCATGGTGATCGGCAAGACCACCGAGATGCTGTCCACCTACGAGGCCGGCGAGTCGCTGCGCGACGTCGTGGGCCCGCTGGGCGTTCCCACCGAGATGGCTGAGGGCCCCTGCGCCGTCATTGGCGGCGGCGTCGGCCTGGCAATTGCCTTCCCGGTCGCCAAGCACCTGGTCGAGACCGGCCACGAGGTGCACGCCATCATGGGCGCCCGCACCAAGGACCTCCTACTCATGGAGGACCAGTTCCGCGAGCTCCTCGACGAGGACCACATCCACATCACTACCGATGACGGTTCCTACGGCGAGCAGGGCGTTGTCACCGCTCCGCTGGAGCGCCTGCTGCAGGACAAGGCCGTGAGCCAGGTCTTCTGCGTCGGCCCCGTTCCGATGATGAAGTTCTCGACCCTCACCGCCCAGAAGTACGACACCCCCATCACCGCGTCGCTCAACCCCATCATGGTTGACGGCACCGGCATGTGCGGCTGCTGCCGCGTCGAGGTGGGCGGCGTGACCAAGTTCGCTTGCGTCGACGGCCCCGACTTCGATGCCACCCTGGTCGACTGGGATGACCTTCGTGCCCGCCAGGCCGCTTACCGTTCCGAAGAGGGCGAGTCCCTCAAGGCCTATGAGGAAAAGAGCTGCGCATGCCACTAGTTAACGGTCGTTTCGTTGCCGATATGAAGTCGCCCCGCACCCCCGATAACGAGGAGCCGGCTGCCGAGCGCGCCTGCGACTTCCGCCCCGTCGACAAGGGCTTCACCGAGGAGATGGCGCTGGCCGAGGCCGAGCGCTGCCTCAACTGCAAGAAGCCGTTCTGTGTTGAGGGCTGCCCCGTCAACATCAACATTCCCCGCTTTATCGAGCAGATCCGCGCGAAGGACTTCGGCGGCGCTCTCGATACCATCCGCGAGGACTCCATGCTTCCCGCCATCTGCGGCCGCGTCTGCCCGCAGGAGAACCAGTGCGAGGGCAAGTGCATCCGTGGTAAGAAGTCCGAGCCCGTGGCCATCGGCCAGCTCGAGCGCTTCCTGGGTGATCGCCCCGAGCTCGCTTCCACGCCCAAGATGGCTCCCAAGAACGGCAAGAAGGTCGCCGTCGTCGGCTCCGGCCCGTCCGGCATCACCTGCGCCGGCGAGCTCGCCCGCAACGGCTTTGACGTTACCGTCTTTGAGGCCTTCTTTACCGGCGGCGGCGTGCTGGTCTACGGCATCCCCGAGTTCCGTCTGCCCAAGGCAGTCGTCAAGCGCGAGATTGACGGCCTGGAGGACATGGGTGTCAAGTTTGAGTACAACTCCGTCGTGGGCAACATGGCCACGGCCGAGGAGCTGTTCGAGCAGGGCTTCGACGCCATCTACGTGGCGACCGGCGCTGGCCTGCCCAAGTTCCTCAACGTCCCCGGCGAGAACCTGCCCAACGTCTTCTTCGCGAACGAGTACCTCACCCGCGTGAACCTGATGAAGGCCAACAAGTTCCCCGAGTACGACACCCCCACCAAGCACGGCAAGAACGTCGTTGTCTTTGGTGGCGGCAACGTGGCTATGGACGCCGTCCGTACCGCCAAGCGTCTGGGCGCCGAGCACGCCATCATCGCCTACCGTCGTACCGAGGACGAGATGCCCTGCCGTCGTGCCGAGCTGCACCACGCCAAGGCCGAGGGCGTCGAGGTTCTGCCGCTCGTTTCCCCGCTCGAGTTTGTCGCTGGCGAGGACGGCTCCGTGTGCGCCGTCAAGGTCCAGAAGATGGAGCTCGGCGAGCCCGATGAGTCCGGCCGTCGTCGCCCGGTGCCCATCGAGGGCGCCAT
Organism: uncultured Collinsella sp.; assembly: GCA_902491565.1. Lineage (GTDB taxonomy): Bacteria > Actinomycetota > Coriobacteriia > Coriobacteriales > Coriobacteriaceae > Collinsella. Next base: position 70,834 of record CABUIE010000008.1, read on the forward strand.
CGAGGAGATTCCCTGCGACGTCGCAATCTCGGCTATCGGTACCAACGCCAACCCCTTCGCAAAGAAGATCGGCGGCAAGATGGAGCTCAACAAGTGGGGCTACATCGTCGCCGACGAGGAGACCGGCCAGACCACCGATCCCCGCATCTGGGCCGGCGGCGACATCGTCACCGGTGCCGCTACGGTCATTCTGGCGATGGGCGCCGGCAAGAAGGCCGCCGCTTCCATCACCAAGAGCCTGCTGGGCGAGTAATCACCTACAGCGTTAGCCATCAAACGGCAAAGTCCCCGTCGAGCACACGCCCGGCGGGGACTTTTTCTATGCCGATCGCCCTACCACCGCAAAGGTGCCTGTCCCCCTTGCGGTGGTTTTGGTCGGCTAGTCTTCGAGCTGCGCCACTTTGTAGCGGTAGGCAGCGGCGATGACGTCCTTGCAGCCTTCGCGGCCCAGCTTGGCGCGGTTGACGACGATGTCCTTACCGCTCGTCATCTTCCACTTGCCGGCGCTGTAGCGCTTGTAGAACGCCTCGCGCGCCTTCTGCTGCTGCTTGACCAGCTTGGCGCCCTTCTTCTTGTTAAGACCACGCTTCTTGCGCACGATCTCGACGCGGTCCTCAAAGGGAGCGGTCACCAACACGGCAATGTGGCTGGGGTTGTTGCGCAGCAGGTAATCGGACAGACGGCCTTCGATAATGCAGCTCTCGGTCTCGCCCAGATCCAAAATCACCTGGCTCATCTTTTGGAACAACTTATCCGAGTACGAACGCGCATCGTAGCGGTCGGGCAGAAACGCCATGTTCTCCACGGCCAGACGCTCATCATAGGCGGCCATCTTATCGAGCGACTCGCCCGCGCGCAGCGACGCACGTACCAGCAGCTCGTTATCGTACAGCGGAATCCCCAACTCGTCGGCAAGCATGCGGCCAATCTCGTGGCCCTCGGCGCCAAAGTCGCGCGCGATGGTAATGACCACAGGATTCTTCTTATTCTCCAGATCGCTCATCGCGATTCCTTTCTCTATGTGACAAAGGGGCTGTCCCTTTGCCACATTCTACGCTGCCACCATTCGCCTCTGATATGCGCGAACCAGCAGCGAGATACCAAAGTTGAGCACAAAGTACATCGCAAACACCAGGCCGTAGAGCATAAGCACCTGCGACAGGTCGATCGCGTGGGCCATCACCACGTTTGCCGTGTACATGAGCTCGGCCACGTTAATGCCCGAAAGATACGAGCTGTCCTTAATGACGGTCGTGCACTGGCTAAACAGCGCCGGAATGATCGTCTTAAACGTCTGCGGCAAAATGATGTAGCGCATGGTGGCAAAGAAGCCGAAGCCCTGGCTCTGCGCTGCCTCAAACTGGCCGCGCGGAATCGAGTTGAGGCCGCCGCGCACAATCTCGGCCATAACAGCGCTGGTAAACAGCGTAAAGGCGATGGTCGAAATCACAATGTCCAAACCCTGCACCGTAAAGTAGATAAACAGGATCCACAGCAGGTTTGGCGTGCAACGGAACAGTTCGATATAGGCGCTCACCAAAATACGGAACGGGCGGGGCGCATAGCTCTTAACGAGCGCCAGCACCGTGCCAAAGATGAGCGAGAAAAAGATCGACAGCGCCGAGATCTCGATTGTCTTAACAAAGCCGCCCCAAATGTAGAGCAGGTTGGTCGCGTTGAAGATTTCCATGCGCTAGGCCTCCTCTACGTTGTCGGGCCCCAGCTCGGCCAGGCTCACGCCGCGCGGACGCTCCTTGGAGCGGCGCTCGAGCCACTGCACCAGCATGGCGAGCGGAAAGCAGATGATGAAGTACATAAGGCAGCAGACGATGTATCCCTGCAGGTAACCGTACAGACTCACAAAGTTGTCGGAACGGTACATAAGGTCGCCGCCGGCCACAAGCGCCAGCACCGACGTGTTCTTGACCAGGTTGAGTGCCTGGTTACACAGCGGCGGCAGAATGATCTTGAATGTCTGGGGCAGCACGATGTACCAGTACGCCTGCGCACGGGTGAAGCCCTGGCTCTGGGCCGCCTCCATCTGACCGCGCGGAACCGCCTCGATACCAGTGCGGATGACCTCCGAAATGTAGGCCGCGTGATACAGGCCCACACCCAAGAAGCCCAGCACGAACGGCGCGATGCGCACCGGCTGATCGGCACCGGTTATGGCCTGCAAAAACTGCGGACCGGCCATGTACATAAAGAGCACCTGCACGGGCAACGGGGTGTTCTGGTAAAACTCCACGTACACGCGGCTTATGGCGCGCAGCACGCGCGAGCGAGTGGTAGAGAACACGCCCAGCAGCGTGCCCAGTACCAGCGACAGCAGTAGACCGGCAACGACCACTTGCAGCGTCACGCCAAAGCCCTCCCAGAAGGGTCCCATATTTTGAAATGTCGTCGACCAACGGTCGGCGTCAAATAATCCTTCGAGCATTTGATTCCTTCCTTGGACGATGCGCCTATACAAGACCCCAGGTCTTGACCTCTTGGTCGAGCCAGCCATCGGCCAGGCGATCGCAAATCACCTGATCGACCACGGCCGAAAGGTCGCAGCTCTTCTTGGTCGCCACGCCGTAGCCCTGCTCGCCAAACTTGACCTCGGGCTGCAGCAGCTCAACGGTCTCGTTCATGTAACCGGCCAGCGTGGAGCGGTCCATGGCAAAGACGTCGATATTGCCGGCATCGAGCGAACTCTTGATGATGGGGTAGCCACTAAAGGCCCTAAACTCGGGCTCGCAGCTAAAGCCGTTGTCCTTGATCATCTGCTCGATCAGGCTCTGCGTGGTGGCACCCTGGCTCACGCCAATGACCTTGCCGTCCAGGTCCTCAATCGAGGTAAAGCCCGAACGCTTCTTAACCATGAGTCCCACGTAGTCGGTGCGGTACGGCGTCGAGAAATCCCAGCTCTTCTTGCGCTCGTCGGTGATGGTGTAGGTCGCCGCGACCACGTCAAGCTGGCCGTTATCGATCAGCGGGCCGCGCGTCTTGGGCGTTACGTCGGTAAACTCGACAAGCTCCTGGGCGCGGGCCTCCTTGTAGCTCACGTCAAAGACAGCAGCGGCGATCTGATAGCACAAATCGACTTCCATGCCCTCAAAGCGGCCCTTGGCGGTGTCGTAATAGCCATAGCCGGGAACATCCTTCTTAACGCCGGCATTCAGATGGCCGCGCGACTTAATGGCCGCAAGCTTGGACCCCTTGTCGGAGCCCTCGCCGCTGGTGGAGTTGCCGCAACCGGTAAGCGCGGCCCCCGTCAGCGTAAGCATACCGGCGCCCGCCAGCTGCAAAAAGTGACGGCGCGACACGGCCGCCCTCGTCATATCCGTCATGTCCATCACCGCGCCTAGTGCAGAATCTTGGACAGGAACTCGCGGCAACGCGGGTTCTCGGGGTTATCGAAGAAATGCTCGGGCGTGCCCTCCTCCAGGATGCGGCCGTCCTCCATAAAGATGACGCGGTCGGCCACCTGGCGCGCAAAGCCCATCTCGTGCGTCACGCAGATCATGGTGATGTCCTCCTGCGCGAGCTCAATCATAACGTCCAGGACTTCCTGGACCATCTCGGGGTCGAGTGCCGAGGTCGGCTCGTCAAACAGGATGATAGGCTGCTTGGTGCACAGGGCACGGGCGATGGCGATGCGCTGCTGCTGACCACCCGAGAGATTCTGCGGATACTCGCCGGCCTTATGTGCCATGCCGACGCGCTTGAGCGCAGCGATGGCGATCTCGGTCGCCTCCTCCTTGCTCTTCTTTTGCAGTTTGATGGGCGCGAGCGTCAGGTTGCCCAGCACCGTCATGTTGGGATACAGGTTGAACTGCTGAAACACCATGGAACTATACTTGCGAGCCATCTCCAGGTGATTCTTTTTGGTGAGCGGCGTACCGTCGATGACAACCTCGCCCGACGTGGGCTCCTCCAGATAATCGACGCAACGGATGAGCGTCGATTTACCCGAGCCGGAAGGCCCGATCATTACGAGCTTCTCGCCGCGTTTGACGGTGAGGTTGATATCTTTGAGCACATGCAGGTCGCCAAAGTACTTGTTGAGATGCTTGATCTCGATCATGTCTGCCATGAATGTCCCTTCCCTGCGTTTACACGAGTTGAACTATTGTACGGAAAGAATCACGTTTCCGCAGCCCACACTACATTCCCGTAAAGAACCCGCAACCTTCCACCTAGTCATTGGGGACAGACTTAAATGAGTACCTGCTCATTGGGCACTCATTTAAGCCCGTCCCCAATGAGCGTAGCCCGGGCACTCATTTAAGCCTGTCCCCAATGAGTGCCCAGCCCAGCAAAAAGGGGCGCGACCATGACGGCCACGCCCCCCTAAACATCAACTATGTACCGCTCGGCCCCTACGCGAGTTTGGCTCCGACGATCTTTGCCGCGGCCGGCTTATCGAAGTTGCCACCGGTGGCCTTGCCGAGTGCGCCCATAACCTGGCCCATCTGCTTCTTGGACGTGGCGCCCAGCTCGGCGATAACCTGCTCGATCAGGGCCTCGAGCTCCTCGCCCGAAACCTGCGCGGGCAGCAGGCTCTCCAGAATCTTGACCTGCTCGGTCAGGTTGTCGGTACGCTCCTGGTCGGTGCCGGCCTTGATGGACATCTCCAGCGTCTCGCTCGTCTGCTTGATCAGACGCTTGATCATGCTGTTGACGTCTTCCTCGGTCACATCGCGGCGCTCATTGACCTCGATATTCTTCACCTCGGCCTTAACCTGGCGAATGATGGACAGGCGAACCTTGTCCTTGGCCTTCATGGCCGCAATCATTTCCTTCTGCAGCTCTTCGTTGGTCATCTGCAAATCCTCCTCAATAGTGTGGGCGGCACTCGCGCGAGCACCGCCCCATGATTACTCAGTCGTCGACGAATCGTCGATCGAACTCTTGGTGACACCCTTCAGACTCACGTTATAGGGTACGTCTTTGGGCATGGGGTTGACGGTGATGTCGGCATCCTTCTTGTACTGCTCCAGCCACTCGCTGTACGCGGTGCTGGCCGCTTGCGTCTTCACCACGTTGGAGACGTACTTTTTGATGTCCTTGGGCACCTGGTTGATGTCATCAACCTGATTATCGACATGGAAGTAGTCGGTGCACTTGATGATGTGGTAGCCATAGGTCGACTCGACGACTTCGCTCACGTCGCCCTTGTTGAGTCCCTCGAGCGCCGTCTGGTAGCTGTCGACAAAGGTGGTGAGCTTATCCCAGCCCACATCGCCCTTCTTCTCCTTGGAACCGGTGTCCTCGGAGTACCGCTCAACGGCGTCCTCAAAGCTCAGCTCACCGGAGTTGATCTTGTCCAGGCACTCCTGCGCCTTGGCCTTGGCGGCAGCCTTGTCCTCGTCGGAAGCGTCGGAATCAACCTTGATCAGGATGTTCGACGAGCGGCGGGCGTCGTTGTAGCTGGACAGATTTTCGTTGATGTAATCGACAATCTCGCTGTCCTTGGGCTTGCTCGTGGGCGCGACGGCATCCTTGAGTTTCTGTTGCGCCAGACTCTCCTTGAGCGAGTCCTTGTAGGTGTCCTCGGTATAGCCGTAGGTCTTGAGGGTCTTCTTAAAGGCCTTGGCTCCGCCCGCGCTCTTGCACGCGTCCTTCCAAGCCTTCTCGACCTCCTCGTCCGACACCGTCACGCCGTTCTCCTTCTGTGCCTGTTGAAGCAGAATCTGCTGCGTGTAGGAGTCGATGAGTTGCTTGCGGTACTTCTTGGGCGTGAGGTCGTTGTCAACCAGATACTGCGCCCAATCCTCATCCTTGGTGTAGCCGTAGGACGTGCGCATGCTCATGATCTGCTTGGTCACGGTGTCCTCGGTAAGGTTGGTGCCGTTGATAGTGGCAGCAACACCGCCGGTCAGCTTGTAGCCCGAGGTGTCCTCAGCCTGCGACATAAGGCCGGAGCACGCCATCGCCGAGACGGAAAGCAGCATCGCCAGCACGCCGATGACCACCAGAACGATCTTGACGGTCTTAGACACGTACGTCTTGCGCTGCTTCTTGCGAGAGCTGGAGGCAGCGCGGGCCTGCTGCTCGGGCGTCGGCGCGGCCTCGGAGTTCTTTTTCTTATTTGCCATAGTTGGCCTTTCGCATAACGAATCGAACAAACGCCATTGTGTCACAACGCAGCCCCCGCGGCACGCTTGGTGCATTGGGGACAGATTAATCTGCACCATTTTGGTGCAAAGGGGACAGCTCTGGCAGCCGGCAGTTAGGGACAGTCCCCAAGTGCCGACTCAGCCCCACCTTAGAAGTGGCGGCGGATGGCGTCGACCATGCCCTGGGGCGTGGTCTGGCCGAGCACGTCGGCTGCGGCATCGGCGCCCATAAAGATGTTCATGAGTGCCTGCAGGGCCTCGACCTGGCCGCCCGGCTCGGCGATGCCCAGATTGATGACGATCTGCGCCGGCACCGGAGCGCCCATGCCAGCCATAGCGTTAAATGTCACGGGCGCGGCGGGCTTCACCACCGCGATATAGGGCTTGGCCACAAACCCCGGATCGGTATGCGGAATGGCAATGTTTGCCGCCGGCATAGCGAGACCCGTGGGATAGGCATCCTCGCGCGTGCGGACGGCATCGAGCCAACCGGATGCAATGTAGCCATGTGGTGCAAGCTCGCCCTCAAGCCGCGCGAACACCTCATCCGGCGTCGCACACTCCCAATCAAAAAACACCAACTCAGGCGTAAACAGCGCTTCGTTATTACCAGACATAAGCCGCCTCCTTCTTTTCATTCCCTGTCTTTAGGCCCAATACGGAATATACCTTTTGTATTTGGAACCCGCGTCCTCGTCCTCTTCCTTTATCAATGCCTCTTCCAGGCACTCTTTGATTAGACGAGACATCGCCACCGTGTTTTTCTTTTCATCGGAAAGTCCAAAACGCTCTCGCAGCGACTGATTGCTCATCGACTCACCTTGGGCATACAAAAGACAGGCATGCCAGTACACGGCGTTTTTTCGCTCACTTTTTTTCATTCGAGTATACGGACAGTCGCAATAGAGCGTCACGAGCGTTCCCAGCCCGCCCTCACTCTTGATAACCGGTGAAGGCATGCCGGCTTTTTCGAGCGAATCTACGATTAAATCCCAGCCTGTACCGCCTTCTTCGCAAAGATCCATTTGGCGCATGAGGGACGCTATCATCGAATTTCGCGTTTTCGGCTGGGCGTTGAGCACTCGTTCTGCCGGAATAAGCGTTGTCCCGGGATTAGAGAACTCAATGCGATTGTCGTAAATCGCAACAAGAGGCCCCGCCGTATTGTCAGCAATGTCTTGATGAATCACGGCGTTTGATAGTAACTCGCGAATCGCCCTTTGAGGATAAGCCGTCTGAATACGTCGAAATGCGCCATCCAGTGCCTCAACAGCCGGAATCATCGACATGACCAGCTGTTCAGCCTGTGGAAGCGCCAAAGCGTAGCCCTTGTCGATTTCAGTATCCCCGACAATGTCAAAACTGCCTTTTCCCGCATATCGCACGATTCGCAGCATGCGTTTCCTGAGCTCCGGGTAGCGAGAGAGCTTTTTTCCCACCAGAAGCATTCCCAAGCGCGTCACACTATATCGGCCGTTATCTTGACGACGAATCAGCTCTTGTTCACAAAGAGCAAGCATCACTCCGTCCAAATCGACAGGTCTTCTCAATCTGCACAACTCAAAATACGCATCAACATCTAGTATTTCGGCGACCTCTCGAGATGTCAGATCTCTCTCAACTACAGCGAGCTCCGCGTTCCCTGACTGTAAGCGACGCCACAGCTCCGCCTCTCGTGCACTACCGGGAACCAGTTCTGCCGTCGAAGAGCCCTCTCGAATGTAGGCTGTCTTATCAAAATAGACCGGCTGAGCGCTCGCGGCGTGCACTTTCAACACCACAAAGTGCTTTGTCTCATGATCAATAACCGCAAACTCGTAATTCGCATTGTTTGAGAGCGCAAGCTTGAGCCACATCAAAAGCTCTTGGTTTCCCTTACCCTTTGCGTGATATGGGTTGAACTGGGTGCCCACAAGCTCATGCGTACCGTCGCTCACGCCCCAGATCTTATAGGCATATGCGCGGCCGCAGTAAGCGGCAGCATTGGCAAGCGCCGAGATGTCACGCCCCGTTCTAACGGGATCGCTATTGCCTTCTTTAAATTCAAGCCACTCGGTTTCATCAGGATAACCGACGAGTGAATAAATCAGCTCCATGCCATCTGCTTCACCCATTGAGCCAGCCTCCTTGCGCTCATTTTTGATAACAAAATGTTAAATAGATGATAAATAGAATTATGCGCAATTTGAAGCCGAATGCCAAGTTTTCTGGTCGTTTTCCCAGATAATCTCATGCCGGAAGCTCGGCATTCCACATGAGAGTCGACTACTGTAATTGACAGGCAAGAAGAGCAGCCTATTCAATTCCAGCTAAATCAAGCAGCATAAAGCGCAATAAAAAAGGCGGTTAGGCGTCTTCGATATGCCTAACCGCCTTTACAAGCGGGTAATTATTTCACAGGATCCACGGCGACCTTGCCGCTCTCCAGCACGTGGACGCGGCCGTCGGCGAGCATTTGCACGACCTCGGGATACAGCACGTGCTCAATCGCGTGGATGTGCTCCTCGAGCGTGTCGACATCCCAACCTTCCTCGACAGCCAGCGCGCGCTGGGCGATGATGGGGCCGTTGTCGTAGATCTCGTTGGCAAAGTGCACGGTCACACCGGTTACCTTGACGCCGCGCGCAAAGGCATCGTCGATCGCATGCGCGCCGGTAAAGCTCGGCAGCAGTGCCGGATGCAAGTTGACCACGCGGTTGGGAAACGCCGCCAGCAGCGGCGTGTGCACCATGCGCATGTAACCGGCCATGACCACATATTCGCAGCCGCGCTCGAGCAGCTCGTGCGCGATGATCTCGTCGGCGGCGATGGGGTCGGCATAGACATCCTTGGACAGCGTGAGCGTCTGGATGCCCGCGCGCTCAGCGCGCTGCAAACCCTTAGCCGAAGGACGGCTCGACACCACAAGCTCAATCGAAGCGTTGAGCTTGCCGGCGGCGATCAGATCGATCAGCGCCTGCAGGTTGGTACCCGAACCGCTGATGAGCACACCGATCTTGAGCGGCTCGGCCGTATCGGTGCCGGTCGGACGGGTGTAGGGCACAAAGCCCAGGCTCGCGGCAGCAGCCATCTGCTCGTTAGCGCTCATCGGAGTACACGACCTTACCGGAGCCCTCGACGCACTCGCCCACGCGGAACGGCTTCTCGCCCAGCGCGACCAGGGCCTCGGTCACGGCAGCCTCGTCCTCGGGGGCGACGATCAGGCACAGGCCAACGCCCATGTTGAAGGTCTTGCATGCCTCGTTGGGCGCGAGCTCGGCCTGGCGCGACACGTAGGTGATGACGGGCGGAACGTCCCAACCCATCTCGGCGCCGTTGCGGGTGACCACGGCGTCGACGTCGTCGGCGAGCGCGCGGTTGAGGTTCTCGGTGATGCCGCCGCCGGTGATGTGGGCGATGGCGTGCACCGGAGCGCCACCGCGCAGCAGCTCCAGAATCGGCTTGACATAGATGCGCGTGGGGGCCAACAGGGCGTCTGCCAGCGATGCGCCGCCGAGTTCCTCGAGCGGACGGCTCAGCTCCTCGGCCTTAGCGGCGGCCTCGGGCGTGCCCGGCTTAATACCGTCGACGCCAATGACCTTACGCACGAGCGAGTAGCCGTTGGAGTGCACGCCGGTGGAAGGCAGGCCCAGGATCACGTCGCCGGGACGGACATTCGCGGGGTCGAGCATCTTGGGACGGTCGACGACGCCCACGGTAAATCCGGCAAGGTCGTAGTCGGCAGGAGCCATGACGCCGGGGTGCTCGGCCATCTCGCCGCCCACGAGCGCGCAGCCCGCGAGCTTGCAGCCGTCGGCCACACCCTTGATGATCTTTGCCATGTGCTCGGCCTCGATGTGGCCGATGGCAACGTAGTCCAGGAAGAACAGCGGCTCGGCACCCGAAGCCAGAATGTCGTTGACGCACATAGCAACCAGGTCCTGGCCCACCGTCTCGTGACGGTCCATGATCTGGGCGAGCACGAGCTTGGTGCCCACGCCGTCGGTACCGCTAATCAGAATCGGGTCTTCCATATCCTTAAGCGCGGCAGCCGAGAACAGGCCACCAAAGCCACCGATGCCGCCGATGACCTCGGGACGGTTGGTGTCCTTAACCATCTGCTTAATAGCGTCAACGGCGCGGCCGCCCTCGGCGGTATCGACGCCGGCATCCTCATACGTCACATGCTTGCTGTCGCTCATCTGAGCCTTCCTCTCCCACTACCGTGGCGCCGCCCGGGCGCCAAACGGTGCTCATAGTTGCGTTCATTTCGGCGCGCGCCATAACAACGCGCGCCGTCATATCAACAAAACAGCAGGTAAAACCTACCAAAATAAACCTGTCCCTTTTTGGCAGGTTTTAGGCCTCGCCGTGTTCCTCTTCCCAGCTGCGATCGTCGTATTTCTCGACCACGGCGTCGTCATCAAAGTGCAGCGGCTTGTCCAGGTTGCGGGGCTTAAAGCCCTCCATGAACTTGTCGCGGCCAAAGCTCTCGGGAATCGCCACGGGGTAGCGGCCGGTAAAGCACGCATCGCAGTAACCGCCCTTGGGCATGACCTTAAGCAGGCCCTCGACCGAAAGGAAGGCCAGCGAATCGGCGCCGATATACTCGCAAATCTCGTCGACCGTCTTGTTGGCGCTGATAAGCTGCGACTGCACGTCGGTATCGATACCGTAGAAGCACGGCCAGATGACCTCGGGCGAGTTGATGCGGATATGAATCTCCTTGGCGCCGGCGTTGCGCAGCATCTTGACGAGCTGCACCATGGTGGTGCCGCGCACGATGGAGTCGTCGATGACGACCAGGCGCTTGCCCTCGATGTTGTCACGCAGCGGGTTGAGCTTCATACGCACGCCCATGGCACGCAGCTCCTGCGTAGGCTCGATAAACGTACGGCCCACATAGCGGTTCTTGATGAGGCCCTCGCCAAAGGGAATGCCACTCTCGTGCGAATAGCCCTCCGCGGGCGGCAGGCCGGAGTCGGGCACGCCGATGACCAGGTCGGCCTCGACGGGCTCCTCATGTGCCAGCTGACGACCCATGTCATAACGGCAGGCGTAGACGCTCTTGCCGTTCATGATGGAATCGGGGCGAGCAAAGTAGACCTGCTCAAAAATGCAGTTAGCAGGCTCTTCGGCGGCAGGCACGCCCTGCTCGGACACAAGGCCCTCGGCGCTGATGCGCAAAATCTCACCGGGACGGACGTCGCGGACGTACTCGGCGCCCACGATATCGAGCGCGCAGGTCTCGGAGGCAACGACCCAGCCGCCGGCGCGCGTGACATGGGTGGTGGCGTCGACCGTCGCGGCGCCGTCCTGCGACGGCAGCTGCGAAACGGATGCGGCATCGGCCTGGTCCAGGCCCTCATCCACCAGCTTGCCCAGCACGAGCGGGCGAATGCCGTGCGGATCGCGGAATGCGTAGAGCGCCTGCTCGTTGATGAGCGTCATGGCGTAGCCGCCGCGCACGAGCTCCATGGTCTTGCGAATGCCCTCGCGCAGATGGCCAGTACGCTGAGTAAAGTAGCCGATGAGTTTGGTCGCGACCTCGGAATCCGAGTTGGAGAGGAACGGTACGCCCAGCTCGATCAGCTGGCGACGCAGCTCGTCGGTGTTGACGAGGGTGCCGTTGTGCGCGAGCGCGATAATGACGCTATTGATGGTAGAGAGGTGCGGCTGAGAGGCTTCCCAGCTCTTGGCGCCGGCGGTGCCGTAGCGCACATGACCCACGGCCAGCTGACCGGAGAGCGTCGACAAGTCGGCATTGGAGAACACGCGGTCGAGCAGGCCCAGATCCTTGCGGACCATAACCGTACCGCCGTCACCAACGGCGATTCCCGCCGATTCTTGGCCGCGATGCTGCAGTGCACGCAGGCCAAAGTACGTCAGTCGAGCCACGTCGCGATCGGGCGCCCAGACACCAAAAACGCCGCATTCCTCATGCAGCTGGTCAGAGTCCGGATCATACGTCGACATGGCGTTCACCTGTCCCGCGGCACGCTCGGCCGCGCGGATGGTTTCTTGAGACATGGCATCCCCTCAGAGCCTCGTATTTTGGCGTTACCCGCCTTATTATACGCACGGCGCGACGCGCTCCCCCGCGCATGAGCAGCGCTTTTTAAAAGCCCACCGAGCTTATTATCCGTTTTGCGACCAAACATTTTATTGGGTAGTCCACTCTCAGGGGCAACGGCCTCGAAGACTTCCCGTGCGCCGTGTCTCGCCCGCGCTAGGGGCTACATTGTTGCAATTGGGACGTTCGTCCTGTCTTTTAGCTGGTCGTCGGCGTATCCTTGTAGGCTACTACAAGACGAGAAAGGTAGCGTATGGATCGAAATCAACTCGACCCCAGTGTCCCCAGCACCACGGAGGCCAAGAAGATCCCCCTTATCATCAAGGTCTACGCAGTCCTGTGCACCCTATCTGGCGTGGGCACGCTCCCGTCAGTCGCCGTCTTTATGTGGCAGGTCATCACCGCACTCATTAACGGCAACGTCGCCGCTAAGCTCGGTGATAACACCCTAGTCGCGGTTGGCCTTATCGTCGCCGGCATTATGCTCTCGGCGGCAAGCGCGATCATCTTGATCGTCTTTGGCCTGGACCTCATCAAGGACCAGCGGCGCAATGCCGCCCGCCTGTCTTACGTCCTCATCGCATTTACCGTCGTGGAGCTTTTAGTTGACGTGATGCTCCAGGGCATCGGACCCTTCCTGCTGCGCCCCGCCGTCCAGCTTGTCATCCTCATTGCGCTGTCGGCCACCGTCGACCCCACGCTACGCCAGGAGCGCGAACTGCAGCGCCGTCTGCAAGAGATGCTCGACCGCGATGCCGCCGCCGAGGGGATGCTCGGCCGCGACGAAACCGGCGAGGGCTACATCAAGCTCAACTACTTCAACCTGTTCTGGGTATTCTTCGTCTGCAGCGTGTTAGGTCTCATTCTCGAGGAAGTCTGGCATATGGTCGTCGTCGATCCCGGCGTCTATCAGGACCGTGCCGGTATGCTATTTGGCCCCTTTAGCCCCATCTACGGATTTGGCGCGGTGCTCATGACCATGGCGCTCAACCGCTTCTATAAAAAGAATCCTCTGATCATTTTCCTGGTAAGTGCCCTGATCGGCGGCGCTTTCGAGGTGTTTGTAGGCTGGTTTATGCAGACCTCATTTGGCGTGGTGTCGTGGAGCTATTCACACATTAGGCTATTCGGCATGCCCGATCCCATCGCGGTATTGACCGGGGGACGCACATGCACGCCGTTTGCCTGCATGTGGGGCCTGGGTGGCCTCATCTGGATCAAGGTCTTGCTGCCGCGCCTGCTTAAGCTCATCAATATGATTCCATGGAAACGCCGCTACTCTGCTACCGTCATCCTGACCGCCGTCATGTTGATCGACGGCGTCATGACGTTGCAATCGCTCGACTATTGGTATCAGCGCGTCAACGGAACCGTTCGAAATATTCCCGTCGCACAGTTCTATGACAAGCATTTCGATAACGAATATATGGAGAACCGTTTTCAGAGTATGACCATGAGCCCCAAGGACGCCACACGCGTGTAGCAAACGCCAGAGCAAAATAGCTCCAACACATCAAAGCCCGCTGGCAGATCTACATGAACTGCCAGCGGGCTTTCGCTATAGACAGACTCGGATTGCCGACGAGGCCTTACGCCTCGCGCTCGACCTCGCTCACGCACTCGTTCTTGATGGTGCCGACGAGCGACTGCAGCGCATCGACCACATGCGGGCGAATGTCTCCGCCAATGAGCACGAGCATGATGTCGTCGCCCACGGTAAGCTCGCCGCTCGCCAGCCACACGCGCACATAGCCGATACCCGGCATCGTGCGCGTCGCCTCGATAGCGGCCTGCACCTTTTCGGCATCGAAGCCAAACACCATGCCGCCCACCTTGTGGCCTGGCGCCACGCCATCGGTCTCGACTCCGCGCACTTCGGCCTTAGGCGTCGCACGCACCACGCCGTTGTGCGTCAGGTACATCCCACAATCAGCCGCCGAAGCATCGGCCTTGGCTTCGCGCAGCCAAGCATCAACCGAAGGCATCGATTTGCCGTTCTCAAGCATCATTTCTCCTTTTGATTTCCAGGGTAGTCTTTTTGGGACGGGGCTCCCGGACACTTTATTCCTCGACCGGCGTGAGTACCATGACGGCGCGCGTATTGCTAAATGACAGCGAACGGCAGGTCACAAGCGTTACGACCTTGGTTGCCGAAGCGGCACGATCGGTGGCATCGCTCGCCACGGCAGAGGCACCGTCGAGCATCTCGGACAGATAATTCTTCAGTCCGTCATCGCCCTCAAAGTTGGGCGTGCGCGCCTTGGCATACGTGTCCTCGACCACCTTGGTCGCCAGCGGACGCAGCTTATAGGTGGCGTCGCGCGTGATGTAATACACGTACTCTATGCTGTCGAACGTCGCCTGATCGGTCGTGTCCGAGATCACATTGAACATCGATCCGTCGTTCATGTGGTGACCATAGATCGTAGTCTGCTGATCCACCATGCCGGGCGCATTGTCCTCGTAATCCAAGAAGATAGCACCTGATGCGTTGGACGTGCCATCGAACAACGTGTTGAGGTACTTGGAGTTATCAGTAGCCTGCACTACTGGATAGTTAATGTTGGTGCCCGGTGCGTAAATCCAACCGACGACCTCGGGATTTGTCTGGGCAAGGGCATTAAAGTCGATAACCGGCACGCCGCTGGCGTCCTTAGCGGGCGCATATTGCTCTTCGATCTTTTGGTACGACTCGCTCGCCTGCTTGTAACCGATCTGCGCATTGATAAAGATGGCAGCGGCGGCAACAATCAGACCGATACCGATGATGATGAGCAGAATGGGAATAATGGAGCGGCGCTTTTTGCGCGGCGGCTCGGTGTAATCCGACGGCGCGGCATGCGATGAAGACCGGGGCGGCTTCTTAGCGGTGCTATAAGACGAAGGGCGATACGCAGCCGGCGTATCCTGACGGCGATGGGACGTCGGCGTTACAGAACGCGGCGCGCGCGGCTGCTGAGGAGAGGATGTCCGACCCTGCTGCGCCGCATGGGCAGCACCCGGCTTCGACGGATCGGGAATCTGAGAAGCCTTGAATCGTTTTCCCTGATAGTCGGACATGGCTCTCCTTATACTGCGGTGAAACGGCGGAACGCCTAGGCGTCGGCCATCTCCTGCTTCATCTTCTCGATAACCTTGCGGTACTCGGGGTCGCAAGCGCCCAGAATCTGCGTGGCGTAGATGGCGGCGTTCTTGGCGCCGTTGATGGCAACGCAGGCCACGGGCACGCCCGAAGGCATCTGCACCATCGACAGCAGCGAATCCATGCCGCCCAGGTCACTCGTCTTCATAGGCACGCCGATGACCGGCAGCGGCGTAAAGGCAGCCACGACACCACCCAGGTGAGCGGCCTTGCCGGCGGCGGCGATAATCACTTTGATACCGCGATCGGCGGCAGTCGAGGCCCACTCGTGGACCTTCGCCGGCGTGCGGTGTGCGCTCGCAATGACGAGCTCATAGGGCACACCCAGCGCCTCGAGCTCGGCGGTGCAGCCTTCCATAACGCCCAGATCGGACTTGGAGCCCATAATGATCCCGACAACCGGCTTCTGATCTGCCATAAACAAAGACCTCCTGTTGAGAACGGCGACGCGGCGGATCCGCGACCCTTAACTACTGAGAGTAGTATAGCCGCTCCCGTCCCTGCGGTCTTTGTGGTGGCGGCTGAGCCTTTCCCTCGGGAACTGGGCTTCGCGAAGTTTCCCGAGGGAAAGGCTCAGCCGCCACCCTGCGACCTACCGGGGATTGCCATGACGTACGTTGGCTGATGAATTGGAAAGAAAGGTTAACGGAGGCTGAAAGGCAATTGGTCCAGAAAAAACCCTGACGAATCTAATTCGTCAGGGCCCTACCAACGCTCACTCGTCGTTCATCGTTAAAGCTAGATATTCTCTTCCGCCCATTTCTCGAAATCGAGTGTTCGTCTCTGAGCAGTTCGGTAGACTTCCATGTCTTCGCGAGCGCCTACCACTACGATGGCCATTTTTTCTTTAATTCTGATGAGACGGTACACGATTCGAATGCCACTTCCCCTGAGCTTGATTTTCATAAAGCCAGTCAAATCCGTACCCGCCTTGTTTCCAAGAGGCTTGCCAAATCCACCCTCGTTCTGCGGCAATGGGTTCGTTCTGATTTTTTCTATAGCCTTAAGGACAATCTTTCGTTGGGAGCCGTCCAGACGCTTAATATCCTTGAGAGCATCTGGGTAGAAAGCGACTTCGTACCCACTCATTCAAACTCGACCTCATCCATCTGATCGAGTTCGTCCTGGCTCACACCCAGCTCTTCCATAACATCAGACAGGGAAACAAGCGCATCGTCACCTGTCGCAGCCACTCTCTTAAGCGCCAACGTTAACAAGGCGAGGTCCTCCTCCGCTTGCTTCGCTTCCCTGTATTCATCGGGTGTCACAATCACAAATGCTGGCTTGTTGTGTTTGAGGACCACAACAGGATTGTCGTCCCCAACCTTCGAAAAGGCAGCCGAGCCCTTACCGTGGCTGAAATCGCTAATTGGAACAAGGTTGTCGAGCATCTGCAAGGCAGGCATACATACCTCCTAAAAATGAATTCTTTTTCGAATTCATTTTATCATTCTTTTTTGCTATATTGTGCCGCGCAACAGAAACAACCTTTTAGGATACGAATCCGAGCTTAGAATGACTGTTGGCCCTCGCACCGCCCTTGCCTCTTTTATTACGTCAAGTGGTATACAGCGAAGCAAAATGGATCGCGTCGAAAATGTTGGTGTAAGGGTGACACCCTAGCGCCCGTTTAACGAAA
>CABUIE010000009.1 GCA_902491565.1 uncultured Collinsella sp.
GGCGCCCCCGGACCCCAGGAGGGGCCGCGGGGGCGTTCGGCTAACTGCGGGAGCGAGCCATCAGCTCAATGTGTTCGGCTGAGATCGGAAATCAACCGCGCTCAGACGACACCGATGCCGTCTGAGCGCAGGCCAGATAACGTGGACGAACACGTCTGCTAACGCAGATACGCTTTCGCGTTGCTCAGGCTGTAGGCAATCGTCGAGCCGTTGTGCAGCAACGACGACGCCTGCGGGGTAATCGCGCCGGTAATGCCCAGCGCCAGCAGAGCCGAGTTGGTGAGCATCACCTTGGAATACGAACTCGTCAGACGGTCGATAAGCCCCTGGCTCATACGGCGCAGGCGCACGATTGCGGCCAGATCCGTATCGGTCAGGATGATATCGGCGACCTCCTTGGCAATGTCGCTTCCGCCACCCATCGCCAGGCCCACGTCGGCCAAACCGAGCGCCGGCGAATCGTTGACGCCGTCGCCCACCATGGCAACGTGGCGCCCCTCGCCCTTAATGCGCTCCACATACGCGTACTTGTCCTCGGGCAGCAGCTCGGCCTTAAACTCATCGACGCCCGCCTCTCGCGCGATGCGCTCGGCCGTGCGCTCGGAGTCGCCCGTGAGCATAACGACATGCTTGACGCCCAGCGCATGCAGGTCGGCGATGGCCTCACGGACCCCGGCCTTGAGCGGATCCTCGATACCGAGCACGCCGACGACCTTGCCATCGACCGCCAGATACAGCGGCGACAGGCCCTGCATCTGGGACTCGATTTGCTCTTTAATGTCGGACTCGAGCTGCGCGCTCTCGTCCTCAAACACAAAGTGTGCCGAGCCAATAATTGCGCGACGACCTTCGATGGACGAAGCAATACCATGCGCCACGATGTACTCGACCGCGGCATGGCGTTCACGATGCTCGAGCCCGCGCTCGCGGGCGGCGTTGACCACGGCACGCGCCACCGGATGCGGGAAATGCTCCTCCAGGCAGGCAGAAAGGCGCAGGACCTCGTCCTCGCTCCAGCCATCGGTGGTGAGTACGCAGGCAAGACGCGGCTGTGCCTCGGTGAGCGTGCCAGTCTTATCAAACACGATGGTGTCGGCCTTGGCAAACGCCTCAAAATACTTGGCGCCCTTGACCATGACGCCCATCTTTGCGGCATCGCTCATGGCAGTCATGACGGCGACGGAACCCGTGAGCTTGAGTGCGCACGAGTAGTCGACCATCAGCGCCGCCGAGGTCTTGATGAGGCTGCGGGTGGTAAGCGCAACCAGGCCCGCGAGCAAGAAGTTCCACGGGACGATCTTGTTGGCGAGATCCTCCATGTGCGACTGACCCTCGGACTTGAGCGAGTCGGCCGTCTGCACGAGCGAAACAATCGAGCGCAGCTTGGTCTGCGCCGTGTTGGCGCGCACGCGCACCAAGATACTGCCGTCTTCCACGACGGTGCCGGCGAATACATCGTCGCCCGCGCTGCGCTCGACGGCAAGCGGCTCGCCGGTCAGGGTCGCCTGGTTAACCATGGCGCTTCCCCGCTCGACCACGCCGTCGATGCAGATGGACATGCCGGTGCGAACGGCGACCAAGTCGCCAGGCTCAAGCTCGGTGGCGGCAACGCTCACCTCGGTGTCGCCGACCACTTTTTGCGCCTTGTCGGGAACGTCGAGCAGCGAGTTAATGAGCTCGTTTTCGCTCATGGCACGCGTGTAGTCCTCGAGCAACTCGCCCACGTTGAGTAGGAACATCGTCTGGCCCGCGGTATTGACGTCGCGCTTAACAAACGAGATGCCAATAGCCGAGGCGTCGAGCACGGGGACGGTCAGGCGCGGCTGCGCGAGCTCGTGGAGAGCGGCGCGCAAAAAGGTCATGTAACCGGCCACGACAAAGATGGCACGCAGCGGCGTAGGTAGGAACCAGCGGCGCGCGTAGTGGGCGCCGATAAGTGTGGCAAGATCCATGACGAGCTTGTGCTTGCGTGGCTCAAGCTGCATCACGTAACCCGTCTTTGCGTCGGCAATGGCCTGGGCATCGAGCGCACCCAAGGCGTCGAGCACGCCCGCACGACACTGCTCATCATATTCGAGCGCCATCTGGCCGATACGGCCATAAACGCGCACCTTGTGCACGCCGTCGATATCGCCGCTGAGCTTAAGAAGTGCATCGAGATCGCTCTCTGGCACAGGACCCGCCAATTGAAGACGGGTCCTGCCGGGGATCTCGTTAATAATCGAGAATCTCATAGTTTGTGCCTAGGAGCGTTACACGGCTGCCTCGTCAGCAGCGGCCTCGCTCTGGGTGATGTAGGCAGCCTCGGCAACCATGTCGTCGACATTGGCCTTGGCCTGCTCGACCATGTCCTGGTAGCAGTTCTTGACGCGCATACCGCACGCGATGCCCTGCACGCAGGCGTTCTTTACCGGGGCGCTGGTGAGCAGCTTGATGCCGGCCGTACCAAGCAGAAAACCGCCACCGACAAGCAGGGTGTTAAACGTCGACTTCTTCATGTTGCTTCTCCCTTTTGCCGCACAAGCGCGGCATGGTGCCTTAGCACCCGAGTTCATTAGTTTGCTCGAGCACACTTTTGAGACTAGTTTAGTATAACTATTTGGTCAACTATGGCTAACTTTTTGAAAACATGCGGTCCAGACCGCCCGGTACTCGGCGGTTCACCCACCACGACGCAAATCCGCACTCCCACGGGTATCCGCCCCCGCCCTTGCCACAGTCCTACAGCTGCCAGTCCGCCGACTCCTTTTGCAGCGCAACCATGCGGGCGAATTCTCCGCCTGCTGCCTTGAGCTGCGCCGGAGTGCCCTGTTCGGCAACCACTCCATCCTTGAGCACAACGATTTTGTCGGCATTTTCCACCGTACGCATACGGTGGGCAATAACGATAACCGTCTTACCTGCAAGCAGACGGGAGAGTGCCTGTTGCACCACGGTCTCGTTCTCCACATCCAAGCTTGCCGTCGCCTCGTCCAACAGCACGATAGGCGCGTCTTTGAGCAGTGCGCGGGCGATGGAGATGCGCTGGCGCTCGCCGCCGGAGAGTTTGGAGCCGTTCTCTCCAATCATAGTGTCATAGCCCTGCGGCATGCGGTTCACGAACTCGTCACAGTTGGCGGCACGCGCGGCTGCAAGCACTTCCTCATCGGTGGCATCACGACGCCCGAGGCGGATGTTTCCCATCACCGTGTCGTCAAAGAGCAGCACGTCTTGGAACACAATGGCGTAGTCGCGCAGCAGCACCTCGGGATCCACGCCCGCAACATCCACACCGCCCACGGCAACCTTGCCCGCAGTGGCATCCCAAAAGCGCGCGGCCAGGCGGCTCACCGTAGACTTACCGGAACCCGAAGGACCGACCAGCGCCGTGACCTCGCCTTCCTTGGCGGTAAAGCTCACATCGGTAAGAACTTTCTCGCCGGCGCGTCCGTCCTCGCCCGCACCATAGCCAAATGCCACGTGATCGAACACCACATCGTGGCCCGCAGGCTTAAAGTTCTCGCTGCCCCGCGCCACAGGCTCTTCCATGATGGAACGCATGCGCTTGGCAGACGACTCGGCGGCAAACAGCTCGGACATTAACATTAATGCCTGGTCAAAGGGCGCATAGATACGGCTCACCATAAGCAGGAAGGCAAACAACACCAAAAAGTCGACCTGCCCGGAGGCGACCATCGCGGCGCCCGTGACCAGCGTGGTGGCAATGCCCAGACGCAGGATGGCAAAGGCGGAGTTGACCAAAAGCCCGTTAACGAGCTCGCCCTTGGTGGTCTCGCGCTCCTCGGCATCGATCACGGCGTTGAGTCCCTCAAGATAATGGGTCTCCTGGTTGGTGGCGCGAATCTCGCGAACGCAGTCGAGCGTCTCTTGAATAGCCTCGGTAACCTTGACCTTCTCGGCGCGCACGCGATCAAACACCGGAGTCATGGGGCCGCGTGTTAGATACAACACGGCAAAGGCCACGGGAACGCTCCAAAACGCCGCAATCGCCAGCTGCCAGCAAAAGAACAGCGATGCCACGAAGACAATGGCGCTTGCGATGATGGCACCCCAAAGCTCTCCCAGCACGTGGCTGTAGGCGTGCTCCATGGCCTGGACGTCGCCCATGATGGTCTCGGTTAAATCGGCCAGATCACGACGACCAAAAAACGACAGCGGCAGTTTGCGCAAGCGCTCGGCAATCTCCATACGCTGCTTGCCGCACTCCTCGTAAAAGATGCAGTAGGTGTAGTAATACTGCTGCCAGTTAGAGGCAAAGAGCAACACGAAAAAGACCAGGAGGCCGCCCACGATCGGCAGGGCATCCGGCAGGTCAGCCCCGCTGACGAGATGCTCGACAAAGCCGGCCATAACCAGGAATAAAAAGCCCATGCCGGCCATGGTGATGAGATTGGTGAGCGTGGTCCAGAAAATGCCGCGTTTTACGCCGGCGACGCCTTTATCGGATAGGAAATACTTCTTTTGGAATGAGGCGAACATTTAGGCCTCGCCTCCCTTCGTGACGGTGGCATCCGCGGTCGCTGCAGTGATTTTCCAGCTCGCGGCCTGTTCGTACTCGGCCCACATCTTGGCATACAGGCCATTTTGGGACAGCAACTCGGCATGGGTACCCGACTCCTGCACGCTGCCCTGGTTGAGCACCACGATTTGGTCTGCGCCCACTACAGTCGAGAGTCGGTGCGCGATCATAATGACCGTGCGACCCGCCGCCAGTTTGCTAAAAGCACGTTGGATGAGCGCCTCGTTCTCGGGATCGGCAAACGCCGTGGCCTCATCGAGCACCACGATAGGCGCGTCTTTAAGGATCGCGCGGGCGAGCGCCACGCGCTGGACCTCGCCGCCCGAAAGATATGCTCCGCCGGCGCCGAGCATGGTATTGATACCCTGTGGGAGCTTGGCCACAATGTCGTCGCACTGAGCTGCGGAGAGGGCCGCACGCACTTCGTCGTCAGTGGCCGTAGGCTTGGAGGCGCGCACGTTATCGGCAAGTGTTTGCCGGAACAGCTGGTTGGTCTGGAACACGAAGGCGACCTGGTCCATAAGCTCGTGCGGATCCATATCGCGAACGTCCACACCGCCTACGAGCACTCGACCCGAGGAAACATCCCAAAAACGCGGGATCAGGCTTGCGCAGGTTGACTTACCGCCACCCGAGGGACCCACCAGGGCGAGAGTGCTACCAGCGGGAACGCTGAAACTTACATGGCTAACGGCAGGTGCCTCGGCGCCCTCGTACGTAAAGCTCACGTCCTCAAATCGCACGTCGCTGCCGGCAGGGTGCTTGGGTTGGGCGGGCACGGAGAGCTGCTTGGAATCCATGACGCTTCGAATACGAGCCAACGAATCGGCACTCATCTGAGAGGCCTCGCCCACAAACATGAGCTTGGTCATGGCCGTCGGTACCACGGCCGAAAATATCGCGTAAAACGTGAAGTTGGTCATAAAATGCGCGAAGTCCGTCTCGCCTGGCGCCAACAGCAACGCCACGGGCAACAGGAATGCCACAAGGCCATTGAGCGCGGTAAGGTTGAGCACCTGCGGACCTCGGCAGAACGTGCCCGCATAGTTTTGCGCCATGTCGGCGTATTCGGCGATCGCATCGTGGAAGGCCTTAAAGGAGTAGACCGTCTGCTGAAACACCTTGACCACGGGGATGCCTCGTACGTATTCGGTGCCGGTCTTGTTCATCTTGACCAGCGCTCCCATGTAGGCCTTCATGAACTCGGCGCCTTTGCCGCTCATCATGGTAGCCATGGCGCCAAACGAAATGGCCACCGAGATGAGGCATGCCGCGCCCAAGCGCCAATCGAGGGCGAAAAGCAGCACGAGCAAGCCCACGACCATGGCGACGGCGCCTGCGATATCGGGCAGCATGTGTGCGAGCAAAGTCTCGGTGGAGGCGGCACACCCGTCTACAATGCGGCGCAGCTCGCCGGTGGCATGCGTGTCGAAGTAGCCGAGCGGCAACTTAAGCAGGTGCTCGCTCGTAGCCTTACGGATATTGGACGCGCAGCGAAACGCGGACAGATGCGTGCACATGAGCCCCACGAAATAAGTTACGATGCTTGCCAGCGCAAACCCCACGGCCCACCAGCCATACATCGCGATGTCGCAGGCTTCGCTCCAGTTAGGTGCCACGGCGATCAGGTCGCGAGCGACAAGCCAAATGCACACGTACGGGCCAAAGCTCAGCAGCTGCGAGAGCGCCGAGAGCGCCATGCCCAAATACGTTAGGAATTTACGGTCACCGGCATACGCGAGCAACTCGCCGATGCCTCCACCTTCCCTTTTTGATCCCTTTGCCATGAGATTCCTTTCTAACGGCTTGAGAGTTAACCGTAATGAACTTATCATTGATGTGTTAGCCATGGCTCACAATCAAGCCAGGCGTGGACGTTTCTGCAAAGGAAAGGGACGCTTTTGCAAATACGGCGGGCAGCGACCGACATAACCGAGCTCTACGCACCACAGTTTGAGCAGTTTGGCCTGGAGCTTTCCGGCAAGGGCGCTGTCTTTACCGGCGAGGTGGCAAACGATCGGGCGCACGGACGCGCATGGATCATGCCCCTCTCCCCTGCCTGCATCGTCATGGAGCATTTCATCACCCCGACGCACGATATGTACCTGACCGAATACACACCCGAGCCATATGCCTGCGTGAGCGAGGTCAGCGCGCCCACACTTACATGCATGCCCGAGGCTGGCATAACGCCCGCGAACCTCAAACCATTGCATGGACCGTGGCCAAACAATGCCGTTTGCAGCTTTATCCAAGATAACTGTGGCGAGGAATTAAGCCCGCTGTTTGCGGGGGAGCTCTATCACTCGCGCTCGGTGCTCTTTTTGCCTGAATATTTTGACGAACTGGAGCACCGCTATCCCACCGAGTTCGCGGGAATCTTTGAGGCGTTTGCCGAGCCATGGCACGAGGAAGCGACGTCTGCCATCTGCCACACGCTGCGCCGGATTAACGAGGACCGCGCTCGCACCGTAGGCGGACACGTCTATATGCAGGGCATCGTGGAGACCATGGTCGCGGAGCTCGCCTGTTCGCGCGCGGCCCACAAGCAGGCGCGGCAGGCGGCAGACACACGCGTCAGCATAACCATTGCCGAAGAAGCAACGGCAATGATTGAGCGCGCGCTCGACAAAGGCAGACGTGTGGGTATCAACGAGGTGGCCGAGAGGCTCTACACAAGCCGCTCCAAACTATGCGCCACCTTTAAGGCCCAAACTGGCGAGTCCCTGGGCACCTACATTCGCAGACGCCGTATGGAGCGAGCAAAGGACCTTTTGGCCGATAGCTCGCTCACAATAGCGCAGGTGGCAGAGCGGCTCGGCTACCCTCAGCAAGCCGCCTTCGCCCAAGCCTTCAAACAACACACCGGCACCACCCCCACCGCTTGGCGAAGCAAGCATCGCTAAGGCCCAAGCTCCCTGGCCGTAACGGAGCGATTAATTAGCCGCCGCCCGTCAGCTCACCCAGGATCTAAACGTCAAGATGCGCACAATCAAGCGCCTTTTTGATAAGAGGGACAGATCGATCAGCCAAATACAACGGAATGTTGAGCACCCCGTCGTCGAGCTTTAGGTTCTTAAGTGAGTAGCGGACCCTCAATGGAGTCGTCTCCGCATGCTTGTCGGCATAGTACTTAAGGCTCTTGGAATGAACGACCTCTCCCGATTTGACCTCGACGGGAACGATTTCGTTTCCGACTTGAATCAAAAAATCGACTTCGTGCTTCGGCTTCTCGTTTGTCCAATAACGCGGAGCAGCATCTAACTGTGAAAGTAATGCCTGAAGCACATAGTTCTCGGCGAACGAACCTTTGAACTCCGAAAATAGCGCATCCGAGATGGCAAAAGCGGACGCATCCAGCCTTGCCATGCGGCGCAGCAAGCCGACATCAAGACAGTAGACTTTAAATGCCTTGAGGTCATCGTACGCAGAGAGCGGCACACCACCGGCAGCATTAAGGCGAACCGCCGTGATGAGCCCAGCATCGGCAAGCCATTCCAGAGCATCCTCGTATTCTCGAGCACGAGCCCCCTCGCGCACCGCACCCCAAACGAACTTTTTGTTCTCGCGCGCCAACTGAGCTGGAATCGAGTTCCATATTTGCGAAAGCTTGGCGAACTGCGCACGGCCACCATGCTTGGCAAAATCGCGCTCGTAGGAATCCAAGAGATCAGACAACACCTTATCGACCTGAACGATATCGCCCGTCTCCGCCCACCGGCCAAGAGCCTCTGGCATGCCGCCGCATGCAAAATAACGACGAAGATGCTCGACGAGACGGACATGGAAGAAATCGGGCACTGTCTCGATCTGATCCAGGCCGCCAAGGTATTCGTCGTAGTTTGCAGCGCCCTCGGCTTTCAGAAACTCGGAAAAGCTCATGGGGCGCATCTCCATGAACTCGACCTTTCCCACCGGAAAAGCGCTGGTCTCACGGGACAAGCGAACGCCCAACAAAGACCCTGCGCATGCGACGTGATACTCGGGGGCCTCGTCACAGAAGTATTTAAGGGCACCGACTGCAGAAGGACAATCCTGGATCTCATCAATAATAAGCAGCGTCTCGCCAGGATCGATAGGCTGTCCAAGTGCCAGGGAAAGATTTGAGATGATCCGTCGAGGATCGCGCGTACCTTCGAAAAACTGAGCGTACTCGCTCTGTACCCCAGGCGACGGCTCCTCGAGCGTCAGATACACATAATTGATGTACGAGGTTCGGCCGAACTCCTTAAGCGCCCACGTCTTTCCAACCTGGCGCGCCCCCTTAAGGATAAGCGGCTTACGATATTCTGACGCTTTCCAAGCGTTAAGCTTGGCAATGATATCTCGCTGCATGGCCGAACCTCCCGCAAAGAAACTTCCGTAAACGTGATATTTCCCACATTTTACCCTAGGTAAAACGTGACATTTATCACATTTACGGAAGTTTTAAGCTCATTTCGCCACACTTTCATCACATTTATTGCAATGTGACAAAGGGACAGTCCCTTTGTCACCCGCACAAAAATGGACGCGCCAACGGCGCGCCCATTCACTCTATTCCATTCAGCCCCACCTGACCCGAACGGCCGAGTCGTTGCCAGAACCCGGGAGCCCCGGCAGGGCGGGTGCTTGCTCAAAATAAGTTCCGCACGCAAAGAAGGCCACTTAATGTGGCCTTCGTCTTGCGCAGGACTGTTTGAAATTTTGAGGAAGCACCCGCCCTGCCGGGGCTCCCGGGCTCCGCTTATGAGAGCGACGTTCTCAGCAACTCGTTGAAGAGCTTCGGGTTGCCCTTGCCGCGGCTCGCCTTCATGCACTGGCCCACCAAAAAGCCGATGACCTTCTGGTTGCCGTCGCGATACTGCTGCGCCTGATCGGCACAGTTAGCCAGCACCTCGTCCACGATCGGTTGCAGCGCGCCGGCATCGCTCACCTGACGCATACCGCGCTCGTCGACGATCTTGTTGGGGTCGTCGCCGGTCTGAGCCATAGCCTCAAAGACCTCGTGCGCCTGGTTGGAGCTGATGGCATCGGTCGCCAGCAGCTTGGCCAGCGCTGCCACCTGAGCCGGCGCGATGCCGGACTCGACGAGCGACACGCCCGCGCCCTTAAGGTAGGCGATCATCTCGTTCACCAGCAAGTTTGCGACCGTCTGGGCCTCCTTGCCAGCCATACCGGCAGCGGCGGCCTCAAAGAAGTCAGCAAACTCGGGGTCGCCGGCGATCTGCTCGGCATCGGCCGCCTTAATGCCAAAGTCAGTCTCAAAACGGGCACGCTTGGCATCGGGCAGCTCGGGGATCTCGCCTCGGCAACGGTCGATGAACTCATCGTCCAGATCGAACGGCGCCAGATCGGGGTCGGGGAACAGACGATAGTCGTCGGCCGTCTCCTTCACACGCATGACCACGGTGCGCTTGCGGCTGGGCTCCCAGTGGCGGGTCTCCTGATAGATGATGCCGCCCTCCTCGAGTACCTCGGCCTGGCGGCAAATCTCGTAGGCAAGGCCGTCGTGCAGGCTCTTGAACGAGTTGAGGTTCTTGAGCTCGGTCTTGGTGCCCAGCTTGGTCTCGCCGCGGCGACGCAGCGACACGTTGCCGTCGCAGCGCATGGAGCCCTTCTCCATGGAGCAGTCCGAAATGCCCAGCGTCACAAAGATGCGACGGAGCTTTTCCATAAACAGACGCGCTTCCTCGGGCGTACGCAAGTCGGGCTCAGTCACGAGCTCAATCAAAGGCGTGCCGCAGCGGTTGTAGTCGACGAGCGACTCGGCCGCGGCGGTGATGCGGCCCTCGGCACCGCCCACGTGCACCATCTTGGCGGCATCCTCCTCCATGTGGATGCGCAGAATGCGGATGGGCACCGTGTAGGAACCGTCCTCGCGGCGCTCGGGCATCTGCAGGTTGGACGCGTCGTAGCTGGCCAGATGGCCGGCGCGCTGATTGCCCTCGCGCATGGTCGACGTCATGGACGTGGACAGGCCCTCGGCGTTGGCCGAGGCGCTCGCCAGGCTCTGAGCCTCGGCCTCGCCAAACGCGCAGTCGGGGCGCTCGGCGGCACCGCGACCGGTCACATCCAGATCAAGGTGACCGTACATGGCAAAGGCGACCGGACCCTGCGTGGTCTGGAAGTTCTTGGCCATGTCGGGATAGAAGTAGTGCTTGCGGTAGAACATCGAGTGACGCTGGATCTCGCAGTTGGTGGCAAGGCCGGCCTTGACGATGCTCTCGATGGCGCGCTTGTTAGGCACCGGCAGGGCGCCGGGCAGGCCCAGGCACACCGGGCACACGTTTGCGTTGGGCTCGTCATCGTGGCTGAGCTTGCAGTTGCAGAACATCTTGGTATCGAGTGCGGTGAGCTCGGTATGGATCTCCAGGCCGATCACGGCCTCCCAATCCTGCAGGACCTCGGAAAGCTCCTTCATTACAGCTCGCCTCCCTTCCCGGCAAAATCGGGCGCGACGGAAAGCGCGGGCGCACCCGTGGCGGCATCGGCAAAGCCGCGCTCCAGGGCGCGGGCAAACGTGAGCAGCTGACGGTCCTTAAAGGCCGGACCAACCAGCTGGGCAGAAACGGGCAACTGAGTATCCTCGCCCAAGCCCAGCGGCACCGAGATACCGCCGTTGCCGCAAATGTTGAGCGAAATGGTGTACAGGTCCGAAAGGTACATCTGCGTGGGGTCGCTGATCTCGCCAAACTTAAAGGCCGTGCGCGGCGAGGCGGGCATGAGGATGGTGTCCACCTTGGCATACGCGGCGTCGTAGTCCTGCGTGATGAGCGTGCGGGCCTTTTGCGCAGCGTAGTAGTACTTGTCGTACACGCCCGAGCTCAGCAGGTAGGCGCCGAGCATCTGACGGCGCTTGGCCTCGGCGCCAAAGCCGTGGGCGCGCGAAAGCGAGCTCTGGTCGGACAGGTTGACGCAGCCCTCCTCCTGGTAGCCGTAGCGAATGCCGTCGAAACGAGCCAGGTTGGAGAACGCCTCGGCCGGGCCGATGACGTAGTATGCGGCGATAGCGGCGTACAGGTGCGGCAGGTCGACCTCGACCAGCTCGGCGCCCTGGTTCTGCAACTCCTGGGCGGCGCGCTGAACAGCGGCCTTGACCTCGGGCGTCAGGCCCTCGGCCTCCATAAACGCAGGAATGATGCCCACGCGCTTGCCCTCAATGCTGTCGTTGAGGTGCTCGGTAAAGTCGACGGCGCAATCCTGGCTGGTGCAGTCGTATGGATCGTGGCCCGCGCCGGTAAGCGCGTTCATGGCCAACGCGACATCCTCGACCGTGCGGCCAAAGGGGCCCACTTGGTCGAGCGACGAGCCAAAGGCAACCACGCCGTAACGGCTCACGGCGCCATACGTGGGCTTAAAGCCCACCACGCCGCACAGCGACGCCGGCTGGCGAATGGAGCCGCCGGTATCCGAGCCCAGCGAGAGCGCAACCTCGCCCGCGGCGACGGCGGCAGCGGAGCCGCCCGAAGAGCCGCCGGGCACGCGCTCGGTATCCCAAGGGTTGTTGGTGCGGTGGAACGCCGAGCTCTCGGTGGAGCTGCCAAAGGCAAACTCGTCCATATTGGCCTTGCCCATGGGCAGGCAGCCGGCATCGAGCATGCGCTGGACGCAGGTGGCGGTGTAGACGCTCTGGTAGTCCCCGAGCATGCGGGAGGCGCAGGTGGTGCGTGTGCCCACGAGGTTCATGTTGTCCTTTATGGCCAGCGGCACGCCCGCGAGCGGGGGCAGCGGCTTGCCTGCGGCACGGTCAGCATCCACGCGCGCAGCGGCCTCGAGCGCAAGCTCGGGCGCCACCTGCAGGAATGCCTGGACCCCGCCCTCGCGCGCCTCGATGGCGGCAAGGGAGGCCTGGGCCACCTCGGTGGCGGTATAGTCGCCGGCGGCAACGCCTGCGGCGATCTGGGCGGCGGTAAGGGAATCGAAGCTCTGCGCCATTACTCGCTCTCCCCCTCTCCCAAAATGGACGGCACGCGGAAGTAGCGGTCGCGCGCGCTGCCGGCGTTTTCGAGCGCAACGTCGAGCGGCAGGTCGCGCTCGGGCTCGCGCAGGTCGTCGCCCATCACGTTGGACAGGCTTCCGATGGGATGGAACGTGGGCTCCACGTCGGGCAAGTCATATTGCAAGACGGGCTCGAGCATCTGGACGGCGTCGTTCATGTAGGACGTCATCTGGGTGAGCTCGTCATCGGTCAGTGCGATCTTTGCGTACTCGGCGATGCCGCACACGTCTTTCTCGCTGAGTGCCATAGGCGCTCCCTTCCGCATAACAGATAAACCGCTCTAGTATACAAGGCAACGCCGGCTTGGAGCAGGCGCTTTACCCAAACGCAGCGAAAACGTAACGAGGGCGACAGCTGGCAGGCTGCGGTCTGGCGATTCTGCAGCGAAACCGTACCGTCCGTAGCGAAAACCGTCCCGCCCATAGCGAAAACCATCCCGCCCACAACGAAGACCATCACAACATTCGACACTTTTCGCCATAATCGCGATTTTCATCAAATGTTGTGATGGTTTGGAAGCCCCCGACCACCACAAAGATGCCTGTCCCCATTGTGGTGGTTCTGGACGATGTCTTATGCCGAGGCCTTGGCCTTGCGGCGCTTACGGACCGCGTGGATCACGATGTCCAGCAGCAACAGCACAATGGCCACGACCACAATGAGCACGGCAAACTCGCGCTTGCCCCAGTGGCGACCGGCCAGCGACTTTTGCTTGTCGACGTCCTTCTTGTTGTACTTGGTGCGCACGCAATGCACCAGCAGGCGATGGTCGTTCACGCCATAGGGCGTGCAGGTGACGAGCGTCACCTTGTCGGCGCCGGGCTCGATGGTCAGCGACTCCATCTCCTCGGGCAGCACCACCTCGGAGTCCACCATCTTGTAGGCGAGCGTCTTGTTCATGGTGTGCAGTAGCACCAGGTCGCCGGGCTCCAGCGAGTGTATGTCGTCGAACATACTCAGGTTGCGCATGCCCGAGTGCGCGGTGAGCACGCAATGCGTCGAGGTGCCGCCCACCGGCAGGCTCGTGCCCTCCAGGTGGCCGACGCCCGCCATAAGGACTTCCTCGCTCGTGCCGTGGTAGATGGGCATGCTCACGTCGATGGAGGGGATCTCGACCCAGCTCATCATGGGGTCGCGGTCGAAGATGAGCTGCTGAGCGTAGGGCTCGATCTGGTCGGCGGGGAGCTCGGTGGCCTCGCCCGCCAGCTGCTCGTTAAAGGAGCGCGCCTGGAGCAGAATGCGCTCGCGCTCCTCGGCAGACAGCGCGTCCACGGTGCTGGACACCGTGCTGATCTGGTTGAACACGCCCGAGGCCTCGAGCCGGTCCAAGATCCACGGCCAGGTCATAAGGCCCACGCCAATAAGGATGATGACGATGGTGATGAGACGGTCGGCCCAGCGCGGCAACCGCTTGCGACGACGCTTGGGCTTTGGTTGAGGTTTGGGTTGAGGGCTTGAGCCGCCGTTGGCCGCGGCGTTATTGCTCCTCATATGTTTGGCGCCCTGCACCATCGCCGGTCACTCCTCTATAGCTCAGGTTGTCTAAACAAATAATAGCCGATTAGCGAGCTTCCGCGCCGGACAACGCAGCTAGACTGCACCGTCCGGGCCACGTAACCACACTCAACCAATCAAGCCATATGTTGCTTTCATCGTCTCAAGCAACTGCGCCATCGTTGCGCCCGCAACCCCGATCTGTTTCAGATTGACGTCGCCCACCTCACAATCTTTAACAAACGCAATCATATCGTCCTTCAGTTCTCCGCGCAGGTCGACACCTTCCGACTCGCCAAGCAGCTGAGCAAGCCTCAGCGCATCGCGTTTATGCTTTTTTACCTTCTTCGAATCAACGTTCTCCCCCGCTTCCCTTCTAGCTTTTAGGTCGAGATACGCCTTCGCTTTGAACGGGACAATGTATTCCGTACCCAGGACCGAAACGCCGCCTACGGTCCGAATTCCCTGAAGGAACAAGCTGTAGTAAGCATCGTCCAACAAAATTGCCGAAAGACTGCTTATGTTTTCATCAACGTGAATTGGCGCCACATCAATCCCCTCACGACCCTTTAGAAAGTCGGGGCACTTCGCGAAGAGTTCGATCATATGGGGGTAACCCGGCCTCTTAGGCTCTGTGAACCGATAAAAACATGAGCCTTTGCCTTCGCCCCAGCCGCAGCGGTAACCGCCATCACGCACCAAAGTCCATATGGCTTCTGCCGTCTGAGGCAACCGGTCATCGGCGACAATTACCACATCAAAATCGTGAGTCGCCCTAAACGGAAGTCCCGCCTCCGCGAGCAAAATGTCGCATGCCGTGCCGCCGATAAGGGCATACGATCCTGCAGCTTCTTGCATATGCTGCTGAAATTCTTGGAGGCCTTCTACAGCGCTTCTTGCCATGGATATTCCCTTTCAAACATTCGATCGACTTCGAGCTGAATTCGCTCATCGTCAATTGCCGCCAAAGATAGCGCAAGCGAAATGTTGTCGACACGGGAGGAGTCGGCAAACACGGGCGCATAGCGCCACACTTGGATCATCGCCGTCTCGTTATCCGGCAACTCCCCGTCT
Source organism: uncultured Collinsella sp. (assembly GCA_902491565.1). Taxonomy (GTDB): domain Bacteria; phylum Actinomycetota; class Coriobacteriia; order Coriobacteriales; family Coriobacteriaceae; genus Collinsella. The sequence goes on from CABUIE010000009.1 coordinate 15,069, forward strand.
GCGACTTCGAGGTCGCTCAGTTGACGCCATGCACTTCTTAAGACGGCCTTTTGTTCCATGCCCGGCGCAGCGAGCATCGAACGCGCGGCGAGCGCCGTCTCCCCGGCGTCAACAAGGCAGTCGATCTGCGGCGTCTTCCTTGCAAAAAAGACCTTCGAGACAGGCGAGGAGAGCTCTGCCATGTGCTCACTGAGCAAAAGATCAACAGCAACAGGGAACACGACGACACGTCGCTCGCGACGCTCGCGCCTCGCGAGCCCCCTGTCAACAAGCTCGGTTATGGCCTCACTCGCGCGGCTTGCCGAAATCCCAAGCGCACGACAAAGGTCATAGGGACGATATGGCTCCTGGGCTACTCCCCAGATTGCGGCAGCCTGTGCGTTGGGTGACATCTTGGTCGCGCGATTGCGAAACCGGGCACCGCCCCTCTCCGTGCAGGCTGTGCCCATAAATGGAAGAAAAGCCTGTCTACCTGGGCAGACAAAGGGAATCCCTTGTACGATCAATGCTTTGCGCTGACGTGCATCGGCATCAGGAAACGAAACGACAACAGGAGTCTCCGCGCGTAAGGCTAGCTGACTATAGACTCTCTTAGCCTCGGGAAGCCCGACGCCAGTAGGCAAACTTGCAAGCAAAAACGAAAAACCGTTTGCGTCAACAGCGCGGACCTCAACCGCCCGCAGATGCAGCGGCAAGCGTGTGGATCCAGGCCAAGTTTTGGCCTTGGCGGAGAGGCCTAGTGCTTCTTGTAAGTAGATTAGCGCTTCGTTCATTTCCATCATTTTCGTTTGATTCCAGTTTATATTGGAATTATACATAATTTTCGGAATTGACGAGATTCCTTTCGTGCATAAGCCCGCATTTGAGTTTTCAAAATGTCCCGAATCGGCTGAGCGATTCGGGATACAATGTCAATAGAAAACGACGCATCCCGCGTAAGTGTACGAGAGCGCGGGCGGCCTAGTTTTCAGCTTTAGTTAAATGCCCGGGCTCCGAACCCCGGGCATTCTTATTTGCGCTTGTTGCGGCGCAAATGCCTTCTACCGTCCGCACCGCGCGTGCGCCTACGGACCTTAAACCGAACTTCATACGAGTCAAGAAACGTGATGACGAACGTGCCCACCGCCGCGAGGGCGGCGAGCGCGTTAAGGAATTTCAGCATTTGGGGACCTCCGATCGAGTCGTCGGCCGCCCGCGCACGGGATGCGTCGCAAGGGTATTTTACTGCGAGCACTCGCACTTACAGCTGGTAAACGCAATATTAGCAAACATCTGTTCGCTAACCATACGCCCGATCCTACGCGCAACGGCACTCCGGCTGCGTTGTCCAAAAAAAACGGGGCAGACTCCGCACTGGAGTCTGCCCCGAAAAGAGAATGGCAAAGCAAGAACGTCGATGGACGAAAAAAGTGTCCGCAAGTCTCATGGCCATCACATCCCACCTGCCAAAGGGATGGGTGAGCGAGCGTTACTCCTGCTCGGACTCCTCAGCCTGCTTACGGCTGCGGATGAGGTGCGCCACGCCGATGCACAGCACCGCGCCACCAGCAATCCAAGTGAAGGTCACGCCGTTAAGGCCGGTCAGCGGGAGGTTGGAGCCCTTCTGGTCGACAATGATGAAGCTGAGCTTGCCGGTAGATGCGGTAGCCTTGTTGTCCTTGACCACGCCATCTGCTGCCTTGATTGCAGAATCAACGCTGGGGATAACCTCGTCGCCGGTCTGATTGAGCTCGCGCTTGATGGTGAAGGTCACACCGTTTGCTGCGGAGTTATTGTAGCCAGGCGCCGGGGTGACCTCTTTCAGGATGTAGGTGCCTTCATCGAGACCGACAACGTTAATCTTGCCTTTTGCGTCGGTCCTCAGCTTGGCCTGCTCACTATTGATCGTCTTGGTGCCGTTTGCCTTGATAAAGTTGTTCGTATCACCCTGCTCCTGAAGCGTGAACTCAACGCCTTCGAGCCCCTTAGTTTCATTATCGGAACCCACCTTGGTGACATCGATGCCATAGGTGTAGTCATAGGCAGGGTGAATTACCGTATTGCCCTCGCCTGTACCGTTCGGGTTGTTAGAATAGGTAAGCTTAACCGTATTCTCCTGAGCCTTGCCGATAAGATCCTTGAACTTTTCCTTAATGACATTATTGCTGTCGAAAATCTTGGAGGAGTCGAGCTTGGCTTGATACTCGACGGTCACCCTCGAGCTAGCGTTGACGGCAATGGGGTTATCGTCAACGTCAACACAATTCCTCAGGTTCTTGAAGTTAACGGTAAGTTCGTTATCATCCGAGAGATTTGTGGTGTAGCCCCGCACGGCATCATTCTTTACGGTCTGGTTACCGATCGTAACCGTGACATCCGGAACATTATTCTCGCTGCCATCGACGAACTTGGGCGTCATGGAATTGGGCAGTTTGTCCGTGAAGACGTATTTATAGTCGCTATAGGTGTCGATATTACTCGCAACCGTACCGACGAGTTTGTAATCGACCCAATCGTCCATAGCAGAGTCAGCGGCCTTATTGGGTTTGGTAAGAATGTCTCCGTTCTCCACTGTCACCCAATTTTTGTCCTTGTCATCCATAACAGCCTTGTTGACGGTAGGAATGCTGGTCTTCTCGGTAACCACCACATCGCCGGCGCCCACAACGGCATAAATCGGAGAAGTGGCAGTATTCTTGTTGTCAGCTTCCGACCCATCCGGAGCTAAAGTGTCCTTGTCAGTCAGGAACAGGTAATAACCAGATTTGTCGAAAGAAACCTTGTTGCCCGCCGCAAACGAAGCCTCCGTAGCGCCCGTCGGGATGGTCGGAGCGACATCCTTCGCAACCAGTCCAGCAAGCGTATTGAGCAAATCGGTGTCTTTGAGAACCGTCGTGTTTGTGGTCCCGATAATGTTGGCAGTCAGCCAATTGGCAACATCCTGCGGGCTGGCATCGGTTTTCAGAGCGCCTTCCTTATATTTGTTGATAGCCTCGATGATGGCATTTTGCGTCGTGTCCTCAACGCCAGTTGCCCACTTAACATTCGAAACGACCTTGTCAGTCTTGTCGGCCTCATCCACGACATCGGCCTCGAAAATCTGGTAGGCCTTGTACTTCACGCTGCCATTGTCTTCGTTCTTATTGATCTTAATGCTATTGGTCGAAGCAGTCGCACCATCAGCAAACGCCATGGTCACCGGGGCCATCACGCCGCCGAAGCTCAACGCTGCTGTGAGGCCGGCGGTTACTGCCAGGCGTGCGATGTTCTTGCTCATGCTCATCTTCTTTTCCTCTGCTTTCTGCTCGAATTCCATTTGATCTAAATCTGTCTGTCTGTGTCTTAGCATCTGCTTCGCTACGTCTCGCCCCGCTCTCTGTGGGGCCGCCAGCTACTCTTTATGGCTGCCACCTCCCCGCTTGACCAGGAGCGCGACCACGATGAGCGCGGCTCCGGCGACCGCTGCGGCGGCCGCGGCGTACATTGCCATATCGCCAGTCGAGGGCATAAAGCCTCCGGTGGTAATGCTAGGGGGTGTGCCGGTGGGCGTGTTGATGAGCGACGCCTCCAGGCTGCCCGTCTGCCCGTCCGCGCTGTCGGCGCGCAGGGGCGACTCGGCCGTGATGGTGAGCTTGGGCTTGGCGGCGGCCACCTGCTTGACGTCCAGGCCCTCGGCCTTGACCGTCACGGAGCGCGTGCCCTCGAAGGCGGTGTAGCCCTTGGGCGCCTTGAGCTCGCGGACCTCCAGCTTGCCCGAGTCCACGCCCGAGACGGTCACGCGGCCGTCCTCGCCCGTGGTGACGGTGGCCTTGCCCTCCGCATCCCACGTGCCGTCGGCCGCCAGCGTGCGACCGCGGTCGTCGGCGATGCTCAGGACCGCCCCAGCAAGCGGCTTGTCGCCGTCGCTGCCGCGCTTGGTGAGCGCGAGATCCCAGGTGTAGGCGCACGCATCGTCGCTCGGCGTGCGGGTGAAGCCGGCGTCGCCGGACTGGTCGGCAAAGGGAGAGCGTGGGTAGCGCAGGTAGACCTCGTTGGGGTTGCCCTTCGCGATGCCGTGGTTGCATGCGCTGTTGAGCGGCGCATTGTATACGGCGACCACGCGGGCGCCCGCGGTAAAGGCGTCGGCCCCGCCAAGCGCGGCGATCAGGTCGCCGGTGCGCACGGTGAAGGTCTTACCGTCGACCGCTACCTTGGTGGCGCACTGGGCCGTGATGTCGGTCCAGCCCTTCGCGGGCTCGGTGCCGGCGTGGCCGTCCTTGCCGGTCTGGACGGCGTCGAAGCCGCCGTCCGCGCCCGCCGCCGCGTACACGCGCATGCTCGCGGCCACCTTGGAGGGGTCGAGCCCCGCGCCCATGGTGTCGACGAACCGCACCGTATAGGTGTCGTAGGCGGCAAGGCCCGCCGGGACCGTGGCAGAGAGGCGCCAGTACAGGTCGTCGGCGACCGTGGCGTCGGCGGCCTTCTGCCAGGCGGCGGTGCTGTCCTCCAGCACATGCTTGGCGACCTTGGGTGTCGCGGCCTTGGGCTTGACGGTGACGGCGCCGCCGCCGACCAGCGCCATGATCGGCGCGGTGCCGGCTTCGTTCTGGGAAATGGCGTCGTCGGCGACGATGAGCCAGTAGCCGCAGGGCAGCTCGGCCGCCGTACCCGCGTTAAGGGCCACGGACACGGCGCCAGAGCTCTGAAGGGAACGAGCGAGCTGTGCGCTCAGCGCGCTCGTAAGGTGGGAATCGGTGTTGAGCCACTCGGCAGCTTCCTGCGCGGTGGTCTTGGAATTGGGCATACCGGCGCTGTGCAGCACAGGCAGGACGACGTCGCGCGCGGCGTCGCTTGCCCAGGCGAGGTCGGTGGCGATCTTGGCGTCGCTGTCGCCGTCGACGACGTTGGCGCTAAAGATCTGGTAGGCATCGTAGCTGCGCGCCACGGTGCCGCTCACCGTGATGGAACCGGTCGAGGTCGGCGCGGCCTGCGCGGAAGCGGGGAACACAACCGCGCAGGTGCCGATCAGGAGGGCAAGCAGCGCAAACAAGATCGGGAAGGAGCAAACTTTCTTATTCACGACGCTTACCTCCCTTCGCATTCGCCTTGCGACGAATGTGCATCCAGGCCGCAGCAGCGCAAAGCACCGCCGCGCCGGCAAGGTACGTCAGAGTGACGCCCGACATACCAGAAAGGGGCAAAGAGGTGGAGTAAGTGTTGGTGAAGGTGGAGGCGGGAATGGCGTCGGGCGCGGCGGCGGAGGGTTCAACCACGACGCCCTGCCCGTTCTCGCCAAGGGTGTTGCCCATGTCGTCCTTCATCTGCGTAACGGTGGTAGAGGTGGTAAGACCGGTGTACTTGCCAGTGGTCTCATTCATGACGGCCTTCACCGTGACGGCAACCTGGTACTCGGCCTTGGAGTAGCGGAGCTTATCGATGACACCGGTGGTAGGCGCGGCCTCCTTCACCGTGTAGGTGTAGGTCCTGGCGTAGTCATCCGCCGTACCGGGGGTATCGGACAGGTGCGACTTGTTGAACGTCATGGCGCCAAAGGTCGCCGTGATGTTGTTGGGCTTGGCGGCGTCGGTCTCCCCTGCTGCGGGTGCAATGGAGAGGTCTGCCGGGTTAGGAATGGGCACGTTGGTTGCGTAATCCCCCGTAGCCTCGATGTTGAAGTCGAACGCAACGTATTTCCCGCTGGAATCCTTCGGCCAGTCCGTATTACGGACGGACTTAGTCACCGGGATTTCCACGGACGTGGTGGTGAGAGAATCGGAGATGTACGTAGTGCCCTCAACAATGCTCGGTTTCTTTCCCTCGGTCCACGCAATGGAACCGTCCGCCTTGGACACCGTGAACTCGTAGGTTGTCTGGTTCAGCTCGTAGCCAAACGGCGCCTGGGTCTCCGTGAGCGTGTACGTGCCCGGCAGCAGACCCTCGAGCTTGAACTTGCCATCGGCGGGATCAGAATCTGCCCACTTGTTGCTGACAGCTTCCGCATTCGTATCGTTATCAATCACAGTCAGGGATGCAGCGTCCGGAATTTCGGCACCATCGGCATCCTTTACCTTGGTAAGCGCCCACTCGGAACCAGCCAAAGGAGTGTGTCCCGTGTCGCTCTCCTCAACCTTGGTCCAAGACACCGTACCGGTGATCTTGGTGTTGGAGATGGCGCCCGCGGTGTTGGAATCATCGAATGAAACGGGCTTATTTCCGTTCACCGTGTCCACATGACCCTGAACATAGTTCACCTGCTCGCCGGTGTTGTTCATGGTTGCGTAGTAGATGGTGTCCGACTTCTGATAACCAGCCGGCGCCTTGACCTCGCGAATGTAGTACGTGAAGTAGTCTTTATCGTTGGGATCGCCAATTTTGGCCTTCTGATTCAAATAGTTGAACTGAAGCTCGCCATCATCCGAAGAGTAATCATTTGCACCGCCGTCCGTTACCGTAACGATGGGATACGTTTCATTCTTGGCATCATCGACAGTGCCGTATATCGTCCACGAGGAACCAGAAAGCGGCGTCATGCCGTCCGCAGCGTCGACCTTGCTCCACGCAATGGCAGAGCCGTCCGGTGTATACGAGCCAGACCACGGGAAGTTGTGACGCTCCTGATCCATATCGATGACGGAAGCCGAGTTACCCTCGAGATTTGTGAAGTTGTACGCGATCTTAGGGTTGTTCATCATGAAATCTTCGCCCACGTACACACGACCGTTGGTGGTCACATGGTCATCGAAGCTTCCGTTGGGAACGAGAATCGATCCGAGCATAGCAGCGGCGGGGTCATCGTCGGTCCACTTGCCGTCCCCGCCGCCATTGCCCCAGTCGCTTCTACCCTCGCCCGCAATGCCACCACGGATGGTGAGGCTCGTGGTATCGACAAAATTCCACATGATGGACTGGGAGGCCAGCGAGTATTTCGCGCGAAGGTCTTTATCGGCGTTACTCTCATAACCGCGAGATATTTCTGTATCGCCCCACCAGAAGCGCCAGCCATTGTGGAACTCGACAGGACCAGCACCTGTAACGTTCACGACAATGGATGCGCCTTCGGGGACATTGGTGAACTTAAAGTCGACGCCGCGGTAGTAGACGCCATCCTTCAAGTTGGAGAGCTCGGAACCGGCAATGGTGAAGACCTGTTGCATAGAAGTTCCATCGCCGGTAAAGGTGATAAGTCGCTCGGTGTTGCAAATCTTATAGTTCGGGATTCTGGTATCAAGCGCACCGGAAACAGACTTCTCACTACCATCGAAAGTGAGTGTATAGCTTGTTCCCTTGTTATCGTACTTGTTGATTGCGTAGCTGTTGTCGCTAATTGCGGAACCATCCGTAACTGTGCCGGTATTTGCAAACGAGGCGAGCTGTTTCGATAGCTTCGAGAGGTATCCATCTGCACCGTTGTAGCTCGAATAATCGTTACCGTTAACATTAGTCAAATCAACATTTTGATTGAACAGGTCGCTCTTCAGAGCATCCGAGCCCTCGAACCAATTACCTTGCTTTTTCACGACAGACTGGCGCCCGTTGTTAGCATTCGAATCCCAATAGGAATAGGTAATGGGACCGGCGATCTGCGCGGTATAGTCATAGCCAGGGTGGGAGTCAGTCTTTGTCGCCTTGCCGACCCAAGCACCCTTGGTCCAAGCACCAACTGTCGCAGCATCTGAGGTCGTTCCCTGACCGGTATTCATGTTCTCAATCAAGCTGTTTATGCCGGCGACCGCAAGCACCGTGCTTCCCTCCCTGGGACGAAACTGCGATCCAAAACCAACGGTGCCGAAACGGAAGCCCTGGCCGCCCCAACTCTCCTTGATAGGATTCATGGCCAGTTTGCCGTGGACCACGGTAAGGCCCTCCGCCTCAGCGGCATATGAGCCGGTGGGGGCGTTATTCGCATCAAGAGTGCTAGTTTTGTTCGGCTTACCACCGATGTACATGTCGCGGCCGACGTAGGTGGCCACGCCGGGATCGGGGGTGGAGATATCGATATTCGTACCGATACCGATAGACGTGGGCTTGTAGATGCCCTTGTTCACAGTAGTAGCCGCGTTCGCAGAGGTGGCGGCGCTATTCTGGTTTTCGGCATCCTCGCTGGTGTTATCTACAGCAGCAGACTCACTTGAGGAACCCCCCCCCATCACAGTTCCCTCGGTAGAATCTGTCTGGGCATCGTTTGCAATGGCCTGCGAGATTGGAGGCATGACGAGCGACAGTACCAGGCTCAAAACGGAGGCTCCGCACAAAACGCCTGCCAGTACACGGCGCGTCGCTTTTTTACTCTGCTTAGTTTTTTCTGAATTCGCTTTCATCGATGTCTCCTCCCCAAGAGACCGCGATCTTGCTCTTTCACTATCAAACGTATCTGCGCAATCTGTAATTGCGCACGCTTATAGTACATATTGTAACGATTGTTTGAACATCTAAGCAAAAATACCGATAGTTTTGTAGCGAATTCTCAATTCTCTTGACATTTGCTCGGATTTACCTTCGTTTATTCGCTATGAAATATCTATTTCTACTGGTAATTAAGCTAGTTATCATTTTTTAATAGCATTTTATTTATTTGCACAACATTTTGCTCAAGAGCATGCGTCCTATGAACGGTCGAAAATCGACCGTGAACGGTAGATCATTAACCGGGAGGAATAGACTACCAAATTGATGGGAATATCTTTATTTCATCGGTAGTTAGAAGCGTAATGTTCAGACAACCATATCTGAATTTTCGCGCAGATTTTAGGCATCAATTCGCCCAAATCGCCTGAGGACACCGCAAAGGTGCCTGTTCCCTTTGCGGTGACTCTCCCCCGGCGCTACAGCAGATGCTCCTCGATAAAGATCGCGATGCCGTCTTTGTCGTTGCTCGCGGTTACAAAGTCGGCGGCGGCACGGGTGGCGTCGCTGCCGTTTGCCATGGCCACGCCCACGCCGGCGTCGGCCACCATGCAGGTATCGTTGTCCGCATCGCCAAACACGCAGATGTCCTGGAGCTCCATGTCGTTGAGCTCCGCCACGCGCACAAGGCCGCGCGTCTTGGACACGCGCGGATCCATGAACTCGTAGAGCCGCTGCGTGGTTTGCAGAGCCGCCGCCTTAACAGTGTCATCGGCAAACGTCGACGCCCGCTCAATCACCCGCGGCATTACCTCGGGCGCCATGGTAAACATCACCTTGGGCTGCGGCTCGCGCAAAAACTCGGCAAAATCGACCACCTGGTAGGGCACGCCGTCGACGCGCGACAGGTGCTCGACGCACGCGTTGCTCTCGGGCACGTAGAACACGCCGTCTCGGGGGCAGACGGGCGTTGCCGGAAGGTCCGCCATGTGCTTGCAGATGCGCGCGATGGTCTCGCCCGGCAGCGGATAGCTCAGCTCGTTGATGTCGTGCGCGCGGTCGATGACCTCGGCGCCACCGCAGCCCACCATCACGTCTACCAGGCCTTCGATGCCCCAGAGCTCGTACATGGCCTCGGTCGCGTGGGCGTCGCGCCCGGTGCACAGGCCAAAGAGCACGCCGCGCTCGCGCAGGGCGCGGATCGCCGCCACGGTGCGCGGGGACACCGTGTGCTGGCTCGTGAGCAGCGTGCCGTCGATATCGCAGAACACGGCTTTGATATGGCTGAAGGTGGTGTCCATGGGGGGGCCTTTCTGGGTTGTGCGGCGGTGTGAGGTGTATTCGTGAACGGCGTACATGGTATACCAAGGCGCAGGCGCGGCCCGTCAAAGCAAAAACCACCACAAAGGTGCCCGGCCCCTTTGTGGTGGCCGGACCCGCAGGGTAGCCTGACCGGAGCGCAAACCATCACAACATTCGACGTTTTTCGGCAAAATCGCGATTTTCGCTGAATGTTGTGATGGTTTTTACTGCCTTGAGGCACGATCCAAATGCCGGCGTCCAAACAGCAGCAACGCCGCGGGAACCGCCGTCACGACCATGCCCGCACCAACGAGCGTCTGCTGCACGCCAAACGTCGCCGCCAGCCAGGGGGCAATCGCCAGCGGGGCCACGCCGGCGAACATGTTGCCAAAACCCATGACCGAGTTCACGCGACCGAGCTGCTCGAGCGGGGCCGTCGTTTGCACGATGGTGTTGTGGAGCGGGTTGACGACGCCCCAGGCCACGCCCAGGGCAATCTGGCCGATAAGGGCCACGCACACGTACGGTGTCCCCACATAAATCAAACTTCCCACGCCCACGGACATGAGTGCCACGAGCAGCGTTTTGAGGCTGACGAAGCGCGGCGGCAAGCGGAGCGCGACCACAGCGCCCAGCACCGCGCCCACACCGCTGGCCGACGAGAGCCAGCCCATCCATTCGACACCGACGTGCAGGACATCGCGGTAGAAGAACGACTCCAACGGATCGAAAGCACCGTAGCCAAAGTTCGAGAGGAAGATGATGCAGAAAAGTAGCGCGAGGACGCTGTTGGTGAAGACTGTCTTGATGCTGGTCGCGAAGGTTGCGCGGGTGGACGCGCTGGAGTTGGGGCCTTGGCTGGCCTTATCCGATGTGATGTCACCGATCGCGGGTTTGCCTTCGTGTGTGGCGGCCTGACCTGCACTTTGCCTAAAGCCCCAACCAGCGACGAGCGCCAACACTGTAAAGAACATCATGAGCACGAACACCGCGCGCGACGACGCAGCCGCCGCGACAAAGCCACCCAACGTGGGTCCGACGATAATACTCACGTTTGAGAACATGGCAATGGCGGAGTTGATGTCTTTGAGCTCGACGGGATCATCGGTGAGGTAGGCCGGATAGGATGTGGCAATGGGCTGGGCGAACCCCATCACAAAGCCCAGGAGCACCGCGCCGAGCAGGACGATACCGGTCGCGCTGCCAAAGGCAATGATCGCCGCGCCGGTTGTCAGCGTGCCCACGATGCTCAGCAAGAAATGGCGGCGCGGACCCCAGGCGTCGAGCGCCGCGCCGCCCGTAAAGGATCCCAGAATCACAAATACGTTCATAAAAAGGACGGCCAGCGATGTCGCCACGACCGAGGCATCGTCTGCATAGGTGAGTGTTCCGATAACGCCGATAAAGTAGCTGGTCTGAAAACCGGTGTAGATGAGAAAGCGCATCGCCACCAGGCGCTTGGCCTGCACGGACAGCGATGATTGAGGCTTTGAGAAAAGAGAGGCGAGCATGGAGACTCCTTGTTTCATACGAATGCGGACGGCGGGCATTCGCCACCGTCTGTCAAATCAATCTATCCGCATGAAACATTAAGGGCGCATCAAGCCCCTTCTCTCCGTTTTTCGCCCGTCATGAACTACTTGGTAGATTGTAAGGCATGTCCCACATATCTACCAAAGCAAAAACCACCACAAAGGTGCCTGGCCCCTTTGTGGTGGAAGTGACGTTTGCCCAGATAAAACCTGCCGAAATAAACCTGTCCCTTTTTGGCAGGTTTTAGGCCAGATGATCTTGGATGAGGTCGCAGATGGCTCGGGCGTCGTTGATGTTGATGGCTCGGGTCGCAAAGCCGGCGTCGAAGGCCTGACGCGCCAGGGCTTCGTTGCAGGCAAGGGCCAGCGTGTGGCCGTCGACCAGGTCGAGCGAGCTCTTGCCGCGCAGACGGTCGACACCGGAGCGTGCGACCACGATGTTGTCGAAGCCCTCGGTCTTATAGCCCTCGATGATCACCACGTCGACATCGTTGTAGCGCAACAGCAGCTCGCGCGCGGGCATCTCGTCCTCCTCGCGCGTGTCGGCGTACTCCGCCCAGCGCGTGGCGCAGATGAGGCCCACGTGTTTGGATCCGGCCTGGTGATGGCGCCAGGTGTCCTTAGCGGGCACATCGATATCAAAGCCGTGATGCCCATGATGCTTGAGCGAACCCACGCGCAGGCCGCGGCGGGTGAGCTCGGCGATAACCTTCTCGACGAGCGTGGTCTTGCCCGAGTTTTGGTAGCCGATAAACGCGATTGCGGGGACAGCCGGAGTGGGAGCTGCGGGCGAGGCGGCGACGGGTGCGCTCGCGGGCGCGACACCGTCAGCGGCCACGGCCTCAACAGCAGCGGCCTGACGCTCTGCGCGGTCCCACACGCCCGAGCGGCCGCCCTCCTTGTGCAGCAGGCGCACGTCGACGATCTCCATGCCGCGATCGACCGCCTTGCACATGTCATAGATCGTTAGGCACGCGGCACTCGCGCCGGTCAACGCCTCCATCTCGATACCCGTCTTGCCCGTCACGCCGGCCGTAACCAGTACGTGAAAGCCAACCTGCCCGTCCGCGCGCGCCGGTGCCCAGCCCTCGGGCACGTCCTCGACCGGCGTCCCCGCCGGAGCGATGGGCGCAATGTCGCACTTACTCTTGGTAATGAGCAACGGATGGCACATGGGGATGATGTCACTCGTGCGTTTGATGGCCATGATGCCCGCCACACGCGCGCAGGCAAGCACGTCGCCCTTTTTGGCGCGGTCCTGCAGCACCGTGGCTTGCGTCTCGGGGTGCATGAGGATGGTGCCCTCGGCGATGGCAATGCGATGGGTCTCGGCCTTGTCGGACACGTCGACCATGCGCACCTCGCCCTTGGCGTCCACATGCGTCAGCTCGTCGCGACGGGCGTCGCGGGCGGGCTCGGCGGCAGCGCTGACAGACGGCTGTGCGGACGCGTCGGCGTTACCGGCCGCAGCCGTGACTTTGTGGGCAGACATCGCGGCCCTGCGAGCGGCCTTGGTGGCATCGGCGTACCTGCTCTTGGCCATATGATCATCCTCCGATTTGGGACATGAATCGTTGCGTGCCCTCAATTATCGCGTGTTCCTGCGGTTTGTGAGCCACGGCATCGCGCCAAATCGAAAGTACCTGCATATCATCACCACGGCGCAGGGCGTCGCGCACCGAATACTCGGCATCGCTGAACAGGCACGGACGCACGTTGCCATCGGCCGTCAGGCGCAGACGGTTGCAATTCGCACAAAAATGGTTGGACATGGCACTAATAAAGCCGACCGTTCCCGCCGCGCCCGGAAAGTGCCAATAACGCGCAGGGCCCGCGCCGGCAGGAGCGTCGTTGATGTCGAGCGGCTCGAGCTCGCCCAGCCCCACCGTGGCGGCCCCGGCATTGATGCGCGCCCGCAGCTCGTCACTCGGCACGGTATCGCTCGCGTCCCACAGTTCGGGATTGAGCGCGGGCGCATGCGGGTCCACAGCGCAATGCGAGCTCGTGCGCTCGTCGCCAATGGGCATGTATTCGATAAAGCGCAGGTGGATGGGGCGGTCAAGCGTGAGCCGCGCGAGGGCCGCCACATCCTGGTTGAGCCGGCGCACAACAACGCAGTTGACCTTAACGGGCTCAAAGCCCCAAGCCAGTGCCGCGTCGATGCCGGCCATTGTCTGCTCGAGTCGACCCAGGCGCGTGATCTTTCCAAACAGCGTAGGGTCGAGCGTATCGAGCGAGATGTTGACGCGGTTAAGCCCGGCATCTTTGAGCTGCGGCGCCAGCTTGGGCAGCAGGGCGCCGTTGGTGGTGAGCGAGACGTCCTCGATCTGCGGAATCGCGCGGATGTCGCGAATAAGCGGGATGATACGGCGGCTGACCAGCGGCTCGCCACCCGTCAGGCGCACGCGGCGAATGCCCTCCCCCGCCACCAAGCGCACAAAGCGGGCGATTTCCTCGGCGCTGAGCAGCTCGTCGTGTGCACGGGGCGCCACGCCATCGGCCGGCATGCAGTAAATGCAGCGGAAATTGCACTTGTCGGTAACGGCAATGCGCAGGTAGTTGATATCGCGGCCAAAGCCGTCATGTTGCACGTGCCCGTCCACGCAGCCCTCCCCTCACGCGGCGTTTTATTCTTCGGAAAACATAATACCCCACGAGAGAATCATGCCGACACCCGTACGACAGGACAGGTCGCTTCGAGCAAAACGGACTTTCCGAGCCCATCCTCAACACAGACCATCACAACATTCGATGCTTTTCCCGTTTTTGACGAAAAACGTCGAATGTTGTGATGGTCTGCCCGCCCACGGCACCCCGTAGAAGGACCAAAACACCCCTAAAGGCCGCCGTCCCAGTGCCGAATCACGAATTCTCGCAGGTCATTCTGACGTTTCTGGAACGCTTCGCTTCGGTCGCACTTAAGGCCCATAGCGAGCGCGATGGCGTTCATAGCCCGGTGCAATTGCAGCTGATGGGCAAACTGAGTCCCGGTGAGGACGATCATCCTAAAGCCCAGCGCGCTCAGCACGGTCATACGCTCCGCATCCGACGCGCTGCGCTGTTTATCAAGATGGTCCGAGCCGTTGTATTCAATCCCCGTACCGCTCGCAGGCGCATATACGTCGATCTCGAAATACCCGGCCTTTGCGAGATACTTGAACTCGCTGGGAACATCGACCCGATGGTTGAGCTCGATCTTGGCGTATCCCAGCCCGCCCTGGGAACGTTTTGCTACGACTATGATTGCGGTGGCCGTCTCCATGGGCGACCGCGCGCCATCGTGCACGCGCCTGAGCACGGCGGCCGCGCGTATAACCCCCTGACGAGATCGGTTCTCATTGCAATAAGCAATCAAGTCGGCAACGGTATACCTCTGCCCCATCTCGATATAATCGCCTGTCGACAGATGATTCAAATGGTATCGGGCACAGATTTCGTAGCCATATTCCAGCTGCTCGGGCTCGCTCATCCACGAACCCGCTTGGACAAAGCACATGGCCTCATCAACCACCAGAAGGCCCTCTGCCACCTCGATAAGATGGCCTGGAGGTACCGGCGCTCCAAACACGTGGCACCTAAATCCAGCCGGCGTCGAGCGCTCAAAATCGAAGTTGACGAGCGCGTCGATATGATTGAGCTCTTCTCGTGGAATACCAAGAGAAACCAGATAGTCGGCAACGATCCCAACTGCCGTTGAAGCCCTCAGCCCCTTGGCATCGAGTCCCAATTTGGGCAGGCTCGCGGTCGGTTCCGCCTCGTTGGCAAGCGAGTCCTCATCGTATAGGCTGCTTGCTCGCGAGAGCGGCTCGGACGGGCGCGCCACGTTGTGGTACAGCCAGGCAGTCTTATGGGACAGGACGATCGGCAGGTCCATGAGCCCTCCAATGGAGTCGGATAACCAACCTTATTCCCCTGCTCACGGGTTCGCACACCTTCGTGCGCAAGAAAGCGATTCCACCCGATCGAGTGGCAGAAAAACCATCACAACATTCGATGCTTTTCCCGATTTTGGCGAAAAACGTCGAATGTTGTGATGGTTTGAGGCGAGGTGAGGGGCACGGAAGGGTCAAAGCATCGTGCTCGGAGCGTGACTTTTTTTCGCCCCACTGCCAACACAAACCTTGACTCTACAATCGTTGTAGGGTTTTCACTACACTGGTACGTGAACAAACCCAGCCAGAAAGCCCCGCCCATGGAACACGACCTCACACGCGGCAATGTCCTTAAGACCATCGCGGTCTTTGCCCTGCCCTATATGCTCTCGTACTTTTTGCAGATGCTCTACGGCATGGCCGACCTGTACATGATGGGGCAGTTTAGCGGCGCCGCCGGCATCACCGCCGTGGGCAATGGCGCGCAGACGCTCTATATCATTACCGTGACGCTCGTGGGCCTGGCCATGGGAACGACGGTCATCGTCGGCCACGCCGTGGGCTCGCGCCGCTTCGACCGCGCCGAGACCGCCATCGGCAATACCATCACGCTGTTTATGGGCGTCTCGGTGGTACTGGCCGCTGTCCTGCTTGCATTGTGTCCGCAGATTGTGGCACTCATTGGCACGCCGGCCGAGGCAGTCGAAGGAACCGCCGCCTACCTGCGTATCTGCTTTGTCGGCATTCCGTTTATCGCCGCGTACAACATTCTCTCGGCCATCTTTCGCGGGCTGGGCGATTCGCGCTCGCCTATGTACGTGATCGGCGTGGCGTGCATCATCAACATCGCGCTCGACTTTCTATTTATCGGCCACATGGGACTCGGCCCCGTGGGTGCGGCGCTCGGCACGGTAACCGCCCAGACGGCAAGCGTTGCCCTCGCGCTCGTGTGGCTCAAGAGCCGTCGCACGAACATCCACGTTAAGCGTAGCGACCTGCGCCCCCAGCCCGAGGTGCTCGGCAGCATTCTTAAGATCGGCGTGCCCGTGGCCGTGCAGGACGGTTGCATCCAGGTGGCGTTTATGTTTATCACCGTCATCGCCAACCACCGAGGGCTCGTCGACGCCGCCGCCGTGGGCCTGGTCGAAAAGATGATCAGCTTTTTGTTCATCGTCCCGAGCTCCATGGGCGCCACCGTCAGCGCACTCACAGCGCAAAATGCCGGCGCGGGCAAGGGCGACCGCGCGCGCCAGGTACTCAAAGACGCCATGACCATCTCGGTAGTGTACGGCTGTCTGATCACAACGCTGATGTGGCTGGTGGCACCGACGTTTATCGGCTTTTTTGCCAAGGACGCCGCGGTGGTCGCGGCCGGCACCGGCTATATGCACAGTTATATTTTCGATGCAATCTTTGCCGGCATCCACATTTGCTTTAGCGGCTTTTTCGCTGCATACGGCAAGAGCTACATCGGCTTTGCGCACAACGTGCTGGCCGTGGCACTCATTCGCGTGCCCGGTGCGTGGCTGTTGTCGAACGCCTATTCCGATACGTTGTTTCCCATGGGCATCGCGTCGCCGTGCGGATCGATTTTGTCGGCAGTCATCTGTGTTGTCGCGTTTACCGTGCTCAACCGGCGTGGGGCTTTTAACAAGCTGATGGCGTAGCGGGGCGACGCGAGCCTGGCGCCCTCCCCGACCCTATTGAAAGGAGCTGTCCTGTGACCGACTCGCCAACTGAACATACCGAGGGCCTGCTCCGAATTGGCGAGGTGGCGCGTCTGTTTAACCTGAGTGTGGGCACGCTGCGCCATTACGAGCAGATGGGCTTGCTGGACCCGGCGCACATCGATCCGACGAGTGGGTACCGCTACTACGGATCGCGGCAGCTCTCCACCCTCAACACCATCAGCCACCTGCGTGTTCTCGACTTGCCGTTGGCGCAAATCCGCGAGTTTGTGACCACGCGCGATGTGGACCTCATGCAGCGGCAGCTAGCTCAGCAGCAGGAGCTCATCGAGCGCAAGCGCCGTGAACTTGAACGCGTGTCGCGCAAGATCGATAACCGGCTTGCGCTGCTGCATGATGCCCTGAACACCGAGCTCGATACCATCTGCACAATCGATGCGCCCGAGCTCCGCTGCGCTGTGCTGCGTGAACGCGTCAACCCTACCGACGCCTATGCGCTGGAGTGGCAGATTCGTCAGCTGCAGAAGGGCCAGCACGAGACCTTTGTTTTTCTGGGCAACTTAGGCGTCGGGATTAGCGCCGAGCGCCTGGCCGGCGGCGACTTTGACGGCTACGACGAAGTCTTTCTGCTGCTGGATGACACGGACGATTACCTACCTGGGCGATGTCGAAGTACGTCCCGCCGCGCGGTGTCTGACGGTCAGCTTCCGCGGCACGCACGGTCAGGCGGCCCCGCGCTATGAGCGCTTACTCGATTACATGCACGAGCGCGACCTGTCCCCCGCCGGTCCCTCGCGCGAAATCGCCCTCATCGACGACATCATCAGCGACGACCCGGGAGCGTATGTGACGAGGATCGCGATACCGGTCCGCTAATCACTACCATTTATCGAGCAATTCCATCCATTTACCTTAATCCGAATTAGATTGTATTTTGTAGCAAATAAAATGACAGCATATTGCCCCCCATAGGCAGGAGACATTATGCCCAGAGTTCAATCACGTCGCTCGTTTCTTCTCGGCCTAGCCTCGATCATCGGCTTATCCGCGTCACGCCCAACAAGAGTATTCGCTGCCGACTCAAACTCATCCGTCGCTTTTACATCAGACCTAGCACAAGACTACGCGCTTTCCCTGTTGCCCATCGTCGACGGATCCGCGAACTTAGAGATCGAGCAAATCGTTCCCGTATGCCAACAAATCGGCCTTATCTGTGGCTATGAAATCAGTGTCACAAGGGAAGGAAGCTCTTACGGTTATTTAATACTTGACGCATCATATCCTGGGCTTCTGAAGGAGATAACCCTCGGCGATACCATTCTTCCGATTTCAGCTTCTCTATCAAACGCCATTTCAACTTATTCCGGCCAACAGGCCACAAACCCAACCGTACTAATTTCGTACAACGATATTGAATATGGAACTTTGGTGCCAGGAACTAGAGACTGTGTAACCAACTATAACAATATACGGTCTGTCCCGATTGTCACCGAAAAGGGTATAGCACCTCAAAGCAATAACCCAACTTCATGGGATGCTGTCATTATCAATGAAGATGACTTGATGTTGCATTTCCAAATAGACGATTTAAACGGAATACCGTTCCGAGGAGTCTCGGAATCATTAGTTGAAGCCCGCACTAATAAGTATGCATGCGTCGTTTCTGCCTTGTACGCTGTATCAATGCATTACGGTCTCACCAGTTCAAACGCTAATCAATTTAATCCCGATTATTATAAAGAAATATGGAACGTCACTGGCACAACAACGTATAAGACCAATGATCAGGGCGTCGAGTACGGAAGCACGATCATCCCAGATGGAATTGTTCCGTTTAAAAGTCTTGCCGCTCAAAAGGGTAGAGCACTTAATACTCAATTTTTCGGTTATCAGCCTCAATTCGCTCAGTACAGAGCAACTATCGATCAAGGGAATATCGGCTTGTATCATATGTGGATCAACAGCCGAAACAGTGAAGGATCCGTCGAGCTATCAGGTCATACGGTCACGGTAACTGGCTATTTTACTGGGCATAATGGAAGCTCTGGCATCGAACTGCAGTGGCTCGAAGTATTCGACGGATGGAACACTTATCCCCGAGCGATTAACTATGCAACGCCCAATATGGTCAAATTGAACGGAACAGTCTTTTGGTAGACCGGATGGCACCATCAAAATGCTATGGCACCACGGCCTTTGCCCTGGTTACGATATTGGTGATTTTCGCTATGTTTGCATCCGTTTCTTCATGCACAGATAGAGCCCGCTATAGCGGAGGAGATGATTACCTTGTCTTTGGAGCCGGCAGCGTTCATTCTATTGAGGGAACGGAACTCGTAATCCAAACAGACAACAGTCCCCGCTACACCGACGCTGGAAAGCAAACCCGGATTACATTCCCCTCATCTGGCCGAATCAAAGACAAGCTTTCCCAAATCAAAGTTGGGACAAGAGTTTCCTACTCACGCTTTGAGTCGGTAGACGCATCTGGATCATACGAGGGAAACGATATCGAAATTGAACAGGCAAACACTATAAGGAGATGTTGAGGAACTGAGCCTCTGCGCAGTTCCTCAACAAATCATTATGCCTCCGGGACCCTACCCGTCGCCAAAATCTGTTCAAGTACCGCCTCATCCAGCACGGGCACACCCAGCTGCTCGGCCTTGGTGAGCTTGGAGCCCGCTTTGGGGCCGGCGACCAGATAGCTCGTCTTCTTCGAAACACTACCCGAGACCTTGGCGCCGAGCACCTTGAGCGCCGCGCCCGCCTCGTCGCGCGTGCGGTTGACGAGCGTGCCGGTGAGCACGAAGGTCAGACCCGCGAGCGGCTGTGCGTCGGCGAGCTCGCCTGCCACGCCAGCGTCGGCTGCGGCTTGCGCATGAGCGGCACCCAAGTCGACCTCGAGCGACAGGCCCGCCTGGCGCAGGCGCTCCAGCACGGCAAGGTTCTCGGGCACGGCCAGGAACTGCTTGACGCTCGCCGCAATCTTGGGACCGATGCCCTCGCACTCGGCGATGTCCTCTTCGCTCGCCAAAATGAGCTTGTCAATCGACAGGAATCGCTCGGCGATGACCTCGCCCACACTCTTGCCCACGTGGCGGATGCCCAGGGCAAACAGCACGCGACCGAGCGGCTGGCTCTTGGACTTGTTGAGCTCGGCGACGATCTTTTCGGCCGTCTTGAGGCCCACCGGAATGGGATCGCCCTTCTTAACGCCCTTTTTGCTGTTAGAGCTGGCGTACACGCGCCCCGTGTCCAGGCCGGCAATGTTGTCGACTGTGAGCTGATAGAAATCCGCGACGTCGTGGATCAGGCCGGCGGCGATCATCTTGTCGACGATCTCGTCGCCCAGGCCGTCGACGTCCATGCAGCCGCGGCTCACCCAGTGGAGCAAGCGCTCCTTGAGCTGTGCGGGGCAATCGATGGAGACGCAACGGTAAGCGACCTCGCCATCCTCGTGGACAACGGGGCTGCCGCACACGGGGCAGACCTCGGGCATGTGCCAGTCGACCGAATCGACCGGGCGCTTGTCGAGCACCGGGCCCACAACCTCGGGGATTACGTCGCCCGCCTTGTGCACGATGATAGTGTCGCCCTCGCGCACGTTTTTGCGGCGGATCTCGTCGATGTTGTGCAGCGTGGCGCGCGCGATGGTGGAGCCGGCGACCGTCACCGGGTCGAACTCGGCGACCGGTGTGAGCACACCGGTGCGGCCCACCTGGATGCGAATTTCGCGCAGGACGGTCTGCTTTTCCTCGGGCGGGAACTTAAAGGCGATGGCCCAGCGCGGCGCGCGGGCGGTAAAGCCCAGGTCGAGCTGCTGCTGGAAGCTGTCGACCTTTACGACCACGCCGTCGATGTCGTAATCCAGGTCACCGCGATGTTCGAGCGCCTGGGCACAGAACTCGTGAACCTCGGCGGGTGTGGCGCAACGGGCAACGTTAGGGTTGACGCTGAAGCCGGCGCTACGCAGCCAATCGAGGAACTCGCGCTGGCTGTGGACATGCAGTGGGTCAGTATCGGCGATGGCATAGATAAAGGTGGCCAGGTCGCGGCGCGCCGTGACCTTGGGATCCTTTTGGCGCAGGCTGCCGGCGGCGGCGTTGCGCGGGTTGGCGAAGGGGTCGCGGCCCTCGGCATCGGCCTCTTCATTCAGACGAACAAAGCTGCCCTTGGGCATGTAGACCTCGCCGCGTACCTCAATGGTGCGCTCGCGGTCGGCGCCCATGTGGGCGAGCGCCGGCTCGGACAGGTGCATGGGCACATCCTTGATGGTGCGCACGTTGAGCGACACGTCCTCGCCCGTGGTGCCATCGCCACGTGTGGCCGCACGTACGAAGGTGCCGTTTTGGTAGGTAAGCGCCACACCCAGGCCGTCGATCTTAAGCTCGCAGGTATAGGTGACGCTGCCGGCACCGAGCGCATCCTCGGCGCGCTGGAGCCACGCGTCGAGCTCGTCCAGATCCATGGCATCGTCCATGGAATACATGCGTGCCATGTGCGTGACCGGCGTAAACTGCTCGCTCACGTACCCGCCCACGCGCTGGGTATAGCTGTCGGGCGTCACCAGGTCGGGGTAGGTGGCCTCAATTTCCTGCAGCTCAACGAGCATCTTGTCAAAGGCGGCGTCCGTGATCTCGGGCGCATCGAGCATGTAGTAGCGATAGGCGTGGTAATCGAGCTCGTGGCGCAGCTCGGCCGCACGCGCTGCCGCCTGGGCACGGGCATCGGCCGGTACGGCGGTATCCGTGCTCGCGGGCGTTTCGGTATCGATGTCCACGCCGTCACCAAACAGGCTCGATTGCTCCATAGCGGCACTCCTTCGCTCGATTTCAAACGGATACAAGAGTACCACCGGTCGCAACGGCGCCGAACAGCCCTTTCGAACCGCACCGAATCGGCAGCGGCCGGACCGGGGTGGACAGTTAGTTCAGATACGTATAAATCCTAGAGCTGAATCAGGCACGAACACCCCTGTTTCAACTAATTTTGGCTCCTCGAGACCATGTAAACGTCCCACTCTCCCTTCCAAACACCAATTCGAGCCCCATCCCAATCAATAATTGCTCAAAACGCATCCCAAGCTGCCCCAGATTTATACGTATCTGAACTAACTGTCCAGACCATTACGAACCAGGCCTCTTGCCAGCCACAAGTGATCCGTTTTCCTCCGTCCCCAACGGATCAATAAGAAAAGAGGGGCTGTCCCGCGTTGATGGGACAGCCCCTCTGGCTTCGGCATGTGCGAAATGGCTCGTTAGTAACCCTGGCCGTAGCCCTGACCCTGGCCCTGCTGGCCCAGCAGCTCCTCCAGGTACTGGCGCAGCTGCTCGTCGGTAATACCGCCGTTGCCGGTGTCGGTCGAACTGTCGTCCTGCTGCTGGTTCTGCAGCTCCTCATCGGAGCCCAGCTCGACGGTGACCTTCTTCTCTTCCTTGCCGCGCATGAGCGTGATCTCGACCTTCTCGCCCACCTCGTGGCTGCGCAGCGCGATGATCAGGCCATCGGCGCTCGTAATCTCGTCGTCGCCCAGCTTGGTAATGACATCGCCCTCCTGAATGCCGGCCTTGGCGGCAGGACCATCCTCAACGACGCTCGCCACATACGCGCCGCTATCGGTGCTCAGCTTGTTGGTGCGGGCGTTAAGCGCATTGACGCTCGAAAGCGTAGCTCCCATGTACGGATGCACCGGCGTCTTGCCGTCGATGATCTGGTCGGCAATGTTCTTGGCGTAATTGACCGGAATGGCAAAGCCAACACCCGAGCTGGAGCCCGAGTAGCTCTCGATGAGCGAGTTGATGCCCACCAGCTCACCGTTGTCGTTGACGAGCGCGCCGCCGGAGTTGCCCGGGTTGATGGCGGCATCGGTCTGAATCATGTTGGCGTAGATAGTGTTACCGCTGGTAGAGCTCATGGCCGTGGAGCGATACAGCGCCGACACGATTCCCGTGGAGACAGATTGCTCGTTGCCAAACGGCGAGCCGATCGCCATAACCCACTCTCCCACGTTGAGCTTGGAGGAATCACCGATCTCGATCGGCGTAAGCTTGGAGGCGTCGGCGTCCTTGAGCTTGATGACGGCTAGGTCGCTCGAGGCGTCGTTGCCCACGAACTCGGCCTCGTAGGTGGTGCCGTCGTCCATGGTCACCACGTACTGGTCGTAGCCGTCGACCACGTGGTTGTTGGTGAGGATGTGACCCTCGGTATCGAGCACCACGCCCGAACCGACGCTGCCCGAGCTATCCGACTCGTCAGCAGACTGCGAAAGCGAGCCATTCTGGCTGCCGCTCGAAGTGGCGGTAATGGAAACCACGGAGGGCAGGGCCTTGGCAGAAACGGCCTCGGCCAGCGTGGTGTCCTCGGAGTCAATGGTGATCTTTTGCGTCGATGAACCCGAAGCGCCCGCCGTCACGGCATTCTTGCCGCCACCGATATCGAGCGTGCCGCTCATAATGAGCGCAATGACCAGCAAGGCTCCGCAGGCGCAGCCGGCGAGCGCTGTAATGAAAATCGGCAGCTTTTTGGTCTTGGTCTTGACCACCGTGTGCTTGTTCACGACCTGCGCACCGCCCAGCGGCTTGCCGGTCTGCGTGTCGTAGGCCTGCACGTAGGGAATGTTGCTACTGGCAGGCGTCGACTCCACCTGCACACGCGGCTGCTGCTGGGTCTCGCCAGCATTGCCCGCATCCTGGGGACGCTGGGAATCGTACTCGCTCATGGCTGCGATCCTTTCGTCAAATAACCAAAGGCCCGCCAAACATGTGGCGGGCCATCATTGTTCACGTTGAGTTGTACCCCAATATGCGGGCGCAAGTGTATGAGAACGCAATCTTTTAGGAAGGCTTAAGTTCTGCTGCAAACTCGAAAGGGATCCACGCATGCGGCAAAACCACCACAAAGGTGCCTGTCCCCTTTGTGGTGGAAATCTAGTCCTTAAACAGATAGCCCACGCCGCGGACGGTGGTGATGTGTGCCGCGATCTGCGGGCCCACCTTGGAGCGGATGCGTCGAATGTGCACGTCGACGGTGCGCGTACCACCGCAGTACTCAAAGCCCCACACGCGGTGCAGCAGCACCTCGCGGCTGTAGGCACGGTTGGGATGCGTCGCCAAAAAGCTCAGCAGCGAGTACTCCATCAGCGTCAGGTCGATGGGCTCGTTATCGAGCGTCACCTGGTAGGTGGCCAAGTTGATCTCGAGGTTATCGATGTTGAGTACATCGTCGGCGGTGACGGTCTCCTCCTCGCCCATCAGGCGCTGCGCACGAGCCTTGAGCTCGTTGGGCGTCGCCGTGGGGCATACAAAGTCGGCATGCGCGTGATTGGGCAGGCGCAAGGTACCGAGTGCCTCGTCGTCGACGATCACCAGCATGGGGACGCCGCCGCGGTCGTCGAGCCATTTGGCAATCTGATCGATGCGGTCGCTGCGGATGCCATCGGAATCGAGAATCAGCAGGTCAAAGTCGTGCGCTGCAGTCGGCGAATCGGGGGTTGCCAGGCTCACCTCGACACCCAGGGTGGTCGTCAAGCTGCGGGCAAACTCGTGGAAGCGCGTCGTGCGCGCCATGAACAGGGCACTCTTTTCGGACATATCGGCCTCCAAAGAAATGAGCTCAATCGTACTGGAACAAGCCAGCGCGATTAGGAGTTCGCCAGGTAGTGCTTGATCTCCCACTCGGTGATCGTAGACTCAAACTTATGCCACTCGTCACGCTTCTTTTTAAGGAAGAAGCTGTGGATGTGCTCGCCGAGGGCATCCTTCATAAACTGCGAGTCCTCAAACACGTCGAGCGCCTCTTTGAGCGAGCGCGGCAGCGGCGTGTAGCCGGCCTCGACCATCTGGCGGTCGGTAAGCTTGAGCGTCTCGGCCGTGGCCTCGGGCGGGAGCTCCAGCTTGCGCTCGATGCCGTCCAGACCAGCCGCCAGCGTGACGGCGTTGACCAGGTACGGGTTGGCCATGGGGTCGGGGCTGCGAAGCTCGATGCGCGTGGACAGCTGCTTGCCGGGCTTGTAGACCGGAATGCGGACCATGCTCGCGCGGTTGCGCAGGCCCCACGTGGCGTACTGCGGCACGGAGTCGCCGCCTGTGGTGATGCGCTTGTACGAGTTGACCGTTGGGTTGGTGATGGCGCTGATCTCGCGGGCATGCGCCAGAATGCCGGCCATATAGTGCTTGGCGACGTCGGAGAGGTGGTACTTCTCGTCGTCCTCGCCCCAAAAGACGTTGTTGCCGTCGTGGTCGAATAGCGACTGGCACAGGAACATAGCGCTGCCGTCCTCGCCCGCCAACGGCTTGGGCATAAAGGAGGCGTGGCAACCGCTCTCGTAGGCCTGCTGCTTAATGATGAGTTTGGCCGTGGTGATGGCGTCGGACATGCTCAGGGCCTCAGCATGGCGCAGGCTCATACCGTGCTGCGAGCGGCCGGCGGCGTGGAAGGTGTACTCCACGGGCACGGACATCTTCTCGAGCGTGAGGACCGTGTTGCGGCGCAGGTCGCGGGCGGCGTCACTCACCGAAAGATCGAAGTAGCCCACGTTGTCGAGCGGCTCGGGGGTGTGCTCGTCGGGGAAGTAGTAATACTCCAGCTCGGCGCCCACGTTGAGCAGGTAGCCAGCCTTCTCGGCCTTATAGAACATGCGGCGCAACGCATCGCGCGGATCGCCGGCGAAGGGCTTGCGGTCGGGGGTGCACACGTCGCAGAACACGCGGGCGACGCCGTTGTGGCTCGGGCGCCACGGCAAAATCTGGAAGGTCGAAGCATCGGGAAACGCCAGCATGTCGGCTTCCTCGGGCGTGGCAAAGCCCTCGATGGCGGAGCCGTCAAAGCCAATACCTTCCTCAAAAGCGACCTCGAGGTCCTCGGGGCTAATGGCAAAGTTCTTGAGGCGGCCGAGAATGTCGACAAACCACAGACGCACAAAGCGGATGTCACGCTGCTCTACGGAGCGGAGTACGTAATCGATGTTCTGCTGGTTCATGTCGCTCCCCTTTCTTTCGGGCGGGTTTCGACTGGTCTATATCGCAGATACTATCGCAGAAAAATGTTTCCGCAGGGTTAAAGCGTATCAAGCGCTCAAAAAACGTGTGTGAACAGGCAGTTGCGAACGAGCGGTTAGCGCGAGGTCGAGGCGCGGTGTTCGATGCGGCCGGGGATCTCGATGCGTTTGGGCGCCAGCTTTGCGGCCTCGCCCACGGTGGTGGTAACGACGTCGATGCGCTCGGAAAGGCGCTCGACTACGCGCTCGGCAATGGTGAGGGTGTCCTGCGCGGCCGTGGTGACGCCGCCAAAGAGCACATGGTTCCAGGGGTAGTCGTCAAACGTCGCGATCTTGAGCCCCGCCGGCAGCGAGGGACCAAGCTGCGCCAGCGCCTCGGTCAGACGCAGGAAAACCAGGCCGTTGACGGCGATAAGGCCGAGCCTTTTGCCCGCGTAGTCGCGGATGGTCTTGTCCAAACGGCCAACGCCCGTGGCGCCACCGTCGGCCAGGGTGACGACCTCGCCCGCAAGGCCGCGGCGCGAAAGCTCGTCGGCAAAGGCCTCGGCGCGCTCTCGACGCACGGGGCTATCGTCGCTTGCCTCGGTAAGCAGGCACAGACGCTCGCTGCCCGCAGCTGCCAAGGCGTCTACCAAGCCGGCGACCAGCTCACGGTTGTTAGATGTCACCAGGTCAACACCGCCGTCGGCAACGTCGCGGTCGAGCAGCACGACGGGCAGACGTCCCGCTGCCGCGGCGATCGCCTCGTCATTGCCTCCGCAGGTGTTGACGACCAGGCCGTCCACGCCGGCATCGATAAGTCTGGTGAGCGACTCCGCTTCCTTAGCGGGGTCGTTGCCGCTAATGGCCGTCATGAGCGAGCAGCCGCGCGCCGCGGCGCTGGCGGAAAGGCCCTCGAGCATGGCGCTCGAGAACGGGTTGGCGATGTCAGCCAGAATCACACCGATGAGGTTCGTACGCGAGCTGCGCAGATTGCGCGCGGCGGCACGTGGGCGATAGCCGGTGCGCTCGATAACTGCCGCGATGCGAGCACGGGTCTCCTCGGACATTTGCCCGGGGCGGTTGTTGAGATAGCGCGAGACCGTGGCCGGGCTCACGCCCGCCTCGGCGGCAATGTCCTTGATTCTCATCTGCACCATAGCGCACCCCGTTTCCCAATGTCGGCAGTCTGAGCCATTTTAGGCATTTTTTAAAAATCTCGGTTGCAAAACGCTGTAGGTGAGCAGCATCGTTTTTGCGTCTCGAGCAGATGCGATGATGGTCTAGATAGACGAGTCTTTGGACAGCTCAAAATAGTCGGGATGCAAGGCGATAACCGGGCCCTGCTCCTCGGGCATCAGGTGCAAGTGTGTCTCTGCCAGATAGCTCGCCGCGTCGGTATCGCCCCTCTTAATGGCCTCAAGAATCCGACGATGCTGCCGACGAATCGGCTCCCAATCCAGGTCCTGCGACACCATACGCAACCAGTTGTATCGCTCAAAATGCGTGTTGATGCTCTTCATCCAATCCCACAACATGTGACGACCGGCAATCTCAAAACACGTCTCATGGAACAGGTTATCCAGGTCAAAGAAGCGGCGCGTTTCGCCATGGTCGAGCGACTCGGACTCGGTAAGAATCTGCTCAAGCCGCTGCTTTTGCTCGGGCGAGGCGGCCGAACAGCATTTAATAAGCACGCTTCTCTCGAGCTTCTCGCGCAAAAAGCAGGCGTTCTCGGCGCGCTCCATGCTGATTTTCGAGACATAGGTGCCGCTTTTGGGACGCGTTTCCACCAGCTCCTGCTCACGCAGGCGCACAAATGACTCGCGAATGGGCGTGCGCCCGATTCCCGTCTCCTTTTCCAGACCAATCGCCGAAAGGCGCGTGCCGGGCTTGAGCTCGGCATAGATAATCTTGGAGCGCAATGCGTTGTATGCCTGATCTTGCAGGCTCTGATAATGCTGGTGCTGTTCCATAAAGCCCTCGGATAAACCCTCGGTTAGTCGAATACCACCATGCAATACTATCGCATCGACACGCCCCAGCTCCCAATCAGTCTTTTTGGGACGGGGCTCTTTTAGCTACCCTGGCCCGCAGATCGGCCCCCTTGCCACAAAAGTGGCCCATCTACTACGTTAACACGGATAGCCTCGGCCATACCGAAAACCGTGAAAACAAAACCGCAGGTAGACAGCTTGTCGATTTTCGAAAAAGTCGACTATGGTTGACCCCTGCGGCTTAAACGTAGTAGATAGGCCCTATTCGTGGCACAGCACTACTCCATCCCAAATTGGCACCCCGAGCCCTCGTGAGTTGCCAACAAGCTGTTTGACCAGCGCTTTATCCGCGCGGCATTTGGAAAATAGCACCACCGCAAAACCCGCGAGTAGCGCTTACTTTGCTATATCTCACTATACTTTGCTATATCTTGCTATACTTTGCTATATCTTGCTATATCTTGAGCAAAGGTGGCTCACATGCAAACAAACCCTTTTAAGCCCACAGCAGGTAAAACACCTCCCACGATTATCGGCCGCGAAGATGTGCTCGAAGAATTCAGTGAAGGCCTCGTCAACGGGCCTGGTGCCCCGGGGCGCCTAATGCGCATAGCCGGCGTCCGTGGAACAGGCAAGACGGTCCTCCTTGACGAGTGCTCACGTTTGGCGCAAAGCCGTGGCTGGACGGTCATAAAAGAGGTCGCAACCGAGGGACTTTGCCAGCGCATTCTCGAACAGCTGCAGCCCAAATTCCAGGCCAAACACGCCAGATTTGAGCCCACCGTAGCTGGCATATCCATCGGCAGCATAGATATTGAGCGAATCGGCCCATCGCTACGCGACGCCATGAGACAGACAATAACCAAGAATGGAAATGGCCTGCTCATCACTCTCGACGAGGTTCAAGACGCAGAGCTCGATGAGGTCCGAACGCTCTCCATTGCGATTCAGCAGGTTATCGGCGAAGACCTTGATATCGCCTTTGTTTTTGCTGGGCTTCCTTCGATGATTGAAAGTATCATCAACGGAAAGACACTTACGTTTTTGCGCCGTGCCCTCCCCTTTGACCTGAAGGCTGTGGCAGTAACCGAAGTGTCGTACTCCCTCGAGGAAACCATTGAAGCGTCTGGCATGGAGTTGCAGCCAGGTATTGCCGGCCAACTTGCCGAGGCAACGCAAGGCTATCCTTTCATGATCCAACTCGTTGGATACTACGCATGGCAGTTGGCAAGACGCGCACATACAGCGATTATTGGAGAAGAAGAAGCCGAGCGTGGCATTGCAACGGCACACGAACGCTTCTGCGCCATGGTGATTGAGCCCGCGCTGCGGCGCATTCCGCCCACGTGCATCGCTTATCTGCTGAGCATGGCGTCTTTGGGGCAGACGAGCTCGACCAGCATGGTTGCCGATGCCCTAAACAAAACGCCTCAACAGGTGAGCTCCGTCCGCAGCCGCCTGTTAAGAGAATCGATTATCGAGGCTCCTTCGTACGGCAAGGTCTCATTTGCCATCCCCTACATGCGCGACTACCTCTACGAGCACAAAGCCGAACTGGAAGTTAAACTGTAGAAACGACAACTGCCCTGCAAGATGAAAACCGTTCCAGGAGCACTTCTTTGCCAACGCCACCGACGAGGCCATCATCGCCAAGGTCAAGGAGCTCCTGGGCCCTAATCGGACTATCTGCGCCTTCCCGTCGAACGCAGGCGGCGGCTGCCCAACACACAGGGCAGCCGCCGCTTTTTGCAATCGATTGGTGCAAAGGGGTTGACTAGAGCTCGCAGGCAACCTTGTAGCCATCGCCGATGGCATCGCGGATGTTGCCACACTTCTGGGCGTCGCCCAGCACGTGGACAGCAACGCCAGCGGCGGCAAGGTCGTCGGCCAACTTGGTATTGGGACGATAGCCCATGGCAAGCACCAGCGTATCGGCACCGGTGATGGTGTGGACCTCGCCGTCCTTCTCGTAGCTGATAGTGTCCTCGGTAATCTCGGTCACCCTGGCCTCGGTCAGCACGTGGACGCCCTTGGAGAGCATGCGCGTGATGAGCACCGCGCGACCGGCACCGCCCTCGTTGGCGGCGAGCGTCTTGGTCATCTCGATGACGGTGACATCGCGGTTGGCCGGCGACAGGTCGTTGACCAACGGGGCCAGGTAGTCGGCCGTCTCGCAACCGACGGTGCCTCCGCCCACGATGACGATCTTCTTGCCCGGGAAAGCTTTGCCACCCAGCAGGTCGTCAGCCGTCATAACCTGCTTAAAGCCCTGCATGAAGGCCGGGGCGATGGGCTCGGCGCCATAAGCCAGGACGACCTCGTAGCCCGCGTAGTCACGCTGAATGTCCTCGGCAGTAAGCTCGGTGCCAAATACGCACTTCACGCCGGCCTCGGCCAGGCGACGGTACTGATACTTGATCACGCGGGTGAGTTCCTGCTTTGCCGGCGGAACGGCCGCGATACGCATCTCGCCGCCCGGCTCATCCTGCCTATCCACGAGCACCACGTTGTGGCCGCGCTTGGCGGCAATGTAGGCTGCCTCCATGCCCGCAGGACCAGCACCCACAACCAGTACGTTCTTGGCCTCGGCGGCAGGCTCGTAACCGGCCTCGTCGCGCTCAACATCGGGGTTGACGGTGCAGGAGATGCGCTTGCCAAACATAATGCCGTTCAGGCAGCGCAGGCAGCCAATGCAGGGGCGGATGTCGTCGGCGTTGCCGGCAGCGGCCTTGTTGCAGAACTCGGCATCGCACAGATTGGCGCGGCCCATCATGCAGATGTCGGCAGCGCCGTCCTCGATCAGCTCCTCGGCGATCCAGGCCTCGTTGATGCGGCCGACGGTGGCGACGGGAATGTTGACGTGCTTTTTAATCTCGCGCGAGCAGGCGGCGTGCGAGGCCTGCTGGGTACCGGCAGCGGGAATCGCGGAGCCGCGCTTGATGGTGGTACCGCCCGACACATGGATCATGTCGACACCGGCCTTCTCCAGACGACGCGAGACGTAGATCATGTCGTTGAGGGTCAGGCCGCCATCGGTGTACTCATCGCCCGAAATACGGACGTCGATGATAAAGTCCTCGCCGCAGCGCTCGCGAATCTCGGCGATGACCTCGAGCAGGAAGCGCATGCGGGCGTCGAGCGAGCCGCCGTACTCGTCGGTGCGCTTGTTGTAGAGCGGGGTCAAAAAGCCGCCGAGCATGCCGTGGGCGTGCGCCGCATGGACCTCGACGCCATCGACGCCAGCCTTCTGCATACGCACGGCAGCGTCGCCAAACTGATGCGTGAGCTCGTGGATCTCATCGACCGTGATGGGGCGCGGTGCCTCGCGGGCATAGGACGGGCCCACAAAAGACGGAGCGATCAGGCGCGGCGTGCCCGGAATGTTAAAGGCCATGTAGGCGGGGTGGAAGAGCTGCGGCATGATCTTGCAGCCATACTCGTGGACGGCCGCGGCGAGCTTTTCCCAGCCGGGGATAAACGTGTCGTCGTAGCAGCACATGTCACCCGGCAGATAGGTATAGGTAGGCTCGACCGTCACGACCTCGGTGATGATGAGGCCCACGCCGCCCTTGGCACGGGCACGGTAATGATCGACCAAATCGTCGGTCACATAGCCATGATCGGCCAGGTTGGTGGACACCGGCGGCATAAAGACGCGGTTCTTGACCTCGGTCGTACCGACCTTGATCGGGCTAAAGAGCATCGGATAGGCAGAGGACTCCATACAGGGTTCCTTTCGTTTGAGCCGCTCGGCGGCAGTTGCTAACGTACTTATCGTATCAGTAACCGCGCAGCACCCGACCGCACGCGCTTCCCCAACTTCTGCTCGACCCATAAAAAGTTGCGGTGGAATACGGAGTAGATGAGGCCTTTGACAGCCAAAACAGTCCGTATTTCACCGCAACTGATGGGCGGGGTGGAATTGAGGGCTCAGATAGTCAGTCATGCCCTCATCCGCCACCCCCTCACCTACAGCGCGCCGTCCAGCATAAGGTTCACCTTGAGCACGTTGACCGTGGGCTCGCCGAAGACGCCCAGGAATCGGCCCTTGGTGCACTGGGCGATGATCTCGCGCACCTCGCCTTCGCTCTTGCCCGTGGCCTTCGCCAGGCGCGGGACCTGGTACTCGGCGGCATCGGGAGAGATCTCCGGGTCGAGGCCGGACCCCGAACACGTCACCAGGTCGACGGGCACAGCGTCCATATCAGCATCGGGGTTGGCGGCGCGGATCTTCTTCACGCGCGCATCTATCAGCTGCCGATACTCCTCACTCGCCGGGGACAGGTTGGACGGGGCACCATACGCCATGAGCTCGCCGTCTTCGCCTTCGACAATTGACACGTTCTGGATACGACCCCACATATGGGCTTCGCCATCGAAGTTCTGGCCGATGAGCTCGGAACCCACAACCTTGCCGTCAACCGTAATGAGCGATCCGTTCGCCTGGTACGGGAACGCAACCTGGGCGATGCCGGTCACGACGAGCGTATAGCCCAGGCCGCAGACAACGGTAAACAGCGCGAACACGCCCAGTGCGCGCGATGCAACACCTTTGAACATACAAACCTCCACTTACATAATGCCGCAGAACGCGAGCAGCATGTCGATGAGCTTGATGAATACGAACGGGGCAACGATGCCGCCCAGACCCCACACGAGCAGGTTGTGGGTCAGCAGCTGTCCGGACGGGACCTCGCGGTACTTAACGCCCTTCAGCGCGGCCGGGATCAGCGCGACGATAACGAGCGCGTTATAGATGATGGCCGAAAGAACCGCGGACAGCGGGCTTGCCAGACCGAGGATGTTGAGGGCGTCCAACCCGGGGTAGATCGGCGAGAACAGGGCCGGGATGATAGCGAAGTACTTCGCCATGTCGTTGGCCACCGAGAAGGTCGTGAGCGAACCGCGGGTCATGAGCAGCTGCTTGCCGATACGCACGACCTCGATGAGCTTGGTGGGGCTGGAGTCGAGGTCGACCATGTTGCCGGCCTCCTTGGCAGCCTGGGTGCCCGTGTTCATGGCCACGGCGACGTCGGCCTGGGCCAGGGCGGGCGCGTCGTTGGTGCCGTCACCGGTCATGGCGACCAGGTGCCCCTCACGCTGGAACTCGCGGATCTTCTCGAGCTTGCCTTCAGGGGTGGCCTCGGCCAGGAAGTCGTCAACGCCGGCCTCGGCGGCGATTGCCGCGGCGGTGAGCGGGTTGTCGCCCGTCACCATGATGGTCTTGATGCCCATCTTGCGCAGGTCGGCGAACTTCTCCTTAACGCCGGACTTGATGATGTCCTTGAGGTACACAACGCCCAGCACGCGACAGTTCTTGGTCACGACCAGCGGGGTGCCGCCGGCCTTGGCGATGCGCTCGACGGCCTCGTCGCACTCCTGGGAGAACACGCCGCCAGCTGCCTCCACATAGGTGCGCACGGAATCGGCAGCGCCCTTGCGGATCTCATTGCCCTCGTAGTTCACACCGGACATGCGCGTTGCCGCGGTGAAGGGGATGAACTCCATACCCTTATCCTCGAGCGTGCGACCGCGCAGACCGAACTGCTCCTTGGCGAGCACGACGATGGAACGACCCTCGGGGGTCTCGTCGGCCAGCGAGGAAAGCTGGGCGGCATCGGCCAGCTCCGCGGGATCGACGCCATCGACCGGGATGAACTCGGCGGCTTGGCGGTTACCCAGGGTGATGGTGCCGGTCTTGTCGAGCATGAGGATGTCGACGTCGCCGGCGGCCTCGATGGCGCGGCCGGACATGGCCAGCACGTTGGCCTCGTTCAGACGGCTCATGCCGGCGATGCCGATGGCGGACAGAAGGGCGCCGATGGTAGTGGGAGCCAGGCACACGAGCAGTGCCACGAGCGTGGTCACGGCCGTGGGGTTGACCATGTCGTTAAGACCGGCCGAGAAGCAGGAGTAACAATACAGGGCCAGCGTGACCAGGATAAAGACGATGGAGAGGGCCACCAGGAAGATCTCCAGAGCGATCTCGTTAGGGGTCTTCTTGCGCGCGGCACCCTCGACCATCGCGATCATCTTGTCCAGGAAGCTCTGGCCGGGCTCACTGGAGATCTTGACGATGATCCAATCGGACAGCACCGTGGTACCGCCGGTAACGGCAGAGCGGTCGCCGCCGGCCTCGCGGACCACGGGGGCGGACTCGCCGGTGATGGCGGACTCGTCAACGGAGGCAGCGCCCTCGATGACGTCGCCATCGCCGGGAATCTGCTCGCCGGCGCGTACGATCACCAGGTCGCCGCGCGTAAGCTCGATGCCGGGAACGACGGTGAAGTGTTCCTTGTCCTTAACGGACTCGATGCGATGGGCCTCGACATCCTTCTTGGCCGCACGCAGGGAATCGGCCTGAGCCTTACCGCGGCCCTCGGCAAGCGCCTCGGCGAAGTTCGAGAACAGGTCGGTGAGCCACAGGATGACCGCGATGGCGACCACATAGTAGGTGGGCACACCCGCGTCCTGCACACCGAAGATGGAAGCGACGGCCAGGACGGAGGTCATGACGGCGGAAAGCCACACCAGGAACATGACCGGGTTTTGAATCTGGACGCGAGGATCCAGTTTGGCAAACGAGTCGCGGACCGCGCGGCCCATCATGTCTTTTTGCATAGCCATAAATCTGCGCCCTCCTTTACGCAATCATCTGGAAGAACTCGGCAACGGGGCCAAGCGCCAGAGCCGGGAAGAAACTCAGGGCACCGATCAGCAGAACGATGAACACGAGCAGGAATACGAACATGCCGTTGGTGGTAGACAGGGTACCGGCGCTCTCGGCGACCTTACCCTTCTTGGCCAGCGAGCCGGCGATAGCCAGCGTACCGATGATGGGCATGAAGCGGGCGAACAGCATCTCGAGGCCGAGCATGACGTTGATCCAGGGAATGTTGCAGTTCATGCCTGCAAACGCCGATCCGTTGTTGCCGCCGCATGAGGTGAAGGCATACAGCGCCTCGGAGAAGCCGTGCGCGCCACCATTGTTGAGCTGGTCGGCAAGACCGGGCACCATGCAGGCGATGGCCGAACACACTAGAATGGCAAACGGAGTTGCCAAGCACAGGACAACCGCCCAGCGCATCTCGCCCGGCTCGATCTTCTTGCCCAGGAACTCAGGCGTGCGTCCGACCATGAGGCCGGCGATGAACACTGTGAGGATGGCGAAGCCGATCATTCCGTACAGGCCGCAGCCCACGCCGCCGAAGACGACCTCGCCCAGAGCAATCTGGAGCATCTGGACAAAACCGCCCAGCGGGGTGTAGGAGTCGTGCATGGAGTTAACCGAGCCGTTGGAAGCAGCCGTCGTGAAAGCGGACCAGGTAGAAGAGGAAGCGATACCGAAACGGCTCTCCTTGCCCTCCATGTTGCCGCCGGCCTGGCCGTCGGTCATCTCGATATTGACCGCTCCGCCATCGGCCAGCTGCGGGGTGCCCGCATGCTCGTTGGCGGCAATGATGCCGGTGAAGATCACCAGCAGGATGAGCATGGCGGCAAAGATGGCCTTGCCCTGCTTGGTGTTCTTGACGCCGATACCGAAGGTGAAGCAACAGGCGGCCGGAATCAGCAGCAGGCTGGTCATCTCGATGATGTTGGTGAAAGCACTGGGGTTCTCATACGGATGGGCGGAGTTCACGCCGAAGAAGCCGCCGCCGTTGGTGCCGGACTGCTTGATGGCGACCTGAGGAGCCGCGGGACCCTGGGGCAGGAACTGCTCGGTGACCACGCGCGCGCCCTCGACAACCTTGCCGTCGACCTCGACCGTGTCGCCCTCGATCTGGGCGCCGTCGATGACGCTCCAGCCGCCGTCTGCATTAGGCTGAACAGCGACGGGCTCTACGAGCTCAGCCTTCTGAGCCGGCTGGAAGTTGGAGATGACGCCACCGGCAGCCAGGCAGATGCCAAACACGAGGTT
This sequence comes from uncultured Collinsella sp., assembly GCA_902491565.1. Lineage (GTDB taxonomy): Bacteria > Actinomycetota > Coriobacteriia > Coriobacteriales > Coriobacteriaceae > Collinsella. The sequence goes on from CABUIE010000009.1 coordinate 50,656, forward strand.
CAGCGGGATGAGCACATATAGGACGGTGCGGGTGAGGTCGACCCAGAAGGAACCCAGACCCTGCTCCTTGACCTGACGGAAGCCTCGGATCAGCGCGAACATGACCGCGATACCGGTGCCAGCGGAAACGAAGTTCTGCACGGTGAGACCCATGAACTGCACAAGGTAGGACAGGGTGGTCTCACCGGAATAGGACTGCCAGTTGGTGTTGGTTATGAAGGAAGCAGCCGTATTGAACGACAGGTCCCATGACACACCCGGCAGGTGGTGGGGATTGCCTGGCAAGAAGGATTGAAGCGCCTGGAGTGCCACAAGAGCCACGAGGCCGATCCCCGAAAAGACCAGCACGCTCGCCAGATAGCGCCTACACCCCATCTGTTCTGCCGCGTCGATGCGAAGCAGACGATAGACGCCGCGCTCCACAGGAGCAATCACAGGTGACAGGAACGTATGCTCACCATCCATGATATGGGCCATGAACCGACCGAGCGGAACGGCCAGGACGACGAGCACGGCAAAGTACAAGATGTACTGAATCGCAGCGTCCATAGTTTACGAATCACTCCTCATCAGAATGTAGATGTAATAGATAAGGAGTCCAATGCAGACGACTCCGATGATGGGAATGAGGATGTTCATTCACCGCCCCTTTCACGCGCGGTCCGATGCCTCGGACGCCTGCTCTCGCAAGCGCCTGGGGACAGTAAACGCTTCTAGGGATTAAAGAGGCGTGAGGGCCGGGGCTCACGACCTTAAGATGCCGTAAAGATGCAGGTAGAAAGCACTATTGCTACTGCAGTGCGCCTATACTCGACCTCGCGAGCATACAGTGGCGTTCTCACCGCGTATGCACGCATGGACAACACTTCAGAAAGGCTACGCTATGCAGCGCGACGCATCGGACACTCGCGTCAATCCAGACCTCATCCTCAAGGCAATTGAGAAAGACGAGGTCGCCGATGACACTCGAACCAGCCGGGGACACCTCAAGATTTTCTTTGGCTACGCTGCTGGCACAGGCAAAACCTATGCAATGCTTCAAGCCGCCCACGCCGCCAAGCGGCGAGGTGTCGACGTCGTCGCGGGATACATCGAGCCGCACGAACGTCCGGCAACTGCCCATCTTGCACAAGGGCTTGAGAACGTGCCCTGTAAACTCATCGAGCACAACGGCATTGCGCTCAGCGAGTTCGATCTAGATGCGGCTATCGAACGCGCCCCTCAGCTCATCCTTGTCGACGAGCTCGCCCATACGAATGCGCCGGGGTCTCGCCACGACAAACGCTATCAAGACGTCGAGGAACTTCTACATGCGGGCATCGACGTCTATACGACCGTGAACGTTCAGCATATCGAGAGCCTAAACGACATGGTTGCATCCATCACCGGCGTTGTCGTGAGCGAACGAATCCCCGACCGTATCTTCGATGATGCCGACCAGGTCGAGCTCGTCGACATAGAGCCCGAAGACCTACTTGAGCGCCTTCGCGCCGGCCTCGTCTACCGTCCCGCACAAGCCGACCGAGCGCAACAGCATTTTTTTACCGTCGAGAACCTCACCGCACTCCGAGAAATCGCGCTGCGCCGCTGCGCCGATCGCACCGGTCACCTCACAGACGCCGCACGCGTGCTGGGAAACCGTGACTACTACACCAGGGAGCGTATCTTAGTCTGTGTCTCCCCGGCGCCGACCAATCCCCGCATCGTCCGTGCCGCCGCACGCATGGCGAAAGCGTTTCGCAGCGAGCTCGTCGCTCTGTTCGTAGAGAGCCCGCGCACGCAAGCCATGAGCGATGATGAGCGCGCCAAGCTTGCAGCCAATATCGCCCTAGCCGAGCAGCTCGGAGCACATATGGAAACCGTCTATGGCGACGACATCGCGTTTCAGATCTCCGAGTTCGCGCGCCTGTCGGGTATTTCGAAGATCGTCATGGGGCGCACGGGCGAGCGCAGCAACGTCCGTCAGGCCCTCTTCGGCCGCAAATCTCTCGTAGAACAGCTCATAACATTCGCTCCGAACCTCGACATTTACATCATTCCAGAACAGTCGACTCCGCCCTCCCGACCCAAAGGACGCCGCCATGCGCTCGCCCCGCAGCCGCCCAGCAGCCGAGACGTGCTTCGCACGCTGGCCCTCTCTCTTGTCGCCACGGCGATCGGCACGGCTTTCCGCCATCTGGGATTTGCCGATTCCAGCATCATATCCCTCTATATCCTCACGGCCCTGCTGACCGCCGTCACCACGACGGGGCGTATCTGCACGATCGTATCGAGCGTGCTTTCTGTAGTGCTTTACAACTTCTGCTTCGTCACGCCTCTGTTTTCGCTCGCCAGCTACGACCGAAGCTATCTGGTCACGTTCGGCATCATGTTCGCTACCGCTATGGTCGCCGGCGAGTTAACTGCGCGCATCGCCGACAACGCTCGCACCTCCGCCGAGAACGCATTCAAAACACGTGTACTCCTCGAAACGAACCAGCTCTTGCAGCAAGCCCATAGCGCGGAGGAGTGCGCCCGCGTCGCCATGAACCAACTCATCAAACTGCTAAAACTCGACGTGGTCTTCTACACCGCCGAACACGGCACGCTCGGCAAGACGCTCTATGAGTCCGCTGGCACCGAAAACCGATCCACGTCGCTGCTCACCGACTACGAGCGCGCCGTTGCAACCTGGACCTACACCAACAACAAGCGCGCAGGCGCAAGCACGCGGACCCTGCCTGAGGCGCGCTGTCTCTACCTCGCGGTTCGCACCGGCGACAAGGTATTCGGTGTCATCGGCATCGACCTGGAGGGGCGCGAGATCGAAGCCTTCGAGCATTCGATCGTCCTATCTATCGTGGGTGAATGCGCCTTGGCGCTCGAAAGCGACCGGGCGGCGCAAGAGCGCGAAGAGGCTGCGGTCTTGGCGAAAAACGAGCAGCTGCGTGCCAACCTTTTGCGCTCCATCGGCCACGATTTGAGGACACCCCTCACGGCTATATCCGGATCTGCGGCAATCCTTCGGAAGAGCGACGAGAAGCTCAGCCTCGAACAACGCTGCGATCTTGCCGATGCCATCTACGACGACTCCCTCTGGCTTATCGATACCGTGGAGAACCTCCTCGCCATCACACGCGTCGAGGACGGCACCATTCGCCTCAACTTAACATCCGAGCTCATCGACGAGGTCATCGAGGCTGCCCTCGGCCATGTCGCCCAAGCATCGCATGGACGTGCCGTCACCATCGAGCACACTGACGACATCCTGCTGGTACGCATCGACGTCCATCTCATCATGCAGGTGCTTACGAACCTCATCATGAACGCCTTCAAATACACGCCCGAGGACTCGACTGTCACCATCAGCGCACGTCGCGAGGGTGCGTTTGTCGTGGTGGACGTCGCAGACGATGGGCCGGGTGTGGCAGACTGCGACAAGCCTCATATCTTTGATCGCTTCTTCACCTCAAGCAATACGCGGCCCGTGGATTCGCGTCGAAGCATCGGCCTTGGGCTGTCGCTCTGCCGCTCCATCGTGGAGGCGCATGGCGGCGTCATCGAAGTTCGCGACAACCACCCCCATGGGGCCGTCTTCCGTTTTACCCTGCCCGCCGAGGAGATCGAGATTCATGAATAATGCCGCTAAGCCACGCATCCTCCTGGTCGAAGATGACCCGACCGTTCAAAACCTCGTTTCGACCGCGCTTGACCTCCACGGCTATGTCGTGAGCAAGGTTTGCAACGGCCAAGCCGCCATCATGGATGCGGTGTCGCACGGCCCCAGCCTCATCATGCTCGACCTCGGCCTTCCCGACATTGACGGTATCGAGGTCATCACGAAGATCCGAAGCTGGTCGGCAGTCCCCATTATCGTCATTTCGGCGCGCACCGAAGATTCCGACAAGATTGCAGCACTTGACGCAGGGGCAGACGACTACCTCACCAAGCCCTTTTCTGTGGATGAGTTGCTCGCGCGCGTCCGTGCGAATTTGAGGCGCTCCTCGATGGCGTCGAGCGAGTCGACAGAAGCGAGCACGTTCGACAACGGTCCGCTGCATATCGACTACGCCGCGGGATACGCGACGAAAGACGGACGCGAGCTCTCGCTCACCCCAACCGAGTACAAATTGCTCGTCCTTCTGGCGAAAAACGTCGACAAGGTGCTCACCCACACCTTCATCACCCGCGAGATATGGGGCACGAGCTGGGACAGCGATCTGGCGAGCCTGCGCGTGTTCATGCGCACCCTGCGCAAGAAGATCGAGGCAGACCCCTCTCATCCCAAGATGATTCAGACGCACATGGGTGTCGGGTACCGCATGCAGCGTCTCTAGCCCACCCCACAAAAAGTTGCGGTGGAATACGGAGTAGATAAGGCCTTTGACAGCCAAAACAGTCCGTATTTCACCGCAACTGATTTAACGATACCCAGAATTACTCTTCAACTCGCCGCGCTCTCCCCCAAATGTACAAAGCGCCTCGCGAACGGATGCTCGCGAGGCGCTTGGATGCCTGGGCCTTACTTGATTCCGCGGCCCAGGTCTTCGGCAATCTTATCCACGCCCTTAAGCGCGGCACAGGTCTTTTTGTTGGAGCAATGCCCCGTGCAAACGCCACCCTGAGCGCAGTCGGCGCAGGTGCCCTTGCGGTAGATGCGCACGCACACGGCGACAAACGCAATACCGATAACGGCCAGTACAACAATATCGATAGGTGCCATAGCAAGCCTCCTCTAGTTAACCACCACTTACTTTACCCCATTCTCCACCTACCAAAAAGGGACAGGTTTATTTTGGTCGGTTTTATCTGCGGAAACGCCACATCTTAACTTCTGGGGCAAAGTAATCTGTCTCCCATGCACAAAAAGCCCGGGGTCGCTGGGACACCCGGGCTCGTGAAAAGGGGTTAATCCTTATTCGGACTTAAGCGGAAACTGCGGCGGAAGCAGTGTTGGTCTCGTCCTCGTCGGTCCATGCATGCTTGGGCATGGGACGGAAGATCTGGAAGAGCATCGCAACCAGCAGCACGATGGCCACAATCGTCCAGATACCAAACTGTCCAAGAACAAGCAAGTTGTAGAACTGGTTGATGAACAGGCCGATCACCCAAGCAAAGGCGCACTCGTAACCGATGGCGATCGCAGTCCACTTGCCGGAATCCATCTGGTTGCGGATGGTGCCAATGGCGGCAAAGCACGGAGCGCACAGTAGGTTGAAGGCGCCGAAGGCAACGCAAGCGCCCATGGTGGGGAACATGCCGGCAAACGCGGTCCAAAGGCTCGGGTCGGTCTCGCCCGCGTCGGCGACGGACAGCAGCGAGCCGGCGGTGGCGACGACGTTCTCCTTGGCGACGAGGCCAGAGACAGTCAGCGCGGTGGCCTGCCAGGTGCTAAAGCCGAGCGGGGCGAAGATCCAAGCGACCAGGTTGCCCAGCATGGCAAGCACGGAGTAGTCCATAAACTCCTCGGGGATGCCGTCCATCGCAGGCAGGAAGCCAAAGGAACCGTTATAGCTACCAAAGTTGGACAGGAACCAAACCACGACAGTGGACGCAAAGATGACCGTGCCGGCCTTCTTGATAAAGGCCCAGCAGCGCTCCCACACGTGCAGCGCCCAAGAGCGGATCGCCGGGAAGTGGTAGGCAGGAAGCTCCATAACAAACGGCGTCGGGCGGCCGGCGAAGAGCTTGGTCTTCTTGAGCATGAGGCCCGAGGCGATGACGGCAAAGACGCCCAGGAAGTAGAAAAGCGGGCTGATCCACGCGGCGGTGGTAGAAGAATCGCCGATGATGGAACCCATGAGCAGGGCGATGATCGGCAGCTTGGCGCCACAGGGAATAAACGTGGTGGTCATGACCGTCATGCGGCGGTCCTTCTCGTTCTCGATGGTCTTGGTGGCCATGACGCCGGGGACGCCGCAGCCCGAGGACACGAGCATGGGGATAAAGGACTTACCGGACAGGCCAAAGCGGCGGAACACGCGGTCCATGATGAAGGCAACGCGGGCCATGTAGCCGCAGTCCTCCAGGAAAGACAGCATCACGAACAGCAGGAACATCTGCGGGACGAAGCCGAAGATGGCGCCCAGGCCGCCGACGATACCGTCGCAGACCAGCGAATCGACCAGGCCACCGTCCTCGGTGCCGCCCGCCACAAGGGCGTCGTGCACCACGGTGGTGATACCCGGGACATAGGGGCCGTACTGCGCCGGGTCGACCGAATCGGCAGCATCGCCCGCTGCCTCGACGGCCGCATCGTAGGCGTCGCGGCCCTGACCGAGCACATACCAACCGTCGGTGCCAAAGAGCTGGTCGTTGGTGAAGTCGGTCACCGTGCCACCCAAGGTGGAAACGGCGATGTAGTACACGCAGAACATGATGACCACAAAGATCGGCAGGCCCAGGATACGGTTGGTAACCACGCGGTCGATCTTCTCGGAGGTGCTCATCTTTGCCGGAGCCTTGGTGAGGCACTCGTCAATGATGTGGGCAATCACGCCGTAGCGCTCGCCGGTGATGATGGACTCGGCATCGTCGTCGCAGTCCTGCTCGCACTGGGCGACCAGCTCCTCCACGCGAGCGGCCTTCTCCTTGGTGAGGTTGATGAGCTTGCAGGCGTCCGCATCGCGCTCGAACAGCTTGACGGCGTAATAGCGGCGCTTGTTGGCGGGAACGCTCGCCGGCAGGTTGTTCTCGATGTGCGTCAGGACATCCTCGATGGAGGAGTCGAACTTGTGCTCCGGCACCTGGCCCTTGGAGGCAGCGGACTTCTTAACCTGCTCGAACAGCTCCGTGATGCCCTTGTTCTTAAGAGCGGAGATCATCATGACCGGGCAGCCGAGCTTCTTGGAGAGCTTGTCCGTGTCGATCTTGTCGCCGTTCTTCTCGACCAAGTCGGCCATGTTGAGGGCGACGACCACGGGCAGGCCGGTCTCGATAACCTGAAGCGCCAGGTACAGGTTGCGCTCGAGGTTGGTGGCGTCGACAACCTGGACGACAACATCGGGCTCGCCGCTCATGAGGTAATCGCGCGAGCACTGCTCCTCGGGGCTGTAGGGGGAAAGCGAGTAGATGCCGGGGAGGTCCGTGATGGTAACGTTCTTGTCGCTTAGGAGCTTGGCCTCCTTTTTCTCAACCGTGACGCCGGGCCAGTTGCCAACGTAGCCGTTGGCGCCGGTGATCAGGTTGAAAAGCGTGGTCTTGCCGCAGTTGGGGTTACCCGCCAGCGCGACATGGATCTGAGAATCCGCCATTCAATCCTTCTTCCTTGTGTGCCTGCGCTGCTTTCTCCGCGCAGGCTGGATAATGTGCTTCAAAGATGCTGCATTAAGTTAGAAAAACCTAACTTTATCTGCAGAAATATACGCCGCGAGCCCTTACTGGACCTCGACGACAGCCGCCTCCTCCTTGCGGATGGAAAGCTCGTAGCCGCGCACGTTGATCTCGACCGGATCACCGAGCGGTGCAACCTTCACGACCTTGAACGAAGTGCCCTTGATGAGCCCCAGGTCCATAAGGTGGCGGCGAAGCGCACCCTCACCGTGAAGCTTGACGATGGTGGAACTCTCGCCCACCTTAACGTCACCCAACGTCTTCATCCTCTTGTCCCCCTTTCGGTTTTTATGAAATGCTGCAGACTAACCGACGGTCATGATGTGCATGGCCACCTTGGAATCGATGCCAAAGCGCGCGCCCAGCACCGTGACGATGATATTGGCGCCACTCGAGCTCACCACGTGGATTTCGTTGCCCTCGACAAAGCCGAGGTCCTTGAGGTGGTGTTTCATGTCCTCATTGCCCTTTACACGAGACACGCGCACGGTTTCGCCCGCTTTTACCATCGAAAGCGGCATGGCCGGCATCTGCGGTCCGCAAGACATGAGTGGCTCCTAACGTCAGTTCGTCCTCAACATCGACGCGATAAAAGTTAACCACGTCTATGTTCGCTTTAGTAAACTAGCACGTGGTTAACTTTTTGGAAAGGGTCCCCATTCAGATTTCGAAAAAGTTTCCTATACGAAACAAAACAAAAAGGCGCGGCAAAGGACCATCCTTTACCGCGCCCTATCATGCCTAGAGCGAGAGATTTCTGATCGATGTGACGCAAGAGGCCTCATCCACGCCCGAAACACGAAAGACGACGTTCTCTCCGCACTCACCATAGAGGGCCATGAGCCCCATGACATCGCGGCCATCCGTGTGGCGGTCGCCGATACTGACTGACACGTCGCTACGATGCTTGGCAATGATGTCATAGAGCAGCGCAACCGGGCGGGCATGTAGTCCCAACGGATCTTTAATCGTCTTTGTAAACTCGACCATGTCCCCTCCCGCGGCATCGCACATTCGGCCGGCAAACCCAGCCACGTGGTAGTTATTGTAGCGTTAGATGCTTGTTGAGGGTGGGACGGAAACCGCATCCCACTTCGAGCGTCAATGATGGGACACAGTTTCCGCCAGAAGGCTCAATCGGAAAGCGCGTCCCGTTATTTGGCTGGATTCTGGGTCGCAGTTTCCAAAGGGACTCTGTTTGGGAAACTGCGACCTGTTTTGGACGCAAATTCCGGGTCGTAGTTTCCGCGACGTCCGATCGCCCCATGCCCTCACAACCTCGGCGCATAAAAAACGAGGGAAGGAGCGCGTCCTTCCCTCGTTACGGGCACTATGTAGCCGCTCGCCTACATCAGGCGCAGGCTGACGTCCTTGAGCTGGGCGCCGCTAACGGCACTCGGGGCGCCCGACATAAGGTCGGAGCCGCTGGCCGTCTTGGGGAACGCCATGACGTCGCGGATGGAGTCGGAACCGGTGAGCAGCATGCACACGCGGTCCAGGCCCAGAGCAAAACCGCCCATCGGGGGCGCACCAAACTTGAGGGCCTCCATGAGGAAGCCGAACTGAGACTCGGCGCGCTCCTCGGTAAAGCCCAGGAGCTTGAGCATGGACATCTGCATCTCGGCGTTGTGGATACGCATACCGCCACCGCCGGCCTCAAAGCCGTCCATGACAAAGTCGTAGGTGCACGAACCGGCTGCCAGGGGATCGGCCTCGATCTTGGCGATGTCGGTCTCGGTCGGCAGGGTGAACGGCTGGTGCTCGGCTGCATAGGCCTTGCGGTCCTCGTCCCAGTGGAACAGCGGGAAGTTGACGACCCACAGGAAATCGTGACCCTCGCGCTTGATCTCGAGCGCGTTGGCCATGTGGGAGCGCATGCCGCCCAGGATCTCGTCAGAGAGCAGGCGCGGACCGGCGGCGAACATCACAAGGTCGCCGGGCTCGACGTCCATGCGCTCACGCAGAGCCGCCATCTCCTCGTCCGAGAAGAACTTGACGATGGGGCTGTTGATGGAGCCGTCCTCGCGGAAGGCGATCCAGGCCAGGCCCTTGGCGCCAAACGTGGAGGCCACGCCGGCGAGCTTATCGATCTTGGCACGTGCCCAGGCACCGGCGCCCTTGGCGTTGATGGCCTTGACGACAGAGCCCTCCTCATTTGCGGCGGTCGCAAAGACCTTGAACTTGGAGTTGGCAAAGATGTCGGTCAGGTCGACCAGGTGCATGCCATAGCGGGTATCGGGCTTGTCGGAGCCATAGGTGTCCATGGCCTCCCAGTAGTTCATGCGACGCAGCGGCGTGGGCATCTCGACGCCCATGCGGCCGAAGGCATCGGCCAGGACCTCTTCGAGCGCACTCATAACGTCGTTCTGGTCCACGAAGGACATCTCGATATCGACCTGGGTGAACTCGGGCTGACGGTCGGCACGCAGGTCCTCGTCGCGGAAGCACTTGGCGACCTGGTAGTAGCGCTCAACGCCACCGACCATGAGCAGCTGCTTCAGGAGCTGCGGGGACTGCGGCAGGGCGTAGAAGTTACCCGGCTGGATGCGGCTGGGGACGATGAAGTCGCGGGCGCCCTCGGGCGTGGACTTGAACAGGGAGGGCGTCTCAACCTCCATGAACTCACGGTTGTGCAGCGCCTCGCGAATGGCAAAGGTGAAGTCGGAGCGCAGCTTGAGGTTGGCCATCATCTCGGGACGGCGGAGGTCCAGATAGCGATAGCGCAGGCGGGTGTCCTCGCTGGTCTCGATGCCGTCCTCGATCTGGAACGGCGGGGTGACGGACGTATTGAGTACCTCGGCGTGGTCGGTCAGGACCTCGATCTCGCCGGTCGCGAGCTTGGTGTTGGTGGTCTCCTCGCCACGAGCGCGCACGACGCCGTGGATCTTGATGGGCCACTCGGGACGCATGGTCTCGGCGATCTTAAAGGCATCGCCGTCGGAGTGCTCGGGGTCGAAGGTGAGCTGCGTGATGCCCTCGCGGTCGCGAAGGTCACAGAAGATAAGGCCGCCGTGGTCGCGGCGACGGCTCACCCAACCGGTGAGGGTGACCTCTTCGCCCACGTTCTCGAAGCGAAGCTCGCCGCAGGTACGGGTGTGCATGGAATGCTCATCGATGGGACGGGTCTGGCTCATACCATTGATCCTCCTTTATGGATCTGTGCCGCCCCGTGTCGTTCCGGGCGGCGTCGTACAGATTTGCCCAGCCTGCGTAAACCGCGCAGCCGGGCATGGCGTTCTATCTTATCGCACCCGCGTCGATGTGCCGCGAAAAAGTAGCTCTTGCCCAAAGACTTGACGGAGACGAAACAATTGACGCGGCCTGGCCGTCGCCCAAGCGCGCGGCGTGCGACAATGTGCCCCAATACAACCGCACTCGGAAAGGCCCGTCATGACCGCACGCCTCATCGTTATGGATATCGACTCCACGCTCATCAACCAGGAGGTCATCGACCTGTTGGGCGAGGAGGCCGGCGTGGGCGAGCAGGTAGCGCAGATCACCGAGCGCGCCATGCGCGGCGAGCTCGACTTTAAGCAGGCGCTCGAGGAACGCGTGGGGCTGCTTGCCGGCTTGGATGAGAGCGTATTCGAGCGCACCTTTGAGCGCGTGACGTTTACCCCCGGCGCGCTGGAGCTTGTGCGCTCGGCGCACAGCAAGGGCTGGAAGGTCGGCGTGGTAAGCGGTGGCTTCCACGAGGTCGCCGACAAGATCGTGGCCGCCGCGGGCATCGATTTTTGCCTGGCCAACCGTCTGGAAGTCGTGGACGGCAAGCTCACGGGTAAGCTGGCGGCAGACATTGTGACCAAGGAATCCAAGCTCATTCAGCTGCTGGATTGGGCGGTTGAGTGCGGTGTCGACATGGCCCATACCGTCGCGATTGGCGACGGCGCCAACGACATCCCCATGATCCAGGCCGCGGGCACGGGCATCGCGTTTTGCGCCAAGCCCAAGACGCGCGAAGCCGCCCCGTTTGCCATCGACGAGCGCAACCTGATGCTCGCCATGGACATCATCCTGCGCGACTAGCAAGTTCGCCCAACAATTGAATCAATTCCGCTATATCTAGTTTCCGAACAATTTTGTCTTAGTGTTCGGAAAAATACCTTTTGAGTGCTAGACTTTGCGCCGTCGAAGGGAACACATATGGATAAGCGAGATCTTGAGCAGTTGCTGAGCGATGTTGCCGGCGGAGCAGTCACCCCGGCAGTCGCCCTCACGCGCCTCCAGACGGTGCCAACCGCCGATCTGGGTTTTGCGCAGCTCGATCTTTCGCGCGGGGTGCGCCAGGGAGCCGGCGAGGTTGTCTACGGCGCCGGTAAAACCGCCGAGCAGATTGCCGCCATTATCGAAGCGCTGCACGATGCCGGCCAGGAGCGCATCCTGGTCACGCGCCTGGACGCCGAAAAGGCAGACCGCACCTCGGAGCTCCTCGACAACGGCATCGACCTGGGATATGTCCCGGACGCACAGCTCGCCCTCGTGGGAGGCAAGCCCTCCCCTACCGGCAACGGACGCATCGTCGTCGCCTGCGCCGGCACGAGCGACCTGCCCGTCGCCGAGGAAGCCGCATTGACGGCCGAGTTCTATGGCAACGAGGTCGACCGCCTCTACGACGTGGGTGTCGCCGGCCTGCACCGTCTGCTCGCGCATGCCGAGGAGCTTGCCCAGGCACAGGTGGTCATCGCCATTGCCGGCATGGAGGGCGCACTGGCGAGCGTTGTCGGCGGCCTGGTGAGCTGTCCGGTCATCGCCGTTCCCACCAGCGTGGGTTACGGCGCGAGCTTTGGTGGTGTAGCCGCGCTACTCGCCATGCTCAACTCCTGCGCCAGCGGCGTTTCGGTCGTCAATATCGACAACGGCTTTGGTGCCGCATACCAGGCAAGTCTTATCAATCATCTGAGCGCCGGCACACCCCGCGCCCGCTAAGGAGCATTCCATGTCCAACCATCAGCATACGCTTATCATCGACGGCACCTCGGGCATCAGCGGCGATATGACCGTCGCGGCCCTGCTCGACCTGGGCGCCAGCGAGGAGCATCTGCACGAGCAGCTCGCCACGCTGCCGGTCGACGGCTTTTCGATTGCCGTGACGCGCGTAAACAAGCACGGCATCGACGCCTGCGATTTCGATGTCCAGCTTGCAGAGGAGCTCGAGAACCACGATCACGATATGGCCTGGCTCTACGGCAACGAAGCAGCTGTCGAGCACACGCACGAGCACGAGCACGGGCATGAGCATGAGCATCACCATCATGATCATGGCGGGCACGAACACGAGCACTGCCATGAGCACGACCATGAGGGCCACGCCCATGAGCACGAAGATCATCACCACACCCACCACCATCACCACCGTTCTTTGGCGGATGTCGCCGCCATCATCGATGGCTCGCAGTTAAGCGATGGCGCCAAGCGCCGCGCGCTCGCCATCTTTACCGCGCTCGCCGCCGCCGAGGCCAAGGCCCACGGCAAAACGCCCGAGACCGTCATGTTCCACGAGGTAGGCGCCATCGACTCCATCGTCGACATCTGCTCGGTCGCCATCTGTCTCGATGACCTGGGTATCGAGGACATTGTCGTCGAGTCGCTCTCCGAGGGTCACGGCACCATCCACTGTGCCCACGGCCTTATGCCCATCCCGGTGCCCGCCGTCGTCAACCTATGCCAGGCAGGCAATATCGCCCTCACGCCCGCACCGGTCGCCGGCGAGCTCGTGACGCCCACGGGCGCCGCCATCGTCGCCGCACTGCGCACGTCCGAGCACCTACCGGCCCGCTACCGCATCGAGGCCGTCGGCTACGGCGCCGGTAAGCGCCCCTACGAGGGTTGCTCCGGCACGCTCCGTTGTCTGCTCGTTCACGTGGATGCATAGCCATGGATGCCCGCAAAGAAAAAAGCCGCGCTGCCATCGTTGCGGCGTTCTCCGAGCTGCTACGCGAAGTGGACTACGGCAAGATTACCGTCGGCGACATCATCGCGCGCGCTCACGTAGGCCGCGCGACATTCTACGGCCTCTTTAAGAGCAAAGACGACCTACTGTCCGAGCTCGTGAGCGACATCTGTACCCACGCCCTCGACGACGATGGCACACCGCTCGACGACCCACTCGTGCAGGTCGAGCATATCCTCAACAACCTCTGGGAGCGCCGCCAGGGCGTTCGAGCCCTCGTAGCCGGCGCCGGCTCCCGCGTCTTCGCCGACTGCTTACGCAAGACCATCATGTCACGAGCAGCCGAAACCGTCCCCGCCGACTCCACAGGCCCCGCTGGCACCATGGACCGCAGTTTCTTACTACACCACATAGCCTCAAGCTTCGTAGGAATGGTCCAATGGTGGGCCTGGCACAACTTCGAAGCCCCAAAAGAGGACGTAGCCAAAGACTACCTCTCAGCCATCAAGCCCCTCTTCAACTAAGTAAGAAGCTCATCCCAAAGCATCGCCCCAACCCAGGCCGCCACGCACCCCAAAGTGTCACTCGCACCTCAAAGCGCCTAACAACAAAGTGCCCACCACATCCAAATTCAGATATATATGTTGGTTGCTTGTTCGAACACAACTGGATTCCCGCAGGGTCCGGCATAGGTTAACTTTTCGCCGCACTCCGCAGGACGCAAGAAGCTCCCGCCGCACGAAGTGCGCAGCGAGAGCTTCTTGCATGTCCGAGGACGCGGCGAAAAGTTAACCTATGCCGGACCCGGGCGTTATATCAATTGTCTTGGACTAGAACATGCCCAAGAAACCATGCACAAACAGTGCGGCCAGAGCGGCACCGATAAACGGTGCGATGCCAGGAACAAGCAGGCCGTACTTCCAGTTGTTGTCAGCCTTGTTCTTAATCGGCAGCACCTGATAGGCCATGCGAGGACCAAGGTCACGAGCCTGGTTCATGGCGAAGCCGGTGATGCCGCCCATGCCCATGCCAACAGCCCAAACGATCAGACCGACGCAGATAGCGAGCATCAAAACGTTCTCGCCGGCACGGCTAGCGGTAGCCAGGATGGCGCTGATGAACACAAAGGTGCAGATAGCCTCGCAGAAGAAGTTGCGGGCATAGTTGGTGCCCTCGGTGGTGGGGTTGGTCGAGAAGATGTTGCGCTGGGCAATAGGGTCGACGACGCCGTCGGAAGCCTTGAACTCATCGGCATACATCAACCACGCGATCACGGCGCCCACAAAGCCGCCGAGCATATCGGCAATCATGAAGGGGATGCAGCTGCTCCACGGCACCAGGCCCACGATGCACTGGGCAAGCACCATGGCGGGGTTCATGCACACGGCGCCGCCAAAGATAAACAAGGCGACCGAGATGCCAAAAGACCAGGTGGTGATGGCAAACATGTGGCCGGAGCCCTGATACTTGGTGCCCTTAAGCACGGTATCGCAGTGCACGCCCACGCCAAAGATGATCATGAGGGCCGTTGCGCCGAATTCGCAGAGGAGTTTGGTAAGCATAAAACCTTATCTTTCTTGTCGGTTATAAACGATTCGTTTAGGCCGCGTACTAGTGCTGTGCGACGACAACGCCCAGGCCATCGGGAATGACGGCCACCTTGGCATCGGCACCCTTCATCTCAAAGGCGAGCTTGAGCGCCTCATCGAGGGTGTTGACCGGCGTCATGTGCATATCCTTGATCATCTGGTGATCGCACAGGTCGGTGACCATGATCACAGGGTGATGCGCCAGGATGCGGGCAAAGATCTGGCTCGTCCACTGGTCGGGCAGGGTCTCGTCCTTAGGACGGTCGATGCAGGCACGCTCAAACTCCGCCGGATCGTTGTCGGCGATGTTGTGATAGAAGCCCTCGCCACCGTGACCGTCGGCACAGCCGGCGACGTCGATGATCACGCCGCCCTCGGGAAGCGTAGCCTCGGCAGAGCACATGCCCTTCACGGCCTGATAGATGTTCTGGTCGAGCGGGTAGCCGCCGTTGGTGGTGATGGCAATCTCGCACTCGACGGGCTCAACACCGGCAAGGCTCTTCACGAACTCGCAGCCAGCCTCGTGCGCCTTGTGGATGTCGCCGGCAAAGGAGCCGATGACCTCGTGCTTGCCGTTGAGCACCACGTTGAGCACAAAGGCAAGGTGAGCCATCTCGGCAGCGGCAAACATGTCCTCGCTCACGTGGTTGTGGCACAGGTTGCCGGCACGCGAATGGGAATCGTTCACAAACTGACCATTGTGGTTGTACATGATGGTCTTGTAGCTGGCGATGCCAGGCAGGACGGACTTGCGGCTACCAGAGAAACCGGCAAAGAAGTGCGGCTCAATAAAGCCCTCGGCAAGCAGCAGATCGCAATCGGCAGCAATCTTGTTGATGATGCACTCGCCACCAGAAGGCAGGGTGCCGATCTTTTTCATCATGCTGTCGTCAGTCGCGACGTGCATAACGATTTCCTCGTTGGCAACGATCTCCTCGCCGTACTTGTTGACGAGCTCCTCGTGCGTCGACGGACGATGCATACCCGTAGCAACCAAAATACGCACGCGAGCCTCGGGCGCAGCGGAATGGATGTGATGCAGCAGAATAGGCATCGTCACACGCGAGGGAACGGGGCGCGTATGATCGGAGCTAATAATGACGATATCCTTCTTGCCAGCACAAAGCTCCTCGAGCGAAGGCGAACCATAAGGGTTGGCAAGCGACTCCTCTACCAGCTCTTCCTGCGATTTTGTAGTCTTAAACTCGTTTTGATGACCTTCCATCACACCCGCGAAGTTCTTATCCTCGAGCTCCAGATGCAACGTCTTGTGGTCAAACGGCAGTTCACATTCAAACAATGACGAGCGCCCT
Organism: uncultured Collinsella sp.; assembly: GCA_902491565.1. Lineage (GTDB taxonomy): Bacteria > Actinomycetota > Coriobacteriia > Coriobacteriales > Coriobacteriaceae > Collinsella. Next base: position 66,759 of record CABUIE010000009.1, read on the forward strand.
CTTCCTTTCATCTAACACACTAGATAAACCGTTGGAAGGATACGCCGCTCACCGAAAAACACCACCGTCCACCGACTCATTAACACAACGTTCATATTTGACCCACAACAAAACGGACGCGACCTCAAACGGGACCGCGGCCGTCACAGCTGTAAGGTGCGAAGCGCCCAATGCATCATTCTTCTCCTCAGCTTTAATCCCTGAAGATCGAGGACGAAGGGACCCGACGGGTTTCCCTCTGAATGCACTCCGCAGCACGAAGCCCCCTTATCCGCAGCTCCGAAGGAGCAGGATAAGGGGGCTTCAAGTGCGAGGACGCATTCAGAGGGAAACCCATCGGGTCCCGGTGAGAGCCACAGGGCTATCGATTACCCCGTGTTCTGCAATCCTGCCGAGACGCCGGTCACAGTCGAAAGAATCAGGCTCATGTACTCGGCCTTCTTCTCCTCGGCCATCTCGTCCTGGTTCATACGCACCTCGCGAAGGGCGCGGACCTGGGCGATGGACAGGGCGTCGACGTAGGGGTTGCGCACGCGGACGGCGCAGCCGAGCACGCGACGGCGCTGCAGCGGCCACTCGTCACCGACGATGGCAAGGACCCACTTACGCGTGAGCTGCATCTCGGTAAAGACCTTCTCGGACAGATCCTGGCGGTCGCCCAGGTGCAGATACATCTTGGCGATGCGCTGGTCGGTCTTGGCGATCGACATCTCGATGTTGTCGATAAAGGTGCGGAAGAACGGCCACTCCTGGTAGGCAGCCTTGAGCTGGTCAAGATCGCCAAGCTGCTCGCAGGCGGTGCCCAGACCGTACCAAGCGGCCAGGTTAATGCGCGCCTGGCTCCAGCTGAAGATCCACGGAATGGTACGCAGGTCGTCGAGTGACTTCGCACCCAGACCGCGCTTGGCCGGACGCGAGCCGATCGGCAGCAGACCGACCTCGGTCAGCGGCGTCACGGTCGAGAACCACGGTGTAAAGTCCTCGGTGTTCAGCAGGTCCAGATAGCGCTCGTGGCTTGCGGTGTTGAGCTTCTCGGCCATATCCCAGAACTTCTGCGTGGTCTCGGTGTTGGTCTTCTCGACACTCGGGGCCGACTGCAAAAGCGTTGCGGCAGCAACGGACTCAACATGGCGCTGAGCCAGCGTGCGGTTGCCGTAACGGGCAAAGATGACCTCGCCCTGCTCGGTGAGCTTAAAGAAGCAGTTGACCGAACCCTTGGGCTGCGCCAGCACGGCCTTGTTGGCCGGGCCGCCACCACGGCCCACGGCACCGCCGCGACCGTGCATGAGCACCAGGTCGATATCGTTCTTCTCGGCCCACTTGGCGATGCGCTCCTGCGCGGAGTGCAGCGCGAGCATGGCCGTGGTAGGACCGGCGTCCTTGGAGGAGTCGGAATAGCCCAGCATGACCTCCATGCGGCGGTTGGTCTGGGCAAGGCGCTTTTGCACCACGGGCAGCGTAAGCATCTGGTCGAGCACGTCGATGCAGCCCTCGAGGTCCTCGAGCTGCTCGAACAGCGGGATCACGTCGAGCTCGGGGACATCCTCCTCGTGTGCAAAGGACAGGTGGGCAAGCTCAAAGACGTCGGCCACATGCTGGGCGCTCTTGGTGAACGAGATGATGTAGCGGTGCGCCATCTTCTTGCCGTAGCGCTTTTGGATGGAGCCGATAGCGCGGAAGGTATCGATGACCTCGCGCGTCATGGGCTGCAGGTCGCCATGGATACCGTTCTCGTGGATATCCTTGAGGGCGCGGGCGTGCACCACGGAGTGCTGACGGAACTCCATCTCGACCATATGGAAGCCGAAGGACTCGACCTGCCAGATGATGGTTTGGACCGGACCGTAGGCGGCACGGACGGCACCGCAGGCAGCAAGCGAACGCTGGACGACGCGCAGGTCATCCAGGAACTCGTCGGCGCTGTGGTACATGGTGTCGGTGATGCGGCGCACGGTGGCGTTCAGGCGGTCGGCCATGACGAGCATGACGGCGCGATGCGGCTCGTGCTCGGAGATCAGCTCGGCGCGGGCCGTGTACCGAGGGCTCATCTCGACCTGATGGTTCCACAGGTTAATGAGCTCGGCCGACGGCTTGCTGTAGGTAGCCTCGAGCGTGAGGTTGCGGCCGATGTGGCGGCACTTGTCCTCGAGCTTGAGCACCATGTGCGTAAAGTACTTGGCGGCGACCTCACGGCTCACCTTGGCGGTGACGTTGGGGTTACCGTCGCGGTCGGAACCGATCCAGCTGCCGGGATGGAAGAACGCCGGGCACAGCGGCGGCACAGTACCGGCCTTGTCGCCCAGCACCCAATCGTCAAAACGACGATAGATAACGGGGATAACGTCGAACAGCGTGTTATCGAAGATGTCGATGATGGTATCGGCTTCCTCGACCGGCGTGGGCTTCTTGAGCGCGATGGGGCTCGTACGCACCAGGGCGTCGATCTCCTGCAGCATATGGCGCTCGTTCTCCACCAGGTCGGAGCCGCCCAGACGCGGACGCTCCTCCAGCAGGTTGGAGATACGGCGGATCTTGCCCTCGACGGCCTTACGACGGGCCTCGGTGGGATGTGCGGTAAAGACAGGGTGGAACTCGAGCTTGTCGAGCAGCTCGTTGGCACCCTCGACACCCAGCTCATTCACCAGCTGGTGATAGGCAACGGTAAGCTCGTTGGCAGGATCGACCTCGGTATCGGTCGACGCACCGGCCTCGCGCTCGCGCAGCTGCGCCACACGGTAGTTCTCCTCCGACAGGTTTGCCAGATGGAAAAAGCTCGTAAAGGCGCGGACAATGACCTGCTGCTTATCGAGCGGCAGGCTGTCGATCAAATCGACGACCTCACGAAATGCCACGGCAGTGGGCTCGTCGGCGGTGGGCACGCCCTGCTCGTCGACGGCTTCGTCGGCAGCGCAGGTACCGGGGTTGCCGGCATTGACCACAATCTCGGCTGTCAAAATCTTGTCGAACAGGTCCGCGATCTCGGGATCATACTCGCTAAGCACACGGCGCTCCAGGCGCAAGAACAGCGCCAGATTGTCGCGCAGCTCCTCGGGGATCTCGATCTCGGCGAGACGCTCCCTGGACTCGGCATTCGAGCCGATTCGGTTAACGAGGCGGTTGACCACGGCAGCGACGCGCGCCGCGGCTTCGGGTACAGACTGGTTGCTTAGGTTCTCAGCCACGTTTCCTCCCATTCCTCCTTCTATGCACGTAACATGCGGTATTCATTATAGGCGCTTGAGAAATACTTTCGACACTGATTGCGCTTTACCACACAAAAGTATTTTCTGCATTGCAAAGGTTTTTGCCCTAAATGGTCGTATTTCTCGGTGGGCGGCATACGTAAACGGGGGCATTCCGCATAAAAGCGAAACACCCCCGTAACAATCGCTCGTCGCGAGCGGGACATGTTAGCGGGTCCGCAGCTCAAAAATCATGCGCTACAGACGCTCGCGAACCGCCTCGACGACGTTGGCCAGATCGACGAGAACCTCGTCATGGCTCTGCATGTCGCGCACCTTGACCTCGCCGGCGGCAAGCTCGTCGCCACCCAGAACCAGGATGAGCTTGGCGCCTACCTTATCGGCCTGCTTAAACTGGGCCTTGAGCGAACGGCCCTGGTAGTCGGCCTCGGTCACGATGCCTGCGGCGCGAAGCTCCTGCGTAATGGCAAAGACGTTCTGACGCAGTTCCTTGCCGGCATTGGCGACATAGACGCACGGGGCCTCATCGGCACCCAGATCGCTGCCAAAGGCCTGCAGGGCCAGCAGGGCGCGCTCAAAACCGACGGCAAAGCCGACGCCCGCCGTGGGCTTGCCACCCTCGAGCTCGACCAGGCCATCGTAGCGGCCGCCGCCGCCGATGGAGCCGACGCCGGCGCCAGGGGCCTCGACCTCAAAGACGGTGCGGGTGTAGTAGTCCAGACCACGCACCAGGGTGGGATCCTCTACATACTCGATACCGGCAGCATCCAGATAGCGCTTGACCTGCTCGTAGTGCTCGCGGCACTCGTCGCACAGGTTGTTACCCATCAGCGGAGCGTCGGCCATGATCTCGCGGCAATGGTCGTTCTTGCAGTCAAAGGCACGCAGCGGGTTAAGCTCGGCGCGCTCGCGGCACTCGTCGCACATCTCGTCTGCGTGATCGAGGATGAACTGCTTGACCTGCTCGCGGTAAGCCGGACGGCACTGGGCGTCACCCATCGAGTTGATGAGCAGACGGAGCTTGGAAAGGTCGAAGCCCAGACGCTTGTAGAACTCCATGAGCATGATGATGCACTCGGCGTCTGCCGCCGGATCGGGAGCGCCGAGCCACTCGATGCCCACCTGGTGGAACTGGCGCAGGCGGCCCTTCTGGGGACGCTCGCCGCGGAACATGGCCTCGGCGTAGTACGCCTTAAACGGCGTGGAGCCCTGGGGCACCAGATTGTTCTCGACGACGGCGCGCACCACACCGGCCGTGCCCTCGGGACGAAGGGCCAGGCGCTGCTTGGGCTTAAGCTTGGTGTCGGTGCCCTCGGTAAAGACGCGCTCCAGGTTGGCGCCGCTAAACACGCGGAACATCTCCTTGCGCACGACGTCGGTCGACTGGCCGATACCGTGGACAAACACGTCAACCTGCTCGATCGCGGGCGTCTCGATGGGCTTAAAGCCAAACGGCTCGAACACGCCGGCAGCAATCTGCTGCATCTTTTGCCAGGCGCGCATCTCGGCGCCGATAAGGTCGCGGGTTCCCTCCGCCTTCTGTGCCTGCATGGGCAAACACCTTTCTTTTGTATCGCGTCATAGGTAGTGGACATTATACGGCACAAACACAAACAGCGGCGGTGCGTCTGACCGAACGAGGGTATGGGGACTCGTTCGGCCAGACGCGCCGCCGCTGTTTGTGATCCCTTTTCCTCCGTCCCCTTCGGATCACGTGATCCCTTGGGGACGGAGGAATAGGGATCATTTCGTAGGCCCGTGGCCGCCTTGGAAACCGAATGATGGTACGAGCATCCATTCGGCTTCCAAGGCGGCCACGGACAGAACGGGACGAACAGAAAAGAGCGACGGACGCCTACTCCCCCGCCACGCTCGCGCGCAGCTTGGCGGCGATGGGCTCGGATACCAGCAGGAACACGAGCATGACCACGGAGCACGCCAAGCACACGATCCAGGTGCTCGCAAAGGAGCCCGAAACGGCAAAGAGCACGTAGACCTGCCACAGCTCACCGACAAAGCTCATGCCAGCAAGCACCGCTGAGGTAGCGATAACGGTGAGCGAGCCCAATATGCGGCCACTCACCTTATCGGCAACATGGCCGATAACGAGCGAACCCACGACACTCACCACGGTGGAGATAGCGTTGGAGATATTGTACTGGGCAAGCGTAATCCCGAGGTCGCTGACGATCAGCAGCTGGAACATGCTCATGCAGTTGACGAAAATCGTGTAGCACGTGGCCATGATCACGAAGCCGGAGGCCACCACGAGCCAGCCGGGGAAGAACTTACGCTGCTGGGGCATACTGCTCCTTATTTAACAAACGAATAGCCGGCGCCGGGCGCCGGTAGTGCCCAAGATTGCCTTGAAAGACAAGGGCATAGGCCTTACGGCCATGCCCGCAGGTTTGAAAGGCAAGGTTGGGTACTACCGGTGGTCGGCGATATAGCCCAAAGCGACGGCGGCATAGGCCGCAGCACCGAGCGGCAGCTCGGCATCGTTAAAACGTGCCTTGGGATGGTGCTGGGCAAAGTGTTCGTCCGTGTCGGTTACGGCCGCGCCCACGGTAAAGTACGCACTCGGAATCTCGCTCGAGATAAGCGCGAAGTCCTCACTCGCCATGGCATGGAAAAGCGGCAAGAAAGCCGCCTTGGGCAGCACTGCGCCCACATAGCCAAGCGACGCCTGAGTCATATCGCTGTCGAGTACAAGCGGCGGAACATCCGAAAGCGTCTCGATGGTCGCCGGCGTACGATATGTTGTGGCAACGCCGTTAACGACCTCCGCGATGCGGGTCTTTAGGTGAGCCATGAGCTCAACATCAAAGCCGCGCAGCGTTCCCTCGAGCACGCAGGTGTCGGGAATGACGTTGGCCGCTTGGCCACCGGCAAACTTACCCACGGTCAGTGCGACCTCCTTGGCCGCCGGCACTTCGCGAGCAATGAGCTCCTGAAGCGCCAGGTGCACATGGACGCCGGCCGTGATGGGGTCGATGCAGATCTCGGGGCTCGAGCCATGTCCGCCCTTGCCCTGCAGCGTGATGCGGAAACCGTACACGCCCGAAAGCGCCGGGCTCCCATAGAGCACCAGGCCGAGCGGCGATTGGCTGTTAACATGCATGGCAAAAGCCGCCTGAGGACGCGGGTTCTCGAGCAAGCCGTCGGCGATGGCAGCGCGTGCCCCCTCAAAGGTCTCCTCGCCCGGCTGGAACAGCAGTTTGACGGTAGCGTTGGCGTCGACAAGCTCGGCCTCGCGGGCCTTGAGCAAGCGCGCCGCACCAAGCAGCGCCGTCGCGTGCATATCGTGACCGCAAGCATGCATGCAGCCGTTCGTAGAGGCGAAAGGCTCGCCCGACTCTTCGGCAACGGGCAGGGCATCCATGTCGCCACGCAGCATAATGACCGTTCCGGCCTGTTCGTCCGTGCAGACGCCATTGCCCTGGGCCGCGGTGGCACCGGCACCGACAAGGCCCACAACACAGGAACCATCGACGAGCGTGGCAAACGGGATGTCCATCTCGGCCAGGCGCGCTTGGATATACGCAGAGGTCTGCGGGAGGTCGTTACCAAGTTCGGGCGTCCGATGCAGATCGTGACGCCATGCGGCAAGCTCATCGGCAAAAGTTTGAGCCTCTTTGACCAGACTGTCGCCAATGGCGGCTTGCGCCGCCGCGGTGGCCTTGGGCGCTGATTGCGGTTGAAGATCGGACAGTGCTGGTGCCATAGATGCCCTCCAGTAACGTTTTTGCAGCAAGCACTTTGATAGCGTAAAGTGCAAGGTACTACTTTAAGGGCGACGCATAAAAAATGCCGCCCCGGGAGGCGGCGCAACAAATTGTTTACAATTGCGGGCGCGGCTTTCGACGCAAAAAATCGAAATGCGTCTCGCTCAAGATAATCGAAAGAAAGATGAGCGCGAAGCCGGCGAGCAGGCGCGAGGTGAGCGCCTCCCCCATCAGCAGCACCGAGAACAGCACACCCGAAGGCGACTCCATCGAAAGGAGCAGCGAGCCCGTCGAAGCCGGGACATGCGCCAGGCCGACATTTTGGATGAGCAGAGCCACACATGTGCAGCCCACCGAGAGAAACGCCATCACACTGATAAAGCTCGGCGTCCAAACGGACAGCGGCGCTTGGATCTCGAATAGCAGCGACGAGATCAGGCTCAGCACGCCGTTGCCCACAAACATCCAAAACGTGATGACGTTGATGTCCATCTTGCGGCCATACTTGGCGGTCACCGCCATCTGGATGGCAAAGAAGACCGCACCGCCCAGTGTGATGACATCGCCGACATTGAACTCGACGCTATCGAGCGCCACCAGACCAATGCCCGCCAGGCACAGCAACGCGGCGCCCAAGTTGTAACGGGTAAGCTTTTCGCCGCTTAGAACGTAGCTCGCAAACGGAACCAAGATGCAGTACGTGCCCGTCAAAAATGCACTCTTGCCCGCCGTGGTCTGTGCCAGGCCGATCGTCTGCAAACCGTAGGCACCCCACATGAGCGCGCCCATGCCAAGTCCAACAATCAGGTTTCGAGCGTTGAAATGGGCAACAATGCGCTCGTGGAAGATGGCAAGCATGACCAACGACGCCGGAAGAAAACGAATGTAGAGCAGCTCGAACACCGGAATAGTATCGAGCGCATCCTTCATGGTGGTGAAGGAATAGCCCCAGATGACCGCCACCGAAAGCAGCAAGACCTTCCAGAACAGCGGCGAGCGCGCACCGGCACCGCGAGAGGCACCGCCGGCACCTAGGTCTTCGCGGGCTACAGGGCTATCGGGCATATTCTCGATTTCGTTGGCAGCGTATTGGGCCATGGAACATCCTCACACTCAATCTGGGCGTGGTGTCCGCACGCGTATGGCTGCGTGCCGCCTCATGGTCAAATAAAAACGGGGCGCACCGGACCCCCGGCACGCCCCGCTACTGTAGCAACAACCAGCGTTGCATCGCAATCCAGCATAATAAAGTGTAAAACTGGAAGGCCTCGATGTTCTGACAGCGTTTACGTGTCTGAACTAAATCAATTTGGTTGACTCCAGTTTTTCGATGATCCAGTCGTTGGCTTTGATGACCGGACGGCGGAAGACGACGCCCAGGGCCAGCGACGGGATCAGATAGCTTGCCAAGATACCCAGCTCAACCCAGTACTCCATATGATAGGCACCGGCCATGGCGGCGTGCATGGCGTTGATGCCGTGAGTAAACGGCAGGAACGGATAGATCGCCTGGAACACGGGGCCGGTCATCTCGATGGGAAACGTGCCGCCCGAACCGCCGACCTGCATGACCAGCAGCACGACGGCGAGCGCCTTGCCGATATCGCCAAACGACACCGTAAGCGTGTAGACGATATTGGAGAACACGAGACTCGCGACCCAGCCCGCCAGCACAAACTGCAGCGGGTTGTCGCACTGGATGCCAAAGAACAGGATGTCGCCCGCGCACACGAGCGTTGCCTGCAGCAGGGCCAGACCGCCAAAGAACAGGTAACGGCCCAGGTAGATCTCGTGCAAGCGCACGGGGATCAGCTCATTGATGAGTTCGTCGTCAACCGAGACCTTCATCATGGCCGCCAGCACGATCGAGCCGACCCAGAGCGACAGAATCGTGTAGAACGGTGCCATGGCCGAACCGTAGTTGCGGATCGGATAGACCGGCTTGCGATCGAGCGCGACGGGGCCGGAAAGCGACACGGCCAGACCCTCGGGATCATTGCCGATCATCGTCTTGATCGTAGCGAGGTCATCCGACATCAAGGCGCCGTCGAGCTCGTCCTTAAACGCGCTGATCTTGTCCGACGCCTCGCCCAGCTGATCAGAAGCCTTGTTGACCAGCTTTGCAGCCTTGGAGAGGCCCTTTGCCAGCGAACCGGATGCGTCGGTCAGGCCGCCTACGGCGCTATCCAGGTCGCCCGAGATGCCATCAAGCGAGTCCAGAATGCCCGAAACCGTCTTCTTGAGCTCCTTGGCCTTAACCGAGAACGTGGAATCGTAATCGGATTTGGCACCCGCGATGCCGGCCTTGGCATCAGCGATGGCCTGATCGACCTCGGCACGCGAGTTGTTGACCTCGGCCATGCTATCGGAGAGAGACTTCGCGGTAGCCGCCAGATCCTTGGCATTGTTGCGGTACTCAACGGCGATTCTGCCCAGCGACGTCGCGGCGGACTTGAGGCCGTCCTTCAAATTCTCATCGCTCACCTGGTCGGCAAGGCTGCGGAGCTGATCGGCCATCGCATCGATATCCTTGGCGCGCGCATTGAGGGCCGCAGCGGCATCGTTGAGTTGGGACACCGTAAGGTCGACATGCTGGTTTGCGGTGTCGAACGCCTTCGCGAGCTCGGCAGACACATTGTCGAACGAACCCGCGCTTCCGTCAATCGCGGCGTTGATGGCGTCGTTGGCGGCCTTCAGCGCTTCTTTGGAATCGCTCATGCCGCTCTTGGCATGCTCCATCAACTGCTTGGTCGACTCATCGACCGTACCCGTCTGCTGGAGCATACCGCTCGCCGACGTCAACGAATCGGACGTAGAGCTCAAAATGCCCGCCAGCGACGAAGCATTAGCCTGAACGTCTTGCAGGTCCCCAATCGAATCGCCGAGCGTCGAGGACAGGTTGGCGATAAAGTTGCTGACCTGGTCGGTGCTCATGTAATCGAGCAGGCTGGACACCGTCTTAAGACCGATGCTCGTAATGGTCTCGGTAAAAGATTCGTTAACCTGGTTCTGAACGGCGCTCGAACCCTTCTCGGTCACGATCTGCGCAATGGCGTTGGCCTTCTGATTCTCGTAGAACTCGATATCGGCATGCTTCACGTCGGTCGAGAAAAGCGTCATCATGTCAGCGCTAAACGTTTTGGGGATAACGACGGCAGCATAGTACGCGCCCGACTTAACGCCCTCGATAGCCTTTTCGCGATTGTTGAGCACAACCCAATCGAAGCTCTCGTTGCCGCGTAGGGTGGCGGTCACGTTTTCGCCCACGTTAACCTCGACGGGGATCAAATCGCTCTCGTAACCCTCATCGGTGTTGACCACGGCGATCTTAAGATTGCCGGTGTTGCCGTACGGATCCCAGCTGCCGGCGATGTTAAACCACGCGTACAGACACGGTACGATAATGAGGCCCATCACGACAACCAAGCCGATCACGGAGCGAGACACGTTTTGGACATCGCGCTTAAACAGATGCAGGATGTTCTTCATTTATGCCTCACCTCCTTTGGAGTGCTTGCCAAGCGCGGTGGTATCTCCATCATTTGTGGCTGTGCTGTCGCTGCCCTGAGATTTATGGTGCGAGCCGATATGCGGCAAGCGGCCCGTGGACTGATCGCCGCCCTTGGCACCACGCTCGCTGGCGTTGAGGCCAAACATGTGGCGGGCGGCAGGAATGGCGGCCGTGTGTTCGCGCATCTCGCGACGCAGGTCCTCATCCGAAAGCGCCGAGATGCGCATCTGGGTATTGAGGCTCGCGCGGATATATTCGATATTGATAAGCCAGCCGCAGATGGCAATAACCGAGATGATCCAAATAACAAGCAGGATGATCTTGCCGTTATTGTCGATATCGAGAACCGTCGACAGGACAAAGAGCAGGACCTGAACGCCCACCACGGCGGCAAAACCGCCCTTGATGTAGTACGGGTAGCGATGTTCAAAGGCGACCGCATGATCGAGCAGTTCGCGACGGTACGAATCGGAATCGAGCATGACACGCATGGCCGTGCGCAGCGAGTAGCGCTGGCGCGGCAGGTCGTTGGACTCGCAAATCATCATACCGGTCGTGGAGAGCTGTTTATCAAAGAGCAGGTTAAGGTTGAGCAGCAGCGGACGCAGCTGCAGGCCGATAAAGAGCGCCACGATCAAGAACACGCCCAGAATGCACAGGTTAAACAGGTAGTTGAACGAATACATGCCGCCGACCGTCTCGCGCAGCAGATTGATGCCGTAGGTAAAGGGCAGCAGCGGGTGCAGCCACTGGAAGAAGCCGGGCATCATCTCGATGGGGTACATGCCCGACGAACCCGGGATCTGCACGATGACGAGAATGACGCCGATAGCCTTGCCGATATGCTTAAACGTGGTGGACAGCGCATAGATGATATTGACGTAGGTGAACGAAATGGCGATGCCGCCCAGCACGAACAGCAGCGGGCTGACGCACTGCACGCCAATCACCAGATCGCCTACCGTAACGATGATGGCCTGCAACGCGCCCAGGATCACCATGAGCAACCAGCGGCCAAAGTAGCCCTGACGCGCCGTAAAGCTGCCAACACCTTCACGGTCGACCTCGAGCTTGTAAATGGCGATGAGCACATAGCCGCCCACCCAAAGCGCCAGATTGGTGTAGAAGGGAGCGATGCCCGAGCCAAAGCTCTTGACCGGATAGATTGACTTGGACGTCAACTCAACCGGAGACGCCATGAAATCTGCCACGTCATTGACATCGACGCCCATCAGATCGGCCAGCTCGCCCATGGACTCGGAGGTCTGCAGCGCCGCGATGTCATTGGCGGCGGTTGCAAGCTTGTCCTGGACCTTGGCAAGCGAGGAATCGGTCTGGGACAGCGTGGTCTTGGCCTGGCCGAGCGTAGCGCTAAGCTGCGCCAACGTGCCGCGCGCATTTGCAAGTGTAGGTGTCATACCCGAGACGATACCGGTCAGGTCGCCCGAAACGGCAGCAAAAGAGTCGAGCGCGCTCGAGGCCTTCGGCAGCGCGTTTTGGCCCAAGTCCGTCTGGGCTTGGCCAAGGTTGGTCGCACCGGTATGAATTGCGTTATTGATAGCGTCACTGGCACCCGAAACAGCCGCTGCGTCATTCGCCATGGCGCTCGACTGCGCGGACAGACCGTCCTTGATGCTCTGAAGCTTTTCATTCTGCTCTCGAAGCAAATCGATGGTCGATACAATGCGCGCGTCAATTTCCTCGGAACCTGTCGACGTGTCATTGGCGAGAATCTCCAAGTGCCCGATAACGGCCTTATTGTGGTCGATCGTCGCTTGAAGAGACTCGAGCGAGTTGTCGATACGGGTGGTCGTAGATGTGACCGCGCCCGTCAGCTTGCCGATGGCAGCGTTCGCAGAGGCCGACGTCTTGGTGAGCGCAAGGCTGCCTTCCGAGAGCGCCTTGGAGAGCGAGGTGATGGAGTTGCCCGCCGTGGTGCGAGCTTCGCTCAGCAGGTCGTTGCCCTGGGAGATCGCCTGCGTCAGCGACGGTGCCTGGCCTTGCAAGCCGGCAAGTGCCGCATCAGCCGAGGCGATAGCGCCACTCGTCTTATCGATGGCGGCATTCATATCGCCAATCGAATCGCACACCTCGCCCAAGGTGTCGGACGCCTCGGACACCGAACTTGCCAGCGAGTCCTGAGTCTGGGTTGCCTTGTCCTTTAAATCGACACCGGCATCCTTGGCGATACCGGCAACAGTCTTGCCTACCGTAGAGACAAATTCCGAGTTGATCTGCTCCTCGATGGTGTTTGCACCGGTATCGGTAACCTTGGGCGCAATGGCGCTCTTCTTCTCATTGACGTAGTACGTGAGCTTGGGCTGATGGTAGTTGCCGTCGAGCATCGAAACCAGGTTATCCGAGAAGTTCTTGGGAATCACGATAGCGGCATAGTACTCGCCGCTCTCGACGCCCTCCTTGGCATCGGCCGTCGAGTCGACGAACGTCCAGCCCAACTGATGATTCTCCTTGAGCTGGTCGACCACTTTGTCGCCAGCGTTGAGCTCACCCACCAAGTCGTTTTGGGTGCCTCGATCGTTGTTGGCGATAGCAATCTTGATGCCTTGGGTGTTTCCATACGGATCCCAGTTTGCCACGATGTTATACCAGGCATACAGCGAGGGAATAACGCACACGCCTAGGGTAACCACCAGGGCGACGGGGTTCACAAGCAGTCGCTTAATGTCGCGCTTAAATATCGCAAAGGACACCTTTGCATTGGATAGTTTGCTGCCGAGACTCACGCTTGGACCATCCATCCTGTCGTTAAATCGAATCGTACTATCGACAACCATTGTAGTAGGCGCTTTAACGTCTCAAAGCACAATGGTGTTGAGTTTTGCGGGTAGCAATATACTACGAAGATGAGTTAACGTACAGATGTACAGTATCCTAAATTTCAGCAGGTCACAAAACCACAACCCGCACAAATAAATGATCCCTTGGGGACGAAGGGATCATTCAAAAGGAAACGAGAGTGGAAAATCTCCCACTTCAAGCCCGCATTCGAGCCAAAAGTGGGAGATTATCCACTCTCGTTCTAATCTAGTTACGGTGCCGTATCCCCGAACTACATCAAGTTGCAGACAGCTGCCGCGAAGGCAACGGGGTCCTCGGGCAAAATGCCCTCGACCAGCAGGGCCTGATCGTAGAGCAGACCGGAGTACTGCTTGATCTTGTCGGCGTCGCCTGCCTTCTGGGCAGCGACAAGCTTGGCAAAGACCGGGTGCTTGGCGTTGAGCTCGAGCACGCGCTGGCTCTTGGGCATACCATCGGGCGCTCCCTCGGGACCCTTCTGGAGCACCTTCTCCATCTCGAGCGAAAGCGGGCCCTCGGTGGTGATGCACGCGGGAGCATCGGTCAGGCGCGCAGAGACGGCGACCTTCTCGACCTTGTCGCCGAGCGCCTCCTTCATGGCGCTAAAGAGGTCCTCGTTCTCCTTGGTGGCGTCCTCGGCCTCCTTCTTTTCGTCCTCGGTCGCCAGGTCAAGATCACCGGTCGCGACGTTCTTGAGCTCCAGATGACGATCCTCGACCTCGGGCTCGGCACCGTCGGCCACAGCCTTCTCGGCAGCCTCGCGGGCAGCGTCGTCCTCGTAAATCTTGGGCATATCGGCGGCAATGTACTCACGCATGGCCTGGAAGGTGAACTCATCCACATCCTGCGTCAGTAGCAGCACGTCATAGCCGCGGTCGAGCACGCCCTTTACCACGGGCATCTTGGCCAAGCGCTCACGCGAGTCGCCGGCGGCGTAGTAGATGGCCTTCTGATCCTCGGGCATGCCCTTGGCATACTCGGCTAGGGTAATCATCTTCTGCTCCTTGGCAGACCAGAACAGCAGCAGGTCGGCGAGCTCATCGGCCTTCATGCCATAGCTCGAGTAGATGCCGTACTTAAGGCCGCGGCCAAAGTTCTCAAAGAACTTCTCGTAGGCCTCGCGGTCGTTGTCACGCATATCCTCAAGGTCAGCGGTGATCTTCTTTTCCACACGCTTGGCGATGGCCTTGAGCTGACGGTTCTGCTGCAGCGTCTCACGCGAGATGTTGAGCGACACGTCGGCGGAATCCACGACACCGCGCACAAAGTTGTAGTAGTCGGGCAGCAGGTCGTCGCATTTCTCCATAATCAGCACGTTGGAGCTGTAGAGCGCCAGACCCTTCTCGTAGTCCTTGCTGTACAGATCGAACGGGGCGCGACCCGGCACAAACAGCAGGGCGTCGTACTCGAGCGTGCCCTCGGCGTGGAAGCTGATGGTGCGCGCAGGATTATCAAAGTCGTGGAACGTAGACTTGTAGAACTCGTCGTAGTCCTTCTGCTCAACATCGGAGCTGCGCTTTTTCCAAATCGGCGTCATGGAGTTGATGGTCTCGAGCTCCTGGTAGTCCTCATACTCGGGCTTGTAATCGTCGCCGGCGTCCTCGGGCTTGGGTTTCTGGCGGCTCTTGGACACCATCATCCGAATCGGGTAGCGCACATAGTTGCTGTACTGCTGAATCAGGCTCTTGAGGCCCCACTCGGTCAGGAAGCGATCGTAGGTCTCGGCCTCGCCATCGGCGTCGAGCTTCTCGTTCTCACGCAGCGTCAGAATGACATCGGTACCGTGCTCGGCGCGCTCGCCATCCTCGATGGTGTAGCCCTCAAGACCGTCCGACTCCCACACATGGGCGACATCCTCGCCATAGGCGCGGCTCACGACCTTCACATGGCTGGCGACCATAAAGGCCGAGTAGAAGCCCACGCCAAACTGGCCGATGATGTCGACATCCGAACCCTGCTGCTCGGCGTTCTCGGTCTTAAACTCCTCGGAGCCGGAATGGGCGATGGTGCCCAAGTTGCGCTCGAGCTCCTCGGCGGTCATGCCAATGCCGTTATCCGAGATCGTGATGGTGCGGGCATCCTTGTCGAAAGAGACGCGGATGGCAAGGTCACCTTGGTCGAGCTTAACGCTCGGATCCTGCAGGCTCTTAAAGTTGAGCTTGTCGACGGCGTCGCTCGCGTTAGAGATAAGCTCGCGCAGGAAGATTTCCTTATTGGTGTAGATGGAGTTGATCATGAGGTCGAGCAGTTTTTTGCTCTCGGTCTTAAATTGACGCATGTGCAGTCCTTTCGCGCTACCCCCGTCCGCAAAAACGGCCCGGTTGCCCGAGCCGCATCGCAGACCTGCTATGTTCAGACTTAGATTTTATAACCCATTAGCGCGCATATATACATACGGAATCGAAAAACTGTATGTCCAAACGCTCCGATGCGCCAATTGCCAAGGAGTGCCCCCCCTGCCGGCAGAGACGATATGAGCAGGACATAAAAACATTGAGAGCCCCTGCTGCATGAAAGA
>CABUIE010000010.1 GCA_902491565.1 uncultured Collinsella sp.
AGAGCGCTTGACTGGCAGTCAAGAGGTCAGGGGTTCGATCCCCCTCGTCTCCACCCGAGCATTGAATGAGGCTCCAACGCAAGTTGGGGCCTTTTTTCATATTGGCACACAAGGTCAAAGGCGGCACCATGATCCTCCTGGTCGACAAGATCGAAAAAAGCTTCGGCGCACGCGTCCTCTTTAGCGGCGCGTCCTTCCAGATCAACCCCGGCGAGCGCTTCGCGCTCGTGGGACCCAACGGCGCCGGCAAAACCACCATGCTCAAAATCATCATGGGCATCGACAGCCCAGACGCCGGCCAGGTCCAGTACGCCAAGGACTGCCAGGTGGGCTACCTAGAGCAGGAAACCAACCTGGAGCAAAAGGACACCACCATTCTCGCCGAGGTCATGGCCGCTGCCAAGGAAATCCGCCGCATGGGCGAGCGCGCCAACGAGCTGCAGGCCCAGATCACCGAGCTCTCCGAACAGGGGAAGGACGTCGACGCACTCCTTAACGAGTATGGCCAGGTCCAGGACCGCTTTGAGCACCTGGGCGGCTACGAGCTCGAGAGCAACGCCCGTAAGATCCTATCCGGTCTGGGCTTTAAGGTCACCGACTTTGAGCGCCCGTGCTCCGAGTTCTCGGGCGGCTGGCAGATGCGCATCGCGCTCGCCAAGCTCTTCCTGCGCCACCCCGACCTGCTGCTTCTGGACGAGCCCACCAACCACTTGGACCTCGAGAGCGTCCAGTGGCTGCGCGGCTTTATTGCCAACTACGACGGCGCCGTCCTCATCGTCAGCCACGACCGCGCCTTCATGGACGCCTGCGTCGACCACGTCGCCGCGCTCGAGAACCGCCGCGTGACCACCTACACCGGCAACTACAGCAGCTACCTCAAGCAGCGCGAGGACAACCTGGAGCAGATGCGCGCCAAGCGCGCCGCCCAGGAGCGCGACATCGCCCACATGCAGGTCTTCGTCGACAAGTTCCGCTACAAGCCCACCAAGGCCGCCCAGGCCCAGGAGCGCATCCGCAAGATCGAGCAGATCAAAAAGGAGCTCGTCATCCTGCCCGAGGGCCACAAGCACATCGACTTTAAGTTCCCCGACCCGCCGCGCTCCGGCGACATGGTCGTGGGCCTCGAGGGCGTCTCCAAGTCATACGGCGATAAGCACATTTACAGCGACATCGACCTCAAGCTCTACCGCGGCGAGCACGTGGCGCTCGTCGGCCCCAACGGCGCCGGCAAGTCCACGCTCATGAAGATCCTCGCCGGCCTGGAGCCACCCACCACCGGCACCCGCGAACTGGGCACCAACGTGGGCGTGGCCTACTACGCCCAGCACGCACTCGAGGGCATGACCGAGTCCAACACAGTCCTGCAAGAGATCGACACCGTCACGCCCAAGTGGACCGTGCCGCAGCAGCGCAGCCTGCTGGGCGCCTTCCTGTTTAGCGACAACGATTCCATCGAGAAACAGGTTCGCGTCCTCTCCGGCGGCGAAAAGGCGCGTCTGGCGCTCGCCAAGATGCTCGTGGCCCCCGAGGCGCTCCTGTGCCTGGACGAGCCCACCAACCACCTGGACATCGACTCGGTGGACATGCTCGAGAACGCCCTGCAAAACTTCCCCGGCACCATCGTGCTAATCAGCCACGACGAGCACCTGGTGCGCGCCGTGGCCAACCGCGTGATCGACATCCGCGACGGCAAGGTCACGGTCTATGACGGCGACTACGACTACTACCTCTACAAGCGCGAGGACCTCGCAGCCCGCGCCGCCGCCGAGGCGGCAGGGGAGAGTGCACCGGCCGCGACCAAGTCCGCCAAGGTCACCGCGGCCCAGCCCGACACCCCCGCCACCGCTTCCAAGCCTGCCGAGGGCAAAAAGACCAAGGAGCAAAAGCGCGCCGAGGCCCAGGCCCGTGCCGCACTCAACAAAAAGCTCAAGGGCGTGCGCAACCAGCTCAAGAAGATCGAGGCAGAGCTGGACAAAAAGCGTGCCCGCTATGACGAGCTTATGGAATTGATGGCGAGCGAAGAGCTTTATGCCGATCAGGATAAGTTCAACGCCGCGCTGGGGGAATATAACGGCCTTAAGCAAGAGCTGCCCAAGCTCGAAGACGAATGGCTGGAGCTTTCCACCCAGATCGAAGAGGAGACCGCGCGTGAACTCTCGTAAGGCCGCTGCCGTGGCGATGAGCATCATCGCCATCGCGTGCCGCATCTGCGGCATCTTTATGAGCGCGATGACCGTGCTGCTGTGCTTTAGCGGCCTCACCGCCAAGCTGCAGATCGTGGGCTTTGTCGTCGAGCTTTCGCGCGCACTGCCGAGCGCCATCGCCGGCTACGGCGTCATCACGTCGCCCTTTGGCGGCGTATTCCGCTTAGATTACGCCATCGTGGCCGTCATCCTGTTTGTGGCCGATTACCTGCTCACGCGCGCCTCGCGCCGCGTCCGCTAGGGGAGCGCCATGTCCAGCAGCTACCTCATGAACCTGCTCGCCAGCGCCGTTGCCGTCATCGTCGGCATCGTGATCCACGAGAGCGCGCACGCCGCCGCGGCCTGGGCGCTCGGCGACAAGACGGCCCGCTCCCGTGGCCGCGTCTCGCTCAACCCGCTCAACCACATCGACCCGTTTGGCACCATTCTCCTGCCGCTGCTGATGCTCGCCGCCGGCGGCCCGGTGTTCGCCTTTGCCAAGCCCGTGCCCGTCTACCTCAACAACCTCAAGCACCCCAAGCGCGACGAAGTCCTGGTGAGCGTGGCCGGCCCCGTATCGAACATCACGTTGGCATGCCTTGCCGCCGCCCTCATGCACGCGGCATACGGCAACCTCTACACCAGCATGTCCTTTGCCGTGGCATCCCAAATCATGAACTTCGGCGCCACCTTTATCGTGGTCAATCTGTCGCTCGCGTTTTTTAACCTCATCCCGATCCCGCCGCTCGACGGCTCATCGATCATTGTGCCGTTCCTCAAAGGCAAGGCGCTCGCCAACTACTATCGTCTGCAGCAATACGCCATGCCCATCCTCATCTTGGTGCTGTATCTGCTGCCCATGTGGACAGGTATCGACGTGATCGGGCGTTATTTCGACGTTACCGTGTATCCGCTGGCCGAGTGGCTGCTCAACTTCGCAATCGCCGGCATCTAAGGTAAACTTACAGGTCGACCGTGCAAAACGGTCGTAACATGCACCCAAACCGCGCCGCGAAGGCGCCGTCAAAGGAGGTCGAAGATGTCGTATCGCGTGTCGACGCAGGTCTACAGCGGACCGTTCGACCTGCTGCTGCAGCTGGTAACCCGCCAAAAAGTAGATATCGGTGCCATCTCTATCAGCGAGGTGGCCGAGCAGTACCTTGCCGAGGTCGAGCGCATCGAGGCGCTGGACCTAGACGTGGCGAGCGACTTTTTGCTGGTCGCGGCCACCCTTTTGGACATTAAAGCTGCCTCGCTGGTGCCGCAGGAGGCCCCCAGCAAATCCGTCGATGATGACGAGGACGACGCTGACCTCGAGGAGCTCAGCGCCCTCGACGGCGACGCCCTGCGCGAGGTCCTGATCCAGCGCCTGATCGCCTACAAGCAGTTTAAGGGCGCGGCGGCGGCCCTTGGCGCGCGCATGCAGGCCGAAAGCCGCATGCATCCGCGTGTGGCCGGCCCCGACCCCGAGTTCCTGGGCCTTATGCCCGACTACCTGGCCGGCATTACCCTGCGCGGCCTCGCCGTCATCTGCGCCGACCTGGACGGTAAGCGCCAGACCTTCCTGCTGGAGGCCGAGCACGTGGCACCGCATCGCGTGCCGCTCGACCTGACGGTGGCATCGGTCGACCGCTTTACCATGGCGCACCAAACCTGCACCTTCCGCGAGTTGCTGGACGGCGACGCCACGACCGAGCAGCTTGTCGTTACCTTCCTGGCCATGCTGGAGCTCGCCAAGCGCGGCTCGCTCACGTTGAGCCAGGACGAGATCTTTGGAACCATCTGCATCAACCGCGTCGAGGGCGCCGAGGCATACGTGCCCGGCGAGGGCCCCGAGCTCACCGAATAGGAGCGACCAACCATGTCAACCCTTTCCACGCTAGAGGCAAACAGCCTCAAAGGCGCCCTCGAGGCGCTGCTGCTGGTGTCGAGCGACCCGGTGAGTGCGCCCGCGCTGGCCGGCGCACTGGATATCGCCCCCGGCGAATGCGCATCGCTGCTCGCCGAGCTCAAGATTGAGTACGAGGAGGCCAACCGCGGCTTTCAACTGCGCGAGGTCGCCGGTGGCTGGCGCCTGTTTACGCACCCCGCCTACCACGACGTGGTCGAAGCCTACGTGCTGAGCTGGGACACTCAAAAACTGTCGCAGGCAGCGCTCGAGACACTCGCCGTTATCGCCTACCACCAGCCCGTCACGCGTGAGGTGGTCAAAGGCATCCGCGGCGTCAACTCCGATGGTGTCATCGCGTCGCTCGTGGACAAGGGCCTGGTGCGCGAGCTCGGTCGCGACCCCGAGCGCGGTCAGGCCATCATCTACGGCACGACCAACGCCTTCTTGGAAAAGTTCGGCCTGCGCTCCACCCGCGACCTGCCCGATCTAGAGCAGTTTGCCCCCGACGAGCAGTCGCGCCAGTTTATCCGCGAGCGCCTGAGCGGCCGCAGTATTCAGTCCACGCTCGAGGAGCAGGCTGAAGACCTGGACGAAGAGCGCGAACTGCTCGATACCGATGTTGAAGATGTTGAGGCAGTCGAGGACGAGGATACCCTGGTTGTCGACGATACCTCGGAGGACATGCATGACGAGGATTAACGAAGTAGGGGAGACGTGCACCGCAAGTGCCACGGGCGCCGCAACGCCCACAGGCGACGCCCAGCCCGTCTACCCGCACACCATGCGCTTGCAGCGCTTTTTGGCGCGCGCGGGCGTGGCGAGCCGCCGCGGCTCGGAGGATCTGATGACCGCCGGCCGTGTGACCGTCAACGGCGAAGTCGCGACCGAGCTGGGCACCAAGGTCGATGTCGACCGCGACCACATCGAGGTCGACGGCATGCCCGTCAAACTCAACCAAGGCGCTGTGTACCTGATGCTCTACAAGCCGACCGGCTACCTCACCACCATGAGCGACCCGCAGGAGCGTCCCTGCGTGGCCGACCTGGTCCCTCGCGACCGTTTTCCGGGGCTTTTCCCGGTGGGCCGCCTGGACCGCGACACCACGGGCCTGTTGCTCTTTACCACTGACGGCGACCTGTCGCAGGACCTGCTGCACCCCAGCAAGCACGTCTACAAGACCTACCAGGCCCTCGTAGACGGCCACCTCACCGACCGCGATTTGGAACCACTCCGCCGCGGCATCGAGCTCGACGACGGCCTGTGTCAGCCGGCAATCTGCCGCGTTATCAACGCACGCGAGGCCGAGGCCGTGGCGCCGCA
The DNA here is from genome assembly GCA_902491565.1 of uncultured Collinsella sp. GTDB lineage: Bacteria > Actinomycetota > Coriobacteriia > Coriobacteriales > Coriobacteriaceae > Collinsella. The sequence goes on from CABUIE010000010.1 coordinate 5,395, forward strand.
GGGCGTCAAGCCCGGCACCACCGCCGTCGAGGTCATCATCCGCGAGGGCCGTAAGAACCAGGTCAAGCGCATGTTGAGCAAGATCCACCATCCGGTGATCCGTCTGCATCGCTGCAACTTTGCCGGCCTGGAGCTCAAGGACGTAGCCAAGGGCTCGTGGCGCGAACTCACCGATCGCGAGGTGCAGATCCTCAAAAGCGGTGGCATCCCGCCAAAGCAGGCGAGCTCCAAGCGCAACGGCGGCAAGCCCCAAGACACGCCCGCCAGCCGCACGCGTCACCACGGCAGCCACGGCTCCGCACCCAAGCGCAACACCTACCGCGAGCGCTACACGGGTTAGGCAACCCGCCGCGCCCCAACACCCGCGAACCATACCAGCACGTCACCCATCGAAAGGAAGCATTGCATGATCGTCGCCATCGACGGCCCCGCCGGTTCCGGCAAGTCCACCATCGCCAAGGAGATCGCCCGCCAGCTGGGCTTTAACAAGCTCGACACGGGCGCCATGTATCGCGCCGTCACCTTCGCCGCGCTCGACCGTGGCATCGATTTGGACGACGAGCCGGCAATCGACGCCCTCGCCGAGCAAATCGAGATCCGCTTTACCAACGGCACCGGCGAGGACACGCGCCTGACCATTGACGGCCAGGACGCTTCGGCCGCCATCCGCACCCCGCAGGTCGACGCCAACGTGTCCAAGGTCTCGGCCTACCCGGGCGTGCGCGCCGCCATGCTCATCCACCAGCGCCGCGCCGCCGAGGACCGCGATATCGTGGCCGAGGGTCGCGACATCGGTACCGTCGTGTTCCCTAACGCGCAGGTCAAGGTCTTCCTGACCGCCGACCCGCGTGAGCGCGCCCGCCGCCGCGTGCTGCAGCGTCACCAAAACGACGCCCAGCCGCTCACGTCCGAGCAGCTCGAAGCCGAGGTCGACGAGACCCTCGACGCCCTTAAGCAGCGCGACAAGCTCGACAGCAGCCGCGAGGTCGCCCCGCTCGTGCCCGCCGAGGACGCCGTGCACGTCGACTCCACCGCCCACACCATCGACGAGGTCGTCTCGATAATCGAGGACCTCATCAACCGAAGGAGGTAGCCCATGCGCCTGTTTAAGCAGACGCCCGAGGACTATTACAACGCCCCCTACGCCGAGTTCCCGGCGCTCATCCGCGGCACCGTCGTCGTAGTCATGGCCATCCTTTGGGCCTTCTCCAAGCTCATGTGGCGCTGGAAGGTCGAGGACGCCGATCTTCTGTTTGAGCGCCAGGAAGGCCGCGGCAGCGTGGTCATCTGCAACCACACCTCGATGGCCGAGCTCTTGGCCGTTGAGACGGCGCTGTTCTTTGGGGGCCGCCGCATTCGTCCCATCTTTAAGTCCGAGTTCGCCAAGAGCAAGATTGTGCGCTGGGCCTTTAGCCGTGTGGGCGGCATTCCCGTCGAGCGCGGCACCGCCGACATGAAGTGCCTGCGCGCCGCTCAGCATGCGCTGCAGCGCGGCGAGGACGTCCTGATCTTCCCCGAGGGCACGCGCATCCGCTCGCGCGAGATCAAGCCCGAGGTCCACGGTGGCTTTGCGCTCATCGCTCAGATGGGCAAGGCACCTGTGAACCCGCTCGCCATCTGCGGCTGGTCCGACATCACGCCCGCGGGCAAAAAGATCATGCGTCCCAAGAAGTGCTGGATCCGTGCCGGCAAGGCCGTCTCGCTTTCCGACGCACCGGCTGGGCTTAAGCGCACGGAGCGCCTGGAATGGTTTGAGTCCGAGGCCATGAACCGCGTCTACGCCATGCGAGACGACCTGTGCGCCGAGCATCCGGGCAGGTTCTAGCCATGAGCGAGAACGTGACGAACACCGCCGCAGCTGCGTCTGACCAGGCAAACGCGCCCACCATCGAGATCGCCGCCCACGCCGGCACTTGCTACGGCGTACAGCGTGCGCTCGATATGGCGCTGGCCGCCGCGCCGCAGGCAGGGGAGTGCACTCAGGTCCATACCTTGGGTCCGCTCATCCATAACCCCATCGTGGTGCGCGAGCTTGCTGAGGCAGGCGTTGGCTTGGCCGAAACCCTGGACGACGCAGCAACCGGCACCGTGATCATCCGCGCCCACGGCGTGGTGCCGCAGGTCATCGATGCCGCTCGTGAGCGCGGCCTTAACGTCGTCGACGCCACCTGCCCTTACGTGAAGAAAGTTCACGTGGCAGCCGAGCGCCTGGTGCGCGAGGGCTACCGCGTGGTGGTCGTAGGCGAGCCGGGCCATCCCGAGGTTGAGGGCATCTTGGGCCACGCCGGCAATGATGCGCAGGTCGTGAGCTGTGCCGCTGACGCCAACGCCTTGTCGCTCAAGCGCAAGGTAGGCCTCGTCGTGCAGACCACCCAGACCGCGCAAAACCTCGCCGAGGTCGTGGCCGCCATCACCCCGCGCGTGCAGGAGCTGCGTGTGATCAACACCATCTGCGCCGCCACGAGCGAGCGCCAACAGGCAGCCGCATCACTTGCCAAACGCTGTGATTGCATGGTCATCGTGGGTGGCAAGAACTCGGGTAACACCCGCCGCCTGGCTCAGATTTGCGCAGACGCCTGCGAGCACACGCATCACATCGAGGAAGCTTCCGAGCTCCAGGCCGCGTGGTTTACCGACGCTCACCACATCGGCATCACCGCCGGAGCCTCCACCCCGCAAGAACACATCGAGCGCGCCGTCGAGCGCATCAAGGAGCTTTGCCGCTAATCATGGACCAGACCGTACCCGCATACGCCGCCGAGGTGGCCGATTACGGGCGCAGCCGCGACCCCGAGCCGGGTGAGGGCGCGCTCGTTAAGAACGTGCGTCCCGAGTCGCCCGCATGGGATGTGGGTATCGAGCCGGGCATGCGCGTGCTCACGGTCAATGGCGAGCAACTCACCGACATGATCGTATGGCTTTGGGAAGCAGACGACGACACCGTTGATTTGGAGGTATTCGACCCGCGCGACGGCACCGTCACCCCCGTCGAGCTCGACCGCTTTCCCGGCGAGGATTGGGGTTTGGAGTTCGATGGCCCCATCTTCGACGGCATGCGTACCTGTGTGAACGCCTGCGTGTTCTGCTTTATGACCATGCTGCCCAAGGGTGGCCGCTCCACGCTCTACATCCGCGACGATGACTATCGCCTGAGCTTTTTGCAGGGCAACTTCGTCACGCTCACGAACCTCACCGACGAGGACGTGCAAAACGTCATCCAACGCAACATGAGCCCCATGAACGTGTCGGTCCATGCCGTGAGCCCCGACGTCCGCCGTCGTATGATGGGCCGCAACGCCCAGCGCGGCATGGACGTACTTGAGGCCATCATGGCCGCCGGCATCGAGATTCACGCGCAGATCGTGTTGTGCCCCGGCATGAACGACGGCGAGGAGCTGGAAAAGACCCTGCGCTTTTGCGAGGAGCACGAGCAAATCACAAGCCTGGGCATTGTGCCGCTCGGTTTTACCAAGCACCAAAACCGCTTTAGCTGGTCATACAGCGACAAGCCCGAACTGGCGCGCGAGACCATTGCCATGATCCGTCCCTACCAGGACCGCGCCTTCGAGCGTTTTGGCCGCCACACCTTCCAGATGAGCGACGAGTTCTACCTGGACGCCGGCATCGATCCGCCCGAGGCGGACTTTTACGACGGCTATCCGCAGTACTACGACGGTATCGGCATGATCCGCTCATACCTAGACGAGACGGACGATGTGCTTGCCGCCGATGCCGAGCGACTGGCCCGCGTCCGCGAGGCCATCGCCGCTCGCAGCCAGCACCTGCTGTGCCTCTCGGGCGCCAGCGCACGCGACACCGTGGCACGCTTTGTGGAGTCGCCGCATGGTCTCGCCGGCACCGTCACAGCCATCAAGAACCGCTACTTTGGCGGCAACGTGGACGTGACCGGCCTCATCGTCGCGTGTGACATTCTGGAGCAGCTGCCGCAGGACCTCTCGGGGGTTATGCTCTTTGTGCCTAAGCTCATGTTCAACGCTGACGGCATGACGCTTGACGAGTATCATCGTGACGATTTACTCGCAAGCCTTACCAGTCGCGGCGCCGAGGTTCATGTGGTGTCGACCATGCCGCATGAGCTGCTCGATACCCTGGAGCGCATCCTTGGCATTGTGCCTGCCGACTCTAACACTTCCACTGACCCTACCCATTAAAGGAGTGCAGATGAAACCTATCGTCGCCGTCGTCGGACGCCCCAACGTGGGCAAGTCCACGCTCGTCAACCGCCTGGCCCAGACCTCGGACGCCATCGTCCACGAGTCCCGCGGCGTCACGCGCGACCGCTCGTACCACACGGCCGATTGGAACGGCCGCGAGTTCACCATCGTCGACACGGGCGGTATCGAGCCGCTCAAGAGCGATGACGTCTTCGCCACGTCCATTCGCGACCAGGCCCTCGCCGCCGCCGAGGAAGCCGCCGTCATCCTGTTTGTGGTCGACGGCCGCACCGGCGTCACCGAGGAGGACGAGTCGGTCGCTCGCATGCTCAAGCGCTGCGACAAGCCGGTCTTTCTGCTGGTGAACAAGCTCGACAACCCCGATCGCGAGAACGACAGCATCTGGGAGTTCTATTCGCTCGGTATCGGCGAGCCCACGCCGCTCTCGGCCCTGCACGGCCACGGCACGGGCGACCTGCTCGACGATATCGTGGCCCTGCTTCCGGAGGAAGAGGACGAGGTCGCCGACGAGTTCCCCGATGCGCTGAATGTTGCCATCATCGGCCGCCCCAACGCCGGCAAGTCGTCGCTGTTCAACCGCATCCTGGGCGCCGACCGCTCCATCGTCTCGAACATCGCCGGCACGACGCGCGACGCCATCGACACGGTCGTCGAGCGCAACGGCAAGCACTACCGCATGGTCGACACTGCGGGCATCCGTAAGAAGAGCACCGTGTACGAGAACATCGAGTACTACTCGATGGTCCGCGGCCTGCGCGCCATCGACCGCGCCGACGTGGCGCTGCTCGTCGTCGACGCCTCCGTGGGCGTCACCGAGCAGGACCAGAAGGTCATGGGCTTGGCCATTGAGCGCGGCTGCGCCATCGTGGTGCTGCTCAACAAGTGGGACCTGCTCGACGACGACCGTAAGCGCGAGGCCTGCATGGAGACCATCGACCGCCGTCTGGGCGTCATGGCTCCCTGGGCCCAGTACCTGCGCATCTCTGCCCTCACTGGCCGCAGCGTCGAGAAGATCTGGGCGATGGTCGACGCCGCCGAGAAGACGCGCTCGCAAAAGATCAGCACCTCGCGCCTCAACACGTTCCTCACCGACCTGCGCGAGTTCGGTCACACCGTGGTGGACGGCAAGCGCCGCCTGCGCATGCACTATGTGACCCAGACGGGCGTCAACCCGCCGACGTTTACGTTCTTCGTCAACCACAGCGACCTGGTCAACGACACCTACCAGCGCTACGTCGAGAACCGCATGCGCTCGACCTTCGACTTTGCCGGCACGCCCATTCGACTCTTCTTTAGGAAGAAGGAGCAAAAGGATGCATAATCCGATTCTGCTGACCGCCATCTGCGCCGTGGTATCGTTCTTTATCGGAGCGATTCCGTTTGGCCTGATCTTGGGCCGCATGTTCAACCACACCGACATTCGCAAGGCGGGCTCCGGCAACATCGGCACCACCAACGCTCTGCGTGTGGCCGGCCCCAAGGTGGCCGCGCTCACGCTGCTGCTCGACTGCCTTAAGGGCGCCATCTGCGTCCTTATCGCGCGTCCGTTCATTGCGAGCGTGGGCTATGGCTTCCCTGTAAGCATCATGGCTCCGGGTGCCGCCGGCGATTGGATGCTCGGCGTCATTTGCCTGGCTGCCGTGTGGGGACACATCTTCTCGCCCTACCTCAACTTCCACGGCGGCAAGGGTATCGCCGTTGGTCTGGGTGTCATCCTCGCCTGGTACTGGCCTATTGGCCTGTCGCTGCTGGGCATGTTTATCGTGGCCGTCGCCATCACCAAGTTTGTGTCGGTGGGCTCACTCGCCGCTGCCATCGGTCTTCCCATCGCTGCTTGCGCGGTCTTTCCGTACAGCAGCCTGGGGCTCAAGTTCTGTATGGCGATGATCGGCATCACCGTGGTGTGGGCCCATCGCTCGAATGTCCAAAAGCTCATGACCGGTAAGGAGTCCAAGCTCTCGTTTACCAAGCGCGTCACCGAACCCGACGATAAGTAGGAGAGAGTCATGAATGTTGCGCTGATTGGCTCTGGCTCCTGGGGAACCGCCGTCGCCGGCCTTGCTGCCGCGCGTGCCGAGCGCGTGACCATGTGGGCCCACAGCGAGCAGACGGCCGCCGGCATCAACGGCGAGCACCGTAACCCCCGGTATCTGGTGGGCTACGAGCTGCCCGGCAACGTCGTCGCCACCACGGACCTGGTGCAGGCGCTCGACGGCGCCGAGGCCATCATCTTTGCCGTGCCCTCCACGCACCTGCGCAGCGTATGTCATCAGGCAGCCCCCTTCATCGCCGCCGACACCCCGGTGCTCTGCCTCACCAAGGGCATTGAGCCCGAGTCCGGCCTGCTCATGAGCGAGGTCATCGCCAGCGAGATCGGCAACGAGGCGCGCGTGGCGGCGCTCTCGGGCCCCAACCATGCCGAGGAGATCTGCCGCGGCGGGCTTTCTGCCGCCGTCATCGCCAGCGAACATCCGCAGATAGGGGAGACCTTTAAGGACCTGCTCCTGTCCACGGCCTTCCGCATCTATCTGTCGCAAGACATGACCGGTGTCGAGGTCTGCGGCGCCATGAAAAATGTCATCGCCATCGTGTGCGGCATCTCCGCCGGCACCGGTGCCGGCGACAACACGCTCGCCCTCATCATGACGCGCGGCCTGGCCGAGATTAGCCGTCTGGTGCATGCCCGCGGCGGTCAAGCTATGACCTGCATGGGACTTGCCGGCATGGGCGACCTCATTGCCACCTGTACCTCGGAGCACTCGCGCAACCGCACCTTTGGCTACGAGTTTGCCCACGGCGTGTCGCTCGACGAGTATCAGACGCGCACGCATATGGTGGTTGAGGGCGCCGTCGCGGCCCGCAGCGTCAGCGAGCTTGCCCGTTCACTGGGCGTAGACATTCCGCTCACCTTTGCCGTGGAGCAAACGCTCTACAACGGTGTTACTTTGGATAGGGCGCTCGAGATTCTTACCGACCGCGTCCCCTCTCAAGAGTTCTACGGACTCAACGACTAGCGCAGAAAGGCTTCTACCATGGGTTCCATCAAAATCGCTCCGTCTGTCCTTTCGGCCGACATGGCCAACCTCAAGGGCGAACTCGACAAGATCGCCGGTGCCGACTACGTGCACTTCGACGTCATGGACGGTCACTTTACCGGCAACCTCACCTTTGGCGTCGACATCCTCAAGGCCGTCAAGCGCTCCACCGCTGTACCGGTCGACGCGCACCTGATGGTGTCGAACCCCGACGAGACCGTTGATTGGTACGCCGACGCCGGTGCCGACATGATCACCGTGCACTACGAGGCTTCCACGCACCTGCACCGCACGCTCACCCATCTGCAGCAGCGCGGTGTCAAGGCCGGCGTGGTGCTCAACCCCGCCACCCCCGTGTGCGTGCTCGAGAGCATCATCGACGTCGTCGATATAGTGCTGCTCATGAGCGTGAACCCGGGCTTTGGCGGTCAGAGCTTTATCCCGGGCACCATTTCAAAGCTGCACGAGCTTACGGCCATGTGTGAGCACCACGGCGTGTCGCCCCTGATCGAAGTCGACGGCGGCATCTCTTCCAAAAACATCGCCGAGGTCGTCAAGGCCGGCGCAAATGTCCTGGTGGCCGGTTCTGCCGTATTTAAGTCCGAAGATCCCGCTGCCGAGGTTGCGCTGCTGCAGAAGCTGGGCAATGAGGCAGCACAGGAGGCATAAACCCTTATGACCGCAGGTCAAAACCGCATACCCGTGAATCTTGACTATGCCGCCTCGACGCCCATGCGCGCCGAGGCGCTCCTTGCGCAGCGCGAGTACGACAACAGCGAGCTTGCCGGCGTCAACCCCAACTCGCTGCACTCGCTTGGCCGCAAGGCCGCCGCACGCCTGGAAGTTGCCCGTCGCGAGATCGCCCGTAGCTTTGGCGCACGCGTTCGCCCGTCCGAGATCATCCTTACCAACGGCGGTACCGAGGCCAACCAGCTGGCGCTGCTCGGTCTTGCCGAGGGCGCTCGTCAGCGCGATCGCAAGCGCGATCGCGTAATCGTTTCGGCCATCGAGCACGATTCGATTCTGGACAACCTGCCGCTGCTGCGTGCCGCCGGCTTTACCGTCGACTTGGTGCAGCCCTGCCGCGCGGGCTACATAGAGCCTGCCACGCTTGTCGAGCTGCTCGGCGACGACGTTGCGCTCGTGAGCATTATGGTCGCCAACAACGAGACCGGCATGGTGCAGCCCATCCGTGAGCTGGCCGCCGCCGCACATGCTGCCGGCGCCTTGTTTCACACCGATGCCATCCAGGGCTACTTGCATATTCCGCTCGATGTCACCGAGCTGGGCGTCGATGCCATGACCGTTGCCGCGCACAAGATCGGCGGCCCTGTGGCATCCGGTGCGCTCTACCTTAAGCACCGCACGCCGCTGCGTCCGCGCATCTTTGGCGGTGGACAGGAAGCCGGCCGTCGCGCCGGTACGCAGGATCTGCGCACGCAGCTGGCTTTTGCCGCTGCCGCCCGCACGCTGGCGCCCCACGTGGCCCAGGAGCGCGCGATGCTGCAGACCTTGTCCGACAAGCTCTATGCCACGCTTACGGCCCATCCTCGCATTCACGCCACGATGGGCGACTATGCGCAGGCCGACCGTCTGCCGGGCATGGTTTCGATCTACGTTGACGGCATGGACTCCGAGGAGCTCATCATCAAGCTCGATACCGCCGGCTTTGAGGTTTCGGCCGGATCGGCTTGTTCGAGCGGCAGCATGGACCCGAGCCACGTGCTCAGCGCCATGGGCATCGGTCGCGAGCAGGCATTGGGGTCGCTGCGCATCTCGTTTGATGACCGCGTGAATCCTGCCGACCTGGACGACTTTGCCCAAGCGCTGCTGTTGATCGTGGGTGCCGCATGATCGTCTCCGAGCTTGAACGTGCCCTGCTGGTACGCTTTCCCAAGACGGACGCCGAGCCCTGGGACCACGTAGGCTTATCCGTGGGCGACCCTGCCGCTGAGATTACCGGCGTGGCCTGCGCACTCGACGCGACCGAAGCCAACGTGCACCGCGCCCAGGAGACCGGTGTCAACGTGTTGTTGACGCATCATCCTATCTACATCAAGGCGCCCGAGGCCTTTTGTCCAGCCGATTCTACGCGTCCCCAGTGCAGCGCCGCACTGTACGAGGCGGCTCGTTGCGGCGTGAGCATCATCTCGCTTCACACCAACCTGGACCGCTCGCACGAAGCGCGCGTTCGCTTGAGTGAGTTGCTGGGCGCTGAGCCCATGAGCTCGCTGGAGCATGTCGTCGAGCCTGAGCTCACCGGTCTGGGCGCACTCACGACCCTCCACGACGCCTGCAACCTGCGCGATCTCGCCAACCGTGCCGCCACGGCCTTTGGCAGCGACCCGCGCGTATGGGGCGAAGCCGAGCACCCGTGCCGAACCGTCGCCATTCTTGGCGGCTCCCTCGGCGATTTTGGTGAGCTTGCTATCGCTGCGGGCGCCGACGTTGTCGTGACGGGCGAAGCGGGCTACCACGTGGCGCAGGACCTTGCCTTGCGTGGCGTGAGCGTGATTCTGCTCGGCCACGACCGCTCCGAAGAGCCGTTCGTGGATATCTTGATGAACTCTGCAGTTGACGCCGGGGTCGACCCCCGTCATACGATTAAAATACTGAACCCTTGCCAATGGTGGACTGTGACAAAAGGAGAGAACTTATGAGCGCCGGCGCTACGCTACTCAAGCTGCAACAGATCGATTTGGAGCTCGCCCGCAACAAGAGCGAACTTGCCAATATGCCGGAGCTCAAGGAGCTCGCTTCTAAGCGCAAGACCTATGTGAAGCTCAAGTCCGAGATGACCAAACTCTACGCCCAGCGCAAGGATCTGGACATTGAGCTCGACGACCTCAACACCACCGAGATCCAGACCAGCAACGCTATCGAGGCTGCCAAGAAGCGTCACGTCGATGGTTCTGATTACCGCGAGGTGCAGGACCTGGAGAATGAGCTTGCCACCCTGGCAAAGCGTCTGGACAAGATCGAGCACACCCGCAAGGATGTCGTTGTCGCCCATAAGGAGGCGCTCGACCGCGAGGCCCGCGCGCAGGCCATCATCGCCAAGTTCGAGGAGGGCGTGAAGGCCGATACCAAGGCCGCCCGCGTCAAGGCCGCCGACCTGCAGGCCCAGATCGATGCCGCAACCAAGGAGCGCACCGCGCTGGCTACCACGCTGCCGACTGACGTGCTCACCGATTACGAGCGCCTGCTCAAGCAGTTCCGTGGCCTGGCCGTCGAGACCATTCAGGGCAACATCCCCACGGTCTGCCACACCGCGCTGCAGGCATCGTCCATGAGCGACCTCAACCACGACGGCAGCGAGATTACACACTGCCCGTACTGCCACCGCCTCCTGGTACTCCCGAGCAAGGAAGTCTAGCGATGACGGCGGCGCCCAATAATTCAATGCAACTTGAGGGAAAAACGATCCTGCTGGGTATTACCGGCGGGATCGCCGCCTATAAGTCGTGCAATATCGTGCGTCTGCTGCAAAAGCGCGGCGCACGCGTCAAGGTCGTTATGAGCGAGCATGCCACGGAGTTTGTGGGCCCGCTCACCTTCCGCGCGCTCACCAATGAGCCGGTTGCTGTAGGCCTGTTCGACGACCCCTCCGACCCCATCCACCACATTTCGCTGGCGCAGGAGCCCGACCTGGTGGTCGTGGCGCCTGCCACGGCCAATATCATCGCCAAGATGGCAAACGGCATTGCCGATGACCTCATCTCCACGACGCTGCTCGCCACGCCGCGACCCATTGTGATCGCGCCGGCCATGAACAATGGCATGTGGAAGGCGCCGGCGACCCAGGCCAATATGGTCACGCTGCGCGACCGCGGGGTGCACGTGGTTGGCCCCGGTAGTGGCTACCTTGCCTGCGGCGACGTGGACACGGGACGTATGAGCGAGCCCGAGGACATCGTCGAAGCCATCTGCGAGGTGCTCAATCCCGTGCCACAGGACCTTGCAGGCAAGCGCATCGTCATCACTGCCGGCCCCACACATGAGTCGATCGATCCGGTGCGCTTTATCGGTAATCGGTCGTCGGGCAAGATGGGTATTGCCCTGGCGGGGGAGGCCGTACGCCGCGGCGCTTCGGTCAAGCTCGTGCTGGGACCGACGTCGCTCGATGTTCCCCGCGGCGTGGAGTGTGTACGCGTGCAGACCGCCGCAGAGATGCTGCAGGCGGCGCTAGGTGCCTTTCAGACGGCCGATGCGGCCATTTGTGCGGCGGCTGTCGCCGACTACACACCTGCCGCTCCTGCGGATCACAAGCTCAAAAAGGCCAACGAACGCTTGGATCGCATCGAACTGGTCGAGACGGTCGATATTTTGGCCGAGCTTTCACGCCAAAAGGGCGAGCGCCGTGTGATCGGATTTGCAGCCGAGACCGATAACGTCGTGAAGTACGCTGAGCGCAAACTTGCCCGCAAGGGCTGCGATGCGATCATCGCCAACGATGTCTCGCGCGCCGATTCGGGCTTTGGAACCGATACCAACAAGGCCTGGATTGTGAGTACAGCAGGGACGCAGGAACTTCCTGTGCTAACAAAACCCCAGCTCGCAGATACAATTTTGGACTTGCTCAAAAATAATTAAAAAAGTTCTTGCACAAGGGCAAAGTTTCGGGTTAATATACTCCCTGTTGCGAGCGAGAGCAAAGCAACAAACAAAAGCTTCGGGACGTGGCGCAGCTTGGTAGCGCACTTGACTGGGGGTCAAGGGGTCGCTGGTTCGAATCCAGTCGTCCCGACCAGAAGTTTGCAGGTCAGGCACCTAGTGCCTGACCTTTTTTTATGCTGGGTCACCAGATGGGTCACGAATGGGTCACCGGCTGTTTTTTTAGATGATAAAGACATGCCTTTCTACCTGCCGCGCCCAACCCGGATATAGCCCCTCAAATCGCCTCTCATGGGCTGGGGTGGGGGATTGCGATCAGTTCCCGCACGGCGAGCCCCGTCACTGCGGCTCATAGTTCGTCAACAGCACCTCCACCACCGGTTGGCTCGGCCGCCACGTGCGCATGTCCCTTCCGCAACCCAATCACACGCACGAAAAACCTATCAAGCCAGAAGATTGATGTGGCAAAAAAGAAGAAGAGGCATTACACCCCTCCTTCCGGACAGCCTGTATCCCGGTTCCCTGCCTGCCAGTTCGCCCTCCCCGAAACCCTCGGGGCGCTATGGGGTCGAGCCCCTCCGCATGGAAAATTCTATCGCGGCCATGCCCGCTATGCGTGTCACGCACACCACGCCAAACGTCAGGTTTACCAGCCGGGACTGAGCCCTCTTTCGAGAGCAGGGTTATATTAGCATCTACAAACTCGAAAAACCCTGCCGCATTTGAGGAGTACCAAGAAAAAGGTCTACACCTTGAATATCAACCTCATCCGAACACCTCCCGCATTCATCCGAACAAGTACGGATGAATGCGGGAATCCGATACCCTGAGGGCCGGATCGGCCGAGCCACTGGGCACTAGCGGGACACGGTCCAGAGGATGCCGGGGCGCGGGGTCCCGTGCGGGGAGATCGCGAGGGAGCCGGGCAGGTCGCCCTCGACGATGAGCGCAGAGATACCGTCGCGCCCACCCACGAAAAGAGGGTTCCCTCGCAGGCGCCGCATCCGCACGCCCCCGCAAAGAAACCCTCGCACTCGCATCTCTACCTGCGAACCCGCACGTGCCCTCGCGCACGCGCCGCGGCAGCCGCTAGTCGCGGTAGAACGAGCCCATGTAGCGGATGTACTCGTCCTCGGTGTGGTTGGCCTTCCAGTCGTGGACGGAGTCCTTGTTGCGCTGGCCGGCGATGACGGAGAGCTCCTTACCCAGCTTCTCAAAGGCCTCGTCGACGCACTCCTCGGGGGTGAGGGCGATCTTCATGACGGCCTCGCCCTGCGGGCCGCCGGGGAGGTTGGACAGCAGGCTGGGGGTTAGGGTGGTGCCGAGGGTGATGACCTCGACGTCGACACCGGTGCCCTCGCACTCGCAGGCCACGGCCTCGGTCATCTTGAGGATGAAGGCCTTGCCCGCGCCGTACTGGCCGTTCCAGGGGCTGGAGCTGATGCCGGTCATCGACGAGACGTTGATCACGGCGCCGCGGTCCTGGGTGGCAAAGATCCGCATGTAGTGGTGGAAGCACTTGAGGAAGGTCACGACGTTGACGTTGATCATGGCCTCGTGCTTCTCCCAGGGGGTGTCCTGGATCTTGCCGAAGCTGTGCAGGCAGGCAACGTAGCTCATGAAGCCCATGTCCAGGCCCTCGGTCGCGGCGAAGACGGTCTCGGCCGCGCCGGGCTGGCTAAAGTCGGCGCGCACGACCTTGGTCTCCACGCCGTAGGTCTCGCGGATCTCGCCGGCGAGCACGTTCAGCTTCTCCTCGCGACGGCCGACCATGACGACATTCATGCCGCCGGCGGCGATCTTCTCGCAGAACGCCTTGCCGACGCCCTCGGTCGCGCCCAGGATCAGGCCCCACTCACCGTACTTCTCCCTCAGGTTCATGCTGCATCCTCTCTCTCGATGCCCATGCGGGCACATCTCCTTTAGCGTGCGGCCGCACAGCCGCACACGGTGCACCATTATGCGCTGAACAAGAGGGGAGCGTGTTCACGACTTTGCGAACGAGCCCGTAACAACGATGAACGGTGTCGGTCTATCACCGCGAAGAAACCCTTGCGGCATCGAGAGAGGAGGTGCTGGCAGGTGGAACCAAAAGGTGAACGCCGCCATCTCTAGCTCCACCTTATCGGGTTTCCCGTCGCAAGCGATGCTTCAAAGAGCTTGCGCAGCGAAACGTTGGCGAAGGTCCAGGACCACGCTTTGCTGCTGCCCACTGTGACTCGGCCCTCGGCTCTGCGTAGAACCCGAAGCCGCTTTTGCAGTCGATGCGATTGACCCCGTCGAGGTCGGTGAGGGTGTAGCTTTCGCCCTCTCCATCCTGGCTCGAGCGTCCCTTGCGCTCGAAAGCAAAGTGACTTGACGCGAAGAGCACCTCACCAGCGCCGTTATTTTTTGGCATCTTTGGGGGCTGATGTACACAAATGCGACTCCACGTGCCGACCAGCAACGTCCTCCACATGTCTGGACTCTCTATGCTTGCGCTGGATAGACATCGCAGGAACGGGTATAGTATCGAAAGTTTTGTCGTTAACCAGCGGGGGAGTCCTGTGGGAATCAAAAAGAAGATCAAAAAGGAGCTTATCGGCACTTCCGATTACCCGTCGAATAAGATCTTCACGATCTCCAATTTCATCACCTTTACGCGCCTGATCCTCACGCTCGTCTTTCTGTACCTGTTTGTGACGGATAACAACCGCATCGTCGCCATCGTGATTTATGCCATCGCCGCCTCCACCGACTGGATGGACGGGCAGATCGCCCGCATGACCAAGACGGTCTCGTGGCTCGGCAAGGTCATGGATCCCATCTGCGACCGCGCGCTGCTGTTTACGGGCGTCTTGGGCCTGGTGGTCCGTGGCGAGCTGCCTATCTGGGTCTGCGTACTCATCATCGGTCGCGACATCTACCTGGGCCTTGGCACGCTCATCGTGCGCCATTACCACCGTCGTCCCATCGATGTCGTGTTTCCCGGAAAGATTGCCACTGCGCTGCTCATGACCGGCTTCTCGCTCATGCTGCTCGGTTTCCCCGTTATTGACGGCCTGCATCTTTTACCTTCATCCCTTACGGCCTTCCCGGGCCTCAACGGAAGCTCGGTGCCCCTCGGCATCTTCTTTGTGTACGGCGGCGTGATCTTCTCCATGCTCACGGCTGTCATCTACTCCATTAAGGGCGGAGCGGCCATTAAACAGGCTCTCGCGCATCCCGAGGACGAGGACATCGACTTTCTGAACCCTGAAATCGAAGACTGATTCGTTGGGGTATGATTACGTACGGTTCATTATTTGCGGCAGGTCCGCGATAAGTTAGGGGTTGTCATGGACAACATGGTTAACAATATGCCTCAGAATGATAAGACCGCGGACGCTACCTGCGTATTCCGCGTTCCTTCAAGCGACGTCACCGTTCCCGACCTCATGGCCAACGTGCGCATCACCGTCCCCGTTCTGTCCATCGTCAAGGGTCCGCAGACTGGTGCCGCTTTTGAACTCGAGGACGACGTGACCACCATCGGCCGCGATCCTGCGAACGGCATCTTCCTCAATGACATGACCGTTTCGCGCAGCCACGCGCGCATTATTCGCGAGGGCCTCGGCGCTCGCATCGAGGACTTGGGCTCGCTCAATGGCACCTGGGTCGACGGTGCCATCGTCAATGCAGCCCCACTGCACGACGGTTCTTCCGTCCAGATCGGTACGTTTACGCTCATCTACCACGAGAGCACGCCGGAGCGCATCGAAACCGGTGAGTAGGGCATGGCCGAACGCAACTATCTGAGTATCGGCCAAGTCGTCAACCTACTTCGAGGCGCATACCCCGATCTTTCGAACTCAAAAATTAGATTTCTAGAGGATGAGGGGCTCATTACCCCTCATCGTACGCAAAAGGGATACCGTCAGTACTCCAAGGAGGACGTTGATCGCCTGGAGGTCATTCTGCACCTGCAGAAGACCCGCTATATGCCACTCAACGTGATTAAGCAGCGCTTGGAAAACGCCACGGACCTGTCAACGCTCGCCTACGAGGTGGGCTTGCTGTCCGATGTTCCGCTCAAGACGGAGCCCAAGGAGACTAAGCAAAAGCTGCATCCCATCGAGACCATTCCCGATATGCTGGGCGTCGAGATTTCGTTTATCCGCTCGCTCGCCGAAAACGACCTCATTCGCATCATCAAAAGCCCGCAGAATCGTGAGCTTGTCGATGGTCGCGATTTCCCGATCATCCGCTACTGCTCCGAGCTGTCACGCTTCCATATCGAGCCGCGCAACCTGCGACAGTACGTGTCTTCCGCCAACCGCGAGTCCTCGATGTTTGAGCAGGTGCTCGTGAGCATGCTCGGAATGGATACCTCCGATGACGAGCGCGACGCCAAGCTCGAGCGTGCGTTTAAGAAGCTTCACGACCTAACGGAAGGTGTGCACACTGCGCTGCTCAAGAACCGCGTTTTTGAGTCGCTCAACGCCGTGGTCGAGGACGCCGATATCGATGCACTCGATGAGGAAATCGCTCGCTCCGAGTCCACCAAGTCCAAAAACGAAGAGATAGCCGCGCCGGCTTCACACGAGGATTCTCTCGTAAAGCCGCTCAAGGTCGTCGCCCCTTCGCAATCCTGAACCGCCACCGCGGGCAAATAACAGCTGCTGTAATTTCGGCAACCCATTGAAAGGTCATGCAATGTACGACTTCGAATCTCAAATCGTCGATATCCCCGACTATCCCGAGCCCGGAGTCATCTTTAAGGACATCACGCCGCTCTTTGGCAATCCCGAGGCGCTCAAAGCCATGACCGATGCCCTCGCCGAGCACTTTGCCGGCATGGGAATCACCAAGGTCGTGGGTCCCGAGGCTCGCGGCTTTATGGTTGGCGTACCGGTGGCTGTAGCCCTTGGCGCTGGCTTTGTTCCTGCACGTAAACCGGGCAAGCTGCCGCGTGAGACCGTAAGCCAGAGCTACGAGCTCGAGTACGGCACCGATTCAATTGAGATCCATGCCGACGCTATCAGCTCTAAAGATACCGTGTTGATTCTGGACGACTTGGTCGCGACGGGCGGAACCGTCGAGGCAACAGGTAAACTGGTGCGAGATATGGGCGGAAACTTGTCGGTTACGGTTGTATCCTTGAGCTTGCGTTTCTCAACCCGCGCGAGAAGCTCACGCCGCCTGATGACGATGTGGAGCTCTTTAGCCTGGTGACGGTGGACTAGCCGTTACCCTTAGTTACTGGAAAGGAAGCTACATGCGCACAGCAAACACGCATAAAAACATGGCACGCTGCACTGCTACGGCAACCCTCGCTTGTGTTTTGGGCTTGGGCCTCGCGGCTCCTGCCTACGCCGATACCGCATCCGACCTTGCCGCTGCTCGTACGAAGCTCGAGCAGGTCGGTACCCAAACTCAGCAGATTTACGATGAACTCGCCACGCAGACGCAGGCGCTCGATCAGACTGCTGGCGAGATCACGCAAAAGCAGCAGGAGATCGCCGATGGTCAGGCCAAGCTCTCGACCTATGTCGCCGGCGAGTACAAAACCGGCGGCCTGAGCCTGCTTCAGGTTCTGACGGGTGTCGATGACCTGAGCGATATGCTCAACCGTCTGTTCTACTACGGCAAAGTTTCCGATAAGCAAGCTCAGACCATTCAAGAGGTCAAGGAGCTTAAGCAGCAGCTCACCGATAAGCAGGCCGAGCAGGAAAAGAACGTCGCCGCCACGCAAAAGAAGGTCGACGAGCTTAACGCCCAGCAGGCTGAAGCCCAGAACGTCGTAAACTCCCTGGATTCGCAGCTGCAAGCCGAGCTTGCCGCAGAGGCCGAGGCCAACGCCGCGCTGCAGGCCGGCATCAACGCCAGCACCGCCGAGAAGGCCACGGTGAGCAACGAGACTGCCGGTACGACCGAGAACACCAACAACGGTGGCCAGACCAGCAATAACAACAACCAGGGCGGCAACACTCCGGCTCCCACGCCGGCACCTGCTCCGACGCCGCAGCCCCCCACGCCTGCTCCGACTCCGACGCCTTCTGCTCCGAGCCAGTCCGTCGATGGCGGTTCTGTTGTCTCGCGTGCTTACAGCAAGCTTGGTTGCGCCTATTCCTGGGGCGGAATTGGCCCGAACAGCTTTGACTGCTCTGGTTTTGTTAGCTATTGCCTCACTGGTCGCTATTGCCGCCTGGGCACCACGGGTACCTTTATGGGCTGGACGCGTGTGTCCGATCCGCAGCCCGGTGACGTTGTGGTCAACTCGTACCACACCGGCATTTACATCGGTGGTGGTCAGATGATTCATGCTTCCGACTACAACACGGGTGTCATCATCAGCTCCGTTGCCGCCGGCATGAACAACAACTACATTTTCGTGCGCTACTAAGTATTCAGATAAAGCAAACGGATATGGACCTCGTGGCTTTGAGTCATGGGGTCCATTCTTTTGCCTTTCGTGCAGTCCGCTATCTAGTTTTGAATACTAGATAGCGGGCCAATCGGTCTACAAGATGGCTATAATTGAATGGGAACGATTAGAAAGGACCCTCTATGAGCTGGGCACTTATCTCCGATTCAAGCTGCAACCTCCGCGATTGGCAACCGACCGCGCCCCATACCACCTTTGCATTTGCGCCCCTCAAAATTCGAGTGGGGGAGCGTGAATTCGTCGATGACCTTTCGCTCGATGTTCATGAGCTCAACTGCGCTGTTCAGGCGGAGACGAACGCTTCTTCGAGCGCTTGTCCCAGCGTAGGGGAGTGGGCCGAGCTCTTCAAATTGGCAGACAAGACCATCTGCATGCCGATCTCTGAGGGCGTGTCGGGCAGCTACAACGCGGCAGCCACGGCTCGCGATATGGTTCTTGCCGAGGAACCGGACCGACAGATTCATCTAGTCAATTCACGCGCAGCTGGCGGCAAAATGGACCTCATTTTCCTGCTGTTCGACCGCTATCTTGCAAGCAACCCGGATGTCTCATTCGAGGATGCTTGCGCATACTTCGATAGTCTTGAACAGAACAGCAAAATCCTCTTCAGTTTGTGCAATTACGAAAACCTCGCCAAAGCCGGACGTATCCCTAAGGCAGCCGGCGTTATTGCCAACAAGCTCAATATCCGCATTTTGGGCACGGCGAGCGAGGCCGGTATAATCGAACTCGTCGGGCACACGCGAGGCGAAAAGAAGATGCTCAACAAGATTATCGATACCATGGAAGCCGAGGGCTTTACGGGCGGTGAGGTCATCATCGATCACGTTGAGAACGAAGCTGGAGCCCAGGCGCTTACTGACCGCATAGTCGAGCATTGGCCCGGCTCCAAAACCATCATCATGCCCTGTAACGGGCTAGATTCATACTATGCCGAAATGCATGGGCTCATTATCGGCTACGGCATGGGCGTGGCTTCGGGCAAATAAAGTCCAATCAAGCAAAAATACGGGCGGTACAAAGCGACAGATGGCTCTTTGTACCGCCCGTTTTATACGTCGGCTAGCTATTAAACCCGTTGAACTTGAGATAGCTCATCAAGTAAGCCTTCGAAACGAAGGACGATACCGCGCTACGCACAAGCAGCGACTCACGCGTTACCTGATGCGCCGTATCGGGCACGGGAGTCTGCTCGACGGAAAACGCCGCACGAATCGATGCCTCGAGCTGATCGACCACATAATCAAAGGCCGTCGGGGCATCGTAGCTCAAACGCTGAATGTTAAAGAGTGCCTGCACAGCAGCAATAGGTAGCACCTGCTTAAAGATGCAGATAGCGATCAGGCGGGCAATCTGCTCGCGGCCATATTGCTTTTTGACCGGAGCAGGCACTAGGCCGACCTTTACGTAGTTATTGATCATCGATGGCGTAATGATAGGCTGCTCAACGCAAATGAACAGCGGCTCCATCCACAGCGCAACATACTCAATAACCTGGTCGCGGTAGAGCGTCACATTGGGCAACTGGTCATAGCGCGGCAGACTCAACGTATTGAGTTTGCGCACGATATCGGACTGAATAAATGCATCGGGCAGCACAGTGGGCTGAATATCCTCAGGCTTAATGCTGACCGACGAATCAGACATCGGAATAACGTGTTTAACGTGGTTCATAAAGGTCCTCCGTTCATTTTCTATATTGTATTCTAGGTTATCTAGTTTTGCATACCATATAGCCGGCAAGAAAAATGGCGGGACAGTGCACTGATGCATCGTCCCGCCATTTAGTTAATAGATAACAACCTTACATAAGATATATTATCGTACTTATCCACGAAGAAATGCGTATGCGCTGGTTGCCGCTATGGCTCCATCAGAAACGGCGGTCACAACTTGGCGTAAACGCTTGGAACGGATGTCGCCAGCTGCGAATAAACCGGCCGTACGGGTGGCCATCGAATCGTCGGTAACAATGCCGCCGTCGGGAGCCAGATCGACGAGATGCTCAACAAGCTCGGTATGTGGCTGCGTCCCCGTAAAGACAAAAATGCCAAATGTGCCAGGTTCAAAGGACTCAGTGTGCATTTCACCAGTCGCATTGTTCTTGAACGTAATTGTCGTGGGCATCGCTTCACCAGAAAGCTCAACAATACTAGTTTGGTACCTAACTGAAATATTGTCCTTAGCAAGCACCTTATTCACAACGCCCTCGGGTGCACGGAACTGATCGCGACGCAGCACGATGGTCACGCTGCTGGCAATGTCGGACAGGAACAGTGCCTCCTCGCATGCCGAATTGCCGCCTCCGATAACAAAGACCTGCTTGCCACGGAAGAACATGCCGTCACACGTCGCGCAATACGAAACGCCACGACCGCGATACGTGTCCTCGCCAATAAAACCCGCAGGACGCGGCGTGGCGCCCATGCACGCAATGACGCTCTTGGCCGCTGTGTCGCCCATATCATGATGGATGGTAAATTGAGCCGCATCGGCATCGTAATCGACGCCTGTCACCATACTCCATTTAACCTGGGCCCCCAGGCCTTCAGCATGCTGTTGGAACCGCTCACCAAGTTCGGCGCCGCTCAGCAGTGGAATACCAGGATAATTCTCAATCTCGTTGGATGTAGCAATCTGTCCGCCAGGCATACCCTGCTCAAGGACAGTCGTCGTAAGGTTGGCGCGCGCCGCATAAATGGCGGCAGCATAGCCCGCGGGGCCGCCGCCGATAATCGCAACATCGATTGTCTGATCGGTAATCATGAAGAGTCCTCTCGTCGAAACGTTGTCGTTCTTTGCGCTCATACCCAAATTTACGTGAACGTGACACTCATGCACTACAATGATAAATCCGTGTTACAACGTCGAAGGGGAGTTATCGATGGATCAGACGCAGACGAGCGACGACGCTCCCCTGATCACGCACAGCACTCCCCAATCGGAGCAAACCACGCTCTTGGCTCAGCAAAAACCCCTCGTGACCATCGTGCATGCCTCGGTCGGCTCGGGCCACAAGGCCGCCGCAAATGCGATTGCGCAGGCATTCGACCTCGTCCGCGGCACCAATGGCGTCCCCGAGGATGTTGAGATTGAAGTGCTCGATATCCTTGATTTTGGACGTATTAAATTCGACGGCAATAAGACCGCGGCTTCTTTTACGGGAGCCACGCGCCCCATTTACGACCTGACCTGGCGATATACGCTTACGGGACATCTTCTCTGGGGTGGCGGCACGGCATGGTCGCGAATTATGTTCCCCACCTTCAACGAATATATTCGTAACCGCAGGCCCATAGCCGTGGTCGCAACGCACATCACGGCAGCCAACGTTGCCGTGGGCGCCCGCGTAATTACAGGTATCGATTATCCGGTCATCTGCGTCCCGACCGACTACGAAGTCGAGGGCTGGTGGCCCCACAAGGACACCGATCTATTCTGTGTGGCCAACGAGTTTATGGCCGAAACGCTGCGCCCGCGCAAGGTTACCGAGTCAAAGATCCGCATAACGGGCATCCCCATCCGAGCCGGTTTCGATTCAGATTACAAACGCGAAGATGAGTTGAGCAAGTTCAATCTCCCCATCGACAAGACCGTCGTGCTGGTAATGGCCGGTGCCAGCTTGCCTCAACCGTACGTCCGCTTTCGCGCGGCGATGGACCACACACTCCCCTTCCTGCGCAGCTTTGAGGACATGCATTTTGTCTTTTTGCCGGGCAAGGATAAGGAATACGCCACCCGCCTCAAGACGCTCTTCGACGCCATGAAGCTCGAAAACGTCACGGTTCTGGACTACGTGGACGACATGGCGGCCCTCATGCACGGCTGCGACCTGGCAATCCTCAAATCGGGCGGGCTCACCGTCACCGAGTGCCTGTGCGCGCATCTACCGATGATCCTGCTGGGCAAATCATACGGTCAAGAAAAGGCCAACACCACGATGCTCACCGGCATGGGCGCCAGCATGCATGTCACCACCGCACGCGAGCTCATCGTGACGTTGCGCCACCTGCACGACCATCCCGAATCACTCAAAGCCCTGCTCATCAACGGCGAAGTACTACGCCGCCCCCATGCAGCCAAAGACATCGCCGTCGCCACCATGGAACTCGTAGGCAAACCCCAAAAGCGCAAACGAGCCTTCTGCCGCTTCTACTGGGGCGGGAAGCCTGCTCATATCCGCTAGCGTCGGACTGTTCGCTTGCCCGTGGGGGCCTATATATCATCCCGTGCTCAAACATTCTCGCTACGCTGCGAAACTGCGCGCGGGACGATATATAGGCCCCCACAGGCAAGCTGCGTTTACGCACTAGCAGCTAAACTAGATTCCCCTCCAGTAGAACCAACAAAGGCGAGACCGGAAAAGATAAATACAGTTAGCCGATGCGACAAAGAGACTATTCCTTTGTCGCATCGGCTAACTAGAATGTAAATTTTTTCAAGCGAGTAGCCGCCCGCCCGCCTCTCTCACATATCGTTCCACGCGCAGTTTCGCAGCGAGCGAAGCGACGCGAGAATGTTTGAGCATGGAATGATATGTGTGAGAGACGGGCGGGAGGGATACGAGCGCCCCCGCGAGAATGTTTGAGCATGGGATGATATATAGGCGGGTCGGGCCGGTCAGCGGACAGTACGTAAACGACTAAGCGACGCCGCTAGAACCGAAACCGCCGGCTCCTCGGTCGGTTTTATCTAGTTCTTCTACTTCTACGAGGTTGACCGTGGGGACTTCTTGGATGACGAGTTGGGCGATGCGGTCGCCTTTGTTGATTTGGATGTTGTTCGTGAGGTCTAGGTTAATGAGGATGACTTTGAGCTCTCCTCGGTAGTGGGCGTCGATGAGGCCAGGAGTGTTGACTATAGACAGGCCCTGCTTGATGGCCAAGCCGCTGCGGGGCTGGACAAAGCCGGCGTAGCCATCGGGCAGGGCGATGGCCAGCCCGGTAGAGACCAGACGACGTTCGAAGGGCTTCAGGACGCAGTCCTCGTTGGAGCGCAGATCCAAGCCGGCATCGGTGGGATGGGCGTATTTGGGAAGCTCGACGGTGGGGTCGAGACGCTTTATGTTGACGGTAATGCAGGACATGGAATCACCTTAGCTTGTCGAGCTCTTGCAGAAACTCATCGACGTCTTTGAAATCGCGGTAGACCGAGGCAAAGCGGATGTACGCCACCTTGTCGATCTTGGCCAAGCGCTTGAGCACCATGTCACCCAACTCATGGGACGTGACGGCCGTCAGCGTGCGAGAGCGCAGCTCGACCTCGATGTCGTCGATAATCTCATTGAGCTTCTTAGTGTCGATATCGCGCTTGATGGTGGCGCGCATCAAGCCGACGAGCAGCTTATTCCGATCGAACCGCTGCTTGGTTCCGTCCGACTTAATGACCTCGATTGGGTCTTCGCATCGCTCGAACGTTGTAAAGCGGTAGTTACACGAGCAACATTCGCGACGGCGCTTGATGGTGTTATTTGACTCCTGCATACGGGAATCAACAACGCGGGTATGTGCCTTGCCGCATTTAGGACAGCGCATGGTACCTCCTCTTAAACGATAACAAGGGTACCATGCGCAGCGCGATAATGATTACGAACGAGCAGGAACCTTAAGATGCGCACCGGCGGCGAGCGAACCATGCTCCAGATGATTGACGTTACGGATCATATCGGAAGTCTCTTGCGTGGAAAGGCCTTCGATAGGATATTCCTCGGCAAGCGACCAAAGAGAATCACCAGGCTGAACGCGAATGGTCTCGTAGGTAACGTTGGAAACGGACTCGGCATAAACGGCGTGACGAGCGCTAAAGACCGACGTAGCGAGGACAAAAAAGAGCGTAAGCGCAACGGCAACGGCGACAATCGTCGGAACCTTCAGGGCAACGCGGGCCGGCGCAACTACAGCCTGCTGATTGCGAGCAGGCTTTACGGTCAAAGGCTGAAAGCCGGAGCGGCCACCCTGAACAACCGTAAAAGTGGGTTCTGCAGGCGTCTCGAGCTTAAGGGCGAGGTTTCCCTGGACCATATTCGTTGCGTTCATCATGTTCTCCTCTCGCGTGTTTTGCTGAGAACAGTTTTATCAAGCCGCGCGGACAAAAATGTCTAGCGCGAGAACGAATGTTCGGTTATTATTATCTTCGAACAGTTGTTCCTGTCAAGCATAATTCGAACATTTGTTTGACATGGGTAGAGAGGATGCCCTGATGGCTCGCAAAATTACCAAGCGTCAGCAGCAAATTTACGACTTCATCAAGGAATATCAGCAGGAGAAGGGTTATCCGCCCAGCGTGCGCGAGATGGCTTCTGCCGTGGGCCTTTCCTCCCCCAGCACCGTGCACGCCCATCTATCTGCCCTGGAGGCGCGCGGGCTACTCAAGCGCGATGCCACCAAACCGCGCGCCTTGGAACTCTTTAACGAGGACGGTTCCTCTGTCTCAATTTCTAAAACTGACGAGCCCACCGCACCTCGCGGAACGGTCTCGCTACCGCTCGTTGGTCGCGTCGCGGCTGGGATTCCCATTCTGGCCGAGCAGAATATCGAAGACACTTTTACTATCCCGACCGAAATCGCCACCGATCAGGGTTCCTTTATCCTTGAGGTGCATGGGAGCTCAATGATCAATGTCGGCATCTTCAATGGCGATTACATCATCGTCCGTGAACAAAAGAGTGCCATGAACGGCGAAATTGTCGTGGCCATGATTGATGGTTCAGCGACCGTCAAGACGTTCTACAAGGAGCAGGGACGCGTACGCCTGCAGCCCGAGAATGACACCATGGAGCCTATCTATGCAACAAATCCCGTTATTTTGGGCAAAGTCGTCGGCTTGATGCGCCGGTTCTCGTAATGCGAAAACGCATCACCATCTTTGATACCGTCCGCGGGTTTACGATGATTTCAATGGCAGGTTTTCACGCTTGCTACGATCTCGCCTACCTGTACGGTTGGGATATGCCCTGGTTAACCCAGACTGTCTTTCAAGACATCTGGCGCGCCAGCATCAGCTGGGTATTCTTGTTTATCGCGGGTTGGATGTGCACTCTTTCGCGCAACAATATCAAACGTGCCGCCAAATACGCCTTAGCAGCACTCGTCGTCTGGTTGGCAACAACACTTGTCTCAGTCGACGATTCGGTTAATTTTGGCATCATCTACTGTATGGCCGCATGTACCGGCATCGTAGCGTTGACCAATCCCGTCCTTAAGAAGATTTCGGCGAGATGGGGCATGTCCCTATGCCTTGTGTTGTTCGCCCTCGCCTGGAGCATCCCCAAAACGACCTACCCTGTCCCCTACCTGGCGTGGCTAGGATTTCCGAGCCCTGGGTTTATCTCAGGTGATTTCTACCCCATCATCCCGTTTATCTTTATGTATCTTGCAGGATACTTCGCCGCACACATAGCGCAGGGAATCGGTAAGACCGCCCCAAGCTGGGCCTACGCCAACCCCCTACCGGCGCTCGCCAGCCTTGGACGTCATGCACTCCCCTTTTATCTGCTGCATCAGCCCATCATTCTGGGCATTTTGGAGCTCGTCTACTCGGTGCGATAACGCTCTAGACGTGGCGCGATTCGGGCCGGCAACTTCGCCACAATGCGAACTCCGTCCTCTAGATATTCCTCATGCAGAAGGGTTCCCTGCTCATGCACCAACGTGATGAGGGCGCCCTCACGATACGGGATATCAGCGGAGAGCAACACATCGGTGGCAGCCGCCTCACGAGCAATACGGTCGACGAGATCGTCGAGTCCCTCGCCCGTCTGGGCCGAGAACAGCACGGCCTCGGGATAGCGACGACGGAAACTTAATCGATCAACGCTATCGAGAAGATCGATTTTATTGAATACGGTCAGCGTTAGGCGCTCTCCGGCGCCGATCTCATCAAGCACGCGGTCGACAGCCTCCAGCTGCCGTTCATAGTCCTCGTCAGACGCATCTACGACTTTGAGAATTAGATCGGCACCCAAAACCTCGGACAGCGTCGATTTAAAGGCATCGATAAGACCATGCGGCAGCTTTTGAATAAAGCCGACGGTATCGGTAATCGTCATTCCGCGACCGCCGGGCAGGCGATACGAACGCGTCGTCGGGTCGAGCGTAGCAAACAGCTTGTCCTGCGAAAGTACCGTAGAGCCGGTCAGGCGATTGAGCAACGTCGATTTACCGGCATTGGTATAACCGGCTAACGCGACGCGAAACGCCGGTGACTCAATGCGGCTCTTGGACTGGACATCGCGACGCTGTTCAACCTGCTTGAGCTCACGACGAAGCGCAGCGATCTTATTACGAATGAGGCGACGGTCGACCTCGAGCTGACTTTCGCCCTGACCAAAGCGTGAACCGATGCCGCCGCGCGTCTGCTCCTTGGCAAGATGGCTCCACATACCGCGCAGACGAGGCAACAGATATTGAAGCTGCGCCAGCTGTACCTGTAGGCGTCCCTCACGCGTCTGAGCATGCAGGCCAAAGATATCCAGGATCAGTGCTGTACGATCGATAATCTTTACCGGTTCGCCCACGGCTTTCTCAAGATAAGACTGCTGCGAGGGCGTTAAATCGTCGTCGAAGATAACAACATCGACATCCATACGATGCACGAGCCCGCAAAGCTCCTCAACCTTACCGGAGCCGATAAACGATTTTGGATACGGCTTAACCAGACGCTGTGACAAACGCGCCACGCACTGGGCGCCAGCCGTATGGGCCAGGCGCTCAAGCTCGTCAAGCGAACGATCGAGCGGCCAGGCGTTATCGCGCCACTCAACTCCGACAAGAACGGCGCGTTCGGGCTCAGGCGCCGTGGGAACGAGGGGAAACCGAGCCATTAGGCCGCCTCGATACGGTGAAGGATATCCTTAACGACCTCATCGATCGTAAACTCGTCCATATCGAACCACACGATGCGGTCATCGCGTTTAAACCACGAAAGCTGACGCTTGGCATAGCGACGCGAGCGCATCTTGATGAGTTCGCGAGCCTCATCCATAGAAATCACGCCGTCAAAGGCATCGATGATCTCTTTATAGCCAATCGCTTGCATCGAAGTCAGGGCATCTCTCAGCCCCTGGTCCATAAGACCACGAACCTCATCAACAAGACCCTGCTCAAACATCAGATCGACGCGTAGGTTAATTCGCTCGTAAAGCGCCTCACGATTACGCATCAATCCAAACCACAGAGCGTGATAATGCTCGCGCGGAACACTAAACTGCAACTTTTGCTGCGCGTAGGACACGCCATCATCGTGCATTTCCAGCGCGCGAATCACGCGACGAACATTATGGGGGTGGATGACCGCGGCGGACTCGGGGTCACGCTCGGCAAGCAGCGCGTGCAGCGCTTCCTCGCCAATGCGCTCGGCAAGCTCCTGATACCCCGCGCGGCGATCGTCCTCAAGTTCGCCCGAGGGAAAATCCATCTCATCCAGGGCCGCCTTGAGATACAAGCCCGTACCCCCGCAAAACACCGGTAGGAGGCCCTCGCCCAGCAAGCGCTCAACATGTACACGAGAGTCTGCCTGATACAACGCTGCAGAATATGCAACGCCCGGTTCAACAATATCGACCAGGCGTAGATGCGCCGTGCATTCCTCTGGTGCCATCTTGGCAGTGCCGATATCCATGCCTCGATAGATTTGCATCGCGTCACACGATAGCACTTCGGACGAAAGACGAGCCGCTAAACGATCTGCGACATCACTTTTACCAACCGCGGTCGGACCGACAATCGCAACGGCAGAAAGGCTTGCCCCGTAAGAAATCATTAGCGCGGCTCGCCCACAACGGATCCGGACAGATACCACGTCTTGGCAACATCGATGTCAACATCGACAATCTTGCCAATCAACTGATCGATGCTGTAGCCCTCGGGAATCGGTGCATGAACGGTCTGATTCTTAGGACTCTTGCCCAGCAGCACCGCGTCATTCTTTTTGCTCGTACCCTCAATAAGCGCCGGCACGACGGTGTGAAGCTCACCCTGGTTATACTCGTGCGCAGTGGTCTCGATAACCTTCACCAGACGGTTGAAGCGCTCAAGAATCACCTCATGCGGCGTGGGATCGTCAATCTCGGCGGCCGGAGTACCGGCGCGCTTGGAGTAGATAAACGTATAGGCCTGAGCATAACGGACCGTCTCGGCGAGCGAGAGCGTCTGCTCAAAGTCTTCCTCGGTCTCTCCGGGGAAACCCACGATGATATCGGTCGAAAGCGCGATATCGGGCATGCGATTGCGGATGCGATCGACCAGGCCCAGATAATCCTCGCGCGTATAGCGACGATTCATCTCTTTAAGGATGCGAGTTGAGCCCGACTGAACTGCCAAGTGCAGCTGCGGCATGACGGCAGGCGTCTCGGCCATAGCGTCGATAGTCTCGGGCAGCAGGTCTTTGGGGTGCGAGGAAGTAAAGAAGATACGCTCTACACCCGTATCGCCCACGGCGCGCAAAAGGTCGGCAAAGCGCGGCTTACCAAACAGATCGCGACCATAGGAGTTGACGTTTTGACCCAGAAGCGTGACCTCACGCACGCCCTGGCGTACGAGCCCGGTCACCTCGTCGACAATCTCCTCGAAAGAGCGGCTCTTTTCGCGACCACGCACATACGGCACGATGCAATAAGTGCAGAAGTTATTACAGCCCGTCATAATGGGGACCCAGGCGTGATACTGGGTCTCACGATGCCACGGCATGCTCATAGCATCCGTGTCCTCGTGCTCATTGGTGCGAATATGACGCTTGCCGTCCAAGAATGCCTCGGCAATGAGCTCGGCCACATGCGCGATGGAATGCGTGCCAAAGATAACATTGACGTTATCGACATTGGTGAGCAGGCCCTCGCCGTCTCGTTGGGCAATGCAGCCGCCCACGGCGACCACGCGCTTGCCCGAGGGCGAAGGCGGGAGGCTCTTACAAGAGTTGCACTGACCGTACAAACGGGTGTCGGCGGCCTCACGAACGCAGCACGTCATGAACACGACAATGTCAGCATGCTCTGGATCGAGCGCCATGAGGCAACCATACGAGTCGAGCAGGCCACTCACGCGCTCGGAGTCGTGCTGATTCATCTGGCAGCCAAAGGTGCGGATAAAGTAGGTTTTACCGGCAAGAATATCGCGTACGGAACCCTGGTCCATGTGTATAAGTCCTAACGAGGTGGAATAGGCGGGATCAAAGAGGGCGGGCAAAGAGTAAATACTCTATGCAACAGGCTTAACGTCGTCCATCACAACGTTATCCATAGCAGCTCGATTAATCTGATGAACGTAAATAGAAAGACGGATGGCCGTGCGCGACTCACCGTTGATGAGGATATCGGAGAACACCGGCGCACAAGAAATATCAAACCCGGTCGGAATCAAAAATCCGCGTGCAATGGCCACAGCCTTAATGGCCTGGTTGACGGCACCTGCGCCAACACACTGAATATTGACGGGAACACCATCTTTGACCATGCCGGCAATGGCGCCGGCAACGGACGCGGGCGATGATTTGCTTGATACCTTCAGGCAATCCATGAAGAAACTCCTGCGTTTAAAAGTACGTTTTAACTGCAATAACTGTATCGTACCGAACGGACTCGGTAAAGATGCTATTCCTCTTTGGCAATATCGAACGTCACGGTAATACGATCACGCGAAACACGAATCTTGGGGTCACCGCATAGGTTGAGATAGTACCGCGATGCAAGATCGTTAAAGTCGCGCTCGACGGCTCGCGAGAACTGCGCCATGTCGTCCTTGGCGATACGCAACCCGCGACGATCCTTGGCAAGATCAACCTGAGCAGACGCATGTGAGGAAGAATCGCGCTCGCGTAGCAGGCGTGCGGTCACACCGCGAACGGGCTTAATCTGGCCCGCCAAGATACGATGTGCCGTACGCTCGGACATCTCAAGGCCCAAACCCGAACAGATACGGATAAAGTCTTCCGCATCCGAAGCAAGACCCAGGCGATCGACAACGGGAAGCTCGGCTTCGTCATCGATAAACAAAAGACGAGAAGCATCGAGACGGCTGGAGGCCTGCGCATGCAGCGTCGCGGCGATCTCGGACGGTGACCCCAGATAGACATCACAGGCGCGCAACTCCTCGAGGGCAAACTCGCAAGCGGCGCGAATGATGTTGTGAGGGCCACGGGCGCAGACATAGTGACCATCCTCGTCCTTCACGGCCTGAGGCCAGCTGGACTGATCGGCGCGCTCGCCAAGGCGGTCGGTAGCGACGCTCACCTTAAAGACCGAGCCAAGATCAACATCCGACGCGACAACGCGCGCCTCGTCGGTGTTCTGCTTAATCGAGAACAAAGCCATGCCTCGACCGTGAACGCCCCAACGATCCATCTTCATGCTCTCAAGCTTGGAGGTAACGCGGGCATCGAAGATGCGTTCTTGCATATCCTGCGGCACGCCCGACCCGTTATCCAGAAAGACGAGCGTACGGACGCCATCTTCCTTGGTCGTGGCGAGATAGACCTTGTCGGCGCCGGCATCGCGAGCGTTGCGCAGCATTTCGATGACAATATCCTCGACATGCTGAATGTCGTGTTTTGCCTGGCGCCGCTCGGCCTCCGAAACGCGGAGGCGGACATACCCCTCGCCAAGGTTCTCCTCGACGCGAAGGTTGCCCTCCCCCGACATCGACGCGATAAATGAGATGAGCTCGTTCGCGTCGTTCATGTTATTTAGCGATATCGACAGCGCGGCTCTCGCGAATCACGACGACGCGCACCTGACCGGGATACTCCATCTCTTCCTCGATTTGATGGGCGATGTCATGAGCCAAGACCGTGGATTGAGCATCGGAAATCTTGTCCGGCTGAACCATGACGTGGACCTCGCGACCAGCCTGCATGGCATAGGTACGCTCGACGCCGTCATGGGAATTGGCGATCTCCTCGAGCTTCTCAAGGCGCTTGATGTAGTTCTCGGCCGATTCGCGACGGGCACCGGGGCGAGAGGCAGAAACAGCATCGGCAGCCTGGACCAGAACATCGAGCACCGTGTTGGGGTCGACGTCGGCGTGGTGAGCCTCGATAGCGTGAACGATAACGGGCTTCTCGCCATAGCGACGGGCGAGCTCGGCGCCGATAACGGCATGCGGACCCTCGACGTCATGGTCGATAGCCTTGCCAAGATCGTGCAGCAGGCCGGCGCGCTTGGCGGTCACAACGTCCAGGCCAAGCTCGGAAGCCATCACGCCGCACAGGTCGGAAACCTCGAGGGAGTGCTGGAGCACGTTCTGACCAAACGAGGTGCGGTAGCGCAGAGCACCAAGGGTCTTAACGATCTCGGGGTGCAGATCGTGGATACCGGTATCGAAGGCAGCCTGTTCGCCAGCCTCGCGCACGCGCTGTTGAACCAAGTCGGCGGCCTTGTGATACATCTCCTCGATACGGGCAGGATGAATGCGGCCGTCAGCAATAAGGTTCTCGAGGGCGACGCGGGCGGTCTCGCGACGGACCGGATCGAAGCTCGAAAGCACGACGGTCTCGGGCGTATCATCGATCACGAGGTTGACGCCGGAAACCTGCTCGAAGGTGCGGATATTGCGACCCTCGCGGCCGATGATGCGACCCTTCAGGTCGTCAGACGGAATATGCACGGAGGTAACGGTGACCTCGGCGGTGTGATCGGCGGCACAGCGCTGAATCGCCAGGGACAAGATCTCCTGGGCGGTCTTGTGGCACTCGGCGCGAACCTGCTGCTCGGACTCACGGATGATCGTAGCGGCCTCGTGGGTAACCTCGCCACGAACCTTGTCGAGGAGTTCCTTGTGAGCATCCTCGCGGGTCAGGTCGGCGATGCGCTCGAGCTCCGAGGTCTGCTTGGCGCAAAGCTCCTCAAGCTCACGGGAGCGCTTCTCGACCTGGCCAGCCTGGCTGGACAGCTGATGTTCACGCTTGTCGAGGGCATCGTTGCGGCGATCGAGGGACTCCTCGCGCTGCATCACACGGTTCTCGAGCGTACGAATCTCGCTCTTACGCTGCTTGTCCTCGGCCTCGGCAGCCTGCTTATTCTTGATGATCTCTTCCTTTGCCTCAAGCAGAGCCTCTTTTTTGAGGGTCTCGGCCTGACGCTTTGCATCACCGATTAGGGACTCAGCCTGTGCGTGAGCCGACTGGATCTTTTCGTCGGCCTCGTGAAGACTACCCTGCTTGGCGGTGCGCATGTAGGCAATGGCGGCGATGGCACCCAAAACGATGCCAACGAGCGCTGCGATAATAGGCATGCTCACTCCTTTTTATGGATTCGTTACACAACAAAGCGAACCGTCCTTGCGAACGGCTCGCGACATTTGAGTAATATGGGCGCAGCTTATGCGGGTCGGATACAGATAAACATATAAACAAACTCATCAAAGATGAGCACATATCACAAAGCAAATGACAGTGTTTATCGTACGTTGAACCGTAACAACTGTCAAATAAATGGACCCGGTACGGCGACTAAAACGCGGTGAACGGCGGGTACGCAAACCACATGTGTCTAAACTGCACATTCCTCATGTTCGGCATCGAGACGCGCCTTAACGGCATCGGCGGCGATGTGGTACGAAAAGCCCTTACCCATCAAAAACCGGACGAGCTTTTCGAATCCACGTGTCTCGGGAACACGACGCTTCGCGAGTAAAGCCGATGCGCGAGCCAAGTCGTCCTCCACGGCAAAATAATCCTCGGGATAGCCGGGGATATCATCGAGCACGACATGGCGGCGCTTGAGCTCGGTCTCAATCTTGCGCTGTCCCCAGCCACGTCGTTTGCGCTCCTCGATAAAGTACGAACAAAAGCGGTTCTCATCTAAAAAGCGAAACTCAGTGGCACGCTGGACGGCGAAATCAATTGCGGGTTGGCGAAATCCGTAACGAGCGAGCTTGTCACGGACCTCACCCGTGGCATGGTCGCGGCGCGACAGCATCTCAGTCACCATGGTAAGCGCGCATTTACGCTCAATGAGCTGTACCGCTTCGCGAAACTCATCCCAATCGCAGGGAAGATCGGGGCGATTTTTAAGAAACAGGCGCGCAACACGAACAGGAATCCAGATGGATCGTTCATAACCGCCCTCGAGCTCGCAGTCGATATGTGCACAAGGCTTTTTTGATGCATACCCACTCGAGAACGAGGAGGTCGCCTTCTTATCGGGAAAGACGACCGTGGCCTCGGTCACCGAATACGACATGAGAGCATCCGTTACTCGTCGTCATCATCGAGCATCGCGGAGCCATCGATGGCGTAAAGCTCATCGAACTCCTCAGTTTCGGGCTGATCGGTCAGCTCGACCTCGGACGGAGCATCGTCATCGAATTCAAGGCCGCAGGCGAGACGAACCTTATGCTCGATCTCGTCGGCACAATCGGGGTGTTCGCGCAGGAAGGCCTTTGCGGCCTCGCGACCGTTACCGAGCTTGTCCTCACCGTAAGCAAACCAAGAGCCCATCTTTTTGCAGATACCGCACTCGACGGCCATGTCCAGAATCGAGCCCTCCTTAGAGATGCCCGTGCCGTACATGATGTCGAACTCGGCAGAGCGGAACGGAGCGGCCACCTTGTTCTTAACGACCTTGGCACGCACGCGATTGCCAATGACCTCGTCCTTGAGCTTAATGCTGTCGATGCGGCGAATATCGATACGCACCGACGAGAAGAACTTGAGGGCGCGGCCGCCCGTCGTAGTCTCGGGGTTGCCGAACATGACGCCGATCTTCTCGCGCAGCTGGTTAATGAAGATGCAGGTCGTTTTAGATTTGGCGAGCGAACCGGCGAGTTTACGGAGCGCCTGGCTCATCAGACGGGCTTGAAGGCCGACCGTAGTATCGCCGATCTCGCCCTCGATCTCGGCACGCGGAGTCAAAGCGGCGACGGAGTCGACGACGATGGCGTCGATGGCGCCAGAGCGCACGAGCATGTCGACGATCTCGAGCGCCTGCTCGCCCGTATCGGGCTGGGAAATGAGGACCTCATCGATATCCACGCCGATACGCGCGGCATACGTGGGGTCGAGCGCGTGCTCGGCATCAATAAATGCCACGACACCGCCCATAGCCTGGGCCTCTGCCAAAATCTCGAGCGAAAGCGTTGTCTTACCGGAGGACTCGGGACCGTAAATCTCGACGATACGGCCGCGCGGCACGCCGCCGATGCCCAGAGCGGCATCGAGGGCCAGGGCGCCCGTGGGAATGGCCTCGACCTCGAGCTCGGGACCACCGTCGCCGTACCTCATGATGGAACCCTGGCCGAATTTCTTCTCGATCTCGGCCTTGGTGGTGGCGATCATCTCATCGCGCTCTTTACCCGTCGTGCGAGCATGAACGGTACGTACGGGACCTGAATTCTTGGCCATGAATAGCCCTCCTCTTAACAACCTGCATCGATAATAAACGAACGGCTGTTCGTGGTCAACCGTTCAGATAAATCATATGCAGCCGACCTTTCCAAAACCCAACCAAACGCCAACCAAACACTGACCAAAAACTTGACCACAAAGGACCAAAAATGAACAAGGCAGGCAAAAATACGTCTACAACCAGCACAAACGCCAAATTAGCCTAAGGTCCATATCTCCACAATTAAGGGACCCGGAGGCCCCTTAAAACACGTCTATTCCATAGAATCGAGCACGTAGACAATGCGACCCAGTGCCTCAGCGACCGCATGGGCACGGACGCATGAACGATCGCCCTCATAGTGACAACGAATGGAGTCCACGACCGGCGCTCCCCCATTGGCCGAGCGATACGCCCAGCCAATATAAAAGGTTCCAGCCGGATCGTCCTCGGTGCCTCCACCGGGGCCGGCATAGCCCGTCGCGCTCACGGCAATATCGCTCTGGTACAGCTCCAGCGAACCGGCAGCCATCTCCCGCGCCGTCTGGTACGACACCGCGGTATAGCGGTCGAGCGTCTCTTGCTCAACACCAAGAACGCGATGCTTAATCTCGTCGCAGTACGTCACCGCACCGCCGCGCAGCACCGCCGAGGCACCGGGGATATCGGCGATCGTCGAGGCGATCATGCCCGCTGTTAGAGATTCAGCCGTCGAAACCGTCACACCACGAACGCTTGCACGCTCGACGATATCGGCTGCGAGCTCTTCATTGTGCGCGGCAATCTGCTCAAATGATTTCGTCATGCCCACCAGGACCTAGACCGAAAAGACGATCTTGCGGCAGTTCCAGAAGTACTGAGCGCCCGAGATAACGGTCAGGATAACGGCCACGGCGTACAGGAAGCGTGAGACGCCATAGAGACCGAGCAACAGCTCCGCAGGCCCCAACTGGAGGCCGGTCATCGCAAAGACGCACAGGTAGCCGCAGATGGAGACCATCGTGGTCGCCGTCTTGTACTTGCCGAGCTTATCGGCGGCAACGACCACACCGGCCGCACTCGCGACCATGCGCAGGGCGCTCACCAGCAGCTCGCGGAACAGGATGATGAACACCGACCACACAGTAACGGCACCAAAGTCCAAGAACAGCAGCAGGGCCGAGAACACGAGCAGCTTATCGGCGATGGGGTCCAAGAATTTACCGAAGTCGGTGATCTCGTTGCGCGAACGAGCCAGGTAGCCGTCGACCTTATCGGTGCACGACAGGATCACATACAGAATGAAGGCAGCGGCGGCGAGCGGGCCGTCGAAGGTGCTCCAATCCGTACCGGCAACACTCGTGTGAGAAAGCGCCGACACGATCATGAACACCGGGATAAAGACGATGCGAACGCACGTCACGATGTTGGCGGGCGTCCAGACACTCGTCAGTTCCTTATTGCTCTCGTTAGCCACGACGCTCTCCTACTCCACAACATGACCGATAAGCTCATAGCAGAAGCTATCGGTAAACTCGACGGTCAGAATATCGCCCACGGACGCCTCGCTGGCGTCCAGATGCACCGCGCCATCGGAATCGGGCGCCTGGAACCAGGCATGGCCGATCAGCTCGGCGCCATCCTCGGTCTCTTCGATACCGTCGACGATCACCTGGGCGCGCTCGCCCACATGTGCGGCGGTGGCGGCAAAACCGAGCGACTCGGCCAGGTCCATGGCCTCCTGGGCGCGCTCGAGCTTGACCTCTTCGTCGACCTGACCCTCCATCTTAGCGGCCAGGCTGCCCTCCTCCTGCGAGTAGGCAAAGACGCTCGTGTAGTCAAAGCCGACGGTGTCCATAAAGTCGATAAGGTCGCGGAACTCGTCGTCGGTCTCGGTCGGGAAACCTACCATGGCCGTGGAACGGATCACGATGCCGGGGATACGCTCACGCAGATCGCGGAACAGGTCCTCGAGCTCCTGGCGCGAACCGGAGCGGCGCATAGCCTTGAGGATGCGCGCGTCGCAGTGCTGCACGGGGATATCGATATAGGGCAGCACCTCGGGCGTATCGCGAATCGTCTCGATGAGTTCGTCAGTCATGCCCTCGGGCTGCAGATAGAGCACGCGGACCCAGACGTTGTGCGGGCGCACGGCCTCGGCGACGGCACGCAGCAGCTGCGCCAGATTGCGCGGCGAGCCATCGGCGACGTCCTCGTCGGCAAAGTCGGTACCCCAGATGCCCGTGTCCTGGCCGATCAGCACGATCTCGCGCACACCGCCGGAAACCAGGTCGCGCACCTCGGAGATGATGCTCTCGGCATTGCGCGAATGATAGCGGCCGCGGATGTAGGGAATCATGCAGAAGCTGCAGAAGCGGTTGCAGCCATCGGAAATCTTGACGTAAGCGACAGCACCCTCGACGGTACGTTTGACCTGCGGGATATAGGCTGCAATCTCACGCTCGACACCCAG
Organism: uncultured Collinsella sp.; assembly: GCA_902491565.1. GTDB lineage: Bacteria > Actinomycetota > Coriobacteriia > Coriobacteriales > Coriobacteriaceae > Collinsella. Next base: position 42,413 of record CABUIE010000010.1, read on the forward strand.
CACGCCATCGATGACCGCCACGATGCCATCTTCCTCGTCGGCCTTCACAAAGGCAGCGACCTCGGGCAGCTCGTCAGGCAGGTCATCGCCATAGCGCGACGGCACGCAGCCGCACATGACGATGGGACAAGAACGAACGCCGTCCTGAACCTCGTTGGCGAGCTCGAGCGTGGTCTCGATGCTCTCGGACGTTGCGGAGGCGAGGAACGAGCAAGTATTGACGATGGCGATATCGGCATCCTGCGGGTCGAATGCCTCCTCGTAGCCCGCGGCGGTCAAAAGAGAACGCATGCGGTCGGTGTCAACCTCGTTCTTAGCGCACCCGAGGGTGATGTAGAGCACGGAGCCCAACGGTGTATCCATGTTGGAGAGCGGTCCTTTCGATTGATATTAGCGGTAGTTGGTGAACTGCAGCGGCTGGCCGTAGTCCTGGTCGCGCAGGAACTGAATCACGGTCTGCAACGCGTCCTTCGAAGCAGAGGAAACACGCAGTTTGTCGGCCTCGATGGTCACCTTGACCTTGAGCTTTTGATCCTTGATGTCCTTGTTGATCTTCTTGGCGGTCGCCTGGTCGATACCCTCGACGATATGGCCGAGCACGCGCACGGTGCCACCCGATGCCGCCTGCGGAGCATCCCACGAGACAGCCTTGAGGTCGATGCCGCGCTTGATGAGCTTGGAGCTCAGCACGTCAACAATCTGTTTGGAGACAAAGTCGGCCGGGGCGTTGATCGTAAAGAGCTTGTCGCCCTTCGAAAGCTCGATCGTGGCGCCGGAATCCTTAAGGTCATAGCGCTGGGAAATCTCGCGCGTGGTCTGCTGGAAGGCGTTGTCGACCTCTTGCATGTTGACCTCGGACACGACGTCGAAGCTGGAATCTTTAGCCATGATGTTTCCTTTCGCGTACGAGCGGCCTAGTAGCTATCGTACGAATTGTCGGTAGAATCGGTGGGTGTCTGACCGTCAGTTGCGGTATCGGCGCCATCCGTGGACTGGGCATCGGTACCGTCGGTGGTATCGGTACCATCGGTGGTGTCGGTACCATCAGAACTTTCACCATTCTCGGAATCAGACGTCTCCTTCTTGGGAACGGTGATCGTCACACGCGCCACGCCCGAGGTCTTGGTATCGTAACGAACCTTTTCACCGTTCTTGGTAACGGTGACATCGGAAGGCTTGGACGTGGTGATCTCGATCGAAGACTCGGGCGTGTACTCCTGCTCAAAGGGGCCAGTCGCCTGGGCGCCATAGACCGACTTGCCGTCAACCTTGACCTCAATCCACGCGGTCTTTCCCTTGGCAACGGAGACTTTGACCTTCGTGACCTCGTTCTCTTCCTTCTTGGCCGTCGTCTTGGTAGCGTCCGAATCAGTCGACTCATCCGTCGCCTCATCGGTGTCATCGTCCTCGTCGACCGTTTCGATCTTCTTAGAAGACTTCTTGGTCGTCATCTTGGTAGCAGTGGGCGTCTCGGGCGTGTTCTCGGGCGCCGAAGACGCGCAGCCACGTAGAAGCACCACGATGAGCACAATCAACAGCAGCACAACGGCACCGATGCCGGCGTAGACGATACGCGGATCGAGCCCGTTGTTTTGAGGAGTACGTGATCCGCCGCGTCCACGACCGGAACTGCTGCGGCCGCTTCCCTGAGGCATACGACCGCGATTGCTATCGGAACGGCCGCGATAGCCGCCCTGGCCCTGAAGGCTGCGCTGACCCGAGCGGGGCGCAAGTTCACCGCGGCCTTGATAGCCACGCTGGACCGAACGCGGAGCCGAAGAGCGCTGGCCATACGGCTGTGATTGAGAGCGAAGACGCGGCGTCACCTGCGTGGTATCGGCATCCGAATAGCCACCGCGAGAGCGTCCCATAGAGGCACCACGGTAACCGCGATCGGAATAGCCGCCGTCGCCGTAGCCGGCACGAGGGTCACGCGCCACGCCGCGGGCAGCGGGAAGTGCACGGTCCTCGGGCATCGGCGTACTGCGGAACCGGTCACGCTGTGAGCGAATCTCCTCGCCCGAACCCGTCTCGGTAATATAACCGGCCTGCTGAGGACGCTGTCCATAGCGGGTTGAACGACCGCCCTGAACCATCAGGAAGCGCCCGTTATCGACCGAGGAACGCGAATTGACGTAGCCGGCGGCGTCCTGAAAACGACCGCCCTGCTGCGACGTCTCGCGTTCGTATGCCATCAGGTCGTCAAAGTAGGCATTGACGACCTCGCGCGGATTGAGGCCCAAAAAGCGAGCATAGCTCGAAATCATGCCCTGCGCATAGCCGCGCGGCGGCATCGAAGCAAAGTTACCGGTCTCGAAAAACTCGATGATCTGCGGCCTGATTTTGATGGTGTTGGCGACCTGCTGAATGGAAAGGCCCATCCGGCGACGCTGCTCGAGCAGCATGTCACCAAAGCGTGCAGCCATCAGAATCCTCCAAACTCACGATCTTCACGTGCCATCTCGGCGTCGACAGATTCCAGCGCGGCAAGCCCCTCCTCGTCCAACAGGACCTCACGCGGCTTGGAACCGTCGGGCGGGCCGACGACACCCTTTTCTTCCAGCATGTCCATAATACGCCCGGCACGCGCATAGCCAACCTTCAGACGACGTTGCAGGCCAGATGTGGAGCCAAGCTGCGATTCCACCACAATATGGGCGGCTTCCCAAATGAGCGGATCATCGTCTTGCGGCTCGGCTACTCCGGTGCGGACAATACCGCCGCCACCCGCCATGGACATGGAAGCGGGCGCCACGGCAGACAGGATCTCCTCGTGGTAGTCGGGCTCGCTCTGCGACTTGACGAACTCGACAATCTCGTTGATCTCATCATCCGAAACAAAGCATCCCTGAATACGGCGAGGCTTGCCCCAGTCGACCTTGGAGAACAGCATGTCGCCCAAACCGGTAAGCTTTTCGGCACCCATCTGGTCGATGATGACGCGCGAGTCGATACCCGTGGCGACGTTAAAGGCGATGCGGTTGGTGATGTTGGCCTTGATAAGGCCCGTCACCACGTTGGAGCTGGGGCGCTGCGTGGCCACGATAAGATGAATACCGGCGGCACGGCCCAGCTGGGCGATACGCACAATCGACGCCTCGACATCCTTACCGGCGACCATCATCAGGTCCGAGAGCTCGTCAATGATGATGACCAAGTAGGGCATCTTTAGCGGCGGGTTGTCGTAATGCTCAAACTCGCCGGCGGCCTGCTTTTCGTTATAGGTCGAGATCTTACGCACGTTAAGGCGCTCGAAGACCTTCAGGCGACGCTCCATCTCGGACACGGCCCATTGCAGAGCGCTCGCGGCCTGCTTGGGTTCGGTAACGACCGGTACATAAAGATGCGGCAGGCCGTTATAGCCCGCAAGCTCGACGCGCTTGGGGTCGACCATGATCAAGCGAACGTCCTCGGGAAGCGCGCGCATGAGCAGGGTCGTGATGATGGAGTTGATCATCACCGACTTACCGGAACCAGTGGTACCGGCGATCAGCAGGTGGGGCATCTTGGCAAGGTCGGCGACGACCGGCGTGCCCTCGGCATCGCGCCCGATTGCGAGCTCGAGCGGACCGCCCTTAACATAGGGCAGCACGTCGCCCAGGTTGACGTTCTGGCGCTTGCGATTGGGGATCTCGATGCCCACGAGCGAGGTGCCGGGGATCGGGGCAAAGATACGCACCGACTGGGCAGCGAGCGAAAGCGCGATATCGTCCTCGAGGCTCGAGATCTTGCTCACGCGCTCGCCCTCGCCAGGTTGCAGCTTAAAGGTCGTCACCGTGGGGCCGGCGATCCAGCCGACCACGCGGGCACTGCGGCCAAACTCAAGCAACGTGGACTGAAGCGACTCGGCAGTCTGTTCCAGCTCCTTGTCAGAAGACGCGGAGGACGCCGACTGCGGGTTGGCATGCAGGATTTCGAGTGGCGGAAGCTTAAGGCCATCCTCTTCTTCGCCCTCGTTATCTGCGGCGCCGCCGTCCGCTCCCCCATCCCTAGCCGCAGCCGATCCGACAGCACTCGAGGCAGGCGCATCGGCAACCTTGGGATGCTTCAAGAAGTCGGGAATCTGAGGTGCTGCCGAGACAGGATTCACGGCAAACGGCGGCTCGGACTCGTCAATCTTATCGGGGTCGTCTTCCATCGAAAGCTGGCCGGTTACCTGTTCGCGCTTGGCATGGCGACTCGGCAGCAAAGTTGTCTTTGCGGTCTCAATCGGCGCCTCGTCGTCCTCGTCATCGCCCTCAGTGAGCTCAATCTCGCTATCGGACCAAGACGGGTCGGGCTCACTCGTATTGAGCTTAGGCGCAGCCTTGCCCTTCTTGGCATGGCGGCGCGGCAGCAGCGTCGTCTTAGCGCGCTCGGCCTCCACGGCATCGGATACGTCGACAAACGGATCCTCGTCCTCGTCGTCATTGTCCAAAACCGGGTCCACATCGTTGCCCATGACCGTGGTCACTGCAGCATCGGAGCCCTTTTGACGAAGAATGCTCAGGTGCGGGCGGGCAACGCCGGGCACCGACAGGGCTTCGTCGTCACCCCACGGACTCGCGTTAACATCGGCACGACGGCGCTCGGCAAAATCTGCCGCACGGTCGCGGGCAGAGCGCAAAACGCCGCCCACCGAAAAGCCAATGATGACCAAGCCCACGACGACAAGGCCCAGCAGGACTACCATCGCGATAGGCTTACCCAGGGCATTTTGCAGCGCACTCGCAATAAACGCACCGATGTAGCCACCCGAGGCGGACAGATTTTGCGGCGTGAACATAAGGTCGCACGAGTCGCTCGTACCTGGCACCATCAACGAAAGAATGGAGACGACGGCGATAAAGACCACGGCGCCGCCCGCAACAGAGCGCGCGTTGAGCGGCGAGTCCTCGCCTAAAAAGAGCGTGGCGGCAAACAGCAAAATGACGATCGGCAGCACGTAGGCGCCCAGACCAAAGCCCAAGTGGTAGAAACCGGAAACCGCAGCCGTAACGGGCGCAGTCGCCGGCGAAATCACGGCAATAAAGGACGCAATCGCCAAAACGGCAATGACCACGCCGGCGATATCGCGGTTGGCCGAGGGCTCGACCAAGGGCTCGAAATCATCGAACTCGGACTCGTGGCCCTTATTGGCACGCAGATGGGAACCGGCACCCTTAGCAGATGCCGGTTGGTTGTTGGCCTTATTGCCTTTGGCGTTTTGTGCAGATCCGCGCGCCAAACTAAACCTCCATGACGACCGGGATGATCATCGGGCGGGTGCGCGTACGGCTCCAGATAAAGTTAGAGAGCGAATCGCGCACGGCCTTGCGAATGGCATCGGAACCGCTGCTCGTAAAGCTGAACTTGCCCTTCTCGATCGTCTTCATAATGGATGCGGAGGCATCCTCGGAGAACTGGTCGTCGATGGCAAACGAGACGCCGCGGCCCGAGAACTCGATGGCTTCGATCTTCTTGTGCTTGAGCGAGACGATGGCAACAGCGGTAACCATACCGTCGTTGGCGAGCTTCTGACGATCGCGCAGGACGATGGGGTCGGTATCGCCGATACGCAGGCCGTCGACGTAGACGACGCCGGACTCGACGGGCGTACCGCGTTTGACGATACCGCCGCGCATCTCGAGCGTATCGCCGTTATCGAGGATAAAGATATGATCGTCCTTGATGCCCATCTTGCGAGCCAGCTGGGCATGGGCGCGCAGATGCACGGCTTCACCGTGAACCGGCATAAAGTACGTGGGCTTGGCCATGGCCATCAGGAGCTTGAGCTCCTCCTGGCTACCGTGGCCCGAGACGTGGACAAGAGCGCGGTTCTTATCCCACACGTCGCAGCCGAGCTTGGCCAGGCTGTTGACGACCTGCTGGACGGCTTTCTCATTGCCGGGAACAGGAGTTGCCGAGAGGATAACGGTATCGCCCTCGTGGATGGAGAGCGTCTTGTGCTCGCCATTGGCCATGCGGGACAGGGCCGACAGCGGCTCGCCCTGCGAACCGGTGCACATGACAACAATCTTGTCGTCAGGCAGGTTATCAATGTCAAAGGCATCGATGATATCGGCGTCGTCGATGTTGAGGTAGCCCAGTTCGCGCGCCACGCGGGTGTTAGTGAGCATGGAGCGACCGGTCACAACGACCTTACGGCCGCACTTGCGGGCGGCATCGCAGATCTGCTGCAGGCGATGGATGTGGCTCGAGAACGACGCGACGAACACACGGCCCGGGGCGTTCTTGATGGCGTGCAGCAGGTTGGGTCCAACCTCGGCCTCGGACTTGGTAAAGCCCGGAACCGTGGCGTTAGTGGAGTCGGAAAGCAGCAGGTCGATACCCTGCTTGGCAAAGCGGCTGATGGCGGCATAATCGGGCGTGACGCCATCGATGGGCGTCTGGTCGAGCTTAAAGTCACCGGTGTGCATAACGGTGCCCTGGTTGGTGCGAATGAACACGCCCAGAGCACCCGGAATGGAGTGCGTCATCGAGAAGAAGTCGAGCGAGATGCCACCGAGATTGACGTGGCTTCCGCCCTTGACCTCGCGGAACTTGGGCGCGCGGATGCGGAACTCGGAGAGCTTGCCCTCAATAAAGCCGAGCGTCAGCTTGCTCGAGAAGATGGGCACCTTATTGTTGAGGTCCTGCAGCAGGTACGGAAGCGAACCGGTGTGGTCCTCGTGGCCGTGGGTGACGATGATGCCGCGGAGCTTCTCCTCGTTTTCAAGAACGTAGGTGTAGTCAGGAAGCACCAGGTCGATACCGGGCTGGGAGTCGTCGGGGAACATGAGGCCAGCGTCGACGAGCACCATGTCGTCGCCGCACTCGAAGACCGTCATGTTCTTGCCGATGCCGTCAAGGCCGCCGAGCGGAATGATCTTCAAGGGAGATGATTTTTTAGCTGCCATAGGTTAGTGTGGTTTCCTTTCTTCGAAACGGGTCTGGAACAACCGACGGGGCGCTTCTGGCAAACCGACCGCCGGGAACGTACAAACATGCATCACAGAGTCGATGCAATAACCACAGTATGATACCCATTTGCACAACAACAGACCACCCATGCATCAAAGCCCCATCTGAACCTGTGTATCCCGCCGGTCAGGGCTCAGCGGCCCCGGCACGGGCTAAGTTTCCTGCTCTACAGTCCTGCTCACGACGGAGGCCACATTAAGTGGCCTCCTGTTCGTGCGGAACTCGCGATAAACTTAGCGCGTGCCGGGGCCGCTGAGCCCTGACCTGCCAATATGAGATAGGTTTATTTTGGTAGGTTTTATCAGGGGAAATACTGCTGTGTCTATCTACTGATCTGAAATCTGACTACTGAATAGACTGTCTAACTAAATAGCGAGCGGCACTAACCGGCCCTTTTGCTTGCGCCCGGGAGGGCCGCATATGAAGTTTATCGCAAGTTCCGCACGCAAAGGAAAGCACTTAATGTGCTTTCCGTCTTGCGCAGGACTGTAGAGCAGGAAACTTCATATGCGGCCCTCCCGGGCGCAAGCAAAAGGGCGACCCCTGTCCGGAGTCGCCCTTGTTGAGCTGCTTATGTTTAGCTGTTACTCGGCGTCGTGGTGACGACGGGGCTTGCGGCCTCCGTTGTCGCCGGGACGGCGCGGACGGTCGCTGCGCTCGGAGCGCTCGCGACGCGGACGCTCACGGCGCTGGAAGTGCTCGCCGTCGCCCTCAGAGGCACCCTCGGCACGAGCAGGGGCCTCGGGCTTGTCAAGACGATCGAGCGAGATCTTGCCGCGATCGTCGACCTCGATGACGACGACCTTGACCTCGTCGCCCACGTTGAGGACGTCCTCGACCTTCTCCACGCGGCCCTTGGCGACGCGGGAGATGTGCAGCAGGCCGTCCTTACCGGGCAGCAGGTTGACGAAGGCGCCAAAGGGCTGGATGGAGACCACGCGACCGGTGTACTCCTCGCCCGGCTCGGGAACCTTGATGATGAGCTTGATGCGCTCGACGGCCTGGTCCACGGACTCGCCGGTGCCGCCGACAAAGACGGTACCATCCTCCTGGATGTCGACCGAGGCGCCGGTCTCGTCCTGGATGCCGCGGATAACCTTACCGCCGGAACCGATGACGTCGCGGATCTTGTCGGTCGGAACCTGGATGGAGACGATACGCGGGGCGGTGCTGCGCGTGGTGTGGCGCGGCTCGGGAATCACATCGAGCATCTTCTGCAGGATGAAGGCGCGACCCTCCTTGGCCTGCTGCAGGGCGCGGGCCAGGATGTCGAAGGTGAGGCCGGTGGCCTTGTTGTCCATCTGCAGGGCGGTGATGCCCTCGGTGGTGCCGGTGACCTTAAAGTCCATGTCGCCCAGGAAGTCCTCGAGACCCTGGATGTCGGACAGGACCACGGTCTTGCCCTCCTCCTGGATCAGGCCCATGGCGATACCGGAGACCGGGCGCTTAATGGGCACGCCGCCGTCCATAAGGGCGAGCGTGGAGCCGCAGGTCGAAGCCATCGAAGAGGAGCCGTTGGACTCCATGACCTCGGAGACGACGCGGATGGCGTAGGGGAACTCGTTCTCGTCGGGAAGCACCGGAAGCAGAGCGCGCTCGGCCAGATTGCCATGGCCGATCTCGCGGCGCTTGGGGCTGCCCATGCGGCCGGTCTCGCCGGTGCAGAAAGGCGGGAAGTTGTAGTGGTGCATGTAGCGCTTGCCCTCGGTGGGCTCGATGGTGTCCAAGCGCTGGCCCTCGTTGAGCATACCGAGCGACAGGACGGAAAGCACCTGGGTCTGGCCACGCTGGAACAGACCAGAGCCGTGAACGAGCGGCAGGTAGTTGTCCTTCACCATGATGGGACGGATCTCGTCGGCAGCACGGCCGTCGACGCGCTCGCCGGTCTCGACGACCATGGTGCGCATGGCCTTCTTCTCGAGCTTCTTGAGCGCCACGGGGATCTCGCGCTCCCAAGCGGCCTGCTCCTCCTCGGTGAACTCGGCGCGGATGGACTCCTTCAGAGCCTCGACCTTACCGATACGGGAGAGCTTGTCGGCGTCGCGAAGGGCGGCAGCCATCTCGTCGTAGTGGGCGAAGATGCGCTCCTGGACCTCCTCGACGGGCTGGTCGAGCGGGTACTCCTTCTTGACGATGGGGCCGTTAACCTGCTCCCACTCGGCGACGAACTCGTCCTGAGCCTGGCAGAAAGCAGCAAGGGCCTCCTGGCCAAACTTCATAGCGGCGAGCATGTCGTCCTCGGAGATCTCCTCGGCGCCGGCCTCGACCATCGAGATGAAGTCGGCGGATCCGCCCAGCTCCAGGTCCAGATCGGAGTTCTCGCGCTCCTCGTAGGTGGGGTTGACGATAAACTCGCCGGTCTCCACGTTACGGCCGATGCGCACACAGGCAAGCGGGCCCTCGAAGGGCACGCCGCCGAGCGTCATGGCCAGGGAAGCACCCATGACGTTGATGACGTCAAAGGGGTTGACCTGGTCGGCGACAAGCGAGGTAGCGACGATGTGCACCTCGTTGCGGAAGCCGTCCGGGAAGCTCGGGCGAATCGGACGGTCGATCATGCGCGCGGTGAGCGTGGCCTTCTCGCTGGGACGGCCCTCACGCTTGAGGTAGCCACCCGGGATGCGGCCGGCTGCGTACATCTTCTCGTTGAAATCGACGGTCAGCGGGAAGAAGTCGTAGTTCTTGCGCTCCTTGGAGACGACCACGGTGTCGAGCATCGTGGTGTCGCCCTGCTTGACCAGGCAGGCGCCGGTGGCCTGCTTGGCAAGCTCGCCCGACTCAAAGGTGTAGGTCTTGCCGTACAGCTCAAAGGTCTTGGATACGAGTGTCATTGTTCTCCTTAACCCCGCAGACCCCTTGTCTGCGGGCTTCTCATGTGACGCGGGCCCCCTGCCCCCGCCACGCTTCAGAGCGTGATTGTTCGCGCCCTTACACAAAAAGAGCGCCCCGCTGCGCAGGACGCTCTTAGCATGTACAAATCCTACTGGATGTTGTCGCGGATGCCCAGAGCCTTGATGAGCTCACGGTACTCGACGATGTCGTTCTTCTTGATGTAGGAGAGAAGACGACGACGACGGCCGACGAGCATGAGCAGGCCACGACGGGTGTGGAAGTCCTTCTGGTGGGACTTCATGTGCTCGGTCAGCTCCTTGATGCGCTCGGACAGGATGGCGACCTGAACCTTGGGGTTGCCGGTGTCGACCGGGGTGTTACCGAACTGGGCAGTCAGCTCCGCCTTGCGCTCTTTGGAAACAGTCATTGTTTCACCTTTCGTTTTGCGTCGCCCACGGGCGACTCGATTCGCCTCGGACTGGGAAGCCGCCGGTGGAGCGAACAACCAAGGTCGAGGTACCAACAGGTCGGTATGTTACCACAAGCAGCCCGCGCCTGCGCATCATCACCGACCCAACATGAATTCCATCGCGCGGAGGCGCTGATCGGTGTGCGTCGCAGCCCAAACATGCGAAAGCCCGAGCAGGAATGCCGCCGTATGCGGGTCGATTCGCTCGGCCATGAGCGCATCGAAGGTCATGGACATGAGGGCGCGCAGCCATGCGGTCTCACCGGTCGACACCAGTTCGGCACCTGGAACGCTCGACGCGCACGACCCGCACATGAGACCGCCCGCCTGGGCTGAAAAATACGACAGCATGGGGTCTCCGCACAGCACACAGGCCGAAAAATCGGGACGATAGCCAACGTGCGATAGCAGCTTAAAGACATATGCCGCCACAAGTAGGTCCATATGTGCCGCGTCGAGCCCGCTGCCGACAAGCGTGAGCGCCCGCTGCGTGATAGCAAAGGTAAACGGGTCCTCGGCGTCCTCGAACGAGCACACGCGCGCGACCTCGGCGATCGCGCTTGCGGCGCATGTCGTCTCGTAATCGGGCGCAACGCCGAGCGGCGCCTCCATAAGCTCGGCCTGGGAAACCACGTCGAGCGACCGTCCATGCGCAAGCAGCATATCGACGGTACAGAACAGCTCGCAGCGCGCAGCCAGGCGTCCACCGGGTTTGCGGGCGCCCTTTGCCACGGCACGAACCTGCCGACCCCGCTCGTCAAGCATCGTCAGGATCAAGTCCGTCTCTTTGAGCTTCGTCTTGTCGAGGACGAGTACCTTCGTGCGATATGTCCGGGAGCCTGCCATGCGCGCCGCGCGCCCTTAGTCCTCGGCGTTGTAGCCAAAGCGGCGAATCTGGGCCTCGTCGTCACGCCAGCCGGCCTTGACCTTCACGTCCAGCTCCAAAAAGACCTGCGTGCCAAAGATACGCTCAAGATCGCGACGGGCGTCGATACCGATATGCTTGATCATCTCGCCGCCCTTGCCGATGATGATGCCCTTTTGGCCCTCACGCTCGACGTAAATGGTGGCGTGCACGCGCAGCACCTTCTTGGTCTGCTCGAGCGCATCGCAGATCACGCCAACGGAGTGCGGGATCTCATCACGGGTGCGGCGCAAGACCTTCTCGCGCACAAACTCGGCAACGAGTGTCTCGTCGGAAGCGTCGGTACCCATGTCCTCGGGGAACCAACGCGGGCCCTCGGGCAAAAAGTGCGCAACGGTCTCAATGAAGGCATCGACGTTGAAGTTCTTGACCGACGACGTCACGATCTCGTCGTCATAGTCCATGAGCTCGTGGGCGGCCTTAAGCTGCTCCATGACTTGTGCGGGGTCGGCCTCATCGGCCTTGGTGAGCACCAGGACCTTCTTGGAACGAGCGTTCTTGACACGCTCGGCAACCCAGGCGTCTCCCCTGCCGATGGGCTTGGTGGCATCAACCAAAAACGCGACGACGTCGACATCGTTCAACTCGAACAGTGCGCTCTTGTTGAGCTCGGACCCCAGGCCGTCCTTGGGCTTATGAATACCCGGGGTATCGACAAAGACCAGCTGGTAGCCGGGACGGTTGACGACGGCGCGCATGCGACGGCGGGTCGTCTGTGCCACCGGCGAGGTGATGGCGACCTTTTTGCCATAGCAGGCGTTGAGCAGCGTGGACTTGCCGGCGTTGGGGCGTCCGACCAGGGCCACGAAGCCGCTGCGAAAACCGGGCTCCACGTCACCAAAACCCATAGAACCGTCGTCCTCGTCGCACAGGGCGTCGAGCTCCTCATCGCTCATGCCCTCAAACGGGTCGAACTCCACGACTTCCTCGAGCTCCTCGGTATCCACCGCGTCCAGGGACTCGTCGTCCAAAATCTCATCGGTAGGCTGCATATTGTCGGACATGGGAATCCCTTTCTAAATAAAGCCGAGCGCGTGGGCAAATACCAGCACGCCCACAATCGCGGCAGTGATGGAAAGAACGTATACAGAGGCGGCGGCGATGTCCTTCGCACGCTTGGCCAGCGGATGGAGCTCCTGGGTCGCCAGATCGACGATGGCCTCCATAGCGGTGTTGCACAGCTCGCCGTGAATCACCAAGCCACAACAGATGATAATCGTGGCCCACTCGGCAATGTCGAGGCCCACGATACAGCCGGCAATGACGGTGCACACGCCCGCAACGAGCATGACCTTAATGTTGCGCTCGGTCTTGACGGCGGTGACGAAGCCCTCCATGGCGTAGGAAAACGACTTAAAGAAGGACGGATGGTCCTTGTTCGATCCGGGAATCATAGACGGCTCCTAGTCGTGGGCGTGGTTGGTGATGGGGCCGACGTGGACTAGCTTAGGGTCCTCGCCGCGCTCGAGCGACAGATCGCGCAGGATGGCGTCCTCGCGGGCCTCCATGACCTCGGCCTCGTCGTCCTCGATGTGGTCATAGCCCAGCAGGTGCAGCATGCCGTGTACGAGCATCAGACGGCACTCGTCAGCGGGGCTATTGCCAAAACCGGGGGCCTGACGGGCAATAACCTGCGGGGTCAAGATAATATCGCCGAGCTCGAGCGTCTCATCGGCGGGAATGTCATCGTCAAAGGCCGAATCGCACTCAAACGAGAGCACATCGGTGGTGCGGTCGATACCGCGCCACTCGTGGTTGAGCTCGTGCATCTCGTCCTCGTCGACATACGAAAGGGAAATCTCGACTTCACGCTCAACGCCCTCGGCGGCAAGCACAACCTCGCAGATGTGCTCCACCTCCTGCGCGTCGAGCAGCGTATCGAGCTCGGCATCGTTGCTGATCAATACACTCAACGGGACTCCTTTCGGTCACGTACGCGCTTCTCGCGCACATCATCATAAGTATCGTATGCCTCGACGATACGTCCCACCAAGGCATGGCGCACCACGTCGGCACGCTCGAGGTGCGAAAATGCGACATCATCGACACGGCCCAAAATCTTCTCGACATCCGCCAAGCCACCACGACGACCCACCAGGTCACGCTGGCTCAGGTCGCCGGTAATCACGAACTTGGAGTTGAAGCCCAGGCGCGTCAGGAACATCTTCATCTGCTCGGGCGTGGTATTTTGCGCCTCGTCGAGCACCACGAAGGCATCACTCAGCGTGCGGCCGCGCATGTAGGCAAGCGGGGCGATCTCGATCACGCCGCGCTCCATAAGCTCATCGGTGCGCTCGCGATCCATCATGTCAAAAAGGGCGTCGTAAAGCGGACGCATGTAGGGATCGATCTTTTCCTCGAGGGTGCCAGGCAAAAAGCCCAGATTCTCCCCCGCCTCGACAACCGGACGCGTCAAGATCAGACGGCCCACCTCGTGACGCTTGAGCGCGGCAACGGCGAGCGCCATGGCCAGATAGGTCTTACCGGTACCGGCAGGACCCAAGCCAAACGTGATGGTATGCGAGCGGATGGCATCCACATAGCGCTTTTGCCCGAGCGTCTTGGGGCGAATGACGCGGCCGCGATACGAAAGCAGTACGTCATCGCGAAGCGACGTAGCCTCGTGCTCACCGTCGCGCAAGACGGCCAGGCAGCGAGAGACATCGTCGGCAGACAGCGTGCGCCCGGCGGCCGCCTCGCGAAAAGCGTGCTCGAAAAAGCGCGCCACGAGTTCGACCTCGTCCGGGTCGCCGCTCACGGAGATGCTATCGCCACGGGCGACCACATGAGCGCGAACCAAGCTCTCGAGCGCACGAAGGACGCCGTCGCCGGCGCCCAAAACGCGCGAGGGATCAATCCCCTCGGGAACGGTAAGTCTAATCTTCGAGGCTTCCATGAACCTCCCTGCGTGCATGGACCAAGCCGGAATCATCGACTCCGATGATAGCAACATCGAACAGGCACGGGGCTGTAAGTCCACAGGTATCGTCAAGACGGGCATGATGGAACGAGCCGAGCGTCAGGTTGTCGCCATACTCGAGCACGGCACGCTCGACCGTGCCCACGCGACGGCGAGCGTCGGCAATAGCGAGCTCCTGTGCAGCGGCCCGCATACGGCGGCTGCGCTCGGCCATAACCTCGGGCGGAACCTGGTCGGGCATGTCGGCAGCAAGGGTACCGGGACGCTTGCTGTAGCGGAACACGTGCATACGCGAGAAACCCACACGGCGGCACAGCGCCAGCGACTCCTTGAACTCCTCGTCCGTCTCACCAGGGAAGCCGACAATAACGTCGCAAGAAAGTGACGCCTGCGGCAGATTGGCGCGAATCATACGCACCGTGTCCTCAAAGGCCTCCGCACTATAGGGACGACCCATGCGATGCAGGGTCGCCGTGCAGCCGGACTGCACGGGCAGGTGCAAAAACGGGGCGATACGCTGCGGATAGCGCGCCATAACCTTAAGCAGGCGCTCAGAGATATCCATGGGCTCGACCGAGGAAATGCGCACATGCGGAATAGACGTGCGCTCCATGATGGCCTCGAGCAGCTCATCGATTTCGACGTGCTCGTCGGTCGCGCTCTTGCCATCGTAGGCACCCAGGTTCACACCGGTCAGCACCACCTCGGGCACGCCGGCCTCCTGGGCCTCGCGAACTTGCTCGAGCACGGACTCGACGGGCACGGAGCGCTCGGGGCCGCGTGCCTTCCACACAATGCAATAGGTGCAGCGATGGTTGCAGCCGTCCTGAATCTTCACGCCCAGGCGAGAGCGACCGAGCGCATCGACCACCTCGCCATCGCTGCAGGCGGGAACGCTATCGGATTCGACACCCAGCACCTCGCAGACGCGCTCGGCGACGTCAATCTTGGACGGCTCGGCGATCACGCGATCGGAGAGCTCCAGCAACTCCTCGGGATGCAGGTTGACGACGCAGCCGGTTACGACCACGTAAGGGTCGTTAGGATGGGCCAGCGCATGACGGACGGCCTTACGGGTCTTGGCCTCGGCCTCGCCCGTAACGGCACAGGTGTTAATGACGATCAGATCGGCATCCTGGGGATCCACAATAGCAAAGCCCAGGCGCATAAGATCGGCAGTGATACGGTCAGACTCAACCCGGTTGACGCGGCAGCCGAGGTTGACGACGGAAATATGGGGTGCGAGCACGCGGGCTCCTTAATCGAGGATATCGTCGAGGGCACTCTTGATACGGTCGGTCACCGACTTCTTACCGGAAGCGACGTCATCGCCCATCTCATCGGCAAAAGCACGGAGCAGCTCGTGTTGCTTATTGGAAAGATTGGTGGGAACGACCACGCGCAGTTGCACGATCAGGCGACCACGCGAACCGCCACCGCCAATGCGCGGCATGCCGTAATTATTGACGCTCACGGTGTCGCCGTACTGTGTACCAGCAGGGACCGTCACCTTGACGACCTCATCGGGCATAATGCCCTCGACCTCGATCTCGCAGCCGAGCGCTGCCTGCGCAATCGAAATATCGCTCACGAGGTACAGGTCGTCACCGTTGCGCTTAAAACGCTCGTGTTCGGCGACGCGCACGTTGACGATCAGGTCGCCCGAGGGCTCGCCGCGAAGGCCAGCCTCGCCAAAGCCGCTCACGCGCAGCTGGCGACCGGTCGAAACGCCGGCGGGGATATCGATGTCGATCTTTTCATGCGAAGGCGTGCGGCCCTGACCGTCGCAGGTCTCGCAGGGATGATCGATGACCGTGCCCTCGCCGTGGCAGTCGGGACAAGGCGAAGAGGACTGAACCTGGCCCAGGAACGAACGCTGGACCGTCGTGACATAGCCCGTGCCGTGGCAGCGGCTGCACTGCTTTTCCTGCGCGCCCTCGGCCCTACCGGTGCCATTGCAATCCTCACAGGGAGCAAGGCGGTCATAGCTGATCGTCTTTTTGCACCCGAGTGCCGCCTCCTCGAGCGTCACCGAAAGGGAGATGGCCATGTCGCGGCCGCGACGACGCTCACGGCGATTTCGGGCGCCACCGCCGGCACCGCCGCCAAAGAACGACGAGAAGAGGTCGTCCATGCCCATGCCGCCAAAGATATCGTTAATGTCGACGTAGCCCGAACCACCAGGGCCGTCGGCAGTGCCGTAACGGTCGTAGTTAGCACGCTTCTGCTCATCGGAAAGAACGGAATATGCCTCGTTGAGCTCTTTGAACTTGGCCTCGGCCTCGGGGTCGTCCGAAACGTCCGGGTGTACGGTACGGGCCTTCTTTAGAAACGCGCGCTTAATCGTCCGCGCGTCGGCATCCTTGTCGACGCCAAGCACCTCGTAGTAATCCCTATTTTCCGACACGACCGAATCCTTCCGACTTTCATTATTGTCACAGTGCGTCCTATACCCAAGCTGGGCCGGCCGCAAACAGAGGGTTTGATGTTATTGCATCCCGTAGGGCGAAAGCATGGCCTGCTGCGAGCAGCTCACAAACCAGACCGACACGAGCGCAAACATAAAGCCGTTGGCAAAACCATTGGCAAACTGCATCGCGCCGCGCTTCCACCACAGCAGGCTGCGATGAAGCACGCCGTCCGACAGCACCATGAACAAGCCCATGGCAAACGGAATGAAGCACATCATGGCGAAGGCGGAGAACACGCCCGAGATGGCCGACAGCACCAAAAACGGAGCGATAATGCCCATGAGGTAGAAGCCGGTACGGGCCTTGCCTTCCAGGCGCTCGGCCTCAACATGGGCCCGACCGACCAGATCACCGCCAGAGGCGCCGTTGGTGCCGGCGTGACCCATGCCGCCAATACGGACCTCGTCGCCATCGTGCGTGCCGGCGGGAAACTCAATCGTCTGCTCGGAGGTCACACGGGTTCGCCCGCTGCCGCCGCAATCGGGACAGGGGTCGGCGACGACCTTACCGGAGCCACCGCACTCAGGGCAGACAGACTGGAACGTGCCGGCACCAAACAGAAAGGACAGGTCGACATCGATGTGGCCGCGACCGCCGCAGCTCGGACAGGTATGTGCATGCTCGGACGAAACAGAGCCCGAACCGCCGCAGTGACCACAGGTATCGAAGCGCGTATAGCGGACGGTCTTGCGGGCACCGCCCTTGGCCTCCTTGGCGTCGAGCTTAATATCGACGACCACGTTGGCGCCGTTCTCGGGATTATAGGCAGCCTGCCCGCGACGCGGCTGACCCCAGGCGCCACCAAAGGGAAAGCCGCCCTCAAAGGGATTGCCGTAGCCCGCGCTGCCGGCGTAACCGCCGCCATAGGGCGAAGCCGTGGGAGCGCCGGCAAAGGGATTGCCCGAGCGCATGGCGTCGTAGCGCGCACGCTTCTGCTCGTCCGAAAGCACAGCATAGGCCTCGGAAACCTCTTTGAACTTTTCCTCGGCATCCGGTTCTTTGTTGACGTCCGGATGGAGCTTGCGGGCCTTTTGCTGGAAGGCTTTCTGTATATCACGCGAGGTGGCGTCCTTGGAGACACCCAAAATCTCGTAGTAATCTTTTTCGTTCATCGTCGCCATGCGCGGCAACCTCCTGCTCACAGCAGCGTATATATTGCGGTAATTCTACCCGAGCGGCCTAGGCTAGACCCCAAAACAGCTCGAACAGCACATTTCCATCGAGCCAGCCCAAGTGAGTGGGCGCTAAACGAGCACGGACGCGACCTGCGATAACGTCTTTCGAGGTGACGCGCCCCGCATGTCCTTCAATATGATCGGGCACCCAGGTGGCAAGGCCCAACTCGACCGCACGGTCGCAGGCCGCCGCCAACTCATCTGCAGCGATCACGCTTGCCGAGCGAACCAACAGATCGGGCCCAATGCCACGCGTCATGCGACAGGCAAGCATCAAATCCTCGGCCGCCGCCTCGCGCTGCGACAGATACTCGGCATCAAACGTCGTCGCGGCATCGTCGCGTTGCACCAAGCGCACGCGATACGCATCGCCGCGAGCAAGCACGTCGGGAAACAGCCCGGCCAAGCGATCGAAATCCTCGGCGTCGAGCATACCGGCGGCAGAGCGGCCCAAACCCAGATAGCCCTGTCCGGTCCAATAGGCAATGTTGTGGGCGCACTCATGGCCGTCGAGCGCGTAGCTTGCCACCTCATACGGGTGATAGCCGGCCGCACTCAGGCGCTCACGCGCCGCATCCATGCATGCAGCCTGAAAATCCTCGTCGGGCTCGAGCGACTCGTCGCGACACGCCATGCGATAGAGCGGCGTGCCCTCCTCGAGCGTGAGCGGGTACACCGACACATGATGCGGCGCCGCCGCCAACACGCCATCGAGTGTGCGCTGCCAGCTTAGGTCGGTCTGCCCGGGAAGGCCGCACATCAGGTCGCACGACACGACAAGCCCAGCGTCCTTGACCGTCGTGATGGCAGCGAGCGCCCGATCGGCATCGTGAATGCGGCCGATGGCGGTAAGTTCGGCGTTATCGAGCGTTTGCACGCCCAGAGAGACGCGCGTGACACCCACCCCGGCAAGCGCAGTGGCAAGCTCTGCGGTCAGCGATTCGGGATTGGCCTCGCAGGTAAACTCAACAGGCTTGCACCACGCAGAGATACGCCGGGCAAATTCTACCAAACGCTCCCCCGCCAGCGACGGCGTGCCGCCGCCAACATAGACGGTGCGGACCTGTGCAAGCGCGCCTGCGTCGCCAAAAGCATCGAGGCGCGCATACAACTGCTCAAAATAGGCATCGAGCGCAGCGCTCAGGTCGCACGGAGCAAAACTGCGTGAGTCAAAGTCACAGTACCGGCATTTTTGGGCGCAAAACGGCACGTGCGCGTACAGCGCGGCAACGGCCACCGTTAGGCCTCCAGCGGATGAGCGGGCACCGACTCGCCGGCGGCAAGCGCAGCCTCGCAGGCCACCACATCGCGCTCGATATCATCGACCAGCGCCATGAACTCCTCGTATGTGGAGCAACGCACCACTTGGGCGCGCCAGGCGGCAGCATGGGGCATACCCTTTAGATACCAGCTCGCGTACGTACGGGCACGCGACATGAGCGGTAGAAGCTCGTGCGTCAACGTCAGGTGCTCACGCAGAGCCTCCAGGCGCTCAACCGAGGAGCGAGAAGGAACCGGCGTGCCATCGAGTGCAAGGGCTCGGGCATCGCCGAACACCCACGGATTGCCGTAGATGCCGCGCGCGATAAACACCGCACTGGCACCCGAGCTTTGCAGACGCCCCGCCGCACCCTCGGCCGAGAACACGTCGCCCGAACCGATAACGGGAATCTCGACGGCGTCGGCCACCTCATCGACGACCGACCAATCGGCCTGGCCCGTGTAGAGCTGCGTGGCGCAGCGACCATGTACCGCCACCGCAGCCGCCCCTGCCCCCTCGAGCATCTGGGCAAACGTCGCGGCATTGCGGTCTTCGGCGTAAAAGCCCTTGCGGATCTTTACGGTCACGGGCACGTGCGCCGCGCCCACCGCCGCCTCGACGATCTTCTCAGCCAGGTCGGGCGTGCGCATAAGCGCCGAGCCCTCGCCCTTGGTGACGACCTTGCGAGCCGGACAGGCCATATTGATATCAATGAGCGACAGGCGATCGCCCACGCGATCCTCGACGGCAGCGACGGCGCTCGCAAACTGATCGGGCTTAGAGCCAAAGAGCTGCACACAGATCTGCTGCTCCTCATCGGCCGGCAGTACCAGGCGCCAGGTCTTATTGCTGGCATAGGCAAGGCCTGCAACGCTTACCATCTCGCTGTAGGCAAGGTTGGCACCGCGGCGGCGGCACATGATGCGATAGGCGGGGTCGGTTACGCCCGCCATGGGAGCCATAAGGAACGGCTGCTCGGCATAGACGCCCAGCAGCCGCTTGCTGTATTCAGAAAGTGCCATGGACCTACTCGTCCACCTTGAGAATCGCCATAAAGGCCTCCTGCGGAACCTCGACCGAGCCGATGGCCTTCATGCGCTTTTTGCCCTCTTTCTGCTTCTCGAGCAGCTTGCGCTTTCGCGAGATATCGCCGCCATAACACTTGGCCAGCACGTCCTTGCGGCGCGCTTTGACGGTAGAGCGGGCAATGATCTTGTTGCCGATGGCGCCCTGGATAGGCACCTCGAACAGCTGGCGCGGAATGATTTCCTTGAGCTTGTCGCACAGACCGCGGGCCAGGCCATAAGCCTTATCCTTGTGCACGATAAACGAAAGCGCATCCACCTCGTCGCCCGAAAGCAGGATGTCGAGCTTGACGAGCTCGGAGGGGCGATATTCGTTGAACTCGTAGTCGAGCGAGGCGTAACCCTTGGTGCGGCTCTTGAGCTGGTCAAAAAAGTCCAGAATGAGCTCGGCAAGCGGCATGTCAAAGCGCATCTCGACCGATTTGCTCGTGAGATGGATCATGTCGGTCGTAATGCCGCGATGCTCGATAGCGAGCTGCATGACGGCACCCGTATACTCGGGCGGACAGATAATCTTGGCCTTGAGGTAGGGCTCCTCGATGCGCTCGATGCGCGTAGCCTCGGGCAGATCCTGCGGGCTGCGAACATCAATCATCTCGCCGTCGGTCTTGTAGACGTGATAGTCCACCGAAGGGCTCGTGGCAATCAGGTCCAGGTTGAACTCGCGCTCCAGGCGCTCCTTGACGACCTCCATATGCAGCAGGCCCAAGAAGCCAACGCGGAAACCAAAGCCGAGCGCCATCGAAGTCTCGGGCTCCCACACCAACGACGGGTCATTGACATGCAGCTTATCGAGAGCGTCGCGCAGGTTCTCGTAATCCTTGTTGTCGATCGGGAACAGGCCCGTGTAGACCATGGGCTTGGCCTCACGGTAGCCGGGAAGCGGCTCGGGGCAGGGATTCGACGCCCACGTAAGGGTATCGCCCACGCGCACGGCCTCGGGGTCCTTCAGGCCCGTGACCACGTAGCCCACCTCGCCGACCGTCAGCGCGTCAACTGGTGTCTCGGCGGGACGCTTGACGCCCACGCCATCGACCAAAAAGTCACCCTTTGCCTGCATCATAAGGAGGGTGTCGCCCTTTTTGATGGAGCCGTCAAACACGCGGACCGTGGCAACGACGCCGCGGTACTCATCAAAATACGAGTCCAGGATGAGCGCCTTGAGCGGCGCGTTTGCATCGCCCTTGGGCGGAGAGATCAAAAAGACGATGGACTCCAGCAGATCGTGGATGCCCTCGCCGGTCTTGCCCGATACGCATACGGCATCGTCGGCAGGGATCGCCAGGTCGTCCTCGATCTCGGTCTTGACCTCGTCGGGGTGTGCCGACGGCAGGTCGATCTTATTGATGGCGGGCACGATATCCAAGTTGGCGTTCATGGCGAGCGTCGCGTTGGAGACGGTCTGCGCCTCGACGCCCTGCGTGGCGTCGACGACAAGCACCGCACCCTCGCAGGCGGCAAGCGAACGCGAGACCTCATAGGTAAAGTCCACGTGGCCCGGCGTATCGATCAGGTTGAACTGATACGTCTCGCCATCGTCGGCGTCATAGGAGACACGAACGGCATTGGACTTGATCGTGATGCCGCGCTCGCGCTCAATATCCATGGTATCGAGCAGCTGCGACTCCATGTCGCGCTCGTCGACGGTATGGGTGAGCTCGAGGATGCGGTCACTAATCGTGGACTTGCCATGGTCGATGTGCGCAACGATCGAGAAGTTGCGGATGTGGGAAATGTCAATTGAAGTATCCATGCGGACTATCTTACCCGAGCGGTACAAAAAATGGAGCCTGTTCCATAAAACAGGCTCCATTTATGCGCGTAATCTGTGTGGTGTGAAATTTACAACTTAGGCGTTGATGCTGTTCACGAGCTTGGCAAGACCGGACTTGCGGTTGGAAGCCTGGTTCTTGTGGATAACATGCTTGGCGGCAGCCATGTCGAGACGCTTGGTGACGGTCTTGAGGGCAGCCTGGGCCTTCTCGGCGTCGCCCTCGGCGACGGCGGACTGGACGTGCTTGGTCAGCGTCTTGAGCTCGGACTTGACAGCCTTGTTACGCATGCGAGCTGCCTCATTGGTGCGGATACGCTTCTTCTGAGACTTGATGTTTGCCACTTCTGGAGTTCCTTTCGAGTTCCTTGCAAAAAATGTATGACACCTCTGAGACACGGTGAGGTCATGCAAGCGCCTACTATAGCACGCTCCCCCTCAAAGGGATAGAACGAATTTGTCAAATAGGCAGGTATCATCACGATTTTCTCAAGATGTTCGTAATCCAGAGCAAAAGCGCGGTCTCCGAATCGGCCGAACCCTTCAATGCGAGCTCCACATCGACCGCGCCCTCGAGCGCGGCAACGAGCTCGGTCATCGAAAAACGACGCGCCCAGGTCAGGTGATTCTTGACCTGCCAAGACTGGAGCTTGAGCGTCGCGGCAAGCTCGCGGCCCTGTCCACGCGCATCGAGTGCCTTGGCGACGATAAGCTCGCGAATGCGTCCGCACAGCAGCGTGTAGGTCCACACATAGCTCTTGGCGGGTAGCAGCCCAAAGAGCTCAAGCGAGCGGCGCATATCACGAGCCGAGACCGCGTTGAGAAAATCCCAGGGCTGGACTTCGGTCGTGCGCACGATCCAGCGTTCCACATCGGCAAGCTCAATTTGCGGCGCCTCGACCATCTGGGCAAGCTTGGCCAAGTCGTTATCGAGCATGCGAGTGTTCTCACCCGAGCGCGAAACGAGCTCCTCGGCGGCCGCCGTCGAGATGGACTTTCCGTGCTGCGTCGCCATCTGCTGCACGCGGCGCGGGAGCTCCCAGCGCTTGGTGCCCGAACAGTCGATCACGGCCTTCTTGTCAATCTTGGCGATTGCCTTGTACAGGCGCGTGTTCTTGGCAAGCGAATCGGCGATGATGAGGCAAACCGTCGTGGGGCTGGGACTCGCCAGATACTCGACAAGCGGCTCGGAGATCGCTTTGACGAGTTTTGAGCAGCCGTCAAGGATTACCAGGCGAAACTCGCTGCCCATGGGAAAGGTGTTAAGCGACCCGATAATCGACTCGATATCGGGGTCTTTGGTCATATCGCGCTCGTCGAGGTTGAACTCGACCATGCCCGTCTTTTCCAGACGAGCCTTCATACGCGAGACGGCGTGGTCGCGTTTGACTCCGTCGGTACCGACGATCAGATACGCCGGCAAAAGACCGGTTTCGGACATCGCGCTCCCCTCCCGCAGGCTCTCGTGCTCGTACCGTGTCATTCTATCCCACGGGTTGGTCCCACGCCAACGGCAGCATCAAGGTCGCTGACATCGCATGGCAAAACCGGTTGCAGTCGGCGAGACAGTGATATCTCCCTGTTCGATGGTGCATGCGAACGCGCCACCCGCATCGCGAACGGCATCGATGCAGGCATCGGATGGATGACCGTAGCGGTTGCCCTCGCCCGCACTCGCGATAGAGAGCTCGGGCTTAAGCGTTTCCAGTAGGTCAGTGTCGACGGAAACTTTTGAGCCGTGATGCCCCAGCTTGAGCACATCGATATCGCCCACCGCCTGCACAAACTCGCACTCCTGATCGAGCTCGGCATCACCAGTGAGGAGCACGCGCAGGCTCTTGCCTTCCCTAGCATAGGAAAGCAATAAGACAAGCGAGTCCTCATTGCCCTCGCCATCCACCGTGTCAAACGGCCACATCACACGAGCCCGAAATGCGCCGATATCGACCGTGTCTCCGCAGGCCACCTGCCGATACGTAACGCCGGAGCGATTCAGAACCTCAGCAGGCGCGCCTTCTAGCGCATCGGCCGCGACCGCAATGGTTCCAACCGAAAACTGATCGAGCACATCGGGAAGACCACCCCAATGGTCTTCGTCCCAATGCGTCACGAAGACGGCGTCGATATGGTGGACATTGTTGCGAACCAACGCCGACACCACGCGCTCATCGAGCCCACAGTCGACGAGCGCCACAGTGCCACCCTGACGAACCAGAATCGCATCGGCCTGGCCAACATCGAGGACCGTTACCGAAGGCGGTGCGCATCGATCCCAATAGACATACGGAACACCCGCTGCAAGCATCAAACACAACAGCCCCACTGCCATGGGCCGTGCGCAGGGGCGTGGCCACCAGACCAAGAGGACGGCCAGCGCAAACGGCACCACGTATACCAAGGGTGTACCGGGCGGCACGCTTACGGATGCGCCCGGAACGGCAGCAAAGAGCTGCTCAAAGAACAGGGCGCAGCGAGCGACAATCATGGGCACCACGAGCGCCCCGTGACGCAACAGCGGCACAAGCGAGCAGGGCACCAGCACAATCGATATAGCGAGCAGCACGCTTATCACCGGACCGATCACGGCATTTGCGAGCGGGGCAATGAGCGAAAACGTCTCAAATGCGGGAATCGTAACGGGAAGTGTCGCCAGCTGCGAGCACAGCGTGACAGACAAAATACTGGCGACGCCCGATGGCACACCCAACTCGCCCAAGGCGTAGGTGGCGTAGGGGCAAAAACAAAGGATGGCAAAAACACTGGCGCACGATAGCTGAAAACCCATTTCGAACAATACCGTCGGCCGCAGCAACACAAAAATTGCCATGGTCAAAAAAAGAGCCGAGAGGCCATGCCGACGACGTCCGGCGCCGTTGGCGACAAGCGTCACCGCCACCATACAGCACGCGCGCACGGCCGAGGGCGAGGCGCCCGTAAAGACGGCATAGGCAGCGAGGGCCAGCACCATCAGCCCCCGCTGCAGCCCACGAGAGAGACGCGTCTTTTGCAGGGCGCTCTCAATCACAAACCCCACGATGGCAAGATGACTGCCCGAAACGGCGATAAGATGTGCGGTGCCCGTTACCGAAAACCAATCGCCCGCCGGAAGGGCACGCAGCTCGGCCGAGCGTCCGCAGACAACGCCGGCAATGAGCGAGCGCGCTGGATCGGTCGCGGGCGCGATAAGGGCAAGGAGCTCGTTTCGAAGCCAAAGCAACGGCCCCGGAGAACCCTCGTCGACCGATACCAACCGGACGACTTTAACCTTTCGAAGCTCGCCCCGAAGCACGCGTGAGCGCCCATACGCATCATTCTTAAACCGCGAAATTCGACCGATAGCACGTACATGCGAACCGGCGTCGAGTTCATGATCACACGACAGCCGTACCTGACCCAAGCGGTTTTCGCCCGCATACGCATCGCAGGTATAGGAGTACGAACCGTCATTGATGGACGGATCGCCCTGCACATAAAATTCGAGACTGCTCGCAGCCCGATTATCCAATGCCCTCGAAGCGCGCAGCGCCCCTATCGCCCAACCAGCGGACACGACCGCCCCCGCCACGAGGCCGAGAGCCGCGGCATACAGCCATCGCTTCCATCGCACAAGACGCATGCAGGACCGAGCCAATACGATGCACGCCGCAGCCGCAACGGGATTGGCCATAAGCAATATAACGGGCGCTGCCCGCTCTCCCAGCAGCACATCGGCTGCCACGTTAAGCACCAAGCCACAGCTCGCACACAAACCGGAACAAAGGACCATCGTCCACGGCATCAATGGGCGCGGTGGCATCACATGCTCGCGCTCGGTCGCACTCATACGCAGATGCAATCTTTGATTTTGGCGAGCTTCTTCTCACCGATCCCCGATACGCGCATAAGGTCATCAACCGAGGCAAAGGCCCCGTTTTGCGTCCGTTCGTCGATAATTGACTGGGCCATAGAAGGCCCGATGCCCGAAAGCGTCTGCAGCTCCGCCGCACTTGCCGTATTGATGTTCACGAGCCCCGACGAAGACCCCGCACTAGGAGTCGTGGCAGCACCGCTTTCGGCCCCACCGACCGCCGCAGCCGCCTGTTGCTCCCCTACCGTCGGCACATAGATCTTTTGACCATCTGTGACCTTGGACGCACGATTAAGCCCTGTCACATCCGCCTCGGCCGTAAGCCCTCCGGCAGCATCGATTGCCTGGGATACCCGCGCTCCGTCTTTGAGCCGGTACACGCCAGGCCTCACAACGGCGCCATCCACATCGACGTACACCTCGGCAGCAGAAGAACTCTTGGCAGACGACTCATCGGCATCATCAGGTGACACATCCCCGTCCCCTCGCACATCCGAGGCGCCTGCCTCGTCACTACGCTCAAACGACACGTTGCTGGAATGGCCACAAAAATTTGCCATCGCCAGGCCACTCGCAGCGGCAATGGCAACCAGAATCGCCACGACCACCGCCTTATGGCCGAGCAGCTTTTCTGCCCAGCGGTCCATCCGTTTAACCCGTTCGTGTTGCTCGCGCTGCGCCATAGCAAACACCTCCCAACACCATCGTGTCAGGAAACGAGCGCCGCAGACTCCGCACGCCCACACCAGTTTCCACGGTCAAACCAAAAGCTGACCAAAACCTTGCTGAAAAGTGTCCATTTATTCAGGCAGACGTCGACAGATGAACCGTTTGTCGCCTAATGCCCAGATAGAAAAAGACCGACGATGCAAAATCACCGCCGGTCTATACACAATATTATTCGTGATCTTGGTAAATCTCACGTGGAGCGAGCTCGGAATGTTTGCGTTTTAAGGTCTTAGGGGCCTTATACGTGTTGCTCTCGAAGTCGATATACTCGGTCTGTTTGAGCAAACGCTCAATCATCTCCTCGTGATCGAACAGCTCCCACGCCTCATGCACGGCATCGAGTTTAGCGTGCGTCTCGGGACGGCGCGGCATAAACAGCGTGCAGCAATCGGGAGCAGCCTCGGTCGAGATATCAAACGTGCCGATCTCCTGGGCACGCGCGATGATCTCCTGCTTATCAGAACCAATGAGCGGACGGAACACGGGAATCTTCACGGCCTCGTTGACGGCCATGATGTTCTCAAGCGTCTGGGAGGCAACCTGACCAAGCGACTCGCCCGTCACAATGGCCTTGGCGCCCTCGATATGCGCGATGCGCTCGGCAACCGAATACATAATGCGGCGATACATGATCACACGCAGGTTGCTGGGGCAGGTGACCGAAATCTCACGCTGGCAGTCGCCAAACGGCACCACATACAGGCGGCCGATCTGGACACCCGGCTCAAGCGCACGGATGATGTCCTGCACCAAATACTCGCTCGTATCGGGCGTCTGCGGACGACCGGAGAAATGTACCGGCACGCACACCGCGCCGCGACGCGCGAGCATCCAGGTCGCCACCGGGGAATCGATACCCGACGACAGCAGCGTCACGACCTTGCCGGCAGACCCCACCGGAAGGCCACCCACACCGCGCTCAGAGCTCGCATACACATAGACGCTACCCTGGACCACCAGCACGTGCACCATCGCGTCGGGGTCGTGCATCTGGACCTTTTTATCGGGAAACGCCTCGCACAGCACCTCGCCTACCTGCCGATTGATATCAATCGAGGTGAGCTCATAGTCGGTGTTCGAGCGCTTGGCGTGAACCTTAAACGACTCGAAGGGACCAAACTCGCGCAGCGCCTTCACGGCGGCGGCGCAGTACTCCTGCGGGTCGCGGTTCGTGTGATATGCCAGGGACACGCGGGCAACGCCGGGGACGGTGCGAATGACGCGCGCCGCCTCGTCGGCCTGATGCTCGTTAAAGGTCACGAGGATATAACCGGAAATTCGAGACACGGCATTCACGGAAAAGGCGGCCAAGGCCGCCTTGATGTTATCCATGAGGATATGCTCAAAATGTGCGCGGTTCTTGCCCTTCAGTCCAACCTCGTGATAGTGGACCAGGCAGACGCGGGCTGCCATTTAGGCTTCAGCAACCTTGTGGCCGAGCGCCTTCTCGTAACGGGCCTCGTCGTAGGAGATATCGCCGTCGACAATCTCGTCCATAGCCATCGAGATGGTATCGGCGCCGGAGAGCGCAATGGTGATGTCGTCGACATCCTGGACGGCGAGCACACGGTTGTGCTGGCCACGCAGCATGCTGTTAATGTCGCAGGCGCGCTTAGAGGCAAGCGAGGCGAGCAGGAAGCGGTTGTGATCGGTCTTCTCCAGAAGATCGTCAATGCAAGGCTTTACAACGGACACGGACCTCAGATCCTTTCATGCATATCGAGAACGCGAACGAGCTCATCGGTCGCGCGGTCGAGATCGTCATTCACCACGACGTCGTCGTAGCGGTCGGCAAGGGCAAGTTCATCGGCGGCGTTTGCCATACGCAGCTCAATCGTCTCGGGCGTCTCGGTACCGCGACCGACCAGGCGATCGCGAAGCACCTCGAGCGAAGGCGGCTTGATAAAGATCAACACGGCCTCGGGGAAACGCTCCTTGACCTGCAGGGCGCCCTGGACATCAATCTCCAAGATCAGAGACGAGCCAGAGGCGAGCTTGGATGTGACCTCGCTCACCAACGTGCCGTAGCAGTTGCCGTGGACCTCAGCCCACTCAACAAACTCACCGTTTGCCACGCGGCGGTCGAACTCCTCGTGCGTCAGGAAAAAGTAGTTGACGCCGTCGACCTCACCTTTGCGTGGTGCTCGCGTGGTAGCCGAAACCGTCAGGCCCAGGTTCGAGCGACGCTCGCGCACACGAGTGACGAGCGTGCCCTTGCCTGCACCTGACGGTCCAGAAATCACAAAGAGCTTTGAATCCTGAGCGCTCACTTATTTGGTCAGCTGCTCGAGAAGCTGCTCGCGCTGACGGACACCGAGGCCCTGGACGCGACGGGTAGCGGAGATGCCGAGCTCCTCCATGATCTTGGCGGCCTTGGCCTTGCCATAACCGGGCAGAGACTCGATGAGGGTGGAAACCTTCATGCGGGAAGCGATGGGGTCATCGGAGTTGAGCACGGACTCGAGGGACTTCTCGCCCTTCTTGATCTGCTCGCGAAGCTCAGCGCGAGCGTGACGTGCGGCGGCAGCCTTCTCAAGAGCCTGCTTGCGCTGCTCGTCGGTAAGCTGAGGGAGTGCCATTCGAACCTCCAAATAGTTGGGTTATATCTGATTCAATAATTGGCATTTTAGCACGTCAAACGCACTAAATGCCCAATCGACGGCTCCATAGGTTAGACGATACCTGCGAAAAGTGCAATATACGGAGGTCAAAGTTAAGCCCCTGACCTGCGATTCCACACAAAGGATGGGAAAGTTTTCGCAGGCACAGGGGCTAATTTGTGCTAATGAGACCCAAAAGTGGTGACTTGAGGGAATCTTTTAGGCGACGTTTTCGACCAGCTCGGCAACGATGGCGTCAAATGCGGCAACCGGGTCGTCGGCACCGGTGATGGGTCGGCCCACCACGATGTGGCTCGCACCGCGCTCGATAGCCTGGGAGGGCGTCGCTACGCGGGATTGATCGCCCAAGGCGGCGCCAACCGGACGCACGCCCGGAGTCACGATCAGCGCGTCGGGGCCGAGCAGCTCGCGCATGTCATGGGCCTCCATCGGCGAGCACACGATGCCGTCGATGCCGTTGGCCTGGGCAAGCTTTGCCAGGCGGGCAGCCTCCTCGGCCACGGGCGAGACGACGCCGATCTCGGCCAGCGAATCCTGATTCATGCTCGTGAGCACGGTGATGGCAACGAGCTTGGCGCGGTCCTCGCGCGCCTCCTCGGCACCCTCACGGCACGCAGCGAGCATAGCACCTGAGCCCAGACCGTGGACCGAAAGCAGGTCGGCGCCGGCAAGCGAGGCAGAACGGGCGGCACCGCGCACCTGATGCGGAATGTCATGGAACTTGAGATCGAGGAAGACATTAAAGCCCAGGTCCTTGAACGTCTTGACGATCTCGGGACCCTCAGCGTAATAGAGCGTCATGCCAACCTTAAGCCAAGCGGCGTGACCAGAAAGCTCGTGGGCGAGCTCGAGCGCACGCTCACGGTCACAGTCGAGGGCGACGATAACGCGGTCGCGGGCATCGGTCTCTAGCATTCAAAAGCACCTACCAGCTCGTTGATGTCCTTCACGCCCTGAGACTCCGCCCAGGCCTCGAGCTCGCGCGCGATCTTGAGCGAAGCGCACGGATCGACAAAGTTGGCCATGCCGACCGACACGCAGGTGGCGCCGGCCAGGATAAACTCGGCCGCATCTTCGCCCGTCATGACGCCACCGACACCGTTGATGGGGATATCGACGGCCTGAGCGACCTCCCAGACCATGCGCACGGCGATGTGGTGGCACAGCGGGCCCGAAAGGCCGCCCTTGGGCTTGGCCACGCGGGACTTGCGGGTGTGAACGTCGATGGCCATGCCCTGGATAGAGTTGATGACCGAAAGGCCGTCGGCGCCGGCGGCCTCGAGAGCCTTCGCAATCTCGGCGACGTTAACCGGAGCCATCTTTACGAACAGCGGCTTATCGGTCACCTTACGGCAGGCAGCCATAACGGCAGAGGCGCCCTCGGGCGAGGAGCCCATGGCGGCACCGCCGGCGGCGATATTGGGGCAGCTCACGTTGATCTCGTAGCCGGCAGCCCAGGGGCACAGCTCGACATACATCTCGAGCGCGCGGACAAACTCCTCGACGGAGTGACCGGCGACCTGGCAGATGACCTGGCAACCGTCCTTGGAGAGCTGCTCGAGCCACGGACCGGACTCACGGGCAAAGGCAGCCACGCCGGGGTTCTGAAGGCCCACGGAGTTGATCATGCCGCCCGGGATCTCAGCCATGCGGGGCGCGGGGTTGCCGGGCCAGGGCTCGGCAGCACAACCCTTGGTGGTGATGGCGCCCAGCTGGGAGACATCGAAGAAGTTCTGGAACTGCCAACCGTAGCCAAAGGTACCGGCTGCGGTGTTGATGGGGTTTTGCATCTTGACGCCGCCGAAATCGACGGCCATGTTCACAGTACCCACTAGAAGACCACCACCTTGGAAGCATCGAACACGGGGCCGCACATGCAGGCGCCCTTCATACCGTCGACCGTCTCGACATTGCAGGTGTTGCAGGCGCCAAAGCCACAGCTCATCATGCGCTCGAGCGACACCTCGCAGTACGCACCGGCCTCGGCAGCAGCGGCGGCGACCTTCTTCATCATGACGGCGGGACCGCAGCTGGCGACGTAGTCGTAGCCGCCCTCGCCGAGCAGCTCGGCGGCAGGATCGGTGCAAAAACCGTGCGTGCCGAGCGAGCCGTCGTCGGTGCAAACGTCGACCGTATCGCACAGAGCGCGGAACTCATCGATACCCACAGCCTTGGACGCGGTGCCAAAGCCCAGGCACACGTCGACGGCCACACCCTGCTCGGCAAGCTTACCGGCAAGGCACAGCACGGGCGGAACACCGATGCCGCCCGCAACGAGCAGCGCTTTCCTGGTGCCCTCGGGCACAAGCCAGCCGCGCCCGCCGGGGCCCAGCAGATTAGAGGTGGAACCGGGGGCCATCTGCGACAGACGACGGGTGTCGTCGCCCACGACGGCGTACCACAGCTCGACGGTGCCGGCCTGGGCGTCGGCGCGATAGAAGCTCAGGGGCACGCGAAGCAGCGAGGACGCATCACCGGGCACGGCAATGTTCACAAACTGACCGGGCTTGAGCGCACTTGCAAGCTTGGGGGCCGAGATGACGAGCGAGAAGATGCCGTCGGCAATCTCCCGGTTCGAGACGACCTCAAAGTCGTGCATGCGTGCAGTGGAAGGTGTGGGCATAGACGCTCCAATCCCCCATGCGGTTGCATGGTCAAAACGAACAGAAAGCGCGGCACCGCAAGGGCACCGCGCACAAAAGCGATAAGGCTATGCTAGCAGATGCAGCCGTCGGCGAGCGTCTGCTTACCGCCGACAAACACATCGGTGGCACGACCAGTGAGCGTGCGGCCGGCAAAACCGGAGTTCTCGGCACGCGACTCGTATCCATCCTCGCCGACCGTCCAGGTGGCGGACGCGTCGAACACGGTCAGGTCGGCAACGGAGCCCGCCTTGACCTGAACCTGGTCGAGGCCCAGGATCTCACGCGGCTTGATGGCCATGAGCTCAACCATGCGGCCCATACTCATCTTGCCCGTGTTGACCAGCTCGGTGAGTACGAGCGACAGCGAGGTCTCGAGGCCGATCATGCCAAAGGGCGCAAGCTCGAACTCGCGCGCCTTCTCCCACGGGGTGTGGGGAGCGTGATCGGTGACGATAGCGTCGACGGAGCCGTCGATGACGCCCTGACGGATGGCCTCGGCGTCCTCGTCGGTGCGCAGCGGCGGGTTGACCTTGAGCGAGGTGTTGTAGGTCTCGTCCAGGTCGTTCTCGGTCAGGAACATGTGGTGCGGAGTGGCCTCGCAGGTAACCTGAACACCAGCGGCCTTACCGGCACGCACGATCTCCAGGCCATGGGCGGTGGAGATGTGCTGAATGTGCAGCTTGGCGCCGGTCAGCTTGGCGATCTCGATGTCGCGAGCGATCTGGAGCTCCTCGCCGGCAGCCGGCCAGCCCTCGAGAGCCAGACGGGTCGAGACCTTGCCCTCGTTGATCTGGCCGTGGCCGACCAGGTCCTCGTCCTGGCAGTGGCTCATAAAGACCTTGCCGAACATCTTGCCGTAGTCCATGCAGCGACGGAGCATGCCCGCGCCCTGCACGCCGCGACCGTCGTCGGTGAAGGCGACGGCGCCGTGGGCGACCATATCACCCATCTCGGACATGGCCTCGCCCTTAAGACCGCGGGTCATGGCGCCCGACGGATAGACGCGGCAGTGACCGACCTCGGCAGCACGGGACTTGACGAACTCCACGACGGTGCCGTTATCGGTGACGGGATCGGTGTTGGGCATGGCGCACACGCCGGTAAAGCCGCCCTTGGCAGCAGCGCGGGTGCCGCTCTCGATGTCCTCTTTGACCTCGTAGCCGGGCTCACGAAGGTGAACGTGCATATCCACCAGGCCGGGGACGAGGTACTTGCCGGAAAGGTCGCGGACCTCGGCTCCCTCGACGGCGAGATTCTCGCCGACCTCGGCGATCTTATCGCCGTCAATCAGGACGTCAACAACACCGTCAAGCTCGACGGACGGGTCGACGACGTGGGCATTCTTAAGAAGCAAGGCCATTATCGGCACCTCCAAGCAGCAGATACAGGATAGCCATACGCACGCAGATACCGGCGTAGACCTGCTCCAGGATGACGGAGCGTTGCGGGTGGTCGGCCATATAGGAGTCGAACTCGACGCCGCGGTTGATGGGGCCCGGGTGGCAGATAATCGCATCGGGCTTCATGAGCTTCTCGCGGTCCTTGGTCAGACCGAAGAGCTTGTGGTACTCACGAATGGTCGGGAACGGGGCACCCTCGAGGCGCTCCTGCTGCACGCGCAGCATGTAGACGACGTCCAGCTCGGGCAGGACGGAATCGAGGTCGCTCGTCACGTGGTCGCAGCCCAGGACCTCGGGCGCCGGCGGCAGCAGCGTGCCGGGGGCGACGGCGTAGGTCTCGCAGCCCATGATCTTAAGGGCGGGGATCAGCGAACCGCAAACACGGGAGTGCGCGATATCGCCGACGACGGCGACCTTCAGACCGTGGAAGTCGCCCTTGTGCTCCCAGATGGTGTACAGGTCGAGCAGGGCCTGCGTGGGATGGTTGTGCTTGCCGTCGCCGGCGCAGATGACGCTCGCGGGCGAGTTCTGCGTGACGATGTAGGGAGCACCGGCGTGCTTATCTCGCACGACGATGCAGTCGATCTTATAGGCGTTGAGGGTCTCGACGGTGTCGACGAGGCTCTCGCCCTTGACCGTGGAGGTCGAGGAGCCGCCAAAGTTGAGGCTGTCGGCCGAAAGACGCTTCTCGGCGAGCTCGAAGGAGCTGCGGGTGCGCGTCGAGGGCTCGTTGAACATGTTGACGATGGTCTTGCCCTTGAGCGTGGGGACCTTCTTGATTGCACGCTCGTTGACCTCGGAGAACGCCTTGGCGGTCTCGAGGATGAGCTTGATGTCCTCTTCGGAGTACTCGGTAATGTCGATCAGGTGCTTATGGTTGAACGCCACGGTACTACTCACCTCCCAGCGGCGCGGAGCCCACGTGGGAACCCGGCGCGACGTCGTTAATCTCGACAGCGGTGTGGCCGTCGACTTCCTTCATATATAGGTGCACGTTCTCCTCATGCGACGAGGGAACGTTCTTGCCGACAAAGTCCGGCGAGATGGGGAGCTCGCGGTGGCCGCGGTCAACGAGGACTGCCAGCTCGATACGGCTCGGACGGCCCAGGTCCATGACGGCGTCGAGAGCGGCGCGAATGGTACGGCCCGTATACAGGATGTCGTCCACCAGCACAACGCGCTTGCCGTCGACGCTAAAGGGAATGTTGGTGGCGTGGATCGCGGGAGCGAAATTGGTAGCGTAGTCATCGCGGTAGAAGCTGATGTCGAGGCTGCCGAGCGGAACGTCGACGCCCTCGATCTCCTTGATCTCCTCGGCGAGCTTCTTTGCCAGAAGGTCGCCGCGCGTGACGATGCCGACCAGAGCGAGGTCTTCACAGCCCTCGTTGCGCTCGAGAATCTCGTGCGCGATGCGGGTCATCGCTCGATTGACGGCGGTCTCGTCCATGATGACCGCCTTGGGGGAAGTCGTGCCCATCGATCTCCTTCCTCACATGTCTTGACTGCTGACACAGTCAAAAAAATAGATGCCCGACCGCTCAAAGCGGACCAGACACCCACAGGAAGGGCTGCTCTTTGGCAGCTATGTAATTCCATGTGGGTATCTCGTACCCCTTTAATGGTCAAGGGATAGTGTAGCCAACCTCGAGCTTAATTGCGAGCATAAATACAGGGCAATCCGTAAACGGAGCCCAATGCTCAATAAACCTATATATATTTGTGGGACGAGCTTGAAAACGTACGCACGAGCTGGCATAATCCCCTCTGCTGCACGCAAATCGGATCTACGTCCAGGGCCGTGGCGTGAGCACTATCGCCAAAAGAGAAATATCTCTGTGTAGATTACGCACAGGGAACTGCTTCTGTGCTATAGTTCAGGCTTGTTTGTTAACGCGACATGTTCGTTTGTCGCCCAAGGAGGGTCAGTTATGTCCAAAGTTTGCGAAGTTTGCGGTAAGCACCCCGTTGCCGGTCGCTCCATCAGCCACTCTCACCGCGTCACCAACCGTAAGTTCCGCCCCAACATCCAGCGCGTCTACGTCGTCGTCGATGGTCACCGTCGCAAGATGAACGTTTGCTCCACCTGCCTCAAGTCCGGCAAGGTTGCGCGCTCCTAAATAAGGTCTTACCAACAAGTACCTCGGACTCTCCGGGTCAAAGACCTCGCGTTCACATAGAACTTACCAAAGGCGTCCTCCCCAACGGAGGGCGCCTTTTTGCACTCATTTGGGACAGACTTACATGAGTGAAAGCGCTCATATAAGTCGATCCCCAATGAACGAGGCGATGCACTGGTAATTAGTTTGCTTAAAACGTTTCATTTTATTGAAGCGTTTTAGTGTGCCTTTTAGAGGAATCTGACCGTTCGCCGAATAATTTCTTGCTATCATGCAAGGCGTAGGGTAAATCTCCGATCGCAAGGAGACACAAATGGTGAAAAAGTCACCGGAAAACACTACTCCCGCAATTGTGGACAACGTAGAGGCGCTTGAGGCTAAGCTCGCTCAGATGCGAGAGGCCCAGGCGCTTTTTGCTACGTACACGCAGGAGCAGGTCGACAAGATCTTCTATGAGGCCGCCATGGCCGCCAACAAGGCTCGTATCCCGTTGGCGAAGATGGCCATCGAGGAGACCGGCCGCGGCGTTCTTGAGGATAAGGTCATCAAGAACCACTACGCCGCAGAGTACATCTACAACGCTTACAAGAACACCAAGACCTGTGGTGTCCTGGAGCGCGACGAGGCTTACGGCATCACCAAGATCGCCGAGCCCATCGGCATCGTGGGCGCCGTCATCCCAACGACCAACCCCACCTCCACCGCGATCTTCAAGACGCTGATCAGCCTGAAGACCCGCAACGGCATCATCATCTCCCCGCACCCGGCAGCCGCCAAGTGCACCATCGCCGCCGCCAAGCTCGTGCTTGACGCCGCCGTCAAGGCCGGCGCCCCCGAGGGCATCATCGGCTGGGTCGATGTCCCCTCCATCGAGCTGACCAACATGGTCATGCGCGACGTCGACATCATCCTCGCCACCGGTGGCCCGGGCATGGTCAAGGCCGCTTACTCCTCGGGCAAGCCCGCCCTGGGCGTTGGCGCCGGTAACACCCCGGTCATCATCGACGACACCGCCGATGTGCTGCTCGCCGTCAACTCCATCATCCACTCCAAGACCTTCGACAACGGCATGATCTGCGCTTCCGAGCAGTCCGTGACCGTCATCGACACCATCTATGACCAGGTTAAGGCCGAGTTCCAGAAGCGCGGCTGCTACTTCGTCAAGCAGGGTGCCGAGATGGAGGCCCTGCGTGCCGCCATGTTCAAGAACGGCGCCCTCGATCACCGCATCCCCGGCATGGCTGCCGCCAAGATCGCCGAGCTCGCCGGCATCGAGGTTCCCGCCAAGACCAAGATCCTGATCGCCGAGGTCACCTCCACCGACCCCGCCAAGGAGGAGTTCTCCCACGAGAAGCTCTCCCCGGTCCTGGCCATGTACCACGCCAAGGACTTCCAGGAGGCCGTCGACAAGGCCGAGCACCTGGTGCTCGCCGGTGGCCCGGGCCACACCGCCTCTCTGTATGTGCACCCCGCTCAGGCCGAGAAGATCAGCCTGTTCGAGCACGTCATGAAGGCCTGCCGTATCGTCATCAACACCCCGTCCTCGCACGGCGGCATCGGTGACCTGTACAACTTTGGCATGAAGCCGTCTCTGACCCTGGGCTGCGGCTCCTGGGGCGGCAACTCCGTCTCCGAGAACGTTGGGGTGAAGCACTTGATCAACGTTAAGACTGTGGCCGAGCGCCGTGAGAACATGCTGTGGTTCCGCGCTCCCGAGAAGGTCTACTTCAAGAAGGGTTCCACGCCCGTCGCCCTCGACGAGCTGGGCAACGTCATGGGCAAGAAGCGCGCCTTCATCGTCACCGACCAGTTCCTCTTCAAGAATGGCAACACCCGCGCCATCGAGGCCAAGCTCGACGAGATGGGCATCGCCCACGACTGCTTCTATGACGTCGAGCCCGATCCGTCGCTGCAGTGCGCACGTCGCGGTGCCAAGCAGATGGCTCTCTTTGAGCCGGACGTCATCATCGCCGTCGGCGGTGGCTCCGCTATGGACGCCGGCAAGATCATGTGGATGATGTACGAGCACCCCGAGTGCAAGTTTGAGGACATGGCCATGGACTTCATGGACATCCGCAAGCGTATCTTCACCTTCCCCGAGATGGGCAAGAAGGCCTACTTCGTCGCCGTCCCGACCTCCTCGGGTACCGGCTCCGAGTGCACGCCGTTCGCCATCATCACCGACAAGGAGACCGGCATCAAGTGGCCGCTCGCCGACTACGCGCTGCTCCCCAACATGGCTATCGTCGACGCCGACAACTGCATGACCGCCCCGCGCGGCCTGACCGCTGCCTCCGGCATCGACGTCATGACCCACGCCATCGAGTCCTACGTCTCCATCATGGCTTCCGACTACACCAAGGGCCTCTCCGAGCGCGCTGCTAAGCTCGTCTTCGAGAACCTGCCCTCCAGCTTCACGAACGGCGCCAAGGACCCGCATGCCCGCGAGGAGATGCACAACGCCTCTTGCATGGCCGGTATGGCCTTCGCCAACGCCTTCCTGGGCCTCAACCACTCCATGGCTCACAAGCTCGGCGCCTTCCATCACCTGCCCCACGGCCTCGCCAACGCCGTCATCCTGACTCGCGTCATGCGCTACAACGCCGCCGAGGCTCCCGTCAAGATGGGTACCTTCTCCCAGTATCCTTACCCCAACGCGCTGCACAACTACGCCGAGATGGCCAAGTACTGCGGCATCGAGGGCAAGGACGACAAGGAGGTCTTCGAGAACTTCATCACGAAGCTCGAGGAGCTCAAGGACTTCATCGGCGTCAAGAAGACCATCGCCGACTACGGTGTTGACGAGCAGTACTTCCTCGACACCCTCGACGAGATGACCGAGCAGGCATTCAACGACCAGTGCACCGGCGCTAACCCGCGCTACCCGCTCATGAGCGAGATCAAGGAGCTCTACCTGGACGCCTACTACGGCCGCGAGCCCCAGGACTACGCCGTCTGCTAGTTTTAGCACGGTTATTTGCGGCGGGGGTGCACGGGTGTACGCACGCCCCCGCCGTTGCTTCTATCGCATCGTTGAAAGGATGCAATCATGCTGCTCCCCGATTCCAAGACCGAGCTCGTCCGTCGCGGCAACAAGGTCGTTTACGACCTGGGCGACAAGATCGTCAAGGTCTTTAACGAGACCAAGCCCGTCTCCGACGTGTTCAACGAGGCTTTGAATCTTGCCCGCATCAACGAGTGCGGCATCCGCAGCCCCAAGGCTCTCGAGGTTTCTCAGCTCGAGAACGCCAACGGCTGGGCGCTCGTGACCGAGAAGGTTCCGGGCACCACGCTTGCCGAGAAGATGACTGCCGAGCCCCAGCGCTTTGGTGAGTACCTCGAGATGTTCGTCGACCTCCAGATCGAGATCCACGGCTACACCTCCCCGCTGCTCAACCGTCAGCGCGATAAGTTCGCCCGCATGATCGACAGCCTCGATCAGCTCAATGCCACCACGCGCTACAACCTTCAGGAGCGTCTGGACGGCATGACCAAGGAGTTCAAGGTCTGCCACGGCGACTTCAACCCCTCCAACGTCATCGTCGGCGAGAACGGTCAGCTGTACGTCTGCGACTGGGCACATGCCACCCAGGGCTCCCCTGCTGCCGACGTTGCCACCACCTACCTGCTCTTTGCCCTCAACAGCAAGGATCAGGCCGAGGCCTACCTGGAGCTCTACTGCGACCGCGCCGACATGCCCATGCAGGTCGTGCGTCAGTGGACGAGCATCGTCGCCGCTTCCGAGCTCGCTCGTAAGCGCAACGTGAACGATGAGTTCCTTAAGAACTGGATCGACGTCGTCGATTATCAGTAATATCTGAGCGATTCATTTCGCATCGGAGGCACAAAGGGAAACCCCGCAGCTCGAATGGGCTGTGGGGTTTTCCTTTTAGCTACTAAAGATTCTTAGACGCAAAAGCGGCCCTGCACCTCTCCCTGAACTGCCTCCCATTTCTTGGACACGAGAAATGGGAGGCTTTGGAGTGGGAAGGATAAACTGGACTTTCTTTTAAGGATCCTCAAGCGTATTGCCG